>CAZVZX010000010.1:93761-143466 GCA_964631235.1 uncultured Planctomycetaceae bacterium | reverse complement strand
GAGTCGCGCCCCAGCGCTGAGCGATGCGCGACAGCAGCTCTTGCTCCCAGCGCCGGCGATCTTCCATTGCGGCACGCTCGATCGCCGCCGCCAGTTGCCGTTCGATGGCCTGTTGCCGCTCGATCACCTGTTGTTTGAGCTGTTGCACCGCGGGCAGGCGTGCATCGAGCAAGGCGCCGCATTGCTGCAGGGTGTGATCGACCAGCCCAAGCAGATTCGAGTGCCGCAGCCGCGTATGCGCAACCCGACTGAACGCGCGGCGCAGGTATTCGACCAGCGCGGCGAACTCGCCGGGCAGCGGGCGATGCGATCGGGCGGCTTCGAGAGCGGCCGACGAATCGACGAAGAAGAACTCCGCCGGACGGTCGGTCGGCAACAGCCGCCGCCAGTCGTCGCGGATGTCGCTGTCGCGATCGGCATGCGTTTGCACAAATAACCATTGGGCCGCCGGCGCAGCGGCCACCCATTCGCGCCGCACGGCAGCGCTGCGGTACTTCTGCTGCGTCGAAACGAGCAAGAGAACGTCGCAATGGGGCAGGATGGCGCGAAGCCGCGAAAGATTGTCGGCCCCGCCCGACGGCAATTGCTCATTCAACAGCGATTGCCCGGCCGACGAGGCTTGCCCGCTGGACAACGCATCGCCGCTGGAACTGCCGGCCGACTGCGGCTGCGCCGAAACCGCAGAATCGCTCGAATCACAACACGCGGCCGAATCGTATGATGGCGAAAAAACGCTTGCGTGGGCCGCTGCCATCCCGTCGCCGACGGCACTGCGTTCGCTGGTGTCCGGATCGGGGCAATCGATGAGGACCAACTCGGCCAGCAGCGGATGATCGAGCGAAATAAGCTGCACGGCCTCGGCCGGGATGCCGAGCAACTCGGGCGTAATGCCGGGCCGGGCGATCAATTGCGGCCGATCGGTGGTCGGGCGCATCTTGCCTGCCCGAGAGACTTCGGCACCGACCAGCGCATTGACCAGCGAGCTTTTGCCCACTCCGGTGCCGCCCATCACGCCGACGACCAACGGGGCGCTGAGCCGCGCACGAAGCTGTTCGATCCTTGCGAAAAGATGGTCGATCGACTTGCGGCACCGCGCCGCCGGCCCCCACGCAGGCGCCGAATCGACCCAACGGCGGAGCCGTTCGGCCAGAAGATCGATCTCCGTTTCCAACTCGAGCAACTGCAACGATTCCGCCATCGCTCTTCTGGTCCCTAATCGTTCCGTTCGTCAGCGCCGCGACTGGTTCCGAAGGGATGGCCGCGGGCTGCTTTTACGCCGAGCCGGCGGGAGGAAAGGTCGGCCGACCGATACTGTAATAGGCGAAGCCGGCTTCCGCCATCCGCCGCGGATCGTAGAGGTTGCGCCCGTCGAAAATCACCCGCTCGCGAAGCTGCGTCAATGCCTTCACATCGGGATGCAGAAACGCTTTCCATTCGGTGCAAATCGCCAAAGCGTCGGCGCCGGCCAACACGTCGTCGCGGTGTTCGCCATAGCGAAGCCGATCGCCGTACCGGCGGCGGACGTTTTCCATCGCCTTCGGATCGAACACTTGAACCTGCGCGCCGCGGGCCAAGAGGCGGTCGATCAACACCAGCGACGGGGCTTCGCGGATGTCGTCGGTTCCCGGCTTGAACGCCAGCCCCCAAACGGCGATTACCGCGCCGGAAAGCCGGGGGCCGAAATGCCGTTCGATCTTGTCGGCCAACAGGTTCTTCTGCCGGCGATTGACTTGTTCGACAGCCTCGATCATCGCCGCCGGCAGCCCCCGACTTCGCGCCCAGTGTACCAGCGCGGCCACGTCTTTCGGAAAACAACTGCCGCCGTAGCCCGCCCCCGGAAAGAGAAACTGGAATCCGATCCGCGAGTCGTGGCCGATGCCGCGGCGAACATCGTCCACATCGGCGCCGCAGTGCTCGCACAGCCCCGCGATTTCGTTGATGAAACTGATTTTGGCGGCCAGCAGGGCGTTGGCGGCGTACTTGGTCATCTCGGCGCTTTCCGGCGACATGACCAGCAGCGGCTTGTCGGTGCGCAAGTAGGGGCGATACAACTCGCGGAGCACCTCGGCGGCGCGGGCGTCGCGCGACCCGATCACGATCCGGTCGGGCTTCATGAAGTCGTCGATCGCCGTTCCCTCTTTAAGGAACTCGGGATTGTTCACGACGATTCGCGGAGCGCCGCACCGCTCGGCCAACCGCCGCGAAACCGCCGCGTTGGTTCCCACCGGCACGGTGCTTTTCAGCACGACGATCGATTGCGGGCCGACAACCGGCGCAATCTGCTCGACGGCGCTCCACAGGGCGGACAGATCGACGCTTCCGTCCGGCTGTGGCGGCGTGCCCACCGCCAAAAAAACCAGCTCCGCCTCGCGTGCGGCTGCGGCGGCATCGTCGGTGAAGGTCAGTCGGCCCTCGGCGAGATTGCGCGAAAGCATTTCGGCCAACCCCGGCTCGTAGATCGGCGATTGCCCGCGGCGAAGCAATTCCACCTTCTCGCGGTCGCACTCGGCGCAGACCACATTGTTGCCGGTTTCGGCCAAACAGGCCCCCGTCACCAAACCGACATATCCCGCACCCACCACGGCAACGTTCACGGCGTTCTCGATCTCCACCAAGCGTACGTGTCGGCCACGGTTCTCGCCAAGGGAATTGTAGCATGCCAACCGGTGTCGTTTTCGATCTTATCGACGACGGCCACGGGATCTTGCTTGACGCCCGGCCGGGTTTCGACGACTTTGCGTTGCGGATCAGCCAAGCGGTGCAAAATGTCGAAGATGTGGCCGGTGCGCCGGGCCAACCCCGAGGCTACGTTGTACACCTCGCCCGTCCGCCCGGCGTTGATCAGCAGACGGAAGGCGCGGGCGCCGTCGCGGACATCGAGCACATCGACCACGGCGTCGCGCGTGAACATTTCGACCGGATCGCGCCCGGCAGCGAATTGCGACGCCCACGACGAAAGCATCATCTTCGCATTCTGGCGCGGCCCGATCTGCTGAAACGCTCGGGCGACCACCGCATCGAGAATCCCCGCCCGAACCGCGCGGAGAACGATTTGCTCGGCCATGAGCTTGGTTCGACCGTAGGGAGTGCGCGGGCCGGGCTGCTGCGTTTCGTCCACCGGCGGATCGCCCACCTTGCCCGGCGGATAGACATGAGATGTGCTGATCATCAGAAACCGCGGGCGATGGGGAAGACGCACGATGCGCTCCACGACGCGCCGAGTTCCCGCCACATTGATCGCCAGGGCTTCGGGCGTGGGCTTGTCGCGGCCGCAATCGGCCGGAACGCTGAGACCGGCCAAATGATAGACGCACGTGGGCTGGAAGGCGGCGATTCGCTGCCAATCGGCATCGGTCAAGCCGTCGTCGCGCGCAACATCCCAGGTGAGCAACTCGACCATGCCGCGGAGATGCAGCGGGCTGGTTGCTTCCCACTGTCCATCGACGGACGTGCCCAGCACGGCGTCGCCGCACGCCAGCAGATGCTCTGCCAGGAAACCGCCGAGGAAGCCGGACACTCCGGTAATCAGCGCGCGATGCGTCATGTTGCCGGCGCCCCGTGGCGTTGCGATTCCCACCACTCGATGGTTCGCCGCAATCCTTCGTCAAACGGCATGGCGGCGCGAAAACCGAAGGCTTTCTCCGCGCGGCTCGTATCGAGGCAGCGCCGCGGCTGGCCGTCGGGCTTTTCCGTGTTCCACACCAAACGCCCGCGATACCCCGTCAACCGCGCGAGTTTCTCCGCCAGGTCGCCGATGGTGATCTCGAAGCCGGCGCCGATGTTCACCGGCTCCGGGTCGTCGTAGCGGACAGTGGCCAAAGCGAGTGCCCGCGCGCAATCGTCCACATAGAGAAACTCGCGGCTCGCCCGGCCCGTGCCCCAAACCTCGACTTCCTCATCGCCGCGGTCGCGGGCCTCGACCAACTTCCGAATCAATGCCGGGATCACATGCGACGTTTCCGGATGGAAGTTGTCGCCCGGCCCGTACAGATTCACCGGCAACAAGTAGATGCCGTTCAGCCCGTACTGCTGGCGATACGCCTGCAACATCACCAGCAGGGCCTTCTTGGCGATGCCGTAGGGGGCGTTCGTTTCCTCGGGATAGCCGTTCCACAGGTCTTCCTCGCGGAAGGGAACCGGCGTGAACTTCGGATACGCGCAGATCGTGCCCACTTGCACGAACTTCTCGACGCCGCGGCGGCGGGCGTGTTCGATCAGGTGCAGCCCCATCGCCATATTGGCGTAGAAGAACCGGCCCGGCTGCGCGCGATTCGCCCCGATGCCGCCCACCTCGGCCGCCAGATGAATAACCACCTCGGGGCGGAACTGGTCGTACATCCGTTCGACATCGCCTTCGCGCGTCAGGTCGAATTGTTCGATCGACGGCGTAAAGAGCCGATCGGCGGCGGCGCCCATCTCGCGCAGTTGCGCGGTGAGCCGCCGCCCCAAGAAGCCCAGCCCGCCGGTAACGACAATCCGTTTCGCCGACAGATCGATCATGGATACACCTTGCCTCGTTGAGCGGCGCGATGCTGAAGCACGACCCGCTCTTCGCGGGCGGCAGCCCAGTCGGCCTCGACCATCATCTTCACTAGACCGCGAAAATCCACTTTCGGTCGCCAGCCGAGTTTCGTGCGCGCCTTCGAGGGATCGCCCAACAGCAAATCGACTTCGGCCGGCCGGAAGTACCGCGCATCGATCTCCACGTGCTTCTGCCAATCGAGGCCCAGCAGCCGAAACGCCTCTTCGAGAAATTCCCGAACGGAGTGAGTCTCGCCGGTCGCCACGACGTAGTCGTCCGGCTCGTCCTGCTGCATCATCAGCCAAACGGCTTCCATGAAATCGCCGGCGAAGCCCCAGTCGCGTTTCGCGTCGAGATTGCCCAGGTAGAGCTTTTCTTGCAGGCCTTCCTTGATCCGCCCGGCTGCACGGGTGATCTTGCGCGTGACGAACGTTTCGCCCCGCCGCGGCGATTCGTGATTGAAGAGAATCCCGTTGCAGGCGAACATTCCATACGCTTCGCGGTAGTTCACGGTTTGCCAAAAGCTGTACACCTTGGCGCATGCGTAGGGGCTGCGGGGATGGAACGGCGTGGTTTCGCGCTGCGGGATTTCGGCCACCTTGCCGAACATTTCGCTGCTGGAGGCCTGATAGAACCGCGCCGTCCCGCCGGCCGCTCGAATCGCCTCGAGCAGATGCAGCGTGCCCAAGGCATCGGCCTCGACGGTGTACACCGGCAGGTCGAAGCTCACCCGCACATGCGACTGTGCGGCGAGATTGTACACCTCGTCGGGCATAATCTCGCGCACCAGCCGCGCCAGCCCAATCCCGTCCGTCAAATCGCCGTAGTGAAGGAACATCCGCGCATCGCGGACGTGCGGATCTTTATAAAAGTCCTCGATTCGCCCGGTGTTGAAACTGCTCGAACGGCGGACAATGCCGTGAACTTCGTAGCCCTTGGCGAGCAACAACTCGCAAAGGTAGCTGCCGTCTTGCCCGGTGATCCCCGTGATCAAGGCTTTCTTGGCCATCGTTTACTCCCGATTGTTGTGCGGACCACCGATGCGGCCGTGCCGCCCGATCGGCATCGAAAAGCGACGTCGGTTCGCGGTGCGCTTCCGCTCTTCGTCTTTTCGGCAACGCGGACAAACGGCCCACAGACCGTTGGAAAACAAGTGCCGGCGAATGCGGCCCGCAACGTTCGCGGGCAAACGCACTGCCGCGAATCCGAAAACGACCTATTCGTTGGGCGGCTAAAGCGTTTCGCCGTCGGCGGCCGTCTCGTCCGCTGCGCCCGCCGCGGCGCTGGCGGCCGTCTCTCCGTCCGTCGCCTTCGATTCGCGGCCGTTCTCTTCGCGCGGCACGCGCTTGACGGCAATCAGCGTGTCGCCCTCTTCCAACGTCATGATCTTCACGCCTTGTGTATTCCGGCCAACCACGCTCACGTCGCGGGCCGGAATTCGCTGGATCTTCCCGCGGGCGGACATCATCAGCACTTCGTCGTCGTCTTCGACGCGAACGATGCCCACCACCGGACCATTGCGCGGCACGGTGCGAATATCGCGCAATCCTTTGCCGCCGCGGCGCTGGGTGCGATAACAGCGCTGCGAGTTGATGTCGTCGCCTTCCGCTTCGTCGTGTTCGCCTTCGACCTCGTCGTCGCTCTCGGGCGGCGTCTCGTCAGCCGACGAAGGAATGTCGTCTTCGGGCTCGTCGTCGCTGATCGGGGCATTGGGCCCAAAGGGCGTCCGCTTTCCGTAGCCGTTGGCACAGGCGGTCAGCAAGTCGGCCCCCGGCTTGGCGATTACCATGCCCACCACGTGATCGCCCGGCATCAATCGAATGCCTTTCACGCCGGCGGCCGTCCGCCCCATCGGCCGCACATCCGATTGCCGGAAGCGAATCGCCATGCCGCCGGCCGTGGCCAGCACGATTTCGTCGCCGGGGCGGGCGACGGCGACATCGACCAGCGTGTCGCCCTCGCGAAGCGACAGTGCGATCAGGCCCTGATTGCGCGGGCGGCTGAAGGCCGTAAGCACCGTCTTCTTCACCATGCCTTTAGCCGTGGCCATCACCAGGTAGTGATCGGGCTTGTCGAAGTCGCGAATCGCCCGGCAATCAGTGATTCGCTCGTCTTCGGCCAGCTTCAACAGGTTCACCACGGCGCGGCCGCGGCCGTCGCGGCCGGCCTGAGGCAAGTCGTACACTTTGCTCCAATAGACCTTGCCGTGATTGGTGAAAAACAACAGATAGTCGTGCGTGCTGGCAACGAAGAGATGCTCGATGGGGTCCTCTTCTTCGGTGCGCGCGCCGATCAACCCCTTGCCGCCGCGATGCTGCGAACGATAGGCCGCGGCCGGCGTCCGCTTGATATAGCCGTTGCTCGAGATCGATACGACCATCGTTTCTTCTTCGATCAGGTCTTCTCGATCGATCTCGCCGATCTCTTCGCCGGTGATCTCGGTGCGCCGCGGGTCGGCGAATCGGCGTTTCAGGTCGCGAAGGTCTTGGCGGATGATGTTGAGGATTTCCGCGCGATCGCCGAGAATCCGCAAATAATCCGTGATTTCGGCCAGCAAACCGCGGTGTTCCTCGGCCAGCTTCTCTTGTTCGAGGTTGACCAATTGGCCCAACGTCATGCGGAGGATGGCATCGGCCTGCACAGGGGTCAATCGGTAGGTTTCGGCACGGCCCCATTCGGCCTCAACTGCTGCGAACCCTTCGTCGCCCAGGGCGCGGCGGAGGATGGCCGCCGGCGCCTCGATCGCCGTGAGCCGTTGTTTCGCCTCGGCTTGCGTCTTCGAGCTGCGAATCACCGCGATCACTTGATCGATGTCCGCCAGCGCCAGCAACAGCCCTTCGACGGTATGCTTTCGCTCGCGGGCGCGGGCCAGCAAGTGCTCGGTCCGCCGACGGATCACCGTCTCGCGGTGGCGGAGGAACTCGACGAGCAAATCCTTGAAGCTCAGCACCCGGGGCTTGCCGTCAACCAATGCCAGCAAGATCAGCGAGTAGGTGATTTGCAGCGGGGTGAACTGGTAGAGCTGGTTGAGCACGACTTCCGCGTTGGCGTCGCGTTTCAGTTCGAGCACCAGCCGAACCGGCTCTTCGAGGTCGCTTTCGTTGCGGCAAGCGCTGATGCCGACGACGCGGCCTTCGTTGACCGCCAGGGCGATCTTCTCTTCGACCGCGTCGCGCGACTGCTGGTAGGGAATCTCGGAAACGATGATCCGCTGCCGCGAGCCTTGGGTTTCGATCTGGCATCGCGCCCGCAGCACGATCGATCCGCGGCCGGTGAAATAGCCGCGACGAATCCCGGCCCGACCGCAAATCACGCCGCCCGTGGGGAAATCGGGGCCGGGGCAAATCTGGAGCAATTCGTCGATCGAGATGCGGGGATTATCGATCACGGCTTCGAGGGCGTCGCAGATCTCGCCGAGATTGTGCGGCGGGATGCTCGTTGACATGCCCACTGCGATGCCTTCGGCCCCATTGACCAGCAAATTGGGGAATTTCGAGGGCAGCACGGTCGGCTCGCGACGACGCTCGTCGTACGTGGGCACGAAGTCCACCGTGTCGAGCTTCAAATCTTCGAGCATCGCCGCGGCAATCGGCGACAGCCGCGCTTCGGTATAACGCATGGCCGCCGGCGGCAAGCCGGCGATCGATCCGAAGTTGCCCTGCTTGTCGATCAACACATAGCGCATGTTCCATTCTTGCGCCATGCGGACCAGCGTGGGGTAAATCACGCTTTCACCGTGCGGATGGTAATTGCCGCTCGTGTCGCCCGAAATCTTCGCGCACTTCACCCGCGCCGCGCCCGGGGTCAAATTCAAATCGTTCATCGCCACCAGGATGCGGCGTTGCGACGGCTTCAGCCCGTCGCGCACGTCGGGCAAGGCCCGCGAGACGATCACGCTCATCGCGTAGGTGAGATAGCTGCCCTTGAGTTCATCCTCGATGGGCATCTCAATCAATCGGCCCGCCGGCGGAGTGCCGTCGGGCGATGAGCCAGGTTGGGGGGCAGCTTGATCCGGCGGGAGCTCAGAGTCGTTGGACAACGCGATCCCTTTCCACTCGGTCGCTTACGGCAGAGGCCATCGGCATAAGGCGTCAGGCGATTCGGCCGTCGGCGGCGGTAACCGGCAAAACGATGCCGGATAACGCCCGTTTCTCGTTGATCTCTAAACCGAACAATATAACCGTTTTTTGCCGCGCCAACAACCGGACTGAGGAAAAAACCGGCTGCGCAAGTATTTGCCGAATCGAGACTTGCGACGCCGGCGGACACGACTGCCCCGCCGAGAAGCTTAGGAGCGTTTTTCGTCGCCGATTCGCCGATTCCACGCGAAGAACGACAAGGGCGGCCCGGCCGATCGTTCGCCCGTCGCCGGCGGCGCGGCGCGACTCCGTCGCATGCTCTGAACCATCGCCGATCTCGCCGGAATCGAGCTCAACGACCGCCTGCGGTTTCCAAGAGTCGATCGTTTCTCGCGGCGCGCCGTTGCGGGCGTTCATTGAGCAACTGGACGAGCTTCTCCGGGTCGAGCGGTTTGACCAAGTGGATGTCGAAACCGGCCGCCAGCGAGCGGCGGATGTCTTCCGCCTGCCCGTAACCAGTAACCGCGATAAGGAAAAGCTGATCGAACTGGCTGTTTGCGCGGATACGGCGGGCCACTTCGCAACCGTCGATGCCGGGCAATCCGAGATCGACCAATGCGACATCAGGACAGTTCGTTTGGATCAGTTCGAGCGCGGTTTCTCCGTCGGCCGCCGTGTCCACGTCGTAGCCTTCCATTTCGAGCAGCATCTTCATCATCTCGCGCCCGTGCGGATTATCTTCAACCACCAACATCCGCACGTTCGCCGGCGGTGCGATCCGCGGGGCGACCACCGGCGCCGGCGGTGCCGGCGCTTGCGCCAAGCGGACCTCGACCGGCCGAGGCAATCGAATTTCGAACGTCGTTCCTTCGCCCGGCCCGGGGCTGCGCGCTTCGACTTCGCCGCCGTGCATTTGCACCAATGAACGGACGAGCGACAGACCGACGCCCAAGCCGGCCTCGGCGCGTTGGCGGGCAGTGCGTCCCTGAAAGAACGGGTCGAAGATGTGCGGCAAGTCGTCCGCCGAAATGCCGCTGCCGGTGTCGGCTACCGTCAACACGGCCCGATGCGGCTGGACATCGAGCGTCAGCCGCACGCGACCGCCGGCCGCGGTGTACTTGGCCGCGTTGCTCAACAGGTTGTGAACCACCTGGCGGAGCCGCACGGCATCGCCTTCGATCCAAACGGGCGTTTCCGGCACGGCGACGTGCAATGTTAGGCCCCGACTTTCCATCATCGAGGCGACAACCTCGGCGGTCTCGGCGACCAGCAAGGCAAGATCGACCTGCGTCTTGCGAAGCACCGTCTTGCCGCACGAAATGCGGCAGACGTCGAGCAGGTCGTCGAGCAATCGCACCATTTGCCGCGTCTCGCGATCGATCACTTCGCAGGCGCGCTGGCCGTTCAGCTCGGCCCACTGTTCGCGGAGCAGCACATGGGCGGCATTCGACACGGCCGCCAGCGGATTGCGCAGTTCGTGCGAAAGCATGGCGAGGAATTCGTCGCGGCGGCGAATGGCCTCGCGGCATTCTTCTTCGCGACGTTTTCGCTCGGTAATGTCGCGCAGCGTGACGAGAAAGGCGGGGGCCTGGCGCCAAACGGTTTCCGTAATCCGCAGTTCGACGATTCGGGCCGTTTCCCCGCGTCGGCAGACGTTCAACTCGGCCACGTCGCCCGGGGCGAGCGGAACGCCGAACTCTCGTCCGCAAAGCTGCTCGGTGCTGCAATCGAGAATTTGAGCGGCCGCCGGATTGGAAAAATGAATCGTCCCCGATTGATCGATCACCAGAACGCCGTCGAGGCTGTTATTGACAATCGCGTGGAACCGCGCTTCGCTGGCGTCCAAAGCGGCCCGCCACGATTCAACCACCGCATGGATCGACGCAAGCTCCATGACTGACCCCCTCGCAACATCCGTGTTCGGCCTGCGCAACGGGCAAAGACAAACCGAGCCGAGAGAATAAACGATCCACCGAGGAGAAATCGCCCACCAAACGCTGGGCGGGAAGAGGCAGCGACTTGATCAGCACGGGCGTGGCGAGAACTTCCGCTGCCTCGGCGCGACGCGGATCGCGCAGCACATCGACGATTTCCAGGGTGCATTGCCCGGCGTCGATCAGCGCGCACGCTTGCCGCAACTGATCAGCCCACTGGACATGCTTCGGGTTGTCGCCGCAAATAAACAACTCGAGCACCACGTTCGCCATCGAAGGCCGTTCCCCTTCTTCTCATGCCCCGCAGTTGACGGTTGCGCGGCTTGCGTCGCGCGGCCGCAACCTGTTCGATGGATACGGGTACACCGCTTAACGCCGAATCGGAAAAGCGAACCAGCCCGGCATCGAGCCAAATCCAGCGGCATTCGTCATCGATGCAACGAGTATAAACCTCGTGTCCGCGTTGTCGCCGCGTTTCGAATGCGGGGCGGTCGCTCGGTGAATGTTCTACATGAATCCAACCCAAAGGGCAAGCGTTTGCGCCAAACAGGGCGCGGCCATCGACGTCTTCCGGCAGTTCTTTGCGGCCGCATGAGCGAACCGGTTGTGGCAGCAGTCGCATGATGGCACAACGGACAGTATGTGCCGGCCTTGCCGTTTTCGGTGCAAACAACGAGCGCTCGGGCTGAGCGTTCGGGCCGAAGATCGCGATCGTGGATGCAGCCCAGGCGAACGAAGCTGCGAAAAGAGCGGCTCAAGCGATGGTACGGCGGCACGCGGATGTTGGTTTGAGGCGGTGGCCTTGCCTCATCGTCGCGGCACGATGACCGCGCGGCGGTCGGCCGTGGGGACAGCTCCCACACCGGGCGCGGCCGACGGCGCGGCCAACAAGGCCGTCACGGCGAAATCGTCGAGATGCACTTCGCCTAGCCCCGACAAGGCAATGTGAACCTGCATGGCGCCCGACCGCGCGGCGACACGGTAGAGCAGCACCCGCTGCCATCCGGCCGTATGGTGCAGGTGGGCCGCCAACGGCTCTCCGCCGAGCGAATCGAAGACCGTCAATCCGTCAACCCCGGCGGTCAGTTCTGCGGGGATCTTGACCCAGCCATGAATGCACAGCAGTTGGCCGGCCTGTACGTTGATCGGCGGACTGCTGACGACGATCGGCGGCGATTCGAGCACCGCCGGCGCGGTCTCGGGCGACTCGGCGCGCGCCGAGAGCAGAAGGCCAAGCCCCCCGCCGCGGCCCGCCGCAGCCGAAAGCTCGACCTTGGTGGCCACACCGGCCGGCGCCCGCTGCCAGTTGCGCCATCCGGCGTTCATCAGCGCGTCTAAGCGATCGAACTCGCCGGCGGGAAGCAGATTGGGGCCCGACCGCGACGACGAAATCCAGTCGGTCAGCCGACCATGAGCCGGCAGCATGTGCCAAGCGACCGCGACCGGACTGGTTGTGGGCGTCGGCAAATCGGAGACGGCGCGCTCCCAAACCGCGCGTTCGACCAAACGGAGCGCGCGGAGCGAGCGGGCAGCTTCGATGTAGGCCTCGGCATGGTTGCGCGCAGCGAGATATTGTTCGCCGCGGCGCAGTCCGTTCTGCGCATTGAGAAGCCAACCGTTGGCCTCTGCCGGGACCAAACCTCGGGCAGCCAGCGCGGGCACGAGTTGGGCGACTCGCTGATACTTCGTTGCAGCGATTTCCAAATGCAATTGCGCTGCGCGGCGGCCGATGGCAGCGGTACGCTGCATGATCGCGCCGACGATCATCGGATCGTGGGCGAGCAGCACCAGATCGGTCAGACCGAATTCGTCGAGCGTGATCCGCGTGCCACCGGTGACTCGCTTGAACTTCAGTCCTTGCGCGTGTCCGGGAACCAGTTGATAGGCAAGGGTCGATTCGGGCAGCCCGGGCACGGTGAATTGAAGATTGTTGGCGGCCGATTGGCCGGGCACGAACTGGGCGCCCGGCGCCGACCACATCGGCATGAGCAAGCGTGCGCGTTCGGCGCGAAGCAGCGCGCCGCTGACCTGAGGATCGCCCGATTCGACAAACGCCACCAGCGTGCCGGCCGCGGCCCACGGTTCGACCAGTTGCATTTCGAGGTTGAGCAACTCCAACGCAGCGGCGCGGTAGCGGGTGTCGGGGTCGTCAGCCGAGAGCGGCCCGGCGGAAAGCACCAGCAGCCCCCGACTGCCCGCCGCCACGGCCTGATACACCAACAGCCGCAGTTGCTCCGGTTGCACTCCGGCGGACAGAGCCGCTTGCGGCTCGATCAGCCGGTATTGCTCGATCGCTTCGGCAGGCAACTGCGTTTGCACGGTGGTCCAAACCGGGGTGCCGGGGCGGGCAAGGCGCGGCTGTTGCCGAATCCAGGCCGCATACTGCGAAAGCTCGAGGCTCGAGCCCAGCGGGCGACGATCGAGCAGCAGCGCGTCGGCCGCGCGGCTGTAGGCCAACAGATTCGTTCGCGCGTGACAGATCAACGGCCGCCCTGCGCGATCCGCCATGCGAAGCTGCTGCGCCCAACGCCTTACCGCGGGCAGTTGTTCTTCATCGAGGTCGTGGCCCAAATCCCAGCACAACACGCCTTCGTATTGCGGCCCCAGCGGGGCGACTGCCGGCGACGGCTCCTCGGGCAGATCGAGCCGAGCCGGAGTCGGCGGCGGGCATACGACCCAAAGGTCCGCGTTCCTCGCCTGAGCAAGGAATTGCTCGTCGGGCAAGCGATCGAGCCAGATCGTGTTGAATCCCAAACGCCGCAACAGATCGAGCGGTTCGCCCCGATATTCGATTGCGCGAGGAAAGAATGGTTGGCCATCGACCAACATCACCGACCCGTTCATCTGCACTCGACGCGAACCGCCGACAGGCCCCCCGTCGATGCGACCTTCCGCCGATGGTCCGGCGAGGGCAGACGCCGCGCCGCTCGGAATGCTCGATAGCCCTGACCATCGGCCCGGGCTGCCTGCTGCTCCGTCGGCCCTCGCTACTGGGTTGCCGGGCCCGGCGTGTTCCCAGCCGCTATCGCGCGGCTGTACGGCCGGATTGGCGGTCGGCGTCGGCCAACCGGGGCCAAGACGCTGCGCTTCCGGTTGACCGCCCGCCACATTCGCAGCCACGAGCGGATTGGGGGCGATTTCCGTTCCGCCCGCGTGCGCACCGTGCGATTGGGCCGGAGACGCAGCCGCGGCATCAGCCGTAATCGGCACGTAGCCCGCTACATCCAAGTCGTCAATCCAGACGTTCGTCACGCCCGGCCCGCCGTAAAGATTCAACAGGATCCCATCAAGATAGGCTCCTTGGGCACCGACCTGCGGGCCATATTGAATGCGCAGCGCACGAACCTGACGCGCCAGCAGCGTGGGCAACTCGTCGATTCGCAGCTCTTGCCATCGGCCGACGTTGCGATAGCTATTGCCGGCCACAAGCGTCGCCAATGGTTTGCCGGTTCGGGGATCGTTGGTCGCGGGCAGAACGATTCGTGCGAGCAACTCGATTCCCGGACGGTCGGCCCGAACCCAGACGCAAATCCGCAGATCCTCGATCACCCGTGCCCGACCGACGGGATGCTCGGCGTGGATGAATGTTCCGCCGTTGCCCCACACTTGCAGCCATTCCGAGCGACGGCCGGTATGGGACGCCTGATCGGTACGTTGGTGAACTCTTACGGCATACTGTCCGTCACCGCCCAAGACACGCCACGACGGCTTCGGACCCTCGAAGCTTTCGTACCAGGCGCTTTCACCCCCCCCACTGACAGCCGGAGCCGTCAGTGCCACCGCCAGGGCGAAGCACAGGCTCCAACTTCGACTCGCAGAGGGTGCCATAAGACAGCTCGTCGCGGTTGAACGTCTGAAAATACCGGCTTAATCGTTCCACACAATGACGGAAGCGGCCGCCCGCGCAACGAAGAAGCAGAAAACGAGCGATCCCCGTTCGCACCGATTTCCGTTTCTCGCGGTTTTCTTCGGAGAAGGCGTCCGTCGCCCGATCTTCCGGCCGCGCGGTTTCCGGCAACACCCGGCGTTGCCAAACGACAACGGGGGTGATTTTGGCGCGCGGAGCGTCGCAAAGCAGGTTTGTAGCAGGATTTGCGAAATCGGACCAGATCGATTCGTTGCGTTTCGGCATCGTCAGGCGGGCACGCGACTACGTTAGTGATGAATTTGCAAGTGATTATTAGATATAGACTTGTGATTACGCGCGTCGGCGTTCGCTGGGCGATGGCATGGGCGGTGCTTCTGGTTGTTCATCGAAAGATCGAACGACTCACTGCCAGGAGCACCGCGATGAGCACCCCGTCGAACACCGCGAAGACATCCGTTGAGGAACTGCCTGCCGAGTTGGTGGAGTTGGTCACGGCCGTCGGCCAACTTCCCACGGAATATCGGGTTGCGTTGTCGGGCGCGCTCGGTCGGGTGGTAGAGAGCACGCGTCGTCGTCGCCGCATTCTCAACCTGGTGCAAGAGGCGTTGGGCCAGTTGCGGCTCGACATGAAATATCTGGCCTTCGACCTCGAGGCCACTCGCCGCGAACGTGACGAGTATCGCGCCCGCCTCGAAGGCGCCGAATAACCCTGGAAGAAACGGCCCGGCCGGAGTGTGCGGCCCCTGGGCCCGCGTATCGGCCGTGTCGATGCCCGCCGATTGTTGCCGCAGCGGCCACTGGGCATTCGGTCTCGGGCGGTTCGTCGCATCGATGCCCATGGCGGCGCACTGCCTGGAAGTGCCTGAAATACCTGTCGAATGCTGCTGATTTAATTGGCGCGAATTACGCATTGGCGCGAATTACGGCCGAATCAGTCCGGGTTCGGTTGCTCAACAGGCGGCGTCTGTTTAGGATAGGATGAGCGACCCGGCCCCGGGGCACCGCTGACGGAACAGAAACGAAGGCGTCGCGGCACACGTTGCCGCGGCCGACGACAGAAGCAAGCGAATTGCGTCGGCGCGGCGTGACGTCTGCCGATGAGCAGTCGTGCGGGGCGACGACATGATGCAATACGGCCATACAATGAAATCGGTCGGCGTCCGATCGGTTTCTGCCGATCGAGGGCCGGCTCGGCGACGGGCCGAGTCGGTTCCTCACCATTCGGAAAGCGGCCGCCGGAAGTGCGAAGCAGCCGATGGCGTGCCTTGACCGCACAGACCGCTTTCCATTTCCCGCGGTTTTGTTGAGTGCCGCGAGCATCGATCATCTCGTCGGATTCAAGGAGCTGTTCGGTGTCGGGTCGCCACAGTCCTCGCGTGTTTCGGGCAACACGGGGGACGCGGCCGCAAAAGTTCTGCGGCGACAATGGCGCGGCAAGCGATCGAACGGAACGACGGTTCGGCGTGCGGGCTGATCACAGCGACGGGCCCGCCGAACCGCCGCAAGCCGATTGACGCTTCCGCAAAACCCGCGGCGAACGAGCAACATCGGACGAGGTTCATGGGCAAGCCCGATTCTTCACCGGCAACCGGCAAACAACAAAGCGTCATGGCGTATCCTTCCGCTGAAAAAGTCGGCCAAAGGGCGTTCGACCTGGGGCTCATCAGCGAACGCCAACTCCAAGAGCTTTGGAGCGCGTTGGGCAGCCGGAACGTCAAGACCGAAGACTTCCTTCAGCTTGCCGTGCGCCGCGAGTTCTTGACGAATTACCAAGTCGAAAAGCTGGTCAAAGGCGAACGGTCGGGTTTCTTCTTCGGCCCGTTCAAAGTTCAGTACATGGTTGGCGCGGGCACGTTCGCCCGGGTGTTCCGCGCCCACCACAAGACCACCGGCGAGGTGGTGGCCATCAAAGCCCTCCGCAAGCGGTACAGCGAAGACCAGAAGTGCTTTCAACAGTTTCTCCGCGAGGGGCGATTAGGCTGCGCGTTGCGTCACCCGAACATCGTGCAGATCTACGACGTTTGCTCGGAGCGAAAGACGCATTTCCTCGTAATGGAATTCGTCGAAGGGCAGAATCTGCGCGACTTCGTCAAAGTCCGCCGCAAGATCGAACCGCTCGACGCCGTCCGCTTGATGATCGACATGGCGGAAGGGTTGCGCTATGCCTTCGAGCATGGGCTGACCCACCGTGACCTGAAGATGACCAACGTGCTCGTCTCGACAAAGAAACAGGCCAAGCTGGTCGATTTCGGCCTGGCGACGCTTGACGACCTGCTGGGCGAAAAACTCCAGTCGGAAATCACCAACGCCCGGGCGATCGACTATGCCGCGTTGGAGCGCGCCACCGGCGTGCGGAAAGACGACACCCGCAGCGATATCTATTTCCTCGGCTGCATTTTCTATCACATGCTCACCGGCCAAGCGCCGCTTTCCGAAACGCAAGACCGGATGGCCCGGCTAAATAAGAACCGCTTTTTGGAAGTGGTGCCGATACGCAAGGTCGAGCCTGAGCTGCCCGACGCCGTGACGCTGGTGGTCAACAAGGCGATGGCATTCGATCCATCGCGGCGCTACCAATCGCCTTCGGCGATGCTGGCCGATTTGCGACTGGCGTTGCAGCGGCTCGAAGGCGGCGACCACAGCGTCAGCGAATCGCTTTCCGGCTTGGGCAAACAACTGACCGAAGGCCCGGCCGAGCCGCATCACTCGGTTTTGGTGGTCGAAAGCGATCCGCAAATGCAAGAGGTGCTTCGCAAGGGACTTCGCAATGCGGGCTACAAGGTGCTGCTGATTTCCGATCCGGCCCGCGCCGTCGCTCGGCTTCGCGAAGCGCCGACGGTGGCCGATTGCGTTCTGATCAACGCTCAGTCGGTCGGCGAGTCGGCGCTGGCCGCCTTCAATGCGTTGGCCCGCGATCCGATCACCGCCGGCATCCCCGCGGCGTTGATGCTCGATGAACCGCAGCATCAGTGGAGTAATCGAGCGGAGGCCGGCCCGCGCAGGGTCGTCTTGCCGATGCCGATCACCATGCGGCAGTTGCGCGACGCGCTGGGTGCCTTGGTCGGCACGGGCTGACGAACCGATGCGGCTGCCGCCCAATGGAGAAGCTACGCAACCGCGAACCAAACGGCGCGGGCGGCGCCGGGCCGAGGCAGAATCGAGCTTCGACGTGATGGATTGCGACGCGTTGATCGTGGGCGGAGGACCGGCCGGCTTGATCGCTGCCGTCCGCGCGGCATCGCGCGGCCGGCGCGTGGTGCTGCTCGAGCGCAACCGCCGGCCCGGCATCAAGATTCTCATGTCGGGCGGCACGCATTGCAACCTGACGCATGCTACCGATGCCAGAGGCGTGATCGCCGCCTTCGGGCCCAACGGTCGATTCCTGCACTCGGCGCTGGCACGCTTCGGCCCCGACGATGTCCGCGATTTTTTCGCTGCCGAGGGTGTGCCGACCGTTGTCGAAGAGGGCGGCAAGGTGTTCCCGCAAAGCCGCCGGTCGGCCGACGTGCTCGACGCGCTGTTGGCCGCCGCTTGCCGCGCCGGCGCGGTCATCGCCGCAGGCGAAACGGTTGAGTCGATCGAGCAGTGTTCGACCGCCGGCCCGCACGCTTTCGTCGTTACGACTCACCGCCGCCGATGGGTGGCCTCGCATCTCCTTCTCGCCACCGGCGGATGCTCGTATCCGGCATGCGGCACCCGCGGCGACGGCTACCTGATGGCCGAGCGGTTGGGCCATGTTGTGGTGCCTCCGCGGCCGGCGCTGGCGCCGCTGGTGTCGGCCGAAATCTGGGTCCGGCAGCTTCAAGGCGTTTCGCTTGCCGATGCTGAGGTTGCGGTCGAGGCGGTCGATCGCGGTTCGCGTCCTCCCGATGATTCCCAGGCGTTGCCGACGGCCAGGCATCGGGCCGCGCATCGGCGGCGCTCGTCGCTGCGGCCTCCGCGAAGCCGGGCCCGAGGAGCCCTTTTGTTCACTCATTTCGGGCTTTCCGGGCCGGCGGCGATGGATGTCAGTCGCGAGGTGAGCGCGTTGGGGCCGAACGCCGCCCGACTCGTGTGCGACTTCCTCCCGCAAATCCCTGCCGCCGATTGGGCCGAGTGTTTCGACGAGGCGATTCGCACCTGTGGCAAACGCGGCGCCGCCTCGTTGCTCGCCCGATGGCTTCCTCAGCGACTCGCCCAGGCGCTGGCACTCCGGGCGGGAGCCGGCGACCGCCGAGCCGCGGAGATCGACCGCGCCGTTCGCAACCAGTTGGCGGCTGAAGTGAAACAGTGCCGCATCGCCTTGGAAGGCACGCGCGGATTCCACAAGGCCGAGGTAACCGCCGGCGGTGTGGCGCTCGACCAGATCGATCCGCGCACCATGGAAAGCCGAATCGCCCCGGGCGTGTTCTTCGCCGGCGAACTGCTTGATTTGGACGGCCCGATCGGCGGCTTCAATTTTCAGGCCGCCTTCAGCACCGGTTTTCTCGCCGGCGAGCATCTCTAATCGCCCGTTGAGCGAGTCAGTTTTGGGTTTGCAGCCATCCTTTTTTTGGCGGGCTTCGCGGGCCGCCGCCGGAACCGAGCTATTCAACGGGCTGCTGAGAGTCCGCCGTCGGCTGCCGATCGCGCGCCGGGAGCTTGCCTGCTGGTGCGAACACACTGATGTCAGCGCTGCTTCGATTTGACCTCGGCATAATACTCCGACGGCAAAACAAAGCGGCAGCCGCGGGCCTTGAGGTATTCGATGATACGAACGAATCCCTGCCACCGCGATTCGTCCCAGGCATTCGGGTGGCCCTGAAGCGCCAAGACCGGTTTGTCGGCGGCCCGCGATTCGTAAAGCTGCTTGAACTTTTCGAAATCAGGCACGAACGTCGGATTCTCGAGTGTGAGCACCCGCTCGAAGACGAACTTTTCGGCCTGGCGCGGCTCGTAGAACACCATCGTGATCTCCGGCTGGGTGTTCAGGGCGCGAGCGGTCGCCTCGTTCGTGCCGCTCCAATGGGCGCCGAAGACCTTCAGTTCGATCCCCAGTTTCTCTTTGGCCAATCGCTGCGTTCGCGCGATGGCGGCCTGTTGCTCGTTGAAATCGCCCTCGAATTCGCCGGCCTTGTCTTCGGCGCGGCGGTTGCGGTAGCCGTGATTCCAGAACTCGATCCGGCCCTTGCGCTGCAACTGCTTGATCCAATCGAAGAAGGCCGCGTTATCGTCCTCCAGCGCGAACCCGATGACGCCCAGCGCCGCTTTGATCTCTTGCTGCTCGACGAAATCGACGACGCGCTGCCAACGCGGCGACACGGGCAAACCGTCGCGCGCGCCGTGCGGCGTAACATCATCGAGTTTCAGGATGATCGCTTGCGCCGGACGGGCGGCGGTCGGGCCGCTGGGCGGCAGTTCCGCCCCGCGGACGACCATGCCCGACAACGAAACGCCCATCAACCACACAGCAAGGAAGGATTTACCGTAGTGCATTGAACGAC
Source organism: uncultured Planctomycetaceae bacterium (assembly GCA_964631235.1). GTDB lineage: Bacteria > Planctomycetota > Planctomycetia > Pirellulales > Thermoguttaceae > JARKPK01. The sequence continues at coordinate 123,601 of CAZVZX010000010.1, read as the reverse complement.
TGCTCCGTGTTCATATTCCGTCCCAACGCAATTGTGCGTTGATCAATTTTTATCACTGGTCCCAACCTCGGGCGCCGGCTCTCGTTTCGGGCGACGATGCTTACGACAATTTTCTCGCTGATTCGGGCGAGGCCGTAAACGAAGACTCGTGCCGCACCAAGTCGCGCCACAGTGTGGGGATCGTCCGTCGGTGGTCGCCGCGGAAGAAGAAGCTCGTCCCACCGTCGGCGACGGTTCGTTCGAGAATCGTCTTCCAAGGTCGGTAGTAGTATTGCGGATGATCCTTGCCCGGCGTGCCGCGGCGCCAATCGGGCGGCAGGTCGGCCAGGTCGAACACCGCCGTGGTGAACCGCCGAATGTCGCCTCCGTGCTGATGAGCGACGTTGCGGGCCATGGCCAAGGCCTTCAGATAGACCTCGGGCCCCATCACGGCCGTTCCGACATTGAGGAACGCCCCGCCTTCGAGCCGTTCGATCGTCGCGGCGAAGATCAGAAAGTCGGTGTAGCTGGCTGCGCCCCAAGCACCGCCGTCGCAGTTGGGGTGTTCGTGGACGATATCGTTGCCGATGCCCACATGGCAGGTCAGCGGAATGCCGGCGCGGTAGGCCGCGGCCGCGATCGACAGATGGTGCCCCGGCGGCGATTCTTCGACGATCGTGCGCCCGACCGTCTCACCCAGCCCGTCGCCGGCAGCGGCCGCCGATCGGGCCAAATCGTTCAATCGAGAGGTTTCCTGCCAAAGCCCGAACTGGCCGGCGCGGATGTAATGGGCAACGCTTTCGGTCGAGCCGCGGAAATAGGCCAGTTCAAAATCGTGAATCACCCCGGCGCCGTTGGTCGCCACATGAGTGATCCAGCCGCGGGCGATCAAGTCGTTGAGATACGGCGCCAGCCCGAGCTTGATCGGATGCGCACCGGTCATCAATACAATCGGTCGGCCGGCGTGCCTTGCGGCCGCCAATCGAGCGATCAGCTCGTTCCATTCAGGATGTTCGAACGGCTCGGCGGGATCAGAGGGCGGCAGGCATTCGTCGGCCGTCATGTCGTGCCGACGCTGAGCCAACGGCAACAGACGCAGCCGGCTGCGGTCAAAAGTGCGATAGCGAGTCATGCATCATCGACCAACACGAAATCACGTCGGCGTGCGGCCTGGTCGCGGCCCCTGCCGATCCGGTCGAACGCAGCCGGTCCCTGTCGATCAATCGAGAGATCACTCGCACACGGCCTGATTGCCGGCCGACCGCCCGACATTTGCCGAAGGCTTGGCCCCATCGATTGCCGGGCAAGCAACCTTCCGGCCGTCGATGGCGCTTCCGGGGCCGCCCCGGCCGCGACGCTTATTACTCCATCTTGGGCCGATCGCGCCGCCCACTGGGCCGAAGCAGGAACATCAGCCCCAGAACAATGAACAAAAAGACGACTGTATAGCACATCAGCCAAACGCCGAAGCCGGATTTGCCCCCGCGGTCGCTCTCGGCGGCTGCAACGCAAGCAGGCCATATAAGACAGGGCGCGGCCGCAGCCGAAACGGCCAGCAAACGATGGAACAAGATCGAGAAACGCATGGCGCTTGTCTCGGGCTGAATGCAATCGAGGAAAACCAACGCGGGCCGAACCGCAATGATGCGTCACACAACGCATCGCTCGATCGGCGGCCGCGATGCGCACCGGGCATCGTTTTGTCGGTTGCCGGGAGCTATCAAAAGGCGACGCCCGAACTTTCGCGTTCTACTATAGCAAACCAGTAGGCCCGGACGCAAATGGGGGCGGCGGCCGAGGCGGTCGGCGGCGATCGAGACGATCAACGGCTCGACCGGCCGCGCAGAAAGAGCTTCGGCAATCGGGATGTCGCTAAATCGAGCATCGGCCCGAGGCCATTCGCACTCGACCGGTTTCGCTGAGAACAGACGGCTGCGGGTGGCAATCCGCGGCCGATCGGGTCGTCCGAGCAATGCTCTCTTCGCTTTTCGTTGCCCGCAACGATACAATTACGGCATGAAAACGAAAAAACTCGTGAAAGCGTTGCGGGTGCCGCCGGGCAAAAAGATCGTCTTGGCGCGTGACTACGACCCTGCATTCACTGCCGACATCCCCGATCGAGAAACGGCGCGTGCTCTGTTGGCGAAGAATGTCGAAAAGCTCGCGCGGCTTCAAGAGATGCTCTATGCGCAAAACACGCACAGCGTGCTCATCATTCTTCAGGCGATGGATGCCGCCGGGAAAGACAGCGCCATCAAGCATGTGATGAGCGGGGTGAACCCGCAGGGCTGCGAGGTGCATAGTTTCAAGGCTCCCTCGGCCTTGGAACTCGACCACGACTACCTGTGGCGCTGCTGGCTGCGTTTGCCGCCGCGGGGAAAGATCGGCATTTTCAATCGGTCGTATTACGAAGAAGTGCTGGTCGTCCGCGTGCATCCCGAACTGTTGGAAAAGCAGCAACTACCGCCGCAGGCCCGAAGCGGCAACGTGTGGCGACGCCGCTTCCGCGACATCAATCGGATGGAACGCCACTTGGTGGAAAACGGCACGGTGATCCTCAAGTTCTTCTTGCATCTCTCGAAGGACGAACAGAAAAAACGTTTCCTCGAGCGGATCGACAAGCCCGAGAAGAACTGGAAGTTCTCCACGGCCGACGTCGATGAGCGCCAGCGATGGGACCAATACATGGCCGCCTACGAAGAGATGCTCAGCCGCACGAGCACGCCTTGGGCGCCGTGGCACGTCGTTCCGGCCGATCACAAATGGTTTACCCATTTGGCAATCGGGGCGGCGATCGTCGCCAAGCTCGAGAGCCTGAAGTTGGCCTTTCCGACGATTAGCGAATCGCAGCGGGCCGCCTTGGCTTCGGCGAAAGAGCGTTTGCTCAACGAAGCGTGAATCGGCCTACGGTTGCCATTCGGGCCGCGGCATCGCGACGGGGCAGCGATTTGACCGGATTGTGCCGGCGTTTGCGCCGGACTCGACCCGTAGAAAGGTGAACGATGCAGAAGGTAGCCTTGTTTTCCGTCTTGTTGATCGCAGGAATCGCTCTCTCGCAGTGGCTGCCGGGAGCCGTGGGCGAGAATTACAAGATCGTCGCGGAGGTCGTGCAAATTCTGACGATGATCGCGCTGTCGTTCATCATGATTCACGTGGGCTACGAGTTCGACATCGACAAAGATAATCTGGGCCAGTACGGTTGGGACTATGTGGTGGCGATGACAGCGGCGGCCTTCCCGTGGCTCTTTTGCTGCGGCTACTTCGTGTGGGTGATGATGCCCTCGGAAGCCTGGACCTACTGGCCCGCCTGGAAAGAATCGCTGCTCGCCTCGCGGTTTGCCGCGCCGACCTCGGCCGGTGTTTTGTTCTCGATGCTGGCCGCTGCCGGGCTCAGCGCCACCTGGCTGTTCCGCAAGGCGCGCGTGCTGGCCATCTTCGACGATCTCGACACTGTGCTTTTGATGATCCCGCTGAAGATGCTGATGGTGGGGTTGGCGTGGCAGCTCGGCGGGATCGTCATCGTGATGGTCGGCCTGCTTTACTTGGCGTGGCGTTACCTGCACCAGTGGCGCATTCCGCATTCGTGGCCTTGGGTGCTGTTCTATGGAACGGCGATTACGGCGGTGAGCGAAGCGATCTACTTGGCCAGCCGGTACATCGATTATCATGTGCCGGTTCATCTCGAAGTGCTGCTGCCGGCCTTTGTGTTGGGCTGTGTGATGGCGCGGCCCGAGGGAACCGACCCGCACGTGGACGACACTCGTCCCGGCCATCAAGAAGGGCCGGAATCGCCCGAGGAGCAGCGCGTGGCCACGATCGTTTCGGCCGTGTTCATGGTGCTCGTCGGATTGAGCATGCCGCCGGTGCTGGGCAATGTGAAAGCGGCCCTGCCGATTTCAGCCCCGCCGAAAGAAGCCGAATTGATCGAGCAGGGGCCAATCGAGTTTCCGGGGCCGACGATTCAGGCCCCTTCCGCACCGCCGACCACCGACGATGCCCGCTCTAACGACACGAAGGCGGACGATTCCCAGGCTCGTTCCGATCTTCCCGGCGGGTCGGCATCGCCGGATCGCGTTTCGAAAAGCTACACCGCACAGATGCCGATGCCCAGTTGGTCGATCATCGCCGTGCATGTGGTCGTTCTTTCCGTGTTGGCCAACCTCGGCAAGATGTTTCCCGCGTTATGCTACCGCCGCGAGGCGACTTGGCAGGAACGCCTGGCCGTGGCCATCGGCCTGTGGCCGCGGGGCGAAGTGGGCGCCGGCGTGCTCATCCTGAGCCTGAGCTATGGGATCGGCGGGCCGATCGTCACGGTGGCCATGCTTTGTTTGGCCCTGAACTTGTGTTTGACCGGCCTGTTCATTATGGTGATCAAGCGGTTGCTCGCCTCGGCCGAGCTGGGCCGACGTTAGCGCCCGGCTCCGGGAGTATCCCCCGAGCCGTGTCCGAACACAAAAAAAGCCGCAAGCGCGAAGAGAGTGATCGCAATCGCGTGCGAACAGGCGTCGGTTCGCCATGCATTTCCCGCCGTGATGTTCGAAATACAAAACGCAGAGACATCACCCAGTGCGTGCCGCTGCGAAGGCCCTGCGTCCAACTATTGCAAGGAGCGTGCATCGATGACAACGACCAACCGCCGCAACTTTTTGAAAGCGGCCGGTGCGGCCGCGGCTATGGCGGCCACCGCCTCGGCATCGCGTGCGTCGGCCTCCGAGGGGCCGGTGCGCCGCAAATTCACTATCGATTTGAACTGCGGGATGATCGGCGTCAAGGCGTCGCTCGTCGAGGCGATTCGCTGGGCGAAGCAATATGGCTTCGAGTCGGTTGCCCCGGCCGTGGACGCTTTGGGCAAGCTCTCGGACAGTGCGTTGAACGAACTTCTCGGCGAGTTGAAGTCGCTGGGGCTTGTTTGGGGCGCCGCTGGGCGGGGCTTCACCATCCGCGACGACGACGCCCAATTCGCCGAACTGCTCCGCGACGTGGCGGCCTGGGCCAAGGCGGCCCAACGGGCGGGTGTGACGCGGGCGGCCACCTGGATCTCGCCGCGCAGCGATTCATTGACCTATTTGTCGAATTTCCGCCTGCATGTTCGCCGGTTGCGGGCGATTGCCGAGGTGTTGGGCGACCACGGGCTTCGCTTCGGCCTGGAATACATCGGGCCGAAAACGTCGTGGGCCGCCGGCCGCTTCCCCTTCATCCATTCGATGGCCGAAATTAAGGAATTGATCGCCGAGATCAACAAACCCAATGTCGGCTTTCTGCTCGATAGTTGGCACTGGTACACGGCCGGCGAAACGGCCGACGATCTGCTCACGCTCCGTAACGAAGACGTGGTGGCCTGCCACCTGAACGATGCGCCGGCCGGCGTCGCCCGCGACGAACAAATTGATAACCGTCGCGAACTGCCGTGCGCCACCGGCGTGATCGACACAAAGGCGTTTCTTCGGTCGCTGGCGACGATCGGCTACGATGGGCCGCTTTGTGCCGAGCCGTTCTATCAGCCGTTGCGCGCGATGCCGGCGGACAAGGCGCTCGAGGCGGTGGCAGGGGCGATGAAGAAGGCGGTTGCGTTGCTCGAGTGACCGAGGGACGGAACGTCGCAGAGAGAATCAGGCCGTCGGGAGACCTCGGCCGACCGCAACGTTCTGCCGGGTCAAGAAAGCGTGCGGCGGTCCGCCGCAACCATCGTGCGACGGACCGCCGTGAAATCGCTAGGGCTTGATCGAACCGAACGATCGGCTCGAAATCGTTTACCGCAACAGGGCCAAGACGTTTTGCGGGCTCTGGTTGGCGATGGCCAACACCGACGTGCCGGATTGCACGAGGATTTGGGCCCGAGTCAGAGCCGCGCTTTCGGCCGCGAAGTCGGCGTCGCGGATCGAGCTTTCGGCACCGGTCAGGTTCTCCAACGTGTCGGCCAACGTCTTCATGTTGGTCTCGATCGTGGTTCGCTGCAACGCGCCCAACCGACCGCGGAGACCGGTTACCTTGGTCATCACTTCATCGACGATGCGGCCGGCGCGGGCCACGTCGTTCTTCAACGAGGCCGCTTCGCCCGAACCGAGCAGATAGAGACGCCCGCTGGCGCCGCCCAGCTTGCTCGTGTTCACGCTGCCGATGCCGACGCGGGCTTGCTGCGTGCTGACCACATCGGGACCGAGCTGGAACAGCGCGCCACCACCGGTGATGGTGAAGGAGAAGTCGGTGCTCGAACCGTCGGCGACCGTGGCCTTCATGCTCAACGCCGGCGAGTTGATCGACAGCGTGTTGCCCTTGCCCGTGGCGGTAAAGCCGTTGATCGTCGCGGCGATGTCGGTGCCCACGCCGCGGGTGGCGCTGAGGTTCACCTTGAAGGTGCCGGCCGCGGCTTCGCTGATCACGTCGGCCGCGACGTAAGCGTCGGACCCATAAGAAACCGATTGCAGGTTGAGCGTTGCTGCACCGCTGGCGACCGAGTAGCTCGCCACGGCGCCCGACGCATCGGATTGCAGATTGATGGCGCTGACGATCTGATCGACCGTGGTGCCCGCCTGGAAGCGGAACACTTGGCTGCCGCGGTCGCTGCTGAGCTGGAAGACCAAATCGCCGTTCAGCGCGTTGCCGCCGCTGGCGCCGGTATTGCCGCTGGCCGACCGATCGGCGCCGCCGGTGGTGTACACGCGGCCGCGGGCCGCGCCGCCGCCACCGACCACGGTGGCGTCGAACAACTGCACACCGGCCACCTTATACGCGTCGATCGCCGAAGCAATATCCGACAAGTTGGTCGCGGCGCTGTCGTCGATCGTAACCACGAGTTGCCGCGTGCTCGAATCGTAGCTGACCTGCGGCGAGGCGACGTCGGCCACCTTGAAGGACACGGCGACGTTGTTGTAATCGGCGCCGGAGGCGATCGCCTGTACCTTCAGGCTGTCGGCCACGGTGGTCACGGCAGATTCGGTGCCGACGAACTTGCCCGCCGAGCCGGTGCCCACCGCGTAGAAGGCGTTCTTCAGGTCCGGGTCGCTCGACGTATTGACCAAGTTGGCCAGGTAAGCGGCCGTGACACCGGGCGTGCCGCCCGCGGTGCTGATGGTGAACGTGATTTCGTTGGCAGCCGTGTACGCTACCGTGGCCGTGTTGGCGGCCAAGGAGCCGCTTTGGGCGAACTTGATCTGCACACCGGCTCCAGAGGTGAGCGAGTTGGAGATCAGCTCAATCGTGTCGCTGGAGGCGTTGGCCGCCTTGGCACCTGCGGCGAAGCTGAAGGTGGTGACGGCTTGGGCGCCGGCGGTGAAGCCGGTGTTGGTGATCTTCGCCTGCGTGGCGGCCGAGGTGACATCGACGTTGACCGCCAGCGAGCCTGAGGCGGGCAGCATGGCCGAGTCGATCTGAAGGTCGGAAACCGCCGACATGCCCGCGCCGGGGTTGACGACGAAATCCAAGCTGCCGTCAAGCAAGCGGCGGCCTTGGAAGTTGGTCGATTGCGAGATCCGGTTCAAGGCTTCCAGCGAGGCATCAATCTGCAACTGGTTGGCGGCGATCTGCTCGTCGCTCATCGCGCCCTTGTTGGCGGCCTCGGTTACCAGGCTGCGGATATCGGTCAACAGCGAGGTCACCTGGCCCAAAGCGCTGTCGGCCGTACCGATGATCTGGTTGGCCCGTTCACTGTTCGAAATGGCCTTCTGGGTGGAAGCGATGTTGCTTCGCAGCACTTCGCTGGCGATCAAACCAGCCGGATCGTCTTTGCCGGAGTTGATCCGCAAACCGGTGCTCAAGCGAGTCAACGCGGTTTGCAACTGGGAGTTAGACCGAGCCAAAGTCTTTTGCGCGGTCAACGAACTGACGTTGGTGTTAATACGGGTCATGCCAGACACCCTCAAGTGGAAGGAAAATGTGGGAAACGTCTCGCTGGAGGGCGGGAACCGCTAACACGGTCCAGCCTCACAGCACCAGCAGCGGCCGGCCACTCCAGCGCCCTCCGCTCCGGCGAAACAGGTGGGTACAAACAATCGGAAGGAACACGATCACACCGATTGCGACACGCGCGCAATCGACGGTCGTCGCCGCGAGCCTACCGTGCGCAGCGACGAGCCATCATGGCTTCTACTGGCTCTATCGCCCTGGGGCAAATGAGCACTTTAGGCAAAATGAGAGGGATGGGAAAATTTCCTGCCCAGCCCGCTCATAATTGCTTTTCGGAAAAATGGTTGAGTCTTCCAAAACAAACTGACCCCGCTGATCCCACTTGTCGGCAGCCGTGCCGATACGCACGTTACAGCCCGTATAGTCGGCAACTCCAATTGGTGGCAACGGTCCCCGAATCGGAACGCCTTGTCGTGGTCTGTGCCTGTAATAGCTAAGGAGAAAAATGCGGACACGACATTCTCAGAGCGAAAGAGTCTGCGAGATGGAGAACCGCCAGTCCAAAAAGCCACCATGATCGGCATTTGGGTACTTCTGCGGCGGCTGGCTCAAAGCGTTGCCGGCCTGGGCGATCTCGGGTTCAACACTCGGCCCCCTCGCTGGGCGCAAATCTCACCGGCGGGGTACGGCCGACGAATCAGCCGGGCTGGCGACGGTCCAAAGGGGCGGCGGAACGGCCGAGCGGTTCGAGATCAGCCGGTTCGATGTCGGCCGCCTGGCGATTCTCTCGCTTAATGGCCTCGTACACCTCGCGACGGTGGACGGGGATTTCATTGGGGGCCTGAATGCCGAGGCGGACTTTGTCGCCCCGAATGTCAACCACGGTGACGACCACGTTGTCGCCGATCATGATGCTTTCGTCGCGTTGGCGAGACAAGACAAGCATGTGAGACGCTCCGTTGTTTCCCGATTATTCTCTTGGTGTCGTTCATGCCGAACGCAAGGGAACCGACGCGACCTCAGGCCGAGCGTCGCACCGCAGGCGGCGCGATGTCGAGCGGCATGCGCAGCGGTTCTTCGCCGTTACAAATCACCTGACAACCGAGCCGATTTCGAAGGTCGAACACCAGCGGTGCTTTCAAGTCGGCCGTCAGTCCCCGTTCGTGACGTGTGACAATGACCAATACCTCGATCTGCCTCAGATCGCTCAGCCCCAGCACGGCCAACTCCTGCCGTGCGACACGCAAACGGCACTGCGGCCAGTAGAGCTGCGGATTAATCAGCGCCAAAGCGACTTCCGGGCGATCGACGCTTTGCAGCCAAGCGACGGCCAACCGCGGTTCGCTGAGCAGCACCCAGCGTTTGAGTTCTTCCAGCCCGACCAGACCCGCTGGAAAAACAAACAAATCGGCGCCATCGACCGTGATGCGCCCGAAGTGGCGTGTGGCGATCTCCATCTCGAAACCTCGTCGCAATCCGTTGGCGAGTTCTCATCAAACACCCAATCTATCGGAGTGGGCAAACTGGGAAGAGAAGAAAAACAGGGCGCTTCGTCGCGAGAAATACCAACAACTTTTCTCTGACCGGCAGAGATTGCCGTTCGATCGGTAGAATCCGCATATTGACTCGCTCCTGCAACTCTGCTCGCCGAAGCTCTCATTGCTGCGATCGGAGATTCTGCTTTGCTCGTTAGAAACGGCATGCCAACAGCTTGCGCCTTGTGTCAATGAACGCCGGCAACGGCATCGATCACTTTGGCACGACGCTTGCCTTCAAGGGCCGACGCCCATGGCACTGCGCTTAGCGGCCAACGGCCCGGCACCGGAAAGCCCGATCGAGATCCTTTCCGACGGCGCAGCGGTTCGTGGCTCGACACTGGCAAAGGACGATCCGAGCGAGGTTCGACATGCCTTACGGGTTATACCTCTCGGCCGAAGGCGCCCATGCGCAGGACCTGCGAATGCGCGTGATTGCCAACAACATGGCCAACGTCGATACGGTCGGGTTCAAACGCGAGCTCGCCACGATGCAGGCACGCTATGCCCGGGCGATTGAAAACGGCATGGTTTCGCCGGGGTTGGGCCATCCGGAAGACATCGGCGGAGGGGTGCTCGTGCGGCAAACGAAGACCGACTTTTCGCCCGGCCCGTTGAAAAAAACGGAACTGCCCACCGACTTCGCCATCGAGGGCGAAGGGTTCTTCGTTGTCCGCAAAGGCGATCAAACGTATTTGACCCGGGCGGGCAACTTCCGCGTGACGGCCTCGGGTCAGCTCCAAACGCAGCAGGGGTACGACGTGCTCGACGAAAGCGGCGCACCGATTGTCATTAGTCCCGACGGCGGCCCGTGGCGCGTTTCGCCCAGCGGAGCAATAACGCTGGCCGGAGGCGATGTGCGCACGTTGGCCATGGTTGTTCCTTCTTCGTTGGAGGAATTGACCAAGGTGGGCGAAAACCTGTTCCAAGCGACCGGAGGGACCAAGCCGGTCCCGGCCGAACAGCGTCGCGTTGCCGGCGGGTATTTGGAAATGTCGGGCGTGCGGCCCGCGCAGGAGATGATCGCCCTGATCGAAACATCGCGATTGATGGAAGCCAATATCAACATGATGAAAACGCAAGACCAGATGCTCAGCGGTTTGGTCAACCGCGTGCTGAAGGTGTAGCGAAACGCTTGCCGCCGGACCCGTCGCGGCCGGAACGGCCCGATGTTTCCCGTCGCGGCGAAGTTGCTTTTCCCAAAGTGAGACCTTCCGAGAGAACGACGAGCCATGAGTGTTCAAACGCTTTACACGGCCGCTACCGGCATGAGCTCGATGGAAACCAAGCTCAATGTAATCGCCAACAATTTGGCGAACATCGAGACAACCGGGTTCAAACGCGACCGCGTCAACTTTGAAGATCTGTTTTACGACCATCAGCACATGCCCGGCACCGAAGACCAATCGGGCCAGCGCGCGCCGGTGGGCATTCAGATCGGGTTGGGCACGAACATTGTCGCCACGCAAAGCGATTTCAGCCAAGGCGGCTTCAAGCAAACGGGCAATCAGCTCGATGTGGTGATCGAAGGCCGCGGCTTCTTCCAGGTGATGGACCCTTCGGGCGACATCTACTACACGCGGGCGGGCAATTTCATCCGCAACCGCGACGGGAATTTGGCGCTGGCCTCGTCGAACATCGGCCGACTGCTCGAACCGCCCATCACCATCCCGCCCGACGCAACCGATATCTCGATCAGCGCCGAGGGCATCGTGGCCGTCCGCCAGCCGGGCAGCCAGGAAATGACCCAAGTGGGCACGATCGAACTGGCCTCGTTCGTCAATCCCGAAGGGTTGCTCAAGCTGGGCGACAACCTCTACGCCCAAAGCGACGCTTCCGGAACCCCGACCCTTTCCAACCCCGGCCAAGACGGCGTGGGGCTGCTTCGCCAAGGAGTGCTCGAAGCCTCGAATGTCGAGCCGGTGACCGAGTTGATCGACCTGATCACCACGCAGCGGGCGTTCGAGATGAACTCGCAGGTGATCAAGACGGCCGACGACCTGCTGCAAACGGTGGCCAACCTGCGGAGGTACTAATCGATGATCGGCTCGGCCAAGCGTCGTTCCAACGATCTCCGCGCTCGGTTGCCGGAGAACGGCCTGCGCTTAACCTCGGTTTTTGCCGCGCGGCGCGGCAAGCGATCGACGGCGCGCACCGCGGCATTCCGCTTCCTTTCGGTGGTCCTGACGGGGTTCATCCTGGTCCAAGCTGCGGCAGCGGCCGACATTCGCTTGCGGGCCGAGGCCGTGCCGGCGGGGCCCGTCGTTACGCTGGGCGATGTTGCCGAAGTATTGGCCAACGATGCCGAGCAAGCGGCCCGATTGCGGGCAATCGAGCTGTTTCCCGGTCCGGCCGCCGGCGCGGAACGATTCGTGCGGGTGCGCGAGATTCAAGACCTTCTGCTGCTTCGCGGGGTGAACCTGGCGGAGCATCAGCTCTCCGGGGCGTCGCAAGTGATCGTTCGCGGTTCGGAGCGGCCGGCCAATGGCAATTCGGTTTCAGCCGCCGAAGAGCGCAAGGCCGTTTCGCGCGTTCGCGAAGCGGTGATCGCCTATCTGCGCGATCGGCTGTCGGCCGACGAGGCATTCGCGGTCGATGTCAGCCTGCCGGCCGGTGCCGCTCGGCTTTTGGCCGACGCTTCCCGATCGTTGACCGTTCGCGGCGGTTCGGCGCCGTGGAAAGGGCATCAGCGGTTTGAAGTGCTTCTCGGCGGGCCGCACGGCGCCGACCGGTTCGAGATCGAATCGCAAGTGCGCGTTGTTCCGCGGGTGGTCGTGGTGGTTCGTCCGCTGGCACGCGGGGCGGTGATCACGCCGGGCGATGTCGAACTTCAACAGTTCGAGGGCGACGCCGACGACGTGTTCTATTCGATCGAGGAAGTGCTCGGACGCGAGACGACGCGGACCGTTGCGGCCAATCGCCCGCTGCTTCGCGACGCATTGCGCTCTCCGTTGTTGGTGCGTCGCGGCGACGTAGTCACCGTGTACGCGCGCAGCCCCGGCATTCAAGTGCGCACGACCGCGCGATCGAAAGACGACGGCGCGGCGGATGATCTGATCTCGGTTGAAAGCTTTCAAACGCGCAAGGTGTTCCTGGCCCGCGTGTGCGGCGTCCGCGAAGCCGAGGTGTTCGCCCAGGCGCCGCGGGTCGAAGCCGAAAGCGGCCCCGCCGGCCCTGCGGCTCCCATTGGACACAGCGGAAACCGGCCGCCGGCGACGGCCGGACCGAATGCGTCGCGTCTCGGGCAGGCCGGCGCGGCAGCGGCGGTGCAATGACAGACGCTCCGCCGCCCGTCCGTCGGAAGCGGAATCTTCCGTGCGGCCGCAGCCGAGATTGCGAAACAAATGCGAGAGAAGAGATCGAGAGAAAGCAAAGCAGAGGAAGAGAAGATGATTCATCGTGCCGGTGGTTTCGCGGTGTTCGGCCAAGTGGCGGTCGCCTGGTTGCTGATGTGCTCGGCGGCTTGGTGTCAGGGATCGAGCCTGTTCGGCGAACCGGGCAAACGGCGCGATTTGGTCCTTTCGCAGGATGGATGGACCTACCAAAAACCGCTCGAGCCGACGCCCGTGCAACTCCACGACATTGTCACAGTGATCATCAATCAGCAATCGGTGGTGATCAGCGACGGCGAGATCGATCGCAAAAAGAAGGCCCACGGCGACTTGATTCTCAAGGATTGGATCTTCCTCAAGGGGTTGTCGGTGTTCCCCAACAAAATGACCGGCGGCGACCCGCACATTCGCGGCGAGGTGGACAACAAGCTTCGGTCGGAATCGTCGTTGGAAACTCGCGATTCGATGAAGTTTCGCCTGGCGTGCGAGGTGGTTGATATTCGGCCCAACGGCAATTTGGTGATCGAGGGCCGAGCGTCGGTCAAGAACAATGAAGAGGTTTGGGAGTACGCGCTGACCGGCGAAATCCGCCCGAAAGACATCATGCCCAACAACACCATCCAGAGCGACTCGATCGCCAACTTGCGGATCGACAAGCGGGAAATGGGGCATGTCCGCGACGGCTACCGCCGCGGTTGGGCGCTGCGCTGGCTCGACAAATATCAGCCGTTTTAGAAACGCCGGCCGATCTGAACGCACGCGACAACGCAACATTGCCCGAGCCTTTCGAACATTACCAGACGAAACGAGCAGAACGATGAAACGACTCGCCCGAACCACCCGATTTGCGATGCTCGGCCCGGCGCTGATCTGCGCGGCCGCCTGGGCGACGTCCTGCCTTTGGCCCCTTGCGGCTCAAAGCGGCGAAACGCGGCTGAAAGACATTTGCCGGCTCAAAGGCCAAGAGGAAAACACGCTGCAAGGGCTGGGCGTGGTGGTCGGGCTGAAGGGGACGGGCGACGGGGCCAACTTTCTGCCCACCCTTCGCAGCCTGGCGAAGGTGATGACCGTCTTGGGCGAACCGACCGGCAAGAGCGGACTGGCCGACCTGAAAGACACGAAGAACGTCGCGCTGGTCGCTGTCACCGCCACGGTTCCACCGGGCGGCGCGCGCCAGGGTGACAAGCTCGATTGCGTCGTCAGCTCGATCGGCTCGGCGAAGTCGCTGGCCGGCGGACGGCTCTTTCTGACGGCGTTGGTCGGCCCCGATCGGCAGAACCCTCGCATTTTCGCGTTCGCCGAAGGGCCCATCTCGCTCGACTCGCCGACTCTACCAACGACTGGCCGCATCTTTCAAGGTTGCCGCTTGGAAGAAGACTTCTTCAATGTGTTCATCAAAGACAACAAAATCACCTTGGTGCTCGACCGAAATCATGCCGACTTCCAGGTTGCCCAAGACGTCGCCGAGGCGATCAACAGCCAGCTCAGTTTCCAGACGGCCGGCATTCCTTTGGCGAAAGCGCTCAATCAAGTCAACATCGAGGTGCTCATTCCACCGCAATATCGCAACGACCCAGTAATGTTCGTCTCGCAAGTGCTGGCCCTGTCGATCATCGAACCGCAAGTCGTCAACCGGGTGGTGATCAACGAGCGGGCGGGCAGCATCGTCATCAGCGGCGATGTCGAAATCGGCGCCGTGGCCATTACGCACAAGAACATCGTCGTCGATACGGCCCAGCCGGCCGGCAGCAAGAACTTCATCCCGGTCGATCCGGCGGCGCGCAGCACGGCGAAGCTTAAGTCGCTCGTGGAAGCCCTCAACGCCTTGAATGTGCCCACCGAAGACGTGATCAGCATCATCAAAGGGATCGACCGCAACGGCAAACTTCATGCGCAATTGGTGATCGAATAGCGCGGCCGAACTGGTTTCGGTGGTGATTCGCGCACAAGGAGCAACGATATGACGCCCATCTCGCCCATCAACGCCTACGGGACCGCCCACGAGGCGTTTCGCCCCTCGTTGCCCGCCGGGCCGCGCGTGCCCGAGGCGAATTCGAACGATCGGGCGGAACTGCGCAAAGCGTTCGATCAATTCGTCGGCGAAACGTTCTACGGCCAGATGCTTCAAGCGATGCGGAAGACGCAAAACAAGCCGGCCTATTTCCACGGCGGCCGCGCGGAAGACATCTTCCAGCAACAGTTCGACCAGGTTCTCGCCGAAAAACTGACCGCTGCCACTGCCGACCAGTTCACCGGCCCGATGTACCAACTGTTCACGCTGCAACGTCGCTGAACAACGCAACGGCCGAACCAGTGGGGCGCGATGCACTGCCGTCCGCCCGAGACCCGTCGCCGAGAACCGCCCCATCGCCACAGAACAAGGCTTGCACAGTGCGAGGAATCGAAGACCACAGGCTTGCTCGGCACGAGATTCCGAAAGGAAGCAAAACGAACACGGTGCGCGATTGCCGCCGACGAAACGATCCTTGTTTTCTGAAACGGACCCGTGCGCGCACCACGATTTCCGAACAGTTATCCGAGTCGATCGCATCCAACGCCACCGATTGCATCCCACGGCGACCAAATCGCTGCTCACAATGGCGGAAGGGGCCGCTGGCGCAGCGACGCGGCCGATCGCGTGCGGTCCCTGGTTGAACCGCTCTCCGTTTTTCGCGGATTTCTTTTGGCAACATGACAGACGCTATGGTTACTCACGCAGATCAACAGTTGGCCGAGTTGCTCAACGACCTGCTCGATATACAGGGCCGTTTTCTCGATCTTCTCGGACGCAAGCGGCAAATGCTCATGAGGAACGATGTCGAGGGAATGACAGCACTCGGCCCCCAAGAGGAGGAGCTGTCGGCCGAGCTTCAATCGTGCGTTCGTCGCCGCGAAGAGCTGTTGGCCCAGGCCCGCCGCGAGGGCGTCGCTGCCGACAACTTGCGGGCCTTGGCGCAGCGGCTGCCCGAGGACCGACGGGCGGCAATCGAACCGCAACTGCGACATGCCGCGGCTCAATCGAAGCTGCTGCGTCACGAGAGTTTGGTCAACTGGGTCGTCGTACAGCGAACGCTGCTTCATCTTGCGCAACTGTTGGAGATTATCGCAACCGGGGGCAGACTCCAGCCGACTTATGGAAGAGAGGAACCGGTGGCTTCCACCGGCGGATTGGTGGATCGGGCTGCTTAGGAAAGCTGCGTTGCGGTCGTGATTGAGCAAGGGTAGCGAGGCTGGGCGATGTCGCTGTTCGGTTCGATTCAAATGGCCGGCAATAGCCTGCGCAGCAACGAAATTGCGCTGCAGGTGATCGGCCAGAATATCTCCAACGCGAACACGCCCGGCTACATCCGCGAAGAAGTCGATTTAGCGACCGCCCCGGCGCAACGCCAGGGAGGATTGATCCTCGGGCTGGGCGTTCGCGTCCGCGCGGTGGTGCAGAAGATCGATCTTTTTCTCGAACAACGGCTGCGCGGCTCGGTGAGCGACCAAGCGGCGGCCGAAACGACCGAGCAAACCTACAGCCAGTTGGAAGGGCTGTTGGGCGAATTGGGCGACACCGACTTGAGCACGGCGATGAACAACTTCTTCGGAAGCATTGCCGAGATACTCAATCAGCCCGAAAGCCGCTCCGTCCGCAATCTGGCCGTGTTGCAAGGCTATACCCTGGCGCAGAACATCCGTCGAATGTCGGAACGTGCCGAAACGCTGGTGGACGATCTCGACAAGCGCGTTCAGGGCATGGCGGAAGACATCAACCGTTTGGTCAGCGAAATCCGCACATTGAATGTTCGCATTGCCGAAACAGAGGGCGGCAACACCTCGGGCAGCGACGCCGTGGGCTTGCGCGACCAGCGGCAAGTGGCCCTGGAAAGCCTGGCCAAGCTGATCGACATTCGAGTCGTCGAACAGCCCAGCGGCGGCGTGGTGGTTTATTCCGGCGGCGACTTTCTCGTGTATGAAGGCGTGATGCGGCAGGTCGAACCGGTTCTCGATCTGGAGACGGGGAAGTTCTTCATCCATCTGAAAGAAACCGATTCGAGGTTGCAACCCGCCTCGGGCCAACTCAAAGGACTGTACGAAGCGCGCGACGAAGTGCTCGGGGGGTTCCGCGACGATCTCGACCAATTCAGCGCCACGTTGATCTTCGAGTTCAACAAGCTCTTCGCTTCGGGCCAAGGAATGACCGGCTACTCCGAGGCCACCGGCCAATATGCCGTGGACGGCGCAAACCTGCCGCTCAATCAAGCCGGCTTGAAATTCACTCCGCAAAACGGCTCGTTCCAGGTATTGATTTACAACCAGAAAACCGGCCTGACGCAAACCACGAACATCAAGGTGGATCTCAACGGCATCGACGACGAAACCACGCTCAGTTCGTTGGCGGCCGCCTTGGACGCCGTGGACGGACTGCGGGCGGAAATCACCGCCGATGGGCGACTGAGGTTGTCGGTCGAATCAGCCGACCAGCAGTTTTCCTTCGCCAACGATACGAGCTATGCTCTGGCGGCCCTCGGGCTGAACACCTTTTTCACCGGCTCGTCCGCACGCGACATCAACGTCAATCAGGCGGTGCGCAGCGACCCCTCGCTGTTTGCCGCCAGCCGCGGCGGCATCGGCGCCGACACCGATACGGCCGTTCAACTGGCGGCCTTCCTCGATCGCCCCCTCGATACCCAACGCGGCGATTCGATCGGTGTGATCTACAACCGCCTGGCGGCCCGCGTCACGCAAGGATCGACCATCGCCAAGGCCGAAGCCGACGGCGCGCGAATTTTCAATCTGACCCTCAGCGGGCAGAAGTTGGCCACCAGCGGAGTCAACGTGGACGAAGAGGCGCTGAAGATGATCGCTTACCAGCGGGCCTACCAGGCCTCGGCGCGGTACATCTCCGTGCTGACTCAGCTTTTCGAAATCCTGGTGAACATTTGACGGCGGAGGCTTTCCGAAGGCGGGGTGATGCTCAGCGTTATGCCGGCTTCAGGGAACAGCGGACGACGGCGGCGGTAAACGAACAAACGCAAGATGCCTTGTCCGACACAAACGAACACGCTCGGCGGCTCCCGCAACCGTCGAGCGGTGCGATTGGCAAACAACCGAGGAAAAACGCACGAAATCATCGCGAAGACGAGAAGAAACAGCGGTCTTCCCGCATTCCGCATCGAAACGGCCGCGAGCGATTTCGGCCGGACGGCGTTGGCCGCGCGCCCGAGCCGGTCGCCGGACCGGCGCAACGAACAACTGCGTGACCCATGAGTTCGATCATCGGCATTCCGACGACCCGCGTGAGCGACCAGTTCGTCCGCCAACGGATGCTGGCCCAGGTGCAGGCCGATCAGGCGGCGATGTATCGGGTGCTCACTCAGCTTTCCACCGGCCATAGCTTCAGCACGCCCAGCGAAAACCCGACCGCGGCGATGCGCGTGGTCAGCCTTCAAAGCCTGCTGGAGCGCAAGCAGCAGGTGCTCTCGAATCTCAACACGAATCAATCGTACCTCAGCGCGGCCGATTCATCGCTTTCAACCATCTCTTCGATGCTCGCCGACGTTCGCGCCACAACGCTCGGCGTGCTCGGCACCGCCTCGACCGACACCCAGCGGAAGTCGGCGGCACAAGAGGTGGGCCAATTGTTGCGCCAATTGGTCGATACCGGAAACCAGCAGTTTCGCGGAAGGTATCTTTTCGCCGGGTCGAGCAGCACGCAGGCGCCGTTCGCCTATACGCCGGGCGGCCAGGTCAATTACCTGGGCAACGACGGCCGGCTCGTCAGCTACGGCGACATCGACCTGCTCTTCGAGACGAGCGTCAGCGGGGTGGAGGTGTTCGGCGCGATTTCCGAGCCGGTGCGCGGAACGGCCCAACTGCGGCCCGCCCTAAGCCACGATACGTCGGTCCGAGATTTGCGCGACGGGCTGGGACTGAGCCGGGGCAGCATTGCCGTCTCTGACGGAACCAATACAAGCATTATCGATCTGAGCACGGCCTCCACCTTGGGAGACATCGCCGCGCTGATTCAGGCCAATCCTCCGGCCGGGCGCTCGGTTACTGTGGATATCGCGCCCGACCGCTTGATCGTGCAGCTCGATTCCACTTTTCCCGGCAGTCTGTCCATCCGCGAGGTGGGCGGGGGAACCCTGGCGGGCGAGTTGGGTTTGCGGCGCGACATCGGCACCGGCAAGGTGATCGAAGGCGCGCCGCTTAATCCCGTCTTGCAGCGGACCACCCGGCTGGAAGACATTTGCGGCACGCGGGCGCGGGCCAACGTGCGCTCGTCGGGCAGCGACAACGATTTCATCGTCGAAGCGGTTCACAACGGAACGACCACCGCCGACGGCAAACCGCTCAACGGCGTGCGCGTCAGTTTCGTTCACGATCCGCTCGTCGTGCCCGGCGAAGAAACCGTGGTGTACGACGGGGCCAACGCGCTGGTCGTGCATATCGCCGATGGGTACACCCGCGCGCACCAAGTGGTCGCCGCGATCAATCGCGCGCAGGCCGCCGGCGAAATCCCGTTCACGGCGCGGCTCGATCCGCTCGACAGCCGCTACGGCGGCCGCGGGTTGGTCAACGTCGGCGCTTATGCCGACACCGCCTACGGGTCGGGCGAAGACTTCGATCGGGTGGGCGGGCTGCAAATCGTCAATCAAAGCGGCACCGTGTCGGTGAATTTCACGTTGGCACGCACGGTGGAAGATTTGCTCAACACCCTGAACGGGGCCGGCGCGGGCGTTTACGCCGAGATCAACGAAACGCGAACCGGAATCAACCTCCGCAGCCGTTCCAGCGGCGCCGACTTCGCCATCGGCGAAAACGGAGGACGAACGGCCGCCCAACTGGGTTTGCGATCGTTCACGTCGAGCAGTCTGCTGGCGGGGCTCAATTTCGGACGCGGTGTGGACGATTGGCCCGGCAGCGGCGCCCGCTCGCACGCCGTCTATGATTCGGCGGTGCCCAACTCGTCGATCACATTCACGTCGAAAAACCCGGGAACTTGGTTCGACGGTTTCCAAGTATCGTTCGCCGCCACCACGGCCGCTCCGAGTTTGGATTATGATCCCGATGCCAAGACGCTGGTCTTCCACATCCAGCCGGGCGTTACCACCGCCAACGACGTGATCGACTTGCTCAAACGCCATCCCGCCGCCGCGAACGATTGGGACGCCGCGCTGACGGTCATTCCCGGCACGACGAACGACGGCACGGGCAAAGTGGTGGTCGGCGGGCCGGCGACCACCAGCGGCGGCGACGACTCCGGCGTCGATTTCACCATCACGCGCGCCGACGGCACGGTGTTGGGCATCGATGTGGCCAACAAGCAAACCATCGGCCAAATACTCGACGCCATCAACCGCCATCCGAACAATGTCGATGGAAAGCTCACCGCGCGATTGGCCGCCTACGGCAACGGAATCGAATTGATCGACCTGAGCGAAGGAACCGGCCGCCTGACCGTCGCCCGAACCTTCTACAGTCAAGCGGCCATCGACTTGGGCCTCATTCCCGCCGGCGCCGAGCAAAGCGTGCCGCCCGAAAACGGCGGCCAAGCGCAAACGATCATTTCTTCGGCCGCGAAGAAAAGCGGGCTGATCATTTCCTCCGTCGGCTCGGGAACGGCGGTCAATGGGGTGCGGGTGATCTTCGCCGACGGCGGGCCGGCCTCGCCGGTGTACGACGCAATCGCCAAGACGTTGACCATCGGCATCACTGCCGGGGCGACAACGGCCGCCGATGTCAAAGCCATGCTTGCCGCCAGCGGTCTGAGCGATACCTTCGTCGCCGCGTTCGATCCGGCCGACAACAGCGGCAACGACGGCTCGGGCTTCGTGGCGGCAACAGCCGAACCTCCGCCGCGCACCAGCGGCGGCACGGCAACCACCTACGCCAGCGCGGTGGTTGTTTCGCCCGGGTTCGACAACGATCTGGTATTCACTTCTCGGGCGCTCGGGCCGGCCTACAACAACATCTCGATACGGCTCACCGCCGTGCCCGGCGGACCGACGCAGGTGGTGGGCTACAATCCCGGCGTCGAGTTGGAAATACAATTCGACCCCGGCACGGCGACGGCCAACGACATCATCGCCGCTGTCGCCGCGCATCCGCAGGCGTCGGCCGCGTTCGAGGTCGTTCCCGATCCGCGCGACGCCAGCCCCAACGACGGCTCCGGACTCGTCGATCCGACCGATGGCACCGAACCGCTAATGACCGGCGGCCGTCAATCGCTCAAAGGAAGCGACACCAATCCCCTGGAAACGGAGAGCATCTTCACCGCACTGTTGCGCATCCAGCAGGGACTGGAAACGAACGATCAATTCCTCATCGAGCGTGCCATGCGGCTGCTCGACCGGAAAACCGAAGACATGAACTTTTCGCGGGCGGCCCTGGGCGCGCGGCAGCAGGGCGTCGAGGTGCTCAAAAACCGGCTCGACATCGAGGACGTCGAGCTTCAGCAAGCGCTGTCGCTGGAGTACGACGCCGACCTCAGCGCCGTCATCTCCGAGTTGACCGCCCGACAGGCCGCCTTCCAAGCGTCGCTTCAAGCGATGGCGAAAATCTACCAGATGTCGCTGCTCGACTACCTCTGATACCTCGACGGGATGCCGCACGCACGCAACCGCAGAACGCAATAGGCGATGCTCTTCTTGACGCCGCGCGGCACACCGCCTCTCGCGGCCGTCGTATCCGTTTCAGGAAAAAATCGGCTCGCGCGATCCGGCGGCATTCTTTCAGCCCGTGGACGAACTCATTTTCTGATTCGCAGCCAGGCGTTTTGTTCAAAAACTCGTGGGCCGCAGCCGTCACGACCGGGTTGTTCAACGGGCTGTTTAGAACAAGCCCAGCTCGTCGCGGGCGTCGTCGGTCATGCGGTCGGGCGTCCACGGCGGCGAAAGCGTAACCTCGACATCCACCCGGCCGGCTTCGGGCAGAGCCGCCAGCGTGTCTTTCAATTCTTGGACAAGCTCCGGGCCGTACGGGCACGCCGGCGTGGTCATCGTCATCACGATCCGCAGATTGGTTTTCCCCTCGACTTCCTCCACGCCCACCCCGTAGATCAATCCGAGATCAACCACATTGACCTTCAATTCCGGGTCGATCACCTGCTTCATCGCTTCCAAGATTTTCTCTTCAGTCAACGGCATGGCGGACGGCTCCCGGATGATGCCTGCTTTCACCTTGAGTGTGCCTTGCACCTCGAATCAGCGATCCCCCTCGCGTGCCTCGCGGGCGAACATGATTGTTCTCACATCAACGCAGTGCGCACTACCCCAACGCTCCTTGGTTCCCAACAAAGCGGATACTGCCGGCTCGGGCGAGCAGGGGCCGCGGTTTGTTCCCGAAAGATCAACGGTCGCGAAGCCGAACGAACACTGATCCATTTTCGACCTTGATATCGTGGCGCGTTGTGGCGGTAACCGCGGGCATGGTCATCGCCGCGCCGGTTTGAAGGTCGAATTTCGCCCCATGCCGCGGACATACGATGCAGTGTCCGTCGAACCGCCCTTCGCCCAACGGGCCGCCGTCGTGCGTGCAGCGGTCGTCCAGCGCGTACCATTGGCGGTCGAGGTGTACGACCAGCACGAATTGATCATCGATCTCGAACACCCGTTTGCCCGGGTCGGGAATCTCGTCGACAGAACACACGCGGACGAAATCGTCTGCCATCATCGTTGTCTTACGCCTTATCTACCTCGATGAAACCGCGGTGCGGATGCATTTTTGGGCAATCGCGATTGCCAGGGACGGTATCGTTTGCCAGCATGAAACCGAACAGCCGAACATTCGTTAGCGCGAAGGGTCCAATTGGGCGATCGCGTTGCGCGCAAGGAAGGCTCGGCCGCGGCCCGGACCTCAGCGATACTCGCGCACGCGGCGGCCGATGGCCTCGGCCAGCGCGTGGCGCACCGATTCGATCGTGATGCGGTCGAACACCTGCTGGAAGAAACCGGCGACGACCATTCGGGCCGCCTCCTTGCGCGTCAATCCGCGCGTCCCCAAGTAGAAGATCATTTCGTCTTCCACTCGGCCCGCTGTTGCGCCATGGGTGCATTTTACGTCGTCGGCCAGGATTTCCAATCCGGGAATCGAGTCGGCCCGCGCGTCATTCGACAGCATCAGGTTGTCGTTTCGCTGGTAGCCGTCGGTCTTCTGGGCGTCGAGATCGACTCGGATCATCCCCCGCCACACGATGCGCGAACGATCTTGCAGCGCGCCTTTGTAGAGCAGGTCGCTGCGTCCGCCGGGGGCCTGATGGTGCTGAAGCGTCACATAGTTCAAATGCTGCCGCCCCTCGGTGAACATGACGCCGTTGACTTGAGCCGTCGCGTCGGGTTCGGCGAGAACGACCTGCTGGCTGACGTGGGCCAGCCGGGCGCCCAACGCGCCGACGGTCCATTGAATCGAGCCTTCGCGGGCGACGCGGGCCTTTTGCTGGGCAAAGTGCCACACGCCCGTGCCCCAATTCTGAAGGTTGACATAGGTGAGTTTCGCCCCGCGGCCGACGACGATCTCGACCGCGCCGCAATGCAGCGCCGCGGCGTTGTCGGCCGGCCCGGCCGTTTCCACGAGCACCGTCGCCTCGGCTCCCTCGTCGAGTACGATCAATTGATGCGTCAGATCGGTTCCGCCGGGCGAAAGCTGCACCAGCAGGTGGACAGCTCCGGCCGAGACGTATGGCGGAACATACAGCGCGCCGCCGCCGTGCCAACAGGCGGCATGATAGGCCGAAAACTTGTCGGCCTGCGGATCGAACGTGGGGCCGAATAGATACGGCCGCAGCAACTCGGGCTGTTGACGGAGGACTTCTTCGATCGGCCCGAAGGCGATGCCGCGTTCGGCCAATGCGCCCGACCCGACGCACTCGACCGTCGCACCGTCGAGCGAGACCATCCGGCCGGCCAGTTCTACGCCGTCGCCCAGCAACCCCCGTCCGTGCGAATCGGCCGCCGCTTGAGTTCGACCCGTTGCGGCGATTTCTTGCGGGCGCTCAACGCCCGGCAGTGCGGCGAACTGTTCCCAGCGGAAGCCGCGGATATCGGTCCGCGCCCATTCCTCGATCGAGCGATCGGGCATGGGCAGCGATTCGAACAGCGCCCAGGCCGCACGGCGGGCCTCGCGGCACCACCTCGGCTCGTCGCGCGCTTCGAGAAAACGCTCGAACGATTCGGCAGAGAACGTGTCGGCAACAATGGAGCTCATCTTCCGTTAACCCTGCGCCGTTTGTCTGCGTTCATCCTACGGTGCCTTCCATCTGCAATTGAATCAGCCGATTCATCTCGACGGCGTATTCCATCGGCAGTTCCTTCACCAGCGGTTCGACGAATCCGCTGACGATCATCGCCGCCGCCTCCGCCTCGCTCAGCCCGCGGCTGCACAAATAGAAAAGCTGTTCTTCGCCGATCCGCGACACGCTGGCCTCGTGGCCGATCGCCACGTCTTGCTCTTCGATTTCGATGTACGGGTAAGTGTCGCTGCGGCTGCGGTCGTCGAGAATCAACGCATCGCAAACCACGTTGGCCTTCGACTTGGCGGCGCCCTTGTTGATCTTCACCAATCCGCGGTAGCTCGAGCGGCCGCCGTTCTTCGAAATCGACTTCGAAATGATGCGGCTCGACGTGTGCGGGGCGGCATGAACCGCCTTGGCGCCGGCGTCTTGATGCTGGCCGGCCGACGCGAAGGCCACGGAAAGCACCTCGCCGCGGGCGCCCGGCTCGAGCAGGTAGATCGCCGGGTATTTCATCGTCAAGCGGCTGCCGAGATTGCCGTCGACCCACTCGACCAGCGAGTCGCCGTAGGCCACGGCCCGCTTCGTCACCAAATTGTAGATGTTGTTCGCCCAGTTCTGGATCGTGGTGTAGCGCACTCGCGATCCGCGTTTGGCGATCACTTCGACCACGGCCGAGTGCAGGCTTTCGGTGCTGTACATCGGGGCCGTGCAGCCCTCGACGTAGTGCATCTGCGCGCCCTCATCCACAATGATCAGCGTCCGCTCGAACTGGCCCATGTTCGCCGCATTGATGCGGAAGTAGGCCTGCAACGGGAATTCGACCTTAACCCCGGGCGGCACGTAGATGAACGACCCGCCCGACCACACGGCCGAATTCAGCGCGGCAAACTTATTGTCGGTCGGCGGGATGATCGTGCCGAAGTACTCGCGGACCAAATCGGGATAGTCGCGCACGGCCGAATCGGTGTCGGTAAAGATCACGCCCTGCCGGGCCAAGTCTTCCTTCAGCGATCCGTAAACTACTTCGCTTTCGTATTGGGCCTTCACGCCCGCAAGGTACTTCTTCTCCGCTTCTGGAATCCCCAGCTTGTCGAAAGTGGTCTTGATTTCCGCGGGAACGTCTTCCCAACTGGTGGCCTGACGATCGACCGGCTTGAGGTAGTAGTAGATGTCGTCGAAATCGACGTTGATCGCGCCGCCCCAGCGGGGCATTGGTTTCGAAAAGAAGACCTCGAGCGCCCGCAGGCGGAACTCGCGCATCCACGCCGGCTCGCGCTTCATCTCCGAAATCTCGGCGACGATCTGGGCATCGAGCCCCTTCCTCGCTTTGAAGACGAATCGCTCGTCCACGCGGAAATCGTACTTATTGATTTCGCCGATCGGGTCGGCCGCCTTCGCCGCGGCCGCACGGGTGTTGAGATCGGTTGCCATAATGCCCTGCCTATCTGTCTGCGGCCTCACGGCACGCAACGCAGCCATTGTCGCAGCGGAGAGGCCGACTTTGTGCTCCGCCCGCTTGCGCCGCTTTGCGTGTTCCGAGGATCGATTCAGTAGCTCTTCGCGGTTTGAGTCTCCAAGAGTCAGCCGACGGCCTGCTTCGTGCCGGCGGCCATCATTTCCCGTTCCACGGCCGCGGCATCAGGGTGATCGGCCCGAAGCCGATCGTAGCCGCGTTTGTGCAACTCTCGGGCGAGTTCCGGCCCGCCCGTCTCGACAATCCGGCCGCCAAGCATGACATGCGTGAAATGCGGCTGATTGTGCTCGAGCAATTGTTCGTGATGCGTGATGATGAGGATGCCCATTTCGTGACCGCCGATCTGCGCAATGCTTTGGCTGGCAAGCCGGACGGCGTCGACGTCGAGTCCGCTATCGGTTTCGTCCAAAATAGCGAACCGCGGGCGGAGCATGGCCAATTGCAAAATCTCGGCCCGCTTCATCTCTCCGCCGGAGAACCCGTCGTTGACGTAGCGTCGCGCAAACTCGGGGTCGATCCGCAGGGCCTTCATTTGTTCGGTCAGCTCTTTGCGGAACTCCCGCATCGGCAGCAGTTCTTCGCCTTCCTTACGATTGGGGTTGCGGATGTTGCTCACCGCGTGGCGGAGGAAGTCGGCCATTTTCACGCCGGGAATCGTTACGGGTCGCTGGAATGCCATGAATACGCCGGCGCGTGCCCGTTCGTGCGGCTCGAGATCGAGCAGATTCACCTCGTCGAGCAGCACTTGTCCGGCCGTCACTTCGTAGCCCGGATGACCCATGATGGCCAAGCCCAGCGTCGTTTTCCCCGAGCCGTTGGGCCCCATCAAGGCGTGAATCTCGCCGCGGCGAATCTCTAACGACACGCCGCGCAAGATCTCTTTGCCAGCCACCGACACATGAAGATCGACGACTCGCAGTGTTTCAGGGGTTCGATCGATCATGGCTTATCCGCACTCCCGCGCTTCTTGACGTTTTGCTGATGTTCGAACACCAAGGTCGGTTCGACAACATCGACATAGCCGCAATGATGCGGCACCGGCAGTTCATCTTCCAACTTCGCGGCGACGCCCTGACCCTTGCCCGGCGCCCGGGCGATCCGGTGTCCGGCGATCTTCTCTTGCAGCCGCATCAATGCTTCCAGCAGCGACTCGGGCCGCGGCGGACAACCGGGAACATACACATCGACCGGGACGATCAAGTCCGCCCCGCGAACTACGCTGTAGCCCCATTGGTAATACGGTCCGCCGGCGATCGTGCATGCGCCCATGGCAATGACGTACTTCGGCTCGGGCATCTGGTCGTACAACCGCCGCACGCGGCTGGCCATCTTGTAGGTGATCGTGCCGGCGACGATCATCAGGTCCGACTGCCTTGGACTGGCCCGAAACGCGCCGGCCCCGAACCGATCGAGATCGAATCGTCCGGCACCGGCCGACATCATTTCGATCGCACAACAGGCAATGCCGAACGTCATCGGCCAGAGGCTACTCTGCCTCGCCCAGTTGATTCCTTGTTCTAACGTGGTGGTCAACACACAATCCGGAAAACGTCCTTCGATCCACGGCTGTGTCATCGTCTCATCCCCGCAACAGAGGGGTTTCCGGGCTCGCTGGCCCGACCTTTTGAAACGCCTCAGTATAAGGGGACGCTAGTCGAGTTGGAATTGGCAGTCGCCACGGCCATCGAGCCGGCATCGCACCAACTGAACATCCGCCCCAAGCAGTTCCGAAAAAAGAATCTGCTCCATGCGGCAAACGTCGCGATCGTTTTCGGCGAGCGTGGGGTACGGGCAGGCGTGCGTCGTCAGTGTCATCCGTCCGGCTGACTCTTCCAAACTGACCGGAATCCGCCGCTGCATCAGCAGTTGCCGCAGCGAATCGAGCCGCTCGGCCGGCGTTTCGCCGCGAATCTCGCGGGCATAGCCGCCGGCCAAGGCTCGGGCGACGCGACGAAGCAGGTCCGCCTTCAACTGCGGGTCGGCCGAGGCACCGATCTCTTTCCAGAGGGCCATGGCTAAATCGGTGAAGTTCGACCCGGTTTCCCGTAGCCCCTTCTCTGTCAGCGAGTAATTATGCCGCGGCCGACCGCGACCGCTCCGCACTGCTTCGCGCTGAATCATGCCCCGACGAAGCAAGCGGACCAACCGTTGCCGAATCGCCGTCGGAGTAACCTCCATCGCCTGGGCCATCTCCGTCACGCGAAGCGGTCCAGCGATACGCAACAGATCGAGCAAATCGCCGTCAGTGTGCGGTGCCTGAATGCTCATCGCTCCAACCCTGAACTGAAGACTGTCTTTTCCTGCCGTGTCGATGCTTGCTATCGATTTCGCTCGCCGCTACTGCCTAACGGCCCGATGAAAAGTCGTTCTTGGCTTCACAGCGCGCGTTTGCCGCGAAATTCGCGGGGTGAATTCGTTGGAATCGCTTTTTTCAACGGGCTGCTAAAAAGGGCCTCATGCCGTCGCACGACGATCTCGCTCAGGCCAGTTCTTTCAGGGGCCTCGCGCGACTCGTCTTGTTTCTTCAGCCGGAAGGACCGGCCGCCGAACCTGCTTTGCTCGACAGACGTTCCGGCACACCCTGATTCCGGGAGTTGCCGTCGGAAACGCCTCCGCGGTCGGCCGCCCGGAATATTCGCACGGTACGCTCGGCCGGTTTGCGTTTTCCGTCGCTCCTACCGCTGCCCGACAGGGCCGATCGCCCGGCTTCCCGTTGCTGGATGACAATGCGGTCACGGTTTTTCGCACCTGCGCCAGCCTCATCTCGGGACCGAATTACGACAGCGACTCAATTCTAGCAGTCAAAAATGCTAAAAACAATATCGGCCGGCAGAGAAATCGATTTGATTTCAAGACAAGGGGAGCGGCTCGCCCGGTGCAAACTCGCTGGTTTCGACCGGCAGAACGCCATGGCCGGGAGAATCGGATCTGCCTTCACCCCAGCAAAGGAGAAGAATCAGCGTAAGTTCAAAGGTGTAAATTGCTTATGACGCATTGCTTCTCGCCTGCCCGCATCGAGAAGAAATCGCTCGCGTCGGGATGCGAAGAAAGGCGATGTCGGCCTAACAAGCCCCTGATCTTCCGAGGCGGCCGCTTGGCGGTTAGGCAATGCGTTCGCCGGTCGGTTGGCTGGCGAAGAACTGCTCGACGGCCGAGCGAAACTCGTCGATCGACTGCAATTGGTTCAGCCCCTGACGAAACGCCCGGGCCCCGGGCAGGCCGTGCGTGTAACACGCGGCAACTTTTCGCATCTGTCCCAAGGCGCGATCGGGTCCGTATTGTGTCAGACGGAGTTGAAGGTGTTGCAACAATCCGGTGCAACGATCGGAGGCCGACGGTGAAAGCCAAGGCCGGTTTTGCAGGGCGGCCCAGCCTTGGGCGAACAACCACGGGTTGTTCAGCGCCGCCCGCCCGATCATCACGCCATCGACCGAATACCGACGAAAGGCCGTGACGATGTCCTCTGCCGTCGTCAGATCTCCGTTGCCGATCAACGGGATTCTTCGCAACATCGACTTCGTGCGAGCGATCAACTCCCAGTCGGCCTTGCCGCGGTAGAAGTCGGCAGCCGTGCGCCCGTGAACCGTAATGGCGGCACCGCCGGCAGCCTCGACGGCCTGAGCCACATCGAAGACCGTGATCCGTTGGCGGTCGGGCCCAAGGCGGACTTTGGCCGTCACCGGCGTTGTGCCGCAGGCGGCCGCCACGCGTTCGACGATTCGGCCGATGCGATCGGGAAAGCGGAGCAGGTGCGCGCCGCTTTCGGCTTTGCCGGCCACGTCGGGCGCCGGGCAGCCGAAGTTCAAATCGATCACCGTCGGGGCGAATTGACGAACTAATCGGTCGGCGATCTCAGCCAGCAGCACGGGATCGTTGTCCCAGATTTGCACGGCCAACGGCCGAGGCTCGTCTGCTACTCCCCAAAGCCGTTCCGGCAGTGCCCGTTCTCGGCGGTTCATTTCGAACATGCCTCGGGCGCTGACCATCTCGGTTACCGGCAGGCCGCAACCGCCCAGGCCGCGCACCACTTGGCGAAAGGCCCAGTCGGTGAAGCCGGCCATCGGGGCCATCAAAAGCGGCGTTGCCAAACCGACCGGCCCGATCGTCAACGGCCGAGACGCGCTCGGCGTTTGGTCGCAGGGGTGATCCATCGGCAATCGCTCGATTTCACGCGGTTTCGGCTGCGGTTTCCAGCCAAATGGTGCGAATCAGGTTCAGCTTGCGTTCGATCGTCCGCGGTTGTCGGCCCAAGCGATCGGCGATTTCCACGTTCGAATAGCCCTCGAGTTTCCACAAGGCGATCCGTTGCAGCGTGTCGTCATTGAGCCGAATGATGAGTGTTGAGAAATCCTCAGCAAGCGTTGCGGCCAACTCGGGCGAGGGCTTGGTGTCGAGGGCGTCGAACGGCGATTTCCCACCGTGGCGGCCGTCAACGCCGATCAGGGCCGAGTGTCCGCGGA
>CAZVZX010000010.1:0-93751 GCA_964631235.1 uncultured Planctomycetaceae bacterium | reverse complement strand
CGCCACCGCGTTTACGACGGGTTTCGCGACGCCCGGCCAATGCCGTCTTCCGCACGGCCAACAGGACCAACACCTGCCAAAGGTCGTGGCGATCGTTCAAATCGGGAAATCGCCCCTTTTGAGCAGCGCGGAAAAAACTGTCGAACGCGCTGAGGACAATATCTTCCTCGTCGCACACTCGCCGCGGTCGGGCGCGCAATCGCGCCCTGACCAACGCCGTGAGCCGCGCATAATAGGTCTTCCAGAGTTCCGCGGCCGCCTCCTCGTCGCCGTTGCGAACCTTTAGGAGCCACTGCGAAACCGATCCGACTGCATCGCCCGTCATCGTACAATCCGCACTGCCCGCCCCGACGCGCCTTCGCCCAACGAAAATGCGCCGCGGGCGTGCTCGGCTCATGCGGGGAATACTCTGCCTTCCAACGATCATATCGAAGCGGGGAGGAGGACGGCAACTGCGCCGGCAACCGGGAGATGTGACGGCGAGACGTTGACCGACGAAGGACTGAGCCACGCAGCCCGGGGGCGTTGCAGCCGACGGCGGTCATTGCGGAGCGTCCCGATCGACGAAGAACCATTCCACGCCGTTGCCCGAAACTCGGAAGCGGATGCGGTCAAGCGATTCGTTCAATGAGTTGCAGGCGGCAAAGAGCGTTTTGCGATCGGCTTCGTCGCCGAGCGGTTGTTTGACCCATTTGGGCCACTGTTGCGATTGGAAAGCGTCGAGAATCTTCGCGATGTTCCCGGCCTGGGCAACGCGCACGCGTCGGATCACCTCGCCGTTGAGAAAGAGCAGGCCGGCCTCGCGATCCCAACGCAATGGCGACGGGTTTTCGGTCCGCGAGGCCTCGCTCAAAGGCGGAGGGCTCTGAGGGGCAGCCGCCGCGAGGCTTCTTTCCGGCGAGGTCGTGCGGCCCGGCGATTCCTCGTGCGGCACGCCAACGGTTGCCGACGGCGCGGCAGCCGCCGATGGGCCCTCGACCGAAGAGCCGGAAGGCTTGTTCGGCGGTTGAGCCGGATGTTCGGCCGGGCGGTCGTCCGCATCGCCCTCGCGGCGGGAAGGCTGTTGATGCGATTGGTCGTTCGCGTCGGAGGCCGCCGGTTCGATGGCTGATGCGGCCGGCCCGCGACGCCACACCTGTCGTCCCAAAGGCGATGCGGCGACGGCAATCAACACGGCCGCGGTGAGCGCCAGCGCCGCGGCCGCCTGAAGGAGCCGCCGCTTGCCGTTGGGGGCCGTTTGTCGCACGATCCATGCTTCGAGGTCGTCGGCCAGAGCGTCAGCCGAAGGGTGGCGATCTTCCGGTCGGATGCTCATCGCCCGCAGCGTGATTTCGGCCAGAGTCCGCGGCGCGCCGCGCAGGGCACTGCGATCGAAGCGGCATTGGGCCGCCAACGCCAGCACCTCGTCTATTGTTTCGCCTTGGTACGGTGCGCGCGAGGTCAGAAGCCAGAAGAGCAGGGCACCTAGGCCGAAAACATCGGCGCGGGCATCGGCCCATTGCGTCGTCCCGCGAGCTTGTTCGGGACTGGCAAAGGACGGCGTTCCCCGAAAACATCCCAGCGGCGCCTGTTGTTCGCCCCACAACTCGGGCAGCAGGGCCAGCCCGAAATCGACCACGCGCGCTTCGCCCGACTCGTCGATCAGGATGTTCTCGGGCTTGATGTCGAGATGAACGAGGCCCTGGCGATGCACCTCGGCCAACGCTCGAGCGGCTTGCGCAACCCACCTCGCCGCTTGAACCGGCGGAACGTCGTGCGACGCACGCCACTGCCGCAAGTTGCGGCCTGGGATGAAATCGAGCACCAGGAACGGGCATCCCTCGTGGAAATCGAGGTCGTGAACGCGAACCAAGTTCGGGTGGTCGAGCTGGGCCAGAATGCGGCCCTCGCGGAGCAGCGATTGGACTTCGGGCGCGTCGGCACCAAGGCAACACCGCCCCCATTTGATCACCACCTCGCGGTTCAACGTGGGGTGAATGGCGCGAAACACATCGCCCTGGCCTCCGCCGCTTAAATAGGCGGTGATCCGATACCGCCCGATCTGTACCGGGATGTCGGCCGCCGGATCGCGCGACTGAGTGCGTGCCGGCCGCGAACCGATCGAGCGACTTGTGCTTAGCGTCGAAGCGTCGGCCGCTGAGGCGTTGAACGGCCGGGCGGGTGTCGGTGCCGCGGCGGTCGAGTTCTCGTTGTTTTCGAGGGAGGAACCGGCGGCATCAACTGCCAGCCGCTCTGCCGAATCGTTGGAATTCCGTGATCGAATCGCCGCAACGCGCAGCGCCTCGGCATACGATGGCGGTTCGGCTGGGCAACACGCGGCCGCCCGCAGTTGCCGATCAAGAGCGATGAGCTCCTCTGCCGCTGAGGGACGGAGAGCAGGCGCGATCTGTTGAACCCAAGCGGCTAGCTCGTCGCTCCGCCGAGGAGACCACCCGTCCTCGTAGCGGTCGCAAAGGCGATCGATTTCGGCCCACTGGGCTGCCGAAAGTTCGTGTTGCAGCAACTCGGAACGCTGCATCGGGAAAGCCCCGTCCTGCATCGGAACGCAACCGCAGACATTGGTCGGCGGTTCGAGTAACCGGAAAAACTCCGGTGCAACGCTATCTCATCTCAACAGTCGCCATATTCGGTCGGATAGAACGGCGAAAAACGGAAAATGGTTTGTTCGGAGACTGCACGCAACAGAGCCGAATTGCTGAGCCAGCGGCCGATTCCGCGATTGTGAGGAACGATTTGGAATTCGGGCGAGCTCGCAGTTCGCAGAATCCCTACACAATTCTAACAAACGGGCGTTGTCAGTGGAGAATACTGAACCTCGCTCCGATCGGCAACGGCGACGGGCGGAATTCTCAGCCGGCGCGGCACCTTGTTCGTCTGCAAAGTGGAAAAGCCGCGGTGCGGCTGACCACCGGGGCCTAGCTTACGACTGCCGCACGGTCGAGACGGAGATCGTCGACAAGCGGCTCGAACGGAACGATGAACGCTCAAAATAGTTCCACACAATTGCGCAAGCGGTCGCGATTGCAACGAAGCGGCAATTTTGCGTGCGAACTGCGTTTGAACCGCTTTCCGTCCTTTGCAGTTTGACGAAGGAGGAACGCCAGCCATTCCAAACCGCTCAATCCGCACTTGTGGGTCACAGATAACACCGATTGGGGGGGCAGGGGGCGAGACCCTTGACGAACTATGCCCATTTTCCTAATCTTACCGTTTCATTCTTTGGCGGCCGACACGCAAGCTTTCGGGGCGCAAGGCTCGGCAATTGGTGTGGCTGCGGACTGTCGGCCGATAAGTGTGATCTCGGTTCAGGTCGCAGCGCCGGGGTCAATGGATCGAGTCTGGCGATTCTCGGTTTTGGAGCAGCGTTCTGCGGTGTGAGGCGGGCGCAGAGTGTGCGCCCTGGCAAAACATTCCGCCTTGGGGGCGGTCGCGGGATGAGAAGGTTTGGGCGGCCCGCGGAGGCGGTCGGCATGTGTTGTCGGGCGCAGTGAATTTGGAACAAACAATCAGTTTGGGACAGTTCAACTGGAACATCTCCGCCGCCTCGGTTGCTTAGGGATACGGTTCTCGCGTCGGAACGAAGCGTTCCAAATAAAACCGCGGAAAACGGAAAGCGGTTCAAATCGCATCCCCGCAATCAGCCGCTTCGCTGCGCTGGCGGCTGCTTTCGTAATTGTGTGGAATTACTTAGTGCGAGTTTCGCCCGAAGGGCGACAACGCCGTCGTGCGCGGTTTCGAGGCGCAACGGTTATTAGAGTTCGAGTCTCATTTCTAAAGGAGTTCGTATGTTTCGACACTTCAAAAACCAGTGGCGAAGCGCAAGTGCCCAGAAGGCCTACATCGGCCTTCTGGCGTTGTGCTTCCTGGGCGGGTTCTTGGCCTTGCCTTGCTTATCGGCCGATCCGGCGACGGAGGCCCCGGCAGCGGCCGCTCACGGCGGTCACAGTGTGCATTTGTTCGCCCCTCTGACCGAATACCCGATGTGGGAGCGGATCGCGCTGATCGCGGTAGTCGGTGTGGCGATTGCGGGCTTGGTCTATGCTCTGATGCTGGTCAAGCAGGTGATCGACGCCGATCAGGGCACCCCGCGAATGCAAGAAATCGCCGCGGCCGTGCGCGAGGGCGCCAAGGCCTATCTGGCCGCGCAATTCCGCAAGATCGGCCCATTGATCGTCCTGATCACGATCTTGCTCTACCTGACGAAATATCAGGATCCGGTGTTTGCTTACGGTCGGGCAGGCGCGTTCTTGGCGGGCTCGATCTTTTCGTGGTTGGTCGGCTATGTCGGCATGAACTTGGCTACGATCGGCAACTTGCGCGTCGCCTCGGCCGCCACGCGGAGCTACGGCGAAGCGATGCAGTTGGGCTACCGCACCGGCACGATCACCGGCATGTTGACCGACGGCTTGGGCCTGTTGGGCGGTACCTGCATCTTCCTGGTTTATGGCGAACAAGCGTATGAAGCTCTGTTGGGCTTCGGTTTCGGCGGCACCTTGTTGGCGTTGTTCATGCGGGTCGGCGGCGGCATCTACACCAAGGCGGCCGACGTCGGCGCCGACTTGGTAGGTAAAGTCGAAGCGGGCATCCCCGAAGACGATCCCCGCAACGCCGCGACCATCGCCGACAACGTGGGCGACAACGTGGGCGATTGCGCTGGTATGGCCGCCGACATCTTCGAAAGCTACGAAGTAACGATCGTCGCCGCGATGATCCTCGGGTTGGCCAGCTTCGGCCACAAGGGCGTGATCTTCCCGTTGCTCGTCCGTGCGATTGGCGTGCTCGGTTCGATTATCAGTACCTACACGGTGAAGGCCGGCGCCGACGATACCTCGGACACCGCGTTGAAGAGCGTTCACCGCGGCTTCTGGATCGGCTCGATCATTTCGATCGCGGGCTTCTTCCTGCTCGGGTTCACCTATTTGCATTTCGACGAAGAATACCTGAAGCAATACCCGATGGCGGCCGCCGGCTTCCCCGCAGTCGAGCGGGACGGGGCCGTCGTCCATGATCCGAAGCTGCTGCCCGTTTGGGCCAACTTCGGCATCGCCGGGCTCGACATGCGGCCCGCGTTGACCTGCCTGATCGGCGTGTTCCTGGCGATTGCCTTGAACAAAGTGACTAGCTACTACACCCACACCTCGCATAGCCCTGTGAAAACGCTCGCCCGCGCATGCCAAACCGGGCACGCGACGAACATTATTCAAGGCTTTGCCGTGGGCTATGAAAGCACGGTGGCGGCAATCTTCGTGATTGCCGGGGCGATCATTCTTTCGGTGCTCACCTATTTAGGCACCCCGCCGGTGTTCGTGGCCTACGGTGTGGCGATGGCCGGCATCGGCATGTTGACGCTCACCGGCAACACGATTTCGATGGACGTGTTCGGCCCCGTGGCCGACAACGCCAACGGCATCGGCGAGATGGGCTACGATCGCCAAGCGATGGGCGAAGAGAAGTACAAGCGGGCGCGGCAGATCCTCGCCGACCTCGACGCCGTGGGCAACACCACCAAGGCCGAAACCAAGGGCATCGCCATCGGTTCGGCCGTGATCGCCGCCGTGTCGTTGTTCGCCAGCTTCATCGCGGTGATTGCCGTGGGCAGCGAAGACAAACTGAACCAAATGACACGGGCACAGTACGACTTCTTCGCCGGCAAGCTCACCGTGGCCGACCCGTTGGTTCTCATCGGGTTCTTGATCGGCGGCGCCGTGCCGTTCCTGTTCAGCTCGATGCTGATCCGCGCCGTGGGCCGCGCAGCGTTCTACATCGTCAAAGAGTGCCGCGTGCAGTTCAAAGATCCGGCGATCATGGCCGGCACGAAGAAGCCGAATTACGGCCGAGTGGTCGATATCTGCACCTCGACGGCGCAGAAAGAGCTGATCGGCCCGGGTCTGTTGGCGATTCTCGCCCCGTTCTTCGTCGGCTTCCTGCTCGGTCCGTACGCACTGGGCGGGTTCCTAGCGGGCATGATCCTCGTGGGCCAGTTGTTGGCCGTGTTCATGGCCAATGCCGGCGGCGCGTGGGACAACGCCAAGAAGATGATCGAAGACGGCGTGTACGGCGGCAAAGGTTCCGAGGCGCACAAAGCGGCCGTCACCGGCGACACGGTGGGCGATCCGTTGAAGGACACCGCCGGTCCGGCGATCAATCCGTTGGTCAAAGTGATGAACATGGTCAGCCTCTTGGGGCTGAGCCTGGTTCTCTCGTACAACGTGATGGGCATCCGACCCGACGTGCTCGGCAGCCCCGAGAACTGGTCGAAGAACCTGCCGACCGAGTGGAAGGTCGGTTTGATCGTTGCGGCCGTCTGCTTGCTGCTGGTGCTTTGGGCCATTTGGCGCAGTAAGCACGAAACCGCCGAAATGAAGGAAATCGTCGGCAGCTTGGAAGACGCCTAAAGCAAGCCGCGAAAAAGCGGAACGCGGTTCAAACGCGGACCGCGGGCAATCGGCCGCTTCGCTTTGCCGGCGGTCGCTTCCGCAAAGGTGTCGAGCTGTTGAGGCCGACGCAACATAATCGAATTGCGGACCGCCCGCACGGGGAACGCAATTCGAGACGAAACCGACAACGGCGCACCGAGCCGAGCCACTCTCGCCGGTGCGCCGTTTGTCTTTCCCAATCGGTGAGCCTTCCGTGCTGACGCTCACAAGGTAGCCGCCGCCAGAATAGATTGCACCGGCTCCGGCTTCGGCGGTCGCTTTCGGCCGGGCCGGACGCCGGCTCGTTTATTCGCCTTCCGGCTCGGCGGGCACATCGGCGAGATCGATCGGGAAACGCACGCGGACAGTGGTGCCCTCGCCCGGTCGAGAAAGAATTTCGGCAACTCCGCCGAGCAATCGGGCCCGCTCGCGGATCCCCTGCACTCCGTAGTGTCCGTGCTCCACTCGCTCGGGATCGAATCCGACGCCCCAATCGCGCACGCGCGCTTGAATAGCGCCGTCTGACTCGCTCAGTTCGATCTCGATCCGATCGCTTTGGCTATACCGGAGTGCGTTGTGAACCGCCTCTTGAACGATGCGAAATAACGCCGCCTCGATGGGCGGGGCGAACCGCTTCGTTTCCGCACGATTGTGGAACGTGATTCGTCCGCGAGACTGCTGATTCTGTTGTTCGACGAAGACCTCGATGGCCGCCGCCGGTCCGGCTTCGTTGAGCAGGGCCGGTTTCAAACCGGCAATCAACTCTCGCGATTCCGCCAAAGCGTCTTTGAGCAATGCCGCCAATTCGGCCGCCTTTCCCTCGAGCTGCGGCGTGCCCTGCAATGCCGCGGCCAATGCCTGGCTCTTCATCAATGCCCCGGCAATGTGCTGGGTCAGTCCGTCGTGAATCTCATAGCCGATCAATTGCCGCTCGCGTTCGTGCATGTCGAGCAATTGACGCAGCAGCGCGCGCTCGCGCAACAGCAATTGCTCGGCGCGCTTGCGGTTTGTGATATCGCGAACCACCGCGACGGCCCACCAGCCGTCGGGTTGTTTCAACGCGGAAACCGAAAGCTCGATCGGCAGCAGCGTGCCGTCGCGACGGACGGCCTCCATCTCGGCCACTTTGCCGACCACCTCGCCCTGCCCCGTCCGAGAAAAACGCCGGACACCCTCGAGCGCCTCCGCACGGCGCGCCTCGGGCACGAGCACCTCATGCACCGAACGCCCCAAGATCTCTTCACGCCGATAGCCGAATACCTGCTCAGCCGCCGGGTTCCAATGGGCCACTCGGCCGTCGGGATCCATAATCACCACGGCATCGAGCGCGGCATTGCTCACCGTTTCGAGTTCGGCGGCGCGCTGCACGGCCCATTGCTCGATCTGTCCCGACTGCCTCATCACCACCAGCAAATAGGCAACCAGCAACGCGGACAAGGCCCAGCCGCCGAGCAGAACGTTCAGCGACCGCCATGAACGGTGCCGTGCATAGTAGTCGTCGATCGCTCGGCAGATCACCAGCCAATGACGTCCCCCGGCCTCGAAGCGATCTCGATACTGCAAGCCTGCGCCAGGCGTCGGGGGGACGATCAACTCCTCCGTTTCGTCCGATCGCCACGCAGAGGGCCGAAATGCCAACACGTCGAGCGATTCGGCCGTTGATTCTGCCGCGAGCCAAACGTCGATTCCTGCGGGTTCGAAGATGTTGATTGCGTCTCCGACAATCTCTGTGGCCGAGAATACGCCGATGACGAACGAAGGCCACGGCTCTTTCGGGTCAGACGCAGACTTCGGCCCCCGACGCAACGGGACGATCACCGCAATCAACGGCCTGTACGAAGGCGATGCACCTGTCCGCATCTGCTTCTCGTCCGCCACGTGCCTTTCGACCGTCGAAGCACCGGACTGTTCGCCGATTTCGGTGGCGGTTTGCTCGGGCTTGTCGCTCGGCGATCCGTTCGCGGGCGAATTAGGTTGTTCCGGCCGTTGCCGAGGGGCGGCCGACGGGAGTTCGACAACGGACCCCGAAACCGCCGTGGCTGTCAGATTTCCGCTTTCCTCGGCGCGCTGAAGCAGCGAAGAAAACTCACCCGAGGCCAACAAGTCCCAACCGGCCGGAATCGACAGTTCGGGCGTGGACGAGACGTAAACCATCGGAGCGTACGCTTGACGCCCTGCCGCGACGGTCCATTGGCCATTCTGCCAGTCGCGAATGACAAAATCGGAGCCTAGAACAACCGAGGTCGTTCGTTCGAATGCTTCTCGATTGTCGTGGCGAACGCGGGCCGCCCAAGCCAGCAATCGAACGCCCCGAATGTCGGCGAGCAGTCGTTCCGCGAATGTCCGAAACTCTTGAGGATCAACATCTTGTGAACTCTCAAACAGCCCCTCGAGCGCGCGGATCGCCACCAACCGATCGTTCAACACGTTCTTGACGGCGTCGGATCGTTTCTGCGAGTTCAACAAGAAGAGCCGTTCGGCAACAGTGTCTTCCCGCTGTCGCAACAGCAAGGCGAAAACGATCGTGAGAACGGCCCCGCCCGCCCCTAGCAACCAAATCCAGCTTGGTCGAAGCAACGCCAGCCACGGCTGACGACGGCCAGCATGCCACCCCCCTGTTTTCGAGACTTGGTCGTGCATATCATCGAGTGGCGACGAAATCCTGGCCAATCGGCCGGAATCGTCCCCGCCGGCGTGTCGTGTTGAAAAGTCATCCTCCCCGCTTTTTCAAGAAAGGGGGGGATTATAC
Source organism: uncultured Planctomycetaceae bacterium (assembly GCA_964631235.1). GTDB lineage: Bacteria > Planctomycetota > Planctomycetia > Pirellulales > Thermoguttaceae > JARKPK01. Next base: position 84,586 of record CAZVZX010000010.1, on the reverse strand, counting down.
CACACTGAAATGGTATTTCCCGAATGGTGTAAAGTCAACCCACCGTACAGAGGGGGCTATTTGCGGAGGCGATCCGTTTTGTTCGTTGAGTTCTTGGGGAGCGGATCAAGCTGTTCCCAGATGGCGGAACAGGCTCCGCGTCATTACTGAATAATAGGTCAACGCAGTGGAGGAGGCGTTTGCCGGAAGTCCCCAAACACGGATTGGGGGCGACAACTGCCTTTTTCGCTCTCCGTGTTTGACTATCCCGTTTGAACTTTCATCGCCGGTGCGGCGTTTGGGTGCATGGGTTTCCCTTGCCGCAGTGAAAACCGAAGGACTTGGCGGCGACAGAGCGATGGCGCCCTTGGCCCGCAACGCCTGACCTCAACCCGGGCATAAACGCATGATTGCGATTATCGACTATGGCATGGGCAACCTGCGAAGCGTGCAAAAAGGCTTCGAACGGGTCGGCCACGAGGCGATGGTTACCAACGTGCCCGAGCAAATCGCCCGGGCGACGAAGATCGTGTTGCCGGGCGTCGGGGCGTTTGAAGATGCCATTGCCGAGCTTCGTCGCCGCGGGCTTGTCGCGCCGATTCTTGAGGCCATTGATTCGGGCAAACCGTTCCTTGGCATCTGCTTGGGGCTGCAACTGCTGTTCGAAGCGAGCTACGAGAACGGCCGACACGAAGGCTTGGGCGTGTTGCGCGGCGAGGTCGTTCGTTTCGAACTGCCGCGACCGTATTCCGTGCCGCACATGGGCTGGAACCAGTTGCACATTGTTCGTCGCGGGCCGGTGCTGGCCGACACGCGCGAAGGCGATCACGTATATTTCGTCCATTCCTACTACGTTGTGCCCGCGGACGACAACGTGATTGCCGCCGAAACAGACTACGGCAAACCATTTTGCGCGGCCGTGTGGCGCGACAATATCTTCGCCACCCAGTTCCACCCGGAGAAAAGTCAGGCGATCGGGCTGGCGATGCTGAAGAACTTTGCCGAACGGGCATAGCATCAATGCGATATGTCGAATTGCCCAACAGCCCGTTGCGAGTGTCGCGGGTGGCCATGGGCTGCTGGGCGATTGCCGGCGACGCCACCTGGGGCCCGCAAGACGCCCGAGAGGCCGAGCGGGCCGTGTGCGCCGCGATCGATGCGGGAATCAACTTCTTCGATACGGCCGAACTCTACGGCGACGGCCGCAGCGAAGAACTTCTCGGCGCCGCGTTGCAGGGCCGGCGTTCTCAGGCCGTGATCGCTTCGAAGTTTAACATGGAGCATTCGGGCCGCGACGATCTGCTTGCCGCCTTGCACGGCAGCCTGCGCCGCCTCCGCACCGATGTAATTGATCTCTACCAAATCCATTGGCCAAGCCGGACCATTCCCCGCGACGAGACAATCGCGGCCTTGGAATACGCCCAGCGGCAGGGCTTGATTCGGGCGATTGGGGTGTGCAATTTCGGGCCGCGCGATCTTGAAGAACTACTTCCGCTGAAACGCCCGGCGACCAATCAGCTTCCGTACAATTTGCTGTGGCGGGCGATCGAGTACGAGATTGTGCCGCAGTGCCGCCGCGAAAACATCGGCATTCTCTGTTACAGCCCGTTGCAGATCAGTCTTTTGACGGGCAAGTTCCGCACGGCCGACGAGGTGCCGCCCGGCCGGGCGCGGACGCGCCATTTCGCCGCGTCGCGACCGCTGACGCGCCACGGCGAGCCCGGCTGCGAAAAGGCGGCCTTTGACGCTATCGATCAATTGCGCCGACTCGCGGACGAACTCGGCGCTGCCCTGCCGCAATTGGCCCTGGCCTGGTTGTTGCACCAGCCGGGCGTCAGCGCTGTGCTGTGCGGGATGCGCAATGCCGAACAGGCACAAGCCGCAGCCGCCGCGGCGGAACTGGCACTAGATGCCGCAATGCTCCAGCGGCTCGATCAGATCACCGCCGGGGTGAAAGCACTACTGGGGCCGAACCCCGACATGTGGGAATCGACCGCCCGATCGCGGTTCCGATAACCCGCGCGATCAGTCTGCCGAGACGCCGCCGCGTCGCCGGGCCGGGCATTAGTCGAAGCGGACGAAGAGTTCCGCTTCGCTGCCGGGCGCGACCGGCTCGATGTCTTTCAGCGTCCGGGTTCTGTCCGCCTGATTGCCGACAACGACCGTATAGCGCCCCGGCGCGAAAACCTTCGGCCGGAACTGCCGGCCTTTGATCCGCAGGGTGTACACGATTTCGCCGTCGCGCTGGTCGATCACTTGAACGATCGGATCATCCAATCCTTCCACCTTCAGCATGGGCAGGTAGGCGGCCGCCTTCCGCCCGTAGTTGTCTTGTTGTTCGATGGTGATCGGCCAGCCGGGGTACTGCTTGGCGTTGGGATCGCCGATGGCGACGTTGCGCGGCCAACATTCAACGGTGATCGTGCGTTTCGGCTTGTTGAATCGAACGACGCCGAAGCCGGCCGCACGAGTGGTTAGTTTGTCGTGGTTTGCTTCGGGCGACGGATTGGCGACGGCCCACATGGTGACTTTATTGCCGAACCCGTCGGTGAACTGGCCCGTGTACGGCGGCATGCCGGGACGCCGATTCTTTCCTTCTTCCAACGGCGCCCACCACCGCAGATACAAATTGGCGATGGAAGGAACGCAGAACGACCAGCCGGCGTCGTCCCAGTCGTCGATTCCGTGATGGATGACGGTACCCAGGTGTTGGTCGCCGGCGATGTGGAAGGCGAACGCCTTGCGGATTTCGGCCAGCGCCCGATTTCGCCCGCGTTGCGGCCAGCCGTTGCTATCGAGATCGGCCAAGATGCGGTTTTCGCGTGTGCCGTGCAGATGGGCCCCGCCGCAGAAGATGGTTTGCGATAGAACCGCCTTCATTTCAGCCTGTCGCCAATCGGCCGCCCAAGTTCGCAGGAACTTCAATTGCCGCTCTCCCAACAACTCGGCGTTGGGCACGTCGAGGGCCTTCGGATCGTAGTTCGGATCGGTTACGTGATCGGGGCGCGGCCCCATTTGGGGCACCAGCCCCACCGGCCCCGACTTGAACTTCCGATCCTCGATGATGGCGAAACTGATGCCGCCCCAGTTTAGGGCCGTGTAGTACACGCCGATTCCGCGTTCTACCGGCGTCGGGTCGAAGGGGTCGGGAAGGTGGCTCGTCTGCGCGCGCTCCACTTCTTTGACGTACTCGACGGGCATGACGTACCCGCCGTCGTCGCCCGCGGGCCTCAACGACTGCTTGCCGCCGGCTCCCCAAAGGTTCGGCTGTCCCACGTCGTGGTCGTCGGGAATGGTGATCGTCGGCGTATTGCGAATCGCCTCGCCGAAATCGCGGCCGAACTTCAGCCAGTAAGCGTAATGCCGCTTGTGGTCGTACACCTGATCTCCGGAGAAGAACAGCAAGTCGGGCTGCAATCGTTTCAGGTTTTCGACAATGTCGGCGCGCGAGATGTCGCCGCCGTGCCCCGGATAGATCGAGTTGCCCGTGAATGCCGCAACGACGATCTCGGCTTTATCGATCGGATTGCGCCGAATAATGCCTTCGTAGGCAGCCGATTCGCCGTGGCGCACGCGGTAACGGGCCTGGCGGGTCATGTCCCACGGCTCGACGCGGAACGTGGCGGTCCAGCCGGGGGCAACCACCTCGGCCCGAGCAACCTCGCGCCAATCGCCATCAGTCGCGATTTCCAACCGAGCGACGCGAGGATCGCTTTCGTCCAGCGGGTAAAGCTGCGCGGTCAGCTTCAGGATGTTGTTGTGGACGGTGTACAAGGCGAAGCAAATGATGTCCTGCTTCGACACCTTCGGGATTTCGAGCAGTTTGGCCCGATCCGGATCGCGCGCTGCCGGAGCGGCCGCCCAAAGCGTTCCGGCCGATAGTCCGACCATCGCGAAACAGAACCACACAATTGCAGCAGCAGCCGCGGACGCAGTGAAACGGCCGATTGCGTGCAGTGTTTGTTTGCACCGCTGGCCATTGTTCGCGGTTTGATTTGGTCCGAGTGTTGCCGTCGAGTAGCGTTGCATGGTGAATCCCCTCTTTTCAATGATGTTATTGCTGATCGCGGCGAAGCGGCTCAGATGCCGCATCAGAAGCGCAACGTTCGGCGGCAACGTGGCACAATCATCTGGTCGATACCGGGTATTGTGGCATCGCCTTGGCGCGCCCGCAACCGCAATCAACGCGGTCAACGTCGTGAAGATCCATTGAGAGCGATGACTCTCCGTCGATTTCCGAATCGGAGCAGACTGTATCTGAATCACCCGATCGGATATCGGGGGAAGGCTATTTCGCGGCGCTTTCGCCAATGGTCCTTTCGCCCTAAGGAAACGGTCGATGGCCGCCAAGGGCTTGTTTCGAACGGCCGATCGCCGTTTCAGTCTTCTTCCGGGCGGCCGAGCAGGTCGTACACCCAGTCGGGCGGGCGGCGCGGACGGCCCGAGCGGTCGGTGATCGCCTGGATCGTGTGCCCGCGGCAAACCGGGGCCCCGTCGTCGGCGCGAACGATTTCCACGTCGAACCGCATCCGCACTCGCCCGTGCCACGACACGCGGGTGGTGATGCGCAGCAGGTCGTCGTATTCGGCCCGGCCGAGGAACTTCACGTAGGCCTCGACCACCGGCAAAAGCACGCCGTCGGCCTCCCACAGGCGATAGGGCTTGCCCGTGGCGCGGCACAGTTCGGAGCGGCCCACTTCGAACCACTCCAAGGCCTTCGAGTTGTAGTAGCCGCCCATCGCGTCGGTTTCGGCGTAGCGGACGCGCAATTCGGTGGTGTGTTCGATCACAGGTACAGCCAGTTGTTGATGCCCAGTCGAAAGAGGATCCACAAGGCCGCCCAGGCTTCGCGGCCGTTGATCTTCGAGGTTCCCAGCCGCCGGTCGGCGAAGATGATCGGCACTTCGCGGAATCGGGCGCCGAGCCGCTTCAGCCGCCAAAGCACTTCCTCTTGAAAGGAATAGCCGCGGCTGATGATCGCATCGGTATCCAACTGCCGCAGCAGCGCGACGCGGTAGCAACGATAGCCCCCGCTGCAATCGCGCGGGCGAAGTCCGAGGAGCGTTCGGGCGTAGAGGTTCACGGCCGCGCTCATCAGCCGGCGTTTCAGCGGCCAGCCTTCAACGCCGCCGCCGGGAACATAGCGAGAGCCGATGACCACGTCGGCCGGCGGTGCGTCGGGCGGGTCCATCGCGGCAGTGATCGCCGGCAGGTAGCGCGGGTGATGGCTGAAATCGGCATCCATGTTGAGCATGTACTTGTAGTCGTGCTCGATGGCGTAACGCATCGCGGCCACGATCGCCGTGCCCAGTCCCAGTTTGCCCGAACGATGCAGGCAGCGGAGCCGTGGATCGGTCCGGCCGTACTCGTCGCACCATTGGCCGGTGCCGTCGGGCGAGCCGTCATCGACGACGAGCATTTCCGCCGCGGGTAGCTGCTCGAACACCGCCTCGACCAGCAGCGGCAGATTCTCCCGCTCGTTGTAGGTGGCAACCGTGATCAGTGTTTTGCGTTGTTGCGACATCAGAGTCCTTTCCCGAATGGCCGGGATCGCGCGGCGTTCAATCGCACAATTCCGATCGAGTCGAATCGATTCGATCGAGAGGCGAAAAACCGTACCGGGCGGCCATCGTCAGCCGTGCGAAATGTTCTCTTCCGCCTTGCGTGATTGTAACAAAGTTCGCATAGCCCGCGAGGCCGAATCGGCGTATAATGGGGCTTTGCTTCCCTGGGAATCGTGGTTCTGAAGATGTTGCCTGTCCCTTCGGCGTCAGGCCGCCGCGAGCCGACGCCGCTTGCTCCCGCCTCTGCCGCGAGTGTGCCCGAAACACGTTCGGCCGCGTGTCCGGTGTGCCGCGCTGCGCCGGCACACGAGACAACGCCGACCGATCACGCCGTGGAAACGTCGGCGAGTTGTGCCTCTTCCGCCGACGTTGGCGACCCAGGCCCCGAGGGAGCGGCCGATCAGGCTCCAAGGGGTCCGACAGGTGCCGACGCAGTGCCCGAGGTTGGCCCGCGCCATAGCGTAAGCGAGGCGCTGCTTACCGCGGCCGTTGGGCCGTTGCCCGATCACCCGCCTGCGGCGCTTTATGGACGCACCTTCTGGTATGCCTACGGCTCGAACCTCTTGTTCATGATTGCCGTTTCGCTGCTGTTCCGGCTGGGCGACTATGTAACGGTGCTTGGCGGCGGCGAACGCGAGTTGGGCTGGATCGTCGGCTTCGGGATGATCGGCAGTTTGTTCACGCGAATCACGATCGGCACGGCGATCGACCGCCGTGGAGCACGCGAAATCTGGCTCGCCTCGGCCGTGGGGTTCGCCGTGGCGTGCGTCGGGCATGTTTATGTGGTCGATATCCACAGCCCGTGGCTCTACGCGCTGCGCCTGCTCTTTTGCTGTTCGATCGCGGCGTTGTTCGGGGCGTCGATGACCTTCATCGGCGCGCTGGCCCCAAGGCACCGCGTGGCCGAGCTGATCGGCATGCTGGGCACCTCGGGCTTCTTGGGCACGTTGTTGGGCACGCAGTTGGGCGACCTTCTGCTCGGCCGCGAACAAATCGCCCGAAGCGATGTGAACCTGATGTTTTGGACGGCCGCCTGTTTGGCGCTGGCGGCCGCCATGCTGGCGCTGCTGGCCACGCGCGGGGGAACGGCGCCGCCGAGACACCACGAACACGCCCCGCCGTGGCGCGTGCTGCGAAGCTATTTCCCGCTGCCGGTCTTCGTGGCCGGGGCGGCGATGGGCGCCGGGCTGGTCGTGCTGCAAACGTTTCTTCGCACCTACACGGCCAAGCTGGGCATCCATCAGATCGGCAACGTGTTCGCCGTCTATGCGATTACGGCCGTGGTCACGCGCGTGCTCACCCGCCGTTGGCCCGAGCGGGTGGGAATCAGGCGAATGATCGTCGCCGGGCTGCTGGCTTTAGCGCTGGGGCAATTGCTGCTGTTGCCGGTGAGCCGGCCGTGGCACCTGATCGGATCGGGCCTGGCGTTTGGTTTCGGCCATGCGCTGCTGTTCCCGTCGGTGGTCGCCGCCGGCACGATCGGATTCCCGGCCCGGCATCGCGGCCTGGCGACCACCAGCATCCTCAGCGCCTGGGACGTGGGCCAATTGCTCGGCGCGCCGGCGGGCGGCATGGTGCTCACCTATTCGCTCTACCTTCATTTGCCCGAGTACCCATCGCTGTTCATCGCTTCGGCCGTGATGCTTGTTGCCGTGGCATTCTATTTCGTTCGCGCCTATCGGCCGCGGGCTGCCGACATAAAGGCCGACGACGCGGGCTGAACGCCGCCGCCTGCGTTGGTTGGACGCTGGCCGATGGCGGCGCCTGGTTCCGCCTGAAGCTCGTGTGCCATTTGGTCGAAGGCGTGGCGTCGCTTTCCGTTGTGTGCGGTTTGCTTTATACTCCGTTCGCGCGGAGATGATCGCTTTTGTCTGGACAGCGATTGTTCGATTTACGCCGTGCGAGGAATGGAACGCGGCCGGCCGCGGTTTCGGCGAGACTCTTGCTCACTGCCAATCGCCGAGGTGAGAGGCGTTCTCGTGTGGTTAGAGCGGCAAACGTTCGGCGAGCGAGGATTCGCAAGACGGCACGCGCCGGGACGAGTCGCGGGGCGAGGCCCAAAGCCTGAACAAAGATACCTCAATGCGATCGTAGGCCCTTTTCGGAATCGGACTCTATGCCTGCGGAAGTGCATCTGCTGATTGGGCTGCCGCAAAGCGGCAAGACCGGCGCATTGCTCGACGACTATCGGCGTCAGTTGCAACGGTTGCCGTTAGGATCATGCTTGTGGTTGGCCCCGTCGGGCCGAGCGGCGGCGGAGGTGCGCCAACGATTGGTCAGCTCCAGCGAGCGGGCGTTTCTCGCCCCGGGTATTAGCACCTTCCGCAGTTTGGCGGCCGAATTGCTTCCGCGATTGGGCGTTACCGCGCGACCGCTCACCGAGGTTTTCAAACGCGAGCTGCTCGAGCGAATCGTTGCCGAGATGGCCGAGCAAGGCCGCCTGCGCTATTTCAGCCCGATCGTCGGTCGGCCCGGGCTGATCGACCTGTTGGCCGACTTCATCAGCGAGATGAAGCGGCTGGAAATCTGGCCGGAGCAATTGGACGAAGCGTTTCGCCGCGGCCCCGAACGCAGCGACTCACCCGGCCAGCGAAAGCGGACGCCGTTGCCCGACGGCAAACACGCGGAACTGATCGAGGTTTATTCTCGCTATCAGCAATTGCTGGCCCAGTTCGATCTCTACGACGCCGAAGGCCAGTTGTGGCTCGCCCGCGATTGCCTGCGGCGAGCGATTGAAGCATCCGGTCGTTCGCGGCAGACGCGCGGGCAGGGCACGGACGACGCGCACCGGCCCACTCGCCCGCTCGATGGGCCGCTGGCCCTGCGCCATGTTGTTGTCGATGGGTTCACCGACTTCACGCGCACGCAGCACGAAATGCTCGATGCCTTGGCGCAAATCGCCGATCAGCTTTGGATTTCGTTGCCGCTCGAGCAGCCGCTGCGGCGGAACGACTTGTTTCGCAAACCGCAAGCCACGTTGAACGAATTGCAGCGCCGGCACCCGCATATCGAAATCCAGCATCGTTGCCGCCAGGGAACCACTCCGCGGACCGCGTTCGACCGGCTTGCCCAATCGTTGTTCTCGCCGCCGCGTGCGGCGATGCCCCCGGCGAAATCGGCCGATGGGATCACGATTATTGCCGCGGCCCGCACTCGCGGCGAACTCGAGGCCGTCGCCGCTCGCGTGAAACAGTTGCTGCTTTCGGGCGTGCCGGCCGACGAAATTGCAGTCGTCTTTCGGCTCGCGCCGGCTGATGATTCGCCCTTTGCCGAGGTGTGCGCCGCCTACGGCATTCCCGTGTCGGTCGAGCAGGGCTCGCTTTTGGGCGGCAGCGGCGCGGCCAAGTTCTTTGTGCGGTTGCTTTCGATGGCTGCAACCGCTTGGTCGGCGGAAGAGTTGCGGTTTGTGGCGGCCAACAGCTACTTTCGGCCTTCATGGGAGTGGTGGACGCCCGCGGCGGCCGCGGCCGCCTGTCGCAGCTTGTCGCAACTTCAAGGTTCAAGTTCGATCGACGAGCTCCGCACGGGATTGCTCGCAATCACTCAACAGGGCGGTCAGGCGGAGGCCGACGAAGGCTCGCGCGGCAGCGCCGATCGCCGGGCGGACCGCAGCGCGAATCGCAACAACGCGCGCAACGAGAATCGCATTGAAGAAAACGATCGGCGCGAGCAGCAACAGCTTGAGCGGCAGGCCGCCGATGCGGCGATCGCATTGAAGCTGGTTGAAGCCGTCGGGGCTTTGATCGATCGAATGCCCGACGAGGCCCGCGCCGACCAATGGCCGGCGATCTTCCAGCAGCTTGCCGACGAGGTGGGGTTGCTTCGGGTGTGCGCCGAGCCGGCGGCGACGCTCCGCTCGCCGGCGGTCAACGACGCGGTCGCTTGGAAGTGCCTGCTCGCCGGGTGGCGCGCCCGAACGCAGCTCGACGCCCGACTCGGCCGCGGCGAACAGCTTTTGACCCGCGACGACGCCCTGCAAATCGTCGAAGAGCTATTGCGTTGCGAGCGGTTGCCGCCGGCCGCCGGCCCGGTGGGGCGCGTTCGCGTGCTTTCGGCGGCCGGTGCGCGCGGCCTGCGTTTCCGGCACCTGTTCGTCGCCGGGATGTCGGAGGGGGCATTCCCGCTGGCCCAACGCGACGATCGTGCGATGTCGCCGTCGGAATACGAGCAACTGGCGGCCGCCGGCTTGCCGTTGCCGCGCCGCGGCGACCAAAGCTGTGACGAAATGCTCCTGTTCTACGAGGTTCTCGGGTGTGCGGAAGAACACATCTACTTGAGCTATCCGGCCATCGACGAAGCCGCTCGGCCGATGAACCGCAGCTCGTTCGTCGATGCGGTCGAAAACCTTTTCGGTGCGGGGAAGATCGAACGCATCGATCTGACCGATCTTCGGCCGCTTCCGACAAATGAACAACCGCTTTCGTTGGATCAATGGCGGCTACGGGCCGCGGCCGATGCCTTGGAGGGTCGCACGGATCTTTTGGCCGCGTTGATCGGGTCGGCACGCGAGCTGCGCGGCTGCTTTGCGGGGCAACACACCGTCGCAGCCGTGGAACGGCCGCCGTTGGAAACGGGGCAGAGCATTGCCGACGCCTTCACCACCCTTTGGCTGCGGACCCGCCCGACGTTCACCGCGGCCGAGGGAATCATCGAGTTGCCCAACGTTCGCGCACGCTTGGCCGAGCTGTTCTCCGATCGGCGGACCTTTTCCGCCTCGGAGCTTGAAGCCTATGCCACCTGCCCGTTTCGTTTCCTCGTGGAACGGGTTCTCGAACTGGAACAGACGGCCGACGATGCGATCGGCGCCGACCCTGCGTATCGCGGCCGATTGGCCCACAAAACGCTTGAACTGTTGCACGAACGCATTGCCCGCCGGGGTAAACGAAATGCGTCGCCCCTGGGGATCGATGAAGCCGAATGGACGAAGCTGCTCGATGAAGCCTTTGGCGAGGCGTCGGCCCTGTGCAATCGTGATTCGCCGGGAAGCATCGCCGAGATCGCACATCGGATCGACAACCGCGCCGTCCGCCGGTGGCTCGAAGGCTACCGCGAGCAATATGAAAAATATGAAAAGAACTGGGAAAAGGCCGCTGCGGGCCGCGTTCCGTTGCCTGCGCTTTTCGAGGCCGGATTCGGCTTCGGCCGCAGCCGCAATCCCTACAGCGCGACGGAACCGTTGGAACTGAACTATAAAGGCCGCACCGTCTGGCTTTCGGGCCGCATCGACCGCATCGACGAGATTCGCGACGGATCGAAAAGCCTGATCGTGATTATCGACTACAAGACGGGCCGAGCCGCCTTCAAGAAAGATGAGTTCGACCGCGGCCGCGCCTTGCAACTGCCCATCTATTGCGTGGCGGCCTGCGAGTTGATCCTTGCCGATCGCGATGCCTTGCCCATCGGCGCGGGCTACTGGCAACTCCGCGAAGCCGGGTTCTCGCATAAGGCCATGTTGAAGCCGTACACTTGGGACGGCCGTCGCGCGCAGATCACCGAAGAGTGGGAAGAGTGCCGCGGCCATCTGCCGCAAATCGTCTGTTCTTTGGTCGAGGGGTTGCAAACCGGGCAGTTCCCCGTGTTCAACAGCGACCAGGATTGCACCGGGCAATGTCCGTGGAACACGCTCTGCCGCATCAATACGATTCGCGCGTTGGAAAAACAATGGACGCTGCCGACGATCGCCAAGGAGCGCGCATCGTCGGCCAAAACCAGCCGGAAACGCCGGGCCGAATGAAACCGGAGAAAAACGAAAAGCGGCCGAGTCGCAGCCGACGCGCCGTTCGCCCGCTTCGTTCTCTCGGCGTCCGCTTTCGGAATTGTGTGGACCAATGACGACCGACAAATCGGCAAAGACAAAAACACCGTTGACGGATCAGCAGCAGGCGGCGCTGACGGCCGAGGGCGTTTCGGTGGCGCTTTCGGCCGGAGCCGGTTGCGGAAAGACCTTCGTGCTGACCGAGCGGTTCCTTCGCCAGTTGGAGCCTGGGACGAAGAAGGACCGCGGCAGTGAACGGCTTTCGGCGATCACCGCCATCACGTTCACCGAGCGCGCCGCCCGCGAAATGCGCAACCGCATTCGCCGCGCGTTGGAATCGCGGCTGAACGAGGCGCCGGCCGAAGAAGCGGACTATTGGTGGGCACTGTTGCGCGACTTGGAATCGGCCGCCATCGACACGATTCACGCCTTCTGCGCGTCGCTGTTGCGGCGGCACGCGGTAGAGGCGGGCCTCGATCCTCGCTTTGAAGTGCTCGATGCCGGCCAGTCCGCCCTCGTGCGAAGCGAAGTGCTTGAAACAGTCCTTGAAGACGTTCTGTGCGAGGCCGACGAACCGATGATCGACCTGCTGGCGCGATACGACTTCAACGGCGTCCGCGACCGCGTCGATGCGTTGGCGCAGTCGCTCGAGCCGGACGGATCGTCGTCATGGACCGAGGCCGACGAAGACCGCTTGCTCGATCGGTGGCAAGAGCTTTTTGAGCAAACAGTTCTGCCGGCGCTTAGCAATTGTCTGTTCGAGAGCAAGGCCGTCCGGCGAGTGCGGCAGATGCTTGCCGATCGGCCGTCGCGGCATCCGAAGATGCTCGATCGGTTCCGCCAATTGGCCCCGTTGCAGAGCAACGACCCAGCGACACTTGATCTGGACGCCTGGAAGTTGATCCGCGAAGCGGCCAAGGTGCAAGGGGTGCGCGCAAAAGACTTTAAATCCGAGTCGGCCTATGCCGAGTACCAAGCGGCCGCCAAGGAGCTTCGCGAGGCCATTGATGTACTGCTGAAGATGGAGTTCGATCGCGAAGCGGCCCGGCTTGCCGCCCGCGACGGCCTGATTTTGCTTCGAATCGCCCGGCGCGTTGTCGAGGAATACCGCGCACGGAAGGAAGAGGCCGCGGCGCTCGATTTCAACGATCTTCTGACCGGCGCCCGCCGCTTGCTGACGGAGAACCCATCGCTTTGCAAGGGCCTTTCGCGGCGCTTGGAACTCTTGTTGGTCGATGAGTTCCAAGACACCGATTCCGTGCAAGTGGAATTGGTCCGCGCGCTTTGCGGCAATGAGCTGAAGAAAGGCAAGCTGTTTTTCGTCGGCGACTACAAGCAGTCGATCTACCGCTTTCGCGGCGCGCAGCCGAAGGTGTTCACCGAACTGAGGCGGGAAATGCCGGTTGCGGGACGATTGCCGCTGAGCGTCAATTTCCGCAGCCAGGGGCCGATCATCGACTTTGTTAACGCCCTATTTGCCGAGGCGTTAATTCCGTACGAGCCGCTGAAGGCTTCGCGCAAGGCGCTGTCTGCTGCTCCGTTGGTCGAGTTCCTTTGGGCGATGCCTTCGCCGTCGCAAGGGGCCGAGAGCGACTCGCAACGCGCTTTGGCGCCCGCGCCGCCCGAAGCCGGGACCGGGCCGAAAACCGGCCGAACGAACGCCGCCGCCAACGAACGCGACGCTGCCGATGACAAAGCGAACGACACTTCCGAAGAGGAAGAAGATAAATCGGTGGGGGCATTGCGATCGCGCGAGGCGGAATGGATCGCCCGGCGCATCCGCCAGATGATCGAACGGAAAGAGCCGGTTGTCGGGCGGAAGCAAAAGGACGGCGTTTGGCGGCCCGAGCCGCCGCAGTTCAAACACGTGGCCATCTTGTTTCGCGCGCTGAACGATGTGGCCCTTTACGAGCAGGCGCTGCGCGATTGGGGTATTCCGTACTATCTGGTCGGCGGCAAGGCGTTCTACAGCCAAGAGGAGGTGTACGATCTGGCGAATGTGCTGCGGGCGATCAACGATCCGGCCGACGAGGCCGCACTGTTCGGCGCGCTGCGCAGCCCGTTCTTCAATCTATTCGACGAAACGCTGGTGGCCTTGAAGCTGGACAACGATCGCTTGGGCGATGCGCTGGTTGCGGCCGCCGCCCGCTGGACGGCCGGAGATTCGTCGCCGACAGCCGCGGCCGAGGCAATTTCGCCGTCGCAGAAGGCGGCCGTCATTCGCGCTGCCGCCGTGCTTGGCGAATTGCGGGCGATGAAAGATCGGGTTCCGGTGGCCGTGCTGATCCGCGAGACGCTGGCCCGAACCGGTTTCGACGCCGCGTTGGCGGCCGACTTCCTCGGCGAGCGAAAAATCGGCAATCTTCACAAACTGATCGAAATGGCCGCCGCCAACGACGCGAAAGGGATGTTCTCGCTGGGCGATTTTATCGTGCAATTGGTCGAGTTCGTCGCCCGCCAGCCCGACGAAGCCCTCGCTGCCACCGAAGCCGAAGACGCCAACGTGGTTCGCCTGATGACGATCCATCAGGCCAAGGGGTTGGAGTTCCCCATCGTCTTCGTTGCAGACATCGGCCGACCGAAGAACGGTTCTCGCAGTGCCGCTACGTACTCCGCCGAGTGGGGACCGCTCGTCGCTCTGCCGGCATCGTTCGACAAGGTCGTTACCGGGCTGCGGCTGTTCAAGAAGATCGAGGCAATCGAAGACGAAGCGGAGTCGCTGCGGCTCTTCTATGTAGCGGTTACGCGGGCGGCCGACTACTTGGTGCTCTCTCACGGCTGGAGCGATGGCGAAAATCTTGGCGGCGAGCAGAAGGCCCCCTGGCTGCAATTGTTGGCCGAGCGTTTCGATCTATTCACGGGCGAAGTGCGCGCTGGCGACGTGCGCCCGGCGCCGCGCGTCGTTGTGCAAACGCAACGGCCGGAGCCGTCCGCAACTGACCAATCATCGACACGACGATCTTCATTGAACGAAGTGGCGGAAAAAGCCCTTGCCGCCGCCAAGGCCGGCGCCATGCCGCCGACCGCCTTGCCCGTGCCGCCGCAGCAATCGCGGCGACGCCAGTTTTCGTTCTCGCGTTTGTCGGCAGCGTGGGTCGGCGTGCAGAGCGACCGCGAAGAAGGACCGCAGCGCGAACCCGATCTGCTCGAAGCCGCACGCGGCAGCCTCGTTGCCGCGCCGACCGGCAACGACGACGCAATGGAAGAGGCCGCGACTCTCGGCTCTTGGGCCCATGCGGTGTTGGCCAATATCGAGCCGCATTCGTTCACCCGCGCCGAGGCCTACGCCGAATGGATCGCCCGACTCGCGCCGGAAGAGCTTGATCGCGGCAGCGACGAGTATCGCAATTGCCTCGAACAACTCGAGGCGATGATGCAACGGTTCGCCAAAAGCGATCGCGCGGCTCGCCTAGCCGGCGCGGCGGCCCTGCACCGCGAAATCGAGTTCCTTTTGCCCTGGCCGCTCGCTGCGGGCGATGCCGCTGCGGCGGAGCCGGGCTTCGTGCGATTCGCCCAAGGCTATATCGATTGTCTTTACCAAGATCGCGATGGCCGATGGTGCCTGATCGATTTCAAGACAAATCGCATCGGGCCGCACAATCGCGATGCCCTGTTCGACAAGTACCGCATGCAAATGCGGCTCTACGCCTTGGCCGTGGAACGAGCGCTGGGGCGCAAGCCCGATGAAGCCGTCTTGCACTTCTTGCGCACCGGCGAAGAGCACGGCATCGAGTGGACCGATCGCGAACGGGCGGAAACCGAGCGCGAGATTGATCGGTCGCTGGCCCGCTTGCTTGCTCAGCCCGAATGATTCGCTGCGGTCAGATCGATCCCGCGTCGTAGGCGATCGTTCTCATGCCGCGTCTCTTGCGCTGCACGCTGAATAGAGCATTGAGAACAACGGGACGAACGATCGCCGGTCGCCGCGCGGCTGAAGGCGGGGCCGTTGCGCGAGGGTGCATTCCGGTTTCTGTGGGCCGTCGCGTGCGGGCGGCTTTGGATTACAATGGTATTGGCGTCAAAGCGGTGGTTGCTGCCCCGGGCCTTGCTGCGCCGGGCCGCGGTTCAACCCGACGGGCGCGTCAAGCAATCGCGTTCTTTTGCGCGAGCGATTGTTACTTGGGCAAGCCCCGCGGCCGAAGTCGAAGTTGGCGGACAGTGGGCATTCGAATGAGCGGAAGCCTCGGCGATGGATGAATCAAAAGGGCGGAGCGACGAATCCGCCATCGACGACTCGTCGCAGCGATCGCGAGAGAATCGTGGGGATGTCGCAGGGATGCCGCCGCGCGATAAACCGCAATCGCCCGCGGCGGGCCGGGCCCGGCCGAAAAACGCCCCCGAAATTGGCGGCGATCACGCGCGCCGCGCGGCCGACGGGATCGTCCGCGAACTTCGCCGCTGCGGGTTCGAGGCCTACTGGGCGGGCGGCTGCGTCCGCGACCAATTGCTGGGCCGAACGCCGAAGGACTACGATGTGGTAACCTCGGCGCGGCCGGAGGAGATTCGCCGCGTGTTCGGAGTCGGCCGCACGAAGCCGATCGGGGCGGCGTTCGGGGTGATTGCCGTCTATCGACCGCGCACGCCAGGATATATCGAAGTAGCCACCTTCCGCAGCGATTTCGACTATACCGACGGTCGCCATCCCGGGCGCGTAGAATTCGGCGACGCTCGTGCCGACGCTCAGCGCCGCGATTTTACGATCAACGGGCTGTTTTTCGACCCGATTGAACATCGCGTGATCGACTTCGTCGGCGGGCAAGCCGACTTGGCGGCACGGGTGATCCGCGCCATCGGCGACCCTCGGCAGCGATTTACCGAAGATAAGCTTCGCTTGCTGCGGGCCGTCCGCTTTGCCGCCGATTTGGATTTCGAGATCGAGTCTGATACCTGGCGCGCTTTGTGCGCAATGGCCCCGGAAATCGTCGCGGTCAGCGCCGAACGAATCGCCGGAGAGTTGCGGCGCATGCTCACCGAGCAAGGCCGCGTGCGCGCGGTCCGATTGCTCGATGACTCGGGCTTGGCCGCTGTGCTGATGCCCCATTGGGCGGCCGCGCCGGCCGATGTCCGAGATGCCGCCGTGCAAACGCTTGCCCGGTTGGAACGGCCCGGATTCGAACTGGCCTTGGCGGCGTTGTTTGCCGGGCTGCTTGGGCCGAAAGAGGCGGCGTCGCTTGGTCGGCGCTGGAAACTTTCGAACAAGGAAATCGAGCGCACCATTTGGTTGGTGGAGCATTGCCGCGACTTGATCGATGCCGATCGTCGGCCGTGGTCGCAGGTGCAACCGCTGCTGGCGACCGAAGGGGCCGACGATCTGATCGCGTTGACGGCTGCTCTGTTCCCCGCGGCCGAGTCGGCGCTTGGCTTTTGTCGCGAGTGCCGCAGTCGGCCCGAGGCTGAATTGAATCCGCCGCCGCTGTTGACCGGCGATGATTTGGTTGCGGCGGGAATGAAACCCGGTCCGCGGTTCGCCGGGATTCTCGCTGCGATTCGCGCCGAACAGCTCGACCGCCGGCTGCACACCCGCGAGGAGGCGCTTCAGCGCGCGTGCCGCCTTGCCGAGAAAGCCACCGACCTCAAGAGCGAGGAGACAACTTGATGGACAAGAAGACCAAGAAGAAGATCGACGTGCTTCATCAGCGCATTGCCACGCTCAGGCAGCAGGTAGCCGGCATGCGGAAGCACAACGACGATCCGAACGAACTCAGGCAAATGGAGCAGCAACTGGCCGCCGCTGAGGCCGAAGTCGCCAAACTGAAAGCCCAGTAACGCGGCCGGGCAGGTTGCGCCGTCGGGCAACGTCTGCCGCTTGGCCAGCAATCGAAGTGAGATGTTCGTCGCGGGATCGTTGGTTGAGCCGGTTTGCGCAAGGGCGAACGAGGCCGTCAGCAAAGCGGAGGGGCGAGCGCGCGAGCGGTCGTTGGGTGGGCCGCTTTGCGGTCCGCCGGATTCCAAGTTCACAAGGATGGTTCGGTCGGCGGGCGTTCGGCCGGCGCGGCGCAAGCGCCGGCGTGAAGCGGCAAACGTATGTCGGGCATAGAGTTATGAAAACGTCGTCAGCAGAAAGGGAACCGAGGTTGCCACACGCGCGGGCAACACGCTAAGCTATTGGCCCACCGAAACGTCGTTCGGTAACAGGAACGTCTTTCGTTACGGG
Source organism: uncultured Planctomycetaceae bacterium (assembly GCA_964631235.1). Taxonomy (GTDB): domain Bacteria; phylum Planctomycetota; class Planctomycetia; order Pirellulales; family Thermoguttaceae; genus JARKPK01. The sequence continues at coordinate 67,134 of CAZVZX010000010.1, read as the reverse complement.
TGTTTGGGGGTTCGTCTCGTTGGACGGTTTCAAGGCCGATTGTTCGAGATGATCGCGAGCCCGCCGTTGCGTTCCTATTCTGAAGATCAATAATACTGTTTCCGTCCTCGAGCGGCAGGTTGCGTTGCCGAAGTCTTGGTCTTTGGCGGGTGCCCTGCCGATTCCACCCGACGTGGGAGAACCCGGCAACAAGCCTGCGCTGTTCGGATCGATGCCGATGGCAGTGCGGTGGTCGGCCGGCTGGTCGGCGACTCGGAGTGTTGACCGGCCAGGGCCGGTGCGCCCGGTTGCCTTTTGGTCGGGGCCGCAGAGACGGATTCGATAGGAAAGGAGTCTTGGGGGTGTTTGTCGCTGCTTCGAGTCGTTGCTTTGGCGATCTGCCGATCGATGCCGCCATGCGGCAATTGGTGGATCTCGAGTTCAGTCATGTCGAGGTGTTTCTTCACGAGCGAGACGGCCATATCAAGCCGTCGGAGGTCTATGACGACTTCGACCGCGCATTGCTGACGATTCGGCAGATCCATCGCCTCACCCCGACGGCGTTGAGCGTCGATATCGAGGCTCCCGACGATCTCTATTACCGTCAGTTCGCTGCGTGCTGCAAATTGGCGAAAGCGGCCAAAGTGGTGACGATCACCGTGCGCGCAGGCGAGTTGGGCACTCCCTATAACCAGGAGGTGGAGCGTCTTCGAATGCTGGTGGCGTTGGCGGCTGTCGAGGGGGTGCGCGTCGGGCTGCTGACTGAAGTGGGGCGAATGACGGAAGACCCCGCGACGGCCGCCGTGCTCTGCGATACGGTCAAAGGACTGGGCATCACCCTTGATCCGAGCCATTACATCTTCGGGCCCCGCGGCGGCGCCAATTACGACATGCTCTACCGCCATACGATTCATGTGCGATTGCGCGATACGACCCGCGATCGCCTGCAAGTGCGCGTCGGCCAGGGAGAGGTCGAATACGGACGGCTGATCAACCAATTGGGGCGCTATCAATACAACCGCGCTCTGTGCGTCGATATTGCACCGAGCGACGATATCGATCATCTCGGCGAGCTGCGCAAATTGCGGCTGCTGCTCGAAACGCTGCTGTAGCACGGCTGCCATCGGCCCTAAACACGGCCAACGACGATTCTCGGCCGGTCGCGGCGGCGACGGGCGGGCCGGCGGTCTTCTCGGTTCGTCAGCGGCGGTGCGTCGATGGTGTTTCGGAATCGCGCCGGGCCGCTTGTCGGCCCGGTACGACCAACGGCGGCCTTCTCGTTCTCGCAGCACACATTCCGGCAGGCGACGGGAAAAGCTTCAATGACCTTCTCAAATCGTGTTGACGTAAATCCGCTGACTCTTCGAGCCAAAGGCATCGCTTGGTTCAACGAAACCCGATAGGCCGGGTGCGTCAGGACGGTATGGTCGGCAGTTGTGCCTCGCTTCGAGGGAGCACGCCGGCCGCCGCGGCAGGGGGCAATTCCCATCGGAATCGAATAGCTTGACGGTGCGACAACGATGACGAACTATCGCGTTGGATTGCTTGGGTTCGGTTTCATCGGCAAGGTTCACGCCTATGCCTACGAGGCCTTGCGCTGGTTTTACAACCCGGCGCCGGCGGCCGGCCGGATTGTTCGGGTGCTGGCCGGCCGGCCCGAATCGACTCGTGCCGCGGCCGAGATGCTCGGCGCCGAGCCGGCGACCGATTTCCGCCAGATCACCGAGGCGGACGACATCGATATCGTTCACATCTGCACGCCTAATGCGCGCCATGCCGAAGCCCTGCTTTCCTCGCTGGCGCATCAGAAGCATATCTACTGCGACAAACCGCTGACGGCCGATTGGACGCAGGCGGCCGCCGTGGCCGCGGCCTTGCCCGCTTGGTCGGGCATTGGGCAAATGACGCTGCACTATCGCTTCTATCCGGCCGTGATGACCATGAAACAACTGGCCGACTCGGGCGCACTGGGCGAGTTGCTCGAGTTCCGGGCCTTCTACCTGCATGGAGGCAGCGCCGATTCGAACGCCCCGTGGCGATGGAAGTATTCGGCTGCGGCGGGCGGCGGCGTGTTGGCCGATTTGGCCGTGCATGCCATCGATTTGGTCGAATATCTCATTGGGCCGCTCGACGCGGTCATGGCTGAACAGCGAACGGTCTTCCCCTCGCGTCCGGTTGCGGCCGGCAGCAGAGAAACCCGCGCGGTCGATGCCGAAGACCAAGTGATGATGCTCGCGCGAAGCGCCGGCGGCGCGTGCGGCGTGATTACCGCGGGCAAAGTGTCCACTGGCTGTGAAGACGAGCTTCGCGTTGAACTGCACGGCACCGCGGGGGCGTTGAGGTACAACAGCATGGACCCCCACCACTGCGAATACTACGATGCCCAACGAACCCGTGCCGCGCCGCTTGAATCGGCTGGATGGACGCGGCTCGCCGTGGGCCGCCGTTTTCCCCCGCCCGGCACCGGGTTCCCAAGCCCGAAGGCCCCGATCGGCTGGCTTGAAGGGCACGTGGCCGCGCTGGCGAATTTTTTGCAGGCGGTGGCGGCCGGCAAACAGGCGGAGCCGAGCCTGCATCGCGGAGTCGAACTCGAGCAGCGACTGGAAGCCGTGCGGCGCTCGGCTCGGCGGCAGGCATGGGTCCGCATCGCCGAAGTGACAGCGTAGCGGTTCGGCCCGGAATGGCCGTCGCAAATAGGCCGCCCGACAACGTTCGGGTCGTTGCCGACGGCCAACGGATCAATCGATGCTGATACCGCCGGAACCGACGGCCATCGCGCCCAGGCCCGACCCGTTGCCGCTCACATAGCGAGAGTAGGCCAGCAGATCGGTTACCAGCGATTGCATGCCGGTAGCGCTGCCGACGACCAGCGGGCCGATGTCCTCGGCGGAATCGGCCATGGCCGCTGCGCCTAGACGGGCTGCCAATTCGGCCAGCTCGTGCGATGTTTCGGCAACGCGGCGCCGCGCCGATTGGGGTTCGGTGTCGGCCACTTGCCAACTTTCGTGGTCGGTCAGCAGCCCGCGGCTGATGAGCAGGTTGCGGAACCAGCGAATCAAAGAACTGCGGCTGATCGCGCCGGTGGGACGGCCTTCGTTGGTAATCACCACTCGGCGAAGCGACACGCGGCAGAGGAACTCGTAGATCGTGCGCACCGGCGTGTTCTCTTCGTAGCAGATCACGTTCGGTTTCATGATCTCGCGCACCGGCCGCTGCCACGAATCGAGCGACACGATGGCGGCCATCAGGTCTTTGTCCGAAAGAACACCGACGAGCTTGTCGTTATCATCCACCACCGGCGTCGAACTTAGCCGCAGTCGCAGGAGGAAGTCGGCCGCCTGGCCGACGATCTCGTCTTGATGGATGCAGGCGACCAGCGGCGTCATCACATGGCGGGCCAAGACGCCGCGGAACAGGGCCTCTTGCGATTCGGCCGATTCGAGATCGGTTTCGCCGGCCAATTGAGCGAACCGGACCACGCGGTCGCGCCCCGCGCGCTTGGCGGTCAGCAGCGCCTGGTCGGCCAAATCGACTAGTTGCTCCGCGGTGGTCGTGTCGTCGTAGCGTTGGGCCGCACCGAAGCTGGCGGTAACGATCAATTGCTTGTCGCCGATGTCGATCGGGTGATCGGCCAACGCGCGGCGCAGCCGGTCGGCCCAAAGGCCCGCCTGTTCTTCGTTGGTTTCCGGCAGCAGCGCGCAGAACTCCTCGCCGCCGTAACGCGAGACGATGTCGCTTTGTCGGCTGTGGCGACGCAGCAGATCGGCGAACGATCGCAATACCGTGTCGCCCGCCGGGTGCCCGTGCGTGTCGTTGATCCGCTTGAAATAGTCGAGATCAATCATCACGCAACTAAGCGGCAGATGAAAGCGCTGCGCGCGGGCCCATTCTTTTTCGAGGTGTTCGTAGAAGGTCCGTTGCGTGAACAGGCCCGTCAGCGGATCGGTGCTGGCCAAACGGCTCAGCCGGCGTTCCAATTCGAGCACGCGCGTGCCGGCGCGGAGCCGAGCGATCAGCTCGCCTTGGTGGATCGGCTTTGCCAGAAAGTCGTTCGCCCCGGCCTCGAGGCCCGCGATGATCTCCTCGTGCGAGTTCCGCGCCGTGAGGAAGAAGATATACACGTAATGCGGAAGATCCAGCTCGCGGACGGTGCGACACAGTTCCAGCCCGTTGAGTCGCGGCATCTCCCAATCGGTGATGATCACGTCGGGGCACTCGGCCTCGATCATCCGTAACGCCTGCTCGCCATCAGCGGCAAGTCGGATGCCGGCCACGCGTCCTTCGAGCCAGCGGCCGAGAATGCGGAGCATCAGCGGCTCGTCGTCCACAAGCAGTACGTTGAGTTCCGCGGTGTTCATTGGCTCTGATCCCGCCCCGCGTTGGTGTTCCGATTGACGTAAAAACTTAGCTTGTCGGCAAGAACGATGCGCGGAGGAAGTAGAGGGGGATGAAGAATCGTCTCGGTCGCCGAGGGGTGTTGAGCCGTATGTTCGATACGAACGGTCGATCCTTCCGATGAACTGCGGAGAACCACGTTGCCGCTGCCCTATGCCAGCCAAGGCTGACAAAAAACGATCGGTCGGCACCGGCCGAGCATGGGCGGCGGGATGCACTGCCGCGGTCGGAAGCGAACCCGGAGCGAATTGCCACGTTTGCGCGTAGGGCCGACCGGCCCCGCGCCGCAGCAACGCGCGTTCGGACGAAGAGTGTCCTCTGCCGCGTGAGAATCAATCGATCGACCAGAATTTGCGCGCGATCTGTTTGACGGTCTTCAGCGGCAAAAGAGTTTGGGGCAGATGCAAGAGGGGATCGGCTGCCTTCGGATCGATGCCGAGTTCTTGAATATCCGACTGACGCGAATATTCGTCTTCCAGAGCCGCGAGCCAACCGGGCAGTTCGACGCCCGTGCCGGTGTTCATGAACTTGAATCGGTCGACAATGCTTTGCAGATTGCCGGCTTCTTTGCTTTCTTCATTTCGGTTCGGGGCGCGCACGGCCGCCGCCACCGCGGCGCGCAGTCGGGCGGTTTCGACCATCGCGGGGATTCCGAATTCGATCTGCTGGGAGACGCTCGCCAGCGTCATTCCGTGCTCGCGGACCAGCGACTGATACTCGCGACGATAATCGCTGCGGATGATTTCCGTGCGGTAATAAAACTCTTCGCGCCAAGCGGCGGCGTCATCATGGCATCCCTGTTCGAGCAGCACTCGATGCGCGATCACCACCGGCTCCAAGTTCCAAATGACACGATTGAACCGCGCCACAAGCCGGAGAAAGTCGAGCAGGGTGTAGAGCCGTTCGCCGCGGTCCGACTGAGTGGTTGACGAATTATAGTCGATGTACGCGCCGTAGTTCTCCACGACCGATTCGATAATCAGTTCCAGGCGGTCCACGGCTTCTTTTTGCGAAAGCCGCCGTCCCAAGTCGCGCAACAGCAGCGGCCGTTCCTCCTCGGGTGTGTCTTCCTCCAAGGCGTTCAACCATTGCTCGACGCCTTGCAGCAAGATCGCGCGAAGGTTGCCGAAGTACATGAACTGCTGCAAGAACAGTTCTCCGCCGTAGCGTTCGATGAACTGCCGCACTTGGCGCCAAAGGTCTTCGTCGTTCAAGAGCTCGACCACCGAAAGGCGCATCGTATTGCTGTGCAACAACCAGAGCTGCGTCAGCGAGCCGACGATCTCGTCGAGGACATCGAGCAGCCGCTCGTCGGCCCGATTCGCCCCGCGTATTTTCGTCCATGTTGCGCGCGATTCGACGACGCAACGGCAGATCGCCTCGCACCCGGCGCGAAACAGTTGATCGAACTCGGTGATCGCGCCCGGCCCGATCGAATGGGTGAACTCGATCATATTGATCGCTGAGAGCAGATCGCGCGTTTCCAAAAGCAAGCCGAGACGAGGCAGGTAGGTCACCAAGCGGCGGAGAATGCAATGCAGCCCGCGCACGACGACGACGCGGTGCGGACTTCCGCCCCGAGCGGGCGGCAAATACAAGAGCTGTTCATTCCGCAGTGTGTCGAAGACTTCCGGCCAACGATCGCGCACGGCCGCGGCGTCTCCGCGGAGGGCGGCATGCAAGAGAGCGATCAGCGATTGTTCCGCCGCCGAGGCGGACGCCCCGTGGTCGAGCCGATGCTGTGCAGCCGCCAGAATCCGCGCCGTATCGCGCATTTCGACGCAGGCGCGGATCAGCTCTTCCACGAGCGATTCTTTGATGCTTCGCTGGCGATCGTATTCCATCAAAGCCGCCTGACTCGCCCGCGGCTGCGGAATTCGGCTGCGATGGACGCGCACCAAAATCTCGTCGAGTTCCTTGGCGTTGCGCTCGGCCTGGATCCGCCACGCCCGCAAGGTATCGTCGCGTCCGGGCAATTGGTCGGCGGCCGGCAGCGAGGCCAGCGCCGCGCCGCGCCACATTTCGGCCACCGCGTTGAGAAACTCGAGCCGTTCGCTCACCTCGCCGATCACCGCGAGCAGTTCCTGCTCTAAGGCCGACGGGCCGAACTCGTGCGTTTCGCCTTCGACGCCGTCGTCGGCGCTGTCGCGAAAGGTCATTTCGTCGTACGCCGACGAAAGAGATTCGCTCCATCCGCCTTCGCCGAGCTCGCGGTCGCCGAACTCTTCGAGCATGTCGTCGATGCGGTCGAGCGCGGCGTCATCGTCGCGCTCCAGGGCGATGGACCAATCCAACGAGGGCGCCCGCCAGTAGTCGTCGGCATTGGCTTCGAGGAAGTCGAGGAACTTGACGGCCAGTTGCCAACGCTCGGCCATTGATCGCTGGGCGCCGACAGCATCGCTTTCGGCCGGACGCCACAACCGTTCCATCCATTCCAAGGCATAGCCGGTGAACGAAGACTCGTCGTCGTTCAAATCGACCTCTTCGTGCCGGCTGAGCCAATGGACCAACAACGCCATCGACGCCGCGGCATCGTGACGGCGCAACAACTCGGACAAGACCAGGCTGTACGCCTGCGGATTGCCGAACAACTCGACATGGCCGCGCCAAAAACCCACATCGCCGGCCGCCGCGCCCGCCTGATGCCATGCGCTGAGGGCGTCGGCCACGTGGTGGGCGGCTTCGCAGATTTCCGGTCCCGAAAGGCGGCGCACGCTGCTGACTTCGGTCGTGGCGTATTTTCGCCACCAATTGCTCCAGCGTTCGAGCAACGCGGCTGCCTGCCGCCTCAGGGTGTGATCGCCCGCGGCCGCGGCAGCCGTTTGCAGCGACACATACAACTCGAAGACCGAGCTGACCAAATCGATCAGGTCATCGACCCGGTCGTCGTTGATGCTGTTTTCCGGCCCGCTGAACAGGCTGTATTGCCCGCCGAACCCCAAAATGTTCCAAGGATCGATCAGGGCGCCGCACTCGATGGCCCGCTGGATCAGCGCTTCGATCTCGGGCAAAGCGGCGGCCGCCTCGGCGAGGCGCCCGGCGTTGATGTCTTCATCGACGGCCACGCAGCGGCAGAGAATCTGGGTTCTCATTCGTACGGAAGCGGCCGGCACCGTTTCGGCCTCATGCATCGCCCGCGTCGGATAGTTCATCTCGGCGTACAACTCCGCCAGCGCCGACTGCTGCATTTGCAAGGCGCGGCGGCGAAGAACCGCTTGATTCAACTGTTTTCGCACCGCCCCGAAGGGCTGCTGGTGTTCGATCGCCTCGCGCCGCAGCCGCTCGCCGTGGTCGCCCGGAACGCGCTCGAGCAGCCGCTCGTAAAAGGCGTCGCGGTAGTCGGCAATCCGCTGAAGGATGGTCGTTGCCGTCACCGTCGAATCGTGGGCGTCGGGCCGATTGCCGCTGACGCCCGAGCCCATCAGCATCGTTCCGGCCAACACGGCCGCCGCCTCGAACAACAGCTCTTCGCGTTTCTGCTTTCTTTGACTGGTTACCCAATTCAACAGCGTTTCGATCAGCACGTCATGCACGACGAATCGCCGGGAACGGCCGGAAAGGTCGAGGTGCGACAAATCCCACTGGCCGTACAAATAATTCGCCCGCTTGTGATTCGGATGCTGGAAGTCGTAGGCGCGCGGATCCACCGACAGCTCGTCGAGCAACTCGACATCGAAAAATGCTTGAAAGAGGATATCAGCCGGCGTTTCCGACAGAATCGCCAATGCTCGCTCCACCAGCGGCGCGTATGGGCCGTGCTCTACGCCCGCGCCCTTTACGTACAGCGGCATCGGGCAAACCCATTCGTGGGCGTACGGTTCCATTTTGCGGTCGTCGTGCAGCACGGCCACGGGCCGATAACCGACATAGTCGTTCAGCCCGTGCAGCGCCCCGGCGACAATCCGTTCGCGATCCGTCCAGGGCGGCCCCTGCCGCAAAGCGTGCTCGAATGCCCGCGCAATGAAAAACGGGCGAAAGAGCTGCCCGTCGGAAAGATGCGACAAGAGGTCGGCATGAAACTCCCGATAAGCCGGCAACAAATGATTGAACACCAGCTCGATTGCCGCGCGAGCTTGCGACAAATCGGCAAATGCCCGGCCATCGCCGGCAAAGGCGGTGCATCCTTCCAGCAAGCATTGGTGAAGCCTGGAAACGGTCAGCTCCGACTTGCGTTTGTCGAAATGGGCGAACAGGGCGTTGAGGTTCGCATAGAATGTCGGATCAAACGTTCCGCCGGAGAGATTCAGATAGCCCAGGCAGTCCCGGACCAGTTGTTGAACCTCGGCGGAAAGACGATTCAGGATTTTCGCCACGATGAACCCTCGCAACGGCTCCGCACCAGCCAATGTTCCGCGAAGCCCGAAGTCAACGGTTGAGCGCAACGGGCAGGGCGGTCATGAGCAAACCGCTCCAGCCGAGCGCGCACACCGCAGGCCGAACGGCTTTTCCTTTTTGGGCAGCTTCACCAGTATATCCGTAACTCGATGCGCTCCATAGCGGCCCCGCCGCCCGTTGCGCAACCGCAAGCCTGCGGTCAATGTCAATCGTCCCATTGCCGCAAACGATCGACCGCGGCGGCAAATTGTTCGCGCCGGCTTTCGAAGAGGGCGAACAGCGCAATCATCCCGGCCCCGGCCAACAAGCAGAATCCCCAGAACAGCCACATCCGCCCTTGCTCGAAGGCGGCATAATAGAGCAGCCGCGCCAGCGCCAGAAGCAGGCACCCGCTGGCCACGGCCAGAAACGACCGCAAGTGCAGCCAGATGCCCACCAACACGCCGGCAATGCACAGACCGATCGTGATCAGCGCCGGCGCCCACGACGCATCGACCAATCGCCAGAACTCGACCAACGACGAGCCGTAGATGACCGTCAGCGCTAAATAGCGGAGCGACGCCCGGCCCGCGTCGGTCAGGCGGCCGCGTTGCAACCGCTCGACGGCCAACAGCATGATTCCCGGCGGAATCAACCACACCTGCGGATGCCGCGCGAACCGCCAATCGAAACCATGCCAAAGCACCCACAGCCCGGCCGTGCCCGTCACCACGGCGGCGGCCGAAAGCCAAAGCGAACCGCGCCGTGCGGCCAGCACCGTGTAGAAACCGCCCATCATGAACCAGATGATCGGGCTGGCGCCGCCGAGATAATACGTTTCGGCTCCCCAGGGTTGACCTCGCCAAAACGCCAGCGCCGGCACCAGAGGCGCGAGCATGGCCGTGCGCTCCAACGGTTCGGAAAGAACGGCGAGTCCCCGTCGGGCGAACAACTCGGCCAGCGCAGAGCCGACCATCGCGCCGACGACCACGATCGCCATCCAGTACTGACGCACCAAACCGGAAGAGAAGAGCCAAGGCATCGACCAGTAGAGATGAACGCCGACTAGGCCGACGATCGCTTCGGCGGCATACACGGCCGCCTTGCGTTCGTACTCGTCTGGATGGCGGTCGTCCGAGAAAACCGCCCAGGCCACGGCGGCAATCGCCGCGGCCACCATCGCTGCGGTAACCGTGAGCGAAGCCCAAACCGCCATCGGAACCACGCCCCTGTTCCACCACAACCCGAACTCGCCGCAAACAACCAACACCAGCGTTGCGGCCGCGGCCCACGCGATGCCGGGCAGGGCGATTTCCGCAGCCGCCGTCCACGGGTCGATCCAAGCGGGCCGACGAGTCCATACCCGCGAAGAGAACCACGACGCGCAGCTCATCAGCGTCGTTGTCAACAGCAACACCACCAATCGGTGCAGCCGCGGAGCCGCCGCCTCGATGGATTCCGGATCGACAGGAAGCCTCGCCCAGCCGAAGCAGGTTGTGGTCAGCACGACGCTCAAAACCGCGGCCACCTGCCACCATCGCCGCTGTGTTCCGGCGGATGCCCAGGCCATCACCACGGCGGCCGCCTCCAAGATCAACGCCGCTCCCACGCCCGCTAGCCGTCCTGCGAAACCGGCAATGCCCTCGGCGCCGTAGGGCAGATCGAAACGCGGTTCCCAGGCTACTGCCGCGGCCAGCGCAGCCGCTAACAACGCCCACAGCGATTGCGATGCGGTGAACCAATCGCTGTCGCCGAGCACGGCCCGTCGGCCGCTGCCATCGTTCTCGGCATACGTCGTTCGCGCAGAGGCCGGCCCTCGAGATTCGGCGGTTGTCGAATCGCCTATCGAATCCGCCGTCGCATTGGTTGGGGAATTGGCCGCGCGCGGCGCGGACCGTGGCGCAGCGAATCGGCACCGAGCCGCGTCGAGCGCGGCGAACCACTGCGAAAAGGGGCCGCGTCGTGCGAACCAGCCGCTCAGCGCCATGACCAACACGAATGAAGCCAGCGCGCCGCAGAGCTTCCAAACGAACAGCGCGCCGCTATCGGTGCGCGCGGTCATGGTCATCAGCAGCGCCGTCAGTGCGGCATAGTACGCCACGGCCGCCAGTGCGCTTGCACCGTGCCGCACCGCGATCGTCGCAGCGGCCAGGGCGACCGCGGCAAATGCGACGATGTCGAGCCAGGCGACGGGCACCGGGCCGCGGTCGGCCAGCACCAAACCGACACGCACCCCAATCGAAATCGCAAAGAGCAGCAGCGTCCACGCACCGAAGCTGACGAGCCCTGCCGAATCGGTCGAGCCGTTCCAGCCGCGCGCTTTGCTTCGCCGCGAAGCCGCCCACGAAACGCCGACAACGGCCAAGCCCCAAATTGCTCCGGCGGTGACGGCGAGAAGCAAGGCATGCTTGGCAGCGGTCCAAGTGAACGGATGAGCCGCCACGGCGACCCGCTGCGCCAAGTAGCCCAACACAACGCCGATTTGCACCAACAGCCCGGCAACGCCGCCGATCGAATCGCGGCGCCAACGCCATGCGGCAGCGGCCGTGCCCGCGGCCAACAGCGCCCACGGAACAGCCACGGTGCCGACGGAGAAATAATTGCCAAAGATGCGATGGATTGCCGGCGGGACGGGCGTGGCCTGATTGCCCAGCAGATGATTCATCGCCACCAGCAGGGCCGCAACAGCGGTCGGCACGGCCAAGACGAATACGGCCGACCACCAAAAGACGTTCTCGATCGGCCCGGTTTTGGAGCGGGCCGGACGCGCACAGAGCCATCTCCCTGCTAAACGCCGATCGTTCCACAACGTGAACACTGCCGCCAAGGCGGCAAACCCCAGCCCCATCGACCATGCCCATGCCGGCATCACGGCCGGCAGCGTCGGGGAGCGAAAGCGAGGCGGTAGGTCGTCGTTTGCCTCGTGCGGATCGTCCGGCCGGCTGAGTGGATCGCTTTGCGGCGCGGCCGCGGCAGATGCGTTGGTCGCCGCGGCTGATTGGGTTGAAGCGGCAGCGGCGGTCGCGTTGGTCGAGGCAGGCGCAGCGACCGAGGTGACGGAGTTGGGCAAGGCCGCCGTGGCGGACACGCCGACCGATGCGGTTTGCGCGGCGGCGTCGGGCGGGTCGCCCGTCCACACGGCCGCCGCCGTGGCCGTCATGCCCACGAGCAAAACAACAGCGACGGCATCGAGTGGGCGGAAGCGGACCGCGCGCCGCATTAGGAAGAGAACGCCCCCGATGGCCAGCGGCCAAAGTGCCGTCGTGCCGAAGAACTCGGCTCGAATTGCGGCATATCCGTTTGCGGCCCAGCGATCGACGGCTGCACGCGGTTCGACCCACTCGACCCAAGCGGAGGCGGCGATCGACGCGGCGCAAAGTGCCGTCGCAGCCGCAACAACCGCATGTGGCAGCCAGCGGGCAAGCGGAGTGTCGCCCAAAAGCCCCGGCGCGCGCGCAAGCATTTGCCGTGCCCCGGGCAGCTTCGAAATCAAACCGTGCGGGGTTTTCTCGGCGTCGAATGCGGGCCGAGCATCGCGGTCGGGCGACGGCCGATCGCTGCCCGAAGCCCTCGGCTCAAGCAGCCGACGCAGCCAGTCCGGCCGGCCGGCGATCCACTCCATCGCGATCCACACTACGCACAACAAACCGAAGGTCGTCGCGAAGGCGTGCAAGCAGATCGGCCGCGTCAACTCGCCGGGATCCGCTGCCCAGCCGCGATTGAGGGCCAACCAGCACACACCGCCAACGGCCGCGGCCAGTAGCCCCAATTGATGCAAGATTCCCCACGATCGGTCGGCTCCGCGAACGGCAGCCGGTGCAGCCAGGAACGCAGCCGCCAGCATTGCTCCCACGCTCAGCGCCCGGTCGTCGCCGAAGCGAAGCGACTCGAACAGCCCAATTGCCAAGGTCAGGGCCATCGCTGCGGCCGCCCCGCGCTGCAACCAGCGCGCGGCCGCCGCCCGTCGCCATCGCCCCACTGCTTCGGCCGCTGCCAGAAAGACGGCTTGCAACCCGATCCACACCAGCACCGACCGCGCCCGCCAAGGAAGCAGAAGCAGCTCGACGTGCAGATCGCCGATCAAGTCGCGCGGCTGCGTGTGCGGGTCGAAGGCGGCCTCGGGTCCCAGCCGCCAAGGAAGCGGCGGTCGGCCGTCCCAAAGATGGAACAGCAGCAGTGCGGCCCAGGCGGTGCAGAGCATTGCGGGCACGATCAACAGCGGCACGCGCAGCCCAATCGCCACCGCGGCAAGCACAACGGCGTTGAATGCCGCCACGGCGAGCATGTCGGCCGGCTGAGGCCAAGCAGCCGCAATACCCAGCACCATCACCGCGCCCGACGAATACCCGACCACTTGGGCGACAATCCCCACCAAGGCCGACTCGCGGCCGCTGCGCCCGGCGCGATGAACCGCCACGGCCATCGCCAAGCATGCGCCCGCGCTCACAGTTGCCAACGGGGCCAGCAGACGCAGCGCCTCGGCCAGCGCGGCCGCATTCGCGCAGCGCGCCAAGAGAACGCCGTGCATTACGATCAACGCGAACACCGAAAGCCCCAGCACATTGAGCAACGAGGCGCCTTCGCTGCGCAACAACCGCCGGCGCAGCGCGGTGGTTGCCGCCCACCCCAGGGCCGAGAGAAACAGCCCCGAGCCAACGGCCGCGGCCGCCCAATGCGGATCATTCCAGCCGGCGCTCCACGCCGGTTGGCCCGCCGTCTTCGGCCAAGCCGACGAAAAGACGATCCACAGGCTGTTGCCGATCACGCCCCACGTTAACGGGCCGCGCAGGCTCGGCGCCAGCACCTTACCCGACCGCTCGAGCAACACGGCCAACACGGCCGCCACTACCAGAGACAAACCCATCGCGGTGTAGTCGGGCCGAGCCGCGTCGAACAGCGGGCCGGCCAAGGCGACGAAGGCCAACGGCGTCAGCAGCGCAGCCACGCCCAACAGACCGCAACTGGTGGCCTGCAATCGCCATCGCCGATGGGTGTAGAGCCCGGCCGCGAAGATCGCCGCCACCAATCCCGCCGAAAAGAAGAAGGGAAAGTAGCGAATCTCTTGCAGCGTTTGCCAAAGACTGATCACCAGCGCCACCGCGCTGCCGACCATCAGCACGGCCCCGATCACCTCGCCCCAGCGGATGTTTCGCTGTTCGAGAAAGCCCGAGAACCAATCGACCCATGTTCGCGCGGCTGCCGGCTCGACGGGCGCTGCGGCGGCCGATCGTTCGTCGAATGCGGGACGCGTTTCGTCCGAATCAATTGCCCGGGTCGAACCGCGCCGCGAACCGCCGGCAGTTAGCGGCTCGAGCCGAAGTGGCGGCACGGCAGGCCGCTTCGACGCGCCGTCCGAGGGGCGCGCCGGGCCCGACGCAGGCACCTGCTCGTCGGGCACCATTTCGGCAACGACGATCTCTTCGCCTTGCTCTTGTCCTTCTTGCTGTGAACGATCGGGCGATGGCTGCTCGTTCGGCGCTTGAACTTTCGAGAAAGACTGTGGCGCCGCCGATGGCGCAGCATGTTCGCTGCGGCCTTCCGCAAGCAGTTCGCTGCGCCGCGCTTCGAGCCATTGGTGCCAACGGATCTGTTCCGCTTCGGAAATGCGGCCGGTGCGCCGCCATCGCTTCAGTTGCCGGAAAACCGCTTTCAGATCGTTCCATTCCTCAGCGGCCGTGCCCAGCAAGTCTCGGCCGCAATACGCGCAGCGGCGATCGCCCTTGCCGACCACCCGACCGCAAAAGAGGCACTGCGACTGCTCGGGCGAAAGCCGCTTTTCCGGAGCCGACCGGCCGAACACCAGACGGAACACGGCGGCGACGGCCAGCCAAATCACATGCCCTACCACGGCCACCATGGTCAACAGTGCTAGCGCGGCCAAGACAGTAGGGATGATCTTATCGAGATCATTCAAGAACGAAAAAGGCGAGTGCGTCCAAAGCAGCCCGCCCAGCCCGAGCATCGTCCGGCCGATCGCGCACCACGCAAGCCCGGTGCTCATAGCGTTTCCGATCTTCTTGCTTCGAGGGATAGGGCGGCCGCCGGACGGTGCGGCAAGGCCAGTGGTCGGCCGGTGGCCGTCGGTTCGGCGACGGGACGAAGGCGCACTAAAGCGGCTGAATCGGCCCGCGCAATTGAGAATGCAGTTGCCGACGGTGCAGTGCCGCACGGCATGCCCTGCCGACTCACACCGCTTTCCGAAACGCTAATCTCATCACTCTTGTCTCGGCGATCACTTCAGCGACCAACGGGAGCGAGTTGACATCCGGGTGCGGCAGCACCGACCGGCCGGCGGCCCTGCCGCCCGGCTTTTTTGCAGTTGCACCTACTGCTTGCCCGCGGCGATCTTCCGCAAGTCGGCCTCCATGGCGGCCAACCGCTCGGTTTGCGCGCGGCAGACCTCGGCCACTGGGCCTGCCGTCGGCGAATCGCAGGCGAACATGTAGAACTTCACCTTCGGCTCGGTGCCCGAGGGCCGCACGGCCACCGCATTGCCCGGCCGGTCCAGTTCGAGCGTAACCATATCGCCGCGAGCGCCGTCGAAGGGCAGGGGTTTTTCGCCCGGTTCCCAAACCAACTGCGCCTTGTAATCGAGGATGCGGACGACCTTCATGCCGGCAATCTGTTGCGGCGGCGTTTGCCTCAGGCGCTCCATCAATGCCCGCATGTCGTCCATTCCTTTTTCGCCGGGCATCTGCACGTTCAATTGCGACTCGCTGTGAACGCCATAGCGGACGAAAAGAGCTTCGAGCTGTTGCACCAACGTTCGCCCCTGCTGCTTCAACTCGGCGGCCAATTCGCACAGCACCAGGGCGGCCACGGCGGCGTCTTTGTCGCGGGCATGATCGCCGATGAGGAATCCGTACGATTCTTCGGCCCCCAGGACGAAGTCGGCCGGTCCGAGCCGATCGATCTCGCCGCCGATGTACTTGAAGCCCACCTGATGATTGCCCGAGGTCCGCACGCCGTAGGCGTCGCCGACCTTCCGCAGCAACTCGGTGGTGACGAGCGTCTTTACCAAATAAAGCTCCGGCCGCAACGTGCCTTCGCGTTGGTGGCGCGTCAACAAGTAATCGGCCAGCAGTGCCGCCTGCTGATTGCCGGTCAGTGTGCGCCAGGGGGCGCTTGGCGCGGGCGTTTCGCGCGCAGCGCAGCCGAGCCGATCGCAGTCGGGGTCGGTGGCCAAGATCAAGTCGGCCCCGGTCGCGCGGGCACGTTCGATCATCGTGTCGAACACGGCCGCATTCTCCGGATTGGCCACATGGTTGGGCACGTTGGGGAAGTCGGGGCTCGGTTCGGCATGGGGGCCGAACAGTTCCACATCGGCGAAACCGGCGGCCGACAGCACCGGCAACACCGCCGACGCGCCCACCCCGTGCAACGGCGAGTAGATGATCTTCAAGTCTCTCGGCCCGGGCCGCGACTGCTTGAGCACTGCCGCGGTGAAGGCGGCATCGACCTCCTCTTGGCAGTACTCGATCAGTCCCTGCGCGCGCCCCTCGTCGAAGGGCGTTCGCTTGATCCATGTTACTTCCTGCATCCGGCGGATCGAGTCGGCATCGTGCGGCGGAAGCAACTGCCCGCCGGAAGACCAGTAAACCTTCACCGCATTATCGCTGGGCGGATTATGGCTGGCCGTGATCATGATGCCGCAGGCGCACCGCTTGAAACGCACGGCGAACGACAGCTCCGGGGTGCTGCGGTAGCCGTCGAGGAACCATACCTTGAATCCGTTGCCCGCCATGATCTCGGCGCACAGCTCGGCGAATTCGCGCGAGCGATGACGGGTGTCGTAGGCGATGGCGCAGCCGGGCGGCTCGGCGGCGGGCGCAGCGCCCAAGCGGGCGAGATGATCGAGCACATAGTCGGCCAGCCCCTGCGCGCTTTCGCCGATCGTTCGCGCATTGATGGCATTGCAACCGATCGGGTACAGCCGTCCGCGACGCCCGCCGGTGCCGAACGGGATCGTCGTCCAGAAGGCTGCCTCCAACTCTTCCCAACGACCCTGCTGCACATGCTCGGCCGTGGCCGGGGCGAACTCGGCCAGATGCGGAGCGGTAAGCCAGTGGCGCACGTTTTCGGCCGCCCGCGGGGTCAATTTGCCTGCCGCGGCCGCCTCCTCCAACATCTTCAGCACTGCGGTTGAATCGAAACTCATGGCGTTGGTCATTTTCGGTCGATCTTTGTTATTCGGTCGAAGGTTCAATTGATCGCTTCTTGGCCCATTGCGCCGCCCGCGTTGCTGCGAGTCGGACGTCGAATGAAACTCTTTTCGCACTGCGCCGGCGGACGCCCCTGTTTGCATTCTGCTCTGAACGATCAATAATACCGTTTTTGCCCAGGTATTGCGATGAGTGCTCAACCGATAATCAGCGTGTCCGGGCTTCGGGGAATCGTTGGCGAATCGTTAACGCCCGAAGTCGTCGTCCGCTATGCGGCCGCTTTTGCCGCCGCCGCCCCGCCGGGCGTTATTCTCGTGAGCCGCGACGGGCGAGGCAGCGGCCGAATGATCGCCGAGCTTGTTCACGCCGCACTACAGGCGATGGGCCGACCCACAGCCGACTTGGGCGTGCAAGCCACGCCCACCGTCGGCGTAGCCGTGCGACATTTCGGGGCGGCCGGCGCCATCCAGATTACGGCCAGCCATAATCCGCTGCCGTACAACGGACTGAAGCTGTTTTCGCCCCAGGGCCGCGTGTTGCCTCAAGGCGACGGTCAGGCCGTGCTCGCATCGTATCGCGCCGGCCAATTCGACTGGGCGGCTTACGATCGCCTCGGGGCGCGCGAAACGATGACCGATCCGGCCCGCAGGCACCTCGACGCCGTGCTCGAACTGGTCGATGTCGATCGCATCTATCGCCGCGGGTTCCGCGTGCTGCTCGACGCCAACCGCGGCGCCGGCGCGGTGCTCGGACGGCGGTTGCTCGAAGAACTCGGCTGCGAGTTGATCGTCCGCGGCGAACAGAGCGACGGCCAATTCGAGCACCCGCCCGAACCGACCGCCGAGAACCTGGCCGACGTGCCGCGTTCGGTGGTCGAGGCCGAGGCCGATGTCGGCTTCTGCCAAGATCCCGACGCCGATCGGCTCGCCCTGATCGACCACAACGGCCGCTACATCGGCGAGGAATACACCGTGGCCCTTTGCGCCGAGCACATCTTATCGCAGCGCCGCGGGCCGATCGTCATCAACACGGCCACCAGCCGCATGAACGAAGATATCGCCCGTCGGCATGGGGTACCGATTCATCGGGCGCCGGTGGGCGAGGCGAATGTGGTGGATGCCATGCTCGAACACGGGGCGGTCTTCGGCGGCGAGGGCAACGGCGGTCCGATCGATCCGCGCGTCGGACTGGTCCGCGACAGCTTCGTCGGCATGGCTTTGGTTCTCGATGCCATGGCCCGGCGAAACCTGCCTCTTGCCGCCTTGGCCGACGAATTGCCCCGCTACGAGATCATCAAAACGAAGTATCCGCTGCCGGCCGATCGCGTCGGCCCGGCCATCGAGGCCCTGATCAGGCTGTTTCCCGAGGCCCAAATCGATCGCCGCGACGGGCTCCGCCTGGAATGGCCCGACCGCTGGTTGCTGCTTCGGGCGAGCAATACCGAGCCGATCGTCCGCGCCATCGCCGAAGCCCCGACCGCGGCCGAGGCGCAGGCCCTGTGCGATCGCGCGGCCAACGTGCTCGCGGCAAAGTAGCGGCCCGCGAAATCAAAAGAGGCATCGGTGCGCATCGCTCACTCCGGCCTGGCAACAACCAACACGGCGGCGATCATGGCAGAAGAACTTCATATTTGGCAACGCGCCGAGACGGCCCTGACCTTCTTGGACGAGATCCGCGGCGGCATCCCGCTGGCCGACGTGCAGATCGACGTGATGGTTCGCTTGGCGCGGCATTGCGTTCCCCACGCCCGCCGCTTGCTCGATCTCGGCTGCGGCGACGGCATCCTCGGGCGAACGCTGATGCAGCGGATGCCGGCGCTCGAGGGAACCTTCGTCGATTTCTCGGAAACGATGCTCGAACAGGCGCGGCAGCGGATCGACGCCCAACGCGCGGTGTGCCGGGCGGCCGACTTCCGCCGGCCCGATTGGACGGCCGTGGTGATCGACCGCGGGCCGTTCGATCTGATTGTTTCGGGCTTCGCCATTCATCATCTCGACGACGACCGCAAGCAAGCCCTCTACGCGGAGCTATTCGCACTGGCCGCGCCCGGCGGACTGATGCTGAACTTGGAGCATGTCGCCAGCGAGTCGCCCGCGGCCCACCAGGCGTTCTACGAGCTGTTCATCGACTCGCTTTGGGCCGAGCATCGCCGCCGCGGGGGCGAGAAGTCGCGCGCGCAGATCGCCGAAGCTTTCCTCAATCGCCCCAGCCGCGCGGCCGACCAATTGGCGCCGGTGGAAGAGCAATGTCGCTGGCTGCGGCAGATCGGCTTCGTCGAGGTGGGGTGTTGGCTGAAGATCTTCGAGCTCGCGCTGTTCGGCGGGCGCAAGCCCGAGGCGGCGCAGGCAAGTTGATTCGGGCCGACGTTGCTGCTTCAGAACTCGCGCCGCTTCCCGCGCAATTGCAATGCTTCTCTTGCAATGCGACAAATCGTGTCCGGTTTTCGACCGAGCGGCATTCGCCGCATCATTGCCCGGCGATGCGCCGCGGGATGGTGAACGAGTAGAGACACGTGACCGCGCCGGTCGAGAGCAAGCTCCATGCCCACCAGGGTTGAGTGACGATCGCCTTATTCGGCCCCGGTGCGGTCGAGGGGAACAATCCCATCGTCGCCGGCGGATCGTCGCGGAATCGCAAAATCGCCTTTTCCACGGCGAGGAACTGCGCGCCCAACAGCATCATGAACAACCCAATGCCCAAGAAGAATGCGCGCCACATGGTTCAATCACCCCTTCGTCGAAATGGGGCTGACCGATTGCGAAAGCGGCCGCCGGCAGAGCGAAGCGGCCGATTGCGTGCAGTCCCCATTTGAACCTGAACCGCTTTTCGTTCGTCGCGGTTTTCTCGAGAATTGCTTCTCTTCAGAGCATCGGCAGGGGTGGCCGCGGGAAATGAGGCTGTCGGCCCCGCTCGGGCGTTGATTAGGTCGTACTGCGGCCGGAGAGACAAGATTTAGCGATTCGACCGATCGGGCAGCGGATGATGGCATTGTTCGCTTCCGGCGGCAATAACCGTTTCGATCGAGAAAACCGCTCCGCTTTCTCAAAAGGCAGGTGTGTCGCAGCGCGGAACACTCGAAGCGAAGACGGCGCGCCCCGACCCCGAACGGGCCAGACAAGGCCGGCGTCGAGCGGCGGGCCGGCGGGCTACGCCTGCCGCTGGGCGGCGACAATCGCATCGACCATACCGGCCGGCGTGAATTCGGCTGCCTCGGCGTCCGGCGGAAAACCCAGTTCGATCAGCACCTTCGACGTGATCGGACTGATGCTGACCAGTCGGGCGCGCCGCAAGGCCGGTCCGAACATTTTCACGAGGCTTCGGGCCACGGCCGAGCTAGACACCGTAACCCAGTCGATCTTGCCTGCCTCGAGTGCAGCCCGATTTCGCGGTTCCGGATCGGCCACATCGCTGCTGCGGTAGGCGACAACCTGTTCGACCTCGATGCCCGCCGCGCGGAGTTGTTCGGCCAAAACGTCGCGCCCACGGCTGGCGCGGATCAAGAGCACCCGGGGATTCGCATGAGGCCGGACGGCGGGGGCACGCTCGCCGTCGTCGCCGGTATCCTGCGTGAAAGTAGCACTGCGCCGCGCGGAGTGCGTTTGGGGAATC
The DNA here is from genome assembly GCA_964631235.1 of uncultured Planctomycetaceae bacterium. GTDB lineage: Bacteria > Planctomycetota > Planctomycetia > Pirellulales > Thermoguttaceae > JARKPK01. The sequence goes on along the minus strand of CAZVZX010000010.1, from coordinate 46,675 downwards.
GCCCCGATCAATGCCGCGGCCAACGATTCGGCGCAGAACTCTTCGGGCAGCAGGTCGGCCGCTAGGTGGTAGCGCCGCAACTCGGCGGCGGTGCCCGGTCCGATGGCCGCCAGCCGCGTGGGCGCCAAGCGTCGCGCGTCGCTGCCGCGGGCGAGTAGCCGTTCGAGGAAGTAGCGAACACCGTTGGGGCTGGAAAACACCAACCAATCGAACGAATCGAGCCGTCGCAGCGCGTCGTCCACCGGCTGCCAATCGTCGGGCGCCGAGATCTCGATGGCCGGTTGATGCCAAACCTCGGCGCCAAGAGCGGCGAGCCGTTGGCACATCGCGGCCGATTGGCCCTCGGGCCGAGTCACCAGCACTCGCACGCCCGCCAACGGCAGTCGCGGCGACGACTCGGCGGCAATCAGTCCCGCCACTTCGCCGACAATCACAACCGCCGGCGCAGCCACTGGCTCGCGCTCGAGCCGATCGGCCAATTCCCCGAGCGTGCAGCGGATGAGCAACTGCCCGGCTGTCGTCGCCCGGCTAATCACGGCTACCGGCGTTTCGGCCGCGCGGCCGTGCGCGAGCAATGCACCGCTCCAATCGCCTGCGCGCGCAATGCCCATGTAAAACACCAGCGTGCCGGGAAACGACGCCAGTTGGGCGTAGTCGAGCGGCACCTTCTTTTCGCGGCGTTCGTGGCCGGTGACCAACGCCACGGCTGACGCCCGGGCCGCATCGGTCAGCGAGATGCCGGCCAAGGCGGCGGCCGCCGAAGCCGCGGTTACTCCGGGAATGATCTCGCAGGGCACGCCGGCGCGTCGAAACGCATCGAGTTCCTCATGCAGCCGCGCGAACACGCCCGGGTCGCCGCCCTTGAGCCGCACCACCGTCTTGCCGTCTCGGGCGGCCTCGCCGATCTGGCGGCAGACGGCCGCTCGCTGCGACGCTTCGGCATGGCACGGCAGCACGACCACCTGCTTTTCGCCGGGCGGCCAGATCAAGAGAGCCGGATGGACCAATGCGTCGGCCACGATCAAATCGGCCTCTTCCAGGCAGCGCCAACCCTTGAGCGTCAGCAAATCGGGATCGCCGGGCCCGGCGCCCACGATATACACGCGCCCGGAAGGTCCTGCTTCGTTGCCTGTCATCATTTTCGTTACCGGCGGCCCGCGCGACGCGCGTGCCAGTGGCATTGCCCAACCTATTTGGCGTTCGTTACGGTGCGTTGCGCGCCTTGGGGTTCACAAGCCCATGCCGAGGAATCCGCCCCGGGCGATCGAGTCGGCCTCAAGTTGTTCGGCCCGCTGTTTTGTTCGCTCTAGGTCTCCGGCGGCGATATAGCGATCGAACTCGATCCGCACGGCATGGCGCACGGTCTCGGTAAGCCAATCGACGGCCGCCGCCGAAAGCCAGTCGCAGACCTCGCCCTCCAACTCGACCCGCAGATCGACCGTTTGGGTTTTCATGTCGTCTGGTCCGGTCAAGGCCGTACCCTCGAACCGAAACGCCACCGTGCCGATCTGCTCGTGATTGGTCAAGCGAAAAACACATTGCCCGTTGCAAAGGTAATAGGCGTTGTGCGAGCCATGTTTGGCCAGTGCCGCCCGAAGCCGAGCCAGCATTTCCTGGTCTTCCTGAGGCGCATCGACGGGAACATCAACCCGCGAAAAGCTGCGAAGTGGCAGGCAATCGAACTGAATATGCACCGCGTTGCTCATCATTGATCCTCGTACATGCGAATCGTTCGGGCCGGCGGCGTCTGAGAGGCGATCAAGAACGCAATTGCCACAATAGACTAAACGCCAATAATTTACAGCGATTAGGAACCACCGCAACGCAAGGCCGAGCCGAATCCGTTTCGGACCGTTCGCCCTGGCTATTCTAGCCAGTGGCCAACCAAACAGGAAACGGATTTCCGCAAAGTGGGGCCCGGTGACCATCCGATATCACAGAAAGAACAAACATTACAATGTTTATCGGAAAACAATCTTTACTTTGTTTGTCTCTTAGTGTATAAATAAGCGATCATGAGCACGATCACTTCAATTCGGGAACGAGTAACGATGTCGAGCAGCACTTTGGTCAACGCCCTTTCCGCACCGTCGCGGGTTTGGCCCGAGCCTGAGGGAGAGTTCGTTCCTCGAACGCCCTCGCCCGAAGAACAGGCCTTTATCGAACTGCACAACCAACGCCTCGAAGGCGCATCGCCCGAGCAGATCTTAGAGTGGGCCGTCGAAACCTATTTTCCGCGGTTCACCATGGCCACCGGCCTGGGGCCCGAAGGCTGCGTGATCATCTCGATGCTGGCCAAGATCGAGCCGCGCGTGTACGTGTTCAACCTCGACACAGGCTACCAGTTCGCCGAGACGCTCGAACTCCGCGAACGCATCGCCGAGAAGTACGGCATCGTCATCGACTTGCAGCGACCGCTGCAAAGCGTTCACGAATATGAGAAGTCGCACGGCGGCCCGGTGTACGTGCATAACCCGGATCAGTGCTGCTTCGATCGCAAGATTCGCGTGTTGCAGCGAGTCGCCCCGCACTTCGACGCCTGGGCTACCGGCATCCGCCGCGACCAGAGCGTTACTCGGGCCAACACGCCGATCGTTCGATGGGACAAAAAGTTCGGGCTGGTGAAGGTCAGCCCCTTGGCCGCCTGGACCAAGAAGCAAGTGTGGCAACGGATCGTCGAGGAAGGCGTGCCCTACAATCCCCTGCACGATCAGGGATATCCGAGCATCGGCTGCCAACCCTGCACGCGCCCGGTAACCGACGGCCAAGACGAACGCGCCGGCCGATGGAGCGGGTTCGCCAAAACCGAGTGCGGCCTGCACACCGGCGATTGAACCAGCGGCCATCGATCGTCGATCAGAGGTTGTTGGAGAACCAGTCGCGCGAAATGTATTCCTCAGAGGGACACACTCCGTCGCGACCGATCGTTTCGCCCGTCGAAGGGATCAGCTTTTCAGGCCCTTGAGGTCGAATTCCAGCTTCTCGCCGTCCTTAAGCAGCCGTTCCCACGTAACCACCTCGCCCTTGTAGGCCGCGGTTCGTCCGAGGATCGTCAGCAGGTTGCTCCGCACGCTTTCGGGCACGGTGGGGTTATCGCATCGGCCCGCTTTGATGTTGTCGTGGAACTCGGCGATGTTCGTCACGGCGCCTTGTTTGTAAATCGCCGGCGAACTGCCGCCGCGCCAGAAGTTCTTTCCGCGAATGAGCACTTGGCCGCCATACGATGTTTCTAGCACGCCGTCGGTGCCGAACATGCGGTTGCGGATGCCCTCGGGCTGTGACCCGTAGCCTTCGAACTGCCGCGAACTGAAGGCGATGCCTACATTGTCGGGATACATGAACGTAATCGTGAAGGTGTCCCAACACGAGCCGACTTCGCGGAGCTTCCTTCCGCCCGTGCCCCAAGCGGCCACCGGCGGCTGGTTCATGATCCAACTGGCCACATCAAGCGTGTGGATGTTCTGTTCGGTGATGATGTCGCCGGAAAGCACCTGATCGAGGCCCCACGCCCGCAACCGCGATTCGGGATCGTTGCCTTTCTTGAGCACGGCCATTTGGGCGACGAACGGCAATCCAGCGTGATAGGTCGCCTCTCCGAAGGCGAACTTGCCGATGGCCCCCTCGTGTACTCGCTTGAGCGCCTCGCGGAAGAATTCATCGGCTCGAGTCTGGAAATCGACCAAGAAGCAGAGCTTCTTCTCGGTGGCCTTTTTGCCCGAAGCCTCGATCGACAGGCAGCCGGGCACATCCACCGCTACCGGCTTGGCGACGAAGACGTGCTTGCCGGCATCGACGGCCGCGGCCGCCTGTTCCGGATGGAAATAGGGCGGCGACTCGATCGCCACGGCATCCACCTTGTCTTCGAGCAAGCGGCGATAGCCCGAAAGCCCCGTGTAGCAGTGTTGCGGATCGACCTTCAGTTTTTCGACAAGATTATTCACCCGGTCGGCGAAGTAGTCGGCCCCGGCCACTACGTTGTAGCCGCCGTGCTGGGCGAACAGATCGGCAATCCACACCCCGCGACCGCCGCAGCCGATCAGCCCCAATGCCACCTTTTCGTTGGCCGCATAGCCGCGGGCCGTTTCGGGCCGCACGATCGTCGCCGAAGCAGCCGCCGCGGCCGCCGCCACGAAACCGCGGCGCGAAACGATTCCGGCCGACTGAGTTGGATCAACGTGCGGCATGAGAGAGTTGCCCTGCGGGTGCTCTTGCGAAACGTCCGACGCCAGATGACGACGATCTTTGCTCATGGTCGGTCCCTCGTAAAAGAAATGGAATCGGTCGCCCAATCACGGCGGGCCGCCTTCGATGCCGCTTCGCATCGGCGCGTCGGCAAGCGAGTGGGGCGGTTCTGCTCCCCGCGGAAACCAGAGGTTCCCGCCGGCTTATCACGAGTACAAAGCGATCGCGCGCTTCGGCCTCTTATTGCGATTCGGCCAATCACTGCGCCTCGGCAGGTCGGCCCCAAACCTCGACCTCGACGTAATGGTTCAAGTCGCTGGCCGTGTTGCCTTCGCTGTACAGCCGCACATAACGGGCCTTGACGCCCTTGGCGTCGATCAATCGCCCGAAGTTCGTTTCGATATACGGGCGATCCTTGCCGACGCCCTTGCCGGCCGTATTCTCTTTGTCGGTGTTGAACAGGGTGCGCACATTCTTCGTGAATTCGGCATCGTCGGCAACCTGCACGATCACCGTATGATAGCTCCGCGCCTCGCGGAAGAAATGCCAAAGATAGACGGCAAATATCTCCGAGGGCTTTTCCAGGTCGATCTGCACCCATTGCAGGCCCGGCCCCAGCTCGACATAGTTCTCCTCGCCGCCTTCCTTGTCGCCGTCGGTTACCATCGACAACTTGCCGAAGATCGGCTCTTTGTCGCTGGACGTTACCGGCTTTTTCAACGCCAGGTTCACCGTGCCTTTGGGCACTTTGAGCGTGGGCTTTTGCTCTTCCTTCGAAAGATAAAGGTGCGGATAAAGCTGGCCGAGCACGTCGGGCGGCGTGCCCACAAGAACCTCTTGCGGAATGGTCGTCTTGAACGGAACAAGTTCGTCGGCGGCCGCAGCACTGCGGCCGGACCAGGCGAGTACGGTCAACACGATCGACGGAAGCAACATCACGGTGCGCATTGAAGAATCCTCGTTCACAAAACCAACAACAGATCGGCAACTCAGCCGGAATCCGGCCGACGCAATAGATCGGCCGGGGCGGGAGGCAACGAATTGCGACGCAACCGAAGTTGCCGCAACCCTTTCGCTATCTTGACACACTCGCGTGCGAAATTCAACCGCGAACCGGGTTGCTCGCGCCACGTGATCGGCACCTCCGCCACCCGAAGTCTCCAAGCGGCCGCCAGCATCAGCAGTTCCAAGTCGAACAGGAACCCTTCTTCGCGGCACGCGGCAAACAGCGCGTGGGCCGCCGCGCCGGTGAACATCTTGAAGCCGCATTGCGTGTCGCGCACCGTCAGCCCGAGGGCGCGTCGGGCCAGTGCGGCAAATAGCCGGCCGGAAATCGCCCGATGAAAAGGGCGCTCGCTGCGAACCGAACTGGAGGGCAGCAGCCGCGAGCCGATCGCCGCGTCGGCCCCATCGGCGATGGCCGCCCGAAGTCGCGATTCTTGGTCGATCGGGGCCGCTCCGTCGGCATCGGCAAACAGAACCAGCCGCCCGCGCGAATGCCCGACGCCCGTGCGCACGGCCGCGCCCTTCCCCCGATTCTGTTCGTGCCGCAAAACGCGCAGTTGCGGCCAATCGGGCCAGACTCGCTTCAGCGCGCCGGCCAAGTCGTCGTCGCCGCCGTCATCGACGACGAGCACTTCGTACGCCCCGTCGAACTGCCGCCCGCAGTACTCGCGGATCGTCAGCAAGTAAGGCGGCAGTCGAACTGCTTCGTTCAACGCCGGAATCACCAACGATAATTCCGGCAGCGGCCCGATCGATTCACCATTGCTTTGCTCGCGTGGGTTGGTCATGGATGAGGCGTTCGGTCGGCTGATCGGGCGACTCGGCAAAACGAAACCGTAAACAACGGACGACAATCCGAGCGGCGGCAGGAAATCGGGTCGAGGCCGCTGGCGGTGTTTCGTCGTAATCGTAATTGCTATGATGGATCGTCCGTTCGGTCCAGTTTCAATTGAAGAATTGAAAAAACGATTATATCAACTGTACCACGATTCCTGGATTCGATCCCGGGTTCCTTGTTCTCATGAAAAAAAGCCGGCGACCAACGGGAGCGGGTTTTGCGCCGGGTGCGGCAGCACCGGTTGGCCGGCGGCCCTGCCGCCCTGTCGCACCATTCCTGGGTTCCTTGTTCTCATGAAAGAAAGCCAGCGACCAACGGGAGCGGGTTATGCGCCGGGTGCGGCAGCACCAGTTGGCCGGCGGCCCTGCCGCCCTGTCGCACCATTCCCGGGTTCCTTGTTCTCATGAAAAAAAGCCAGCGACCAACGGGAGCGAGTTTTGCGCCGGGTGCGGCAGCACCGATTGGCCGGCGGCCCTGCCGCCCTGTGGGTCGATTATTCTCGTCCGAGGTTCTTCAGGTCGTCTGTTGGGCGGTGATTGTCGCGTTTGCCTTGGGCGTTCGCCTGGTCTCGCTCGATGATCGTCCGATGCATGCCGACGAGGCGGTGCAAGCGGCCATCACTCGCGATCTGTGGCTTTCGGGCCGCTATCGGTATGATCCGCACGAGTTTCACGGCCCGACGCTCAATTACCTGAGCGTGCCCGCCCTGCGGCTTGCCGGACGCAATACGTTTGCCGAAACCACGGCGGCCGACTTCCGCCGCACACCGGCGTTGTTTGGCGCCGCTGCGATCCTCTTTCTGCTGCTGCTTCGCGACGGGTTGGGCCGCGGCGCGGCGCTAGCGGCCGGCGGATTGCTGGCCGTTTCGCCGGCCATGGTGTTCTACGCCCGAAGCTACATCCACGAAACGTTGCTTGCATTTTTCACCTTGGCGGCCATTGCGTGCGGCTGGCGTTGTTGGCGAATGGTGCGATCTTGTGAACTCGCGCAAAGCCGCGTTTCGGCGGGCGTGCCGCTCCGACCGCCGCGCGCGGCCGTGTGGTGCTGGGCTGCGGCATGCGGCGCTGCGGTCGGAATGATGCAGGCCACCAAGGAAACGGCCGTGCTCAGCTTCGCGGCCGCCGTTTTGGCGCTGGGATGCATGGCGCTGGCATTCCGCCGTCGCGCCGACAGTTCGCCGCTTTGCGGCCGACCGGCCGACCTTGCGCCCGCCGCAACTTGCAATCTGCCGGCCGACAACGGCGATGCTGATCCGACGGGGCGTGCCTCGGCGGTTTCCGGCGTTGCCGTGCCGCAGGGCGAGCAATCGCACCGAGGCGCAAACCGCCTTCGACAAGCGGCGGCGATGGTTGCAATCGCCACCGCAGCGGCCACGGCGGCGATTTGGTTCAGCTCGTTCGGACGCAACCCGCAGGGGATTGTCGATGCCGTGCGGACCTACACGCCGTGGGCCCAACGGGCGGCCGGGGCGTCGCCCCACGTGCAACCGATGAGCTACTTCGCCGGACGACTGCTGTGGCATCGCGACGACCAAGGGCGATGGTGGTCGGAGGCGTCGATTGTGGTGGCGGCGGCGATCGGTGCCGCTTGGGCCTGGCGGAAAAGACGAATCGTTCCGCTCGATCGGGCGGCAATCGCTGCCGCGCCTGCGCCCGAGCCGGCCCGAGGCGAACAGCCCTTCGATCCGCCGGATGATTCGTGCGGCAGTCATTGCGGGCTAGTGGTCTTTCTCGCCGTGTATGCCGTGATTTTGGCGATGATCTACTCGCTGATCCCTTACAAGACCCCGTGGTGCATGGTGCAGTTCTGGTTGCCCACACTGCTTGTTGCCGGGGTGGGCGTGGGGGTGATCGCCCGCAGTGCGTGGGCGGCCGCCCGGCGGAGAGATTCGGGCGGCATTGCGGCCGCCGTCGTCCTCGGGCTGTTGGCGGCGGCGATGTTCGCGCAACTGGGGCGGCAAACGCATCGGGCGGCCTTCGCCTTGGCAGCCGACCCGCGGAATCCCTATTGCTGCGCGCCGACGTTGCCGAGCGTCGGAAAGCTGGAGCAGCGGCTCGAGGCATTGTTGCTCGCCTGGCCCGACCGCCCGATCGCTGCGGCCGTCGTCTGGCACGACGGCTATTACTGGCCGTTGCCCTGGTACCTGCGGCGATTCGCTCCGGTCGGCTATTGGACCTCGCTTCCGCCGATTGAGCCGCCCGACGACGGCCCCCGCGGCGCTTCGGGCGCGAACACCGCCTCGGGCTCGCCGCCTGCGCCCGATTGGTCTTCGATGCCGGTCATCGTTGCTTCGGCGCGGTTCGACGCCCCGCTGACCGCGCGGTTGAGCGAAACGCACCTGATGATCGACTTCTACGCCCTGCGGCCAGACGCGATGCTGATGCTTTGGGTCCGCGAAGACCTGTGGATGGCGCACCTCAAGCGACTCGGCCGGCTGTAGCCTTTGGCAGCCCGATCAAAACCCAAGGGAACACCGTCGGAGCAACTCGCATCGAGCGAATCTTCGTTCTCCTCCGGAGTGTTTTGCGCGATAATGATCGTGCTGAATGCTGGCGCGCAGCCGCGACCCGCAAGGCATGGCGCTGCACCCGAAGCACGCACGGCACGCGTCAATCGCAGCAAGGCGCCAACGCAAGGCTGTGCCGAAGGGACGCATCGACAACCTTGGGACCAAGGGGTGCATGCAGATAAAATTCTTTCTCGCGGGGGCAGAGTCGGCCAGTGTGTGGCGATTGAGAATAGCGATGGGAAATGATGAAATGGGGCCGCTCGATTAGGAAGATGTCCGCGAGAACGGCAAAACGGCTCGGTGCGTATTGTTTTTGTTTTGACCGCTTTCGGTTCATTGCGGTTTCATTTGGTCTCTGTCCTTTGGTCGCGCGGTTGCGATGATCAGCGATGGAATCGAACCCTTCCCCACCGTCACCAATGCCGCCTGCCCCCTCCGGCGGCGTCGTCGATCGCCGGCAGCGCGACGCTTTGGCCGCGGTCATTCGTCGCTACATGAACGAAGAGATCACGGCCTTTGCTTTCGACGAGCAACTCAACCAGTTCCACGGCTCGTCGGACGACGCAGTCTGCTTCATCGCCGGCGCCCTGTGGTACCACTACGACGATTGCACGGATCATCTTGCGGTACTTTCGAAACCGGAGTGGGACTACTTCCAACGGCTGCTGTTGCTTCTCGAATCGGACTACCGCCTCGAAACGGTCAGTGTGCGCCGCTGGTCGCTGACGCAATTGGTCGCGTTGATTGCGCTGGTCGGTTTCGGCTGGGTCGTGATTCAACTTGGCTGGGGGACTCATCTGCTGGCGGCGGCGATGCCGTTTGGAATTGTGTCGATGGCCATCTCATGGTTTCGGCGCGCGACCGCAACAACCGGCCAGTACGACCCGCGCCTATTTCCTTTTGCCAGCTTTGCCGATCTGAGGACGGCGTACGAGCAGGTCGCTTTCAAGAAGGCGCGTTATCCGCGGCATATTGCGTCGCGGCGAATTCGCTGGTCGCTGCTTACAAAGACCATCGAATTGAAGGGCTATGTCGTGTGGATGATGCTGTCGCCCCTCGTGCTGCTGTTTCAAACGCTGCCGATTCGAGAGACGCACGTCAGCGCCGTTCCACTCGGTTGCGGTCCGCCGCAACTCGGCGAGAGGAACCGCCGCGAGTCGGAATAGATCCGCACGACGAGCGAACAGTCCGTTGCATTGAAAGCGGCCGCGGCGAGTCGGAAACGGTTTGCATAACGAGCCAATATCGCGCAAAAAGAACGCGAAGGGCTTGGGTGAGCGAGGTTCAGCGGACGTCGGGCATCGGCCGCGTTGCTTTGCCCGCGGTTCGATTTCGCGGACGCGCGAAATCAAGCGGCCGCCGCGCGATTCGCCCGCGGTCGCTACGGCTGTTTGCCGCCCAGCTCGTGCGTGTTGACGGGCTGCTTGCCCTCGATGAATCGCACGGCGCGGTAATCACCTTTGGGAATCGAGACGATCAACGGGCAGGCGAACTCGGCCGAGGCTTGCAGCTTTCGATCGGCGGTATAGTGCAATTGCACCACGCCATCGACCAATTCGACCGCCCGCACCTTGTACTCGACCATCGCCTTGCCCCGCTTGACCACCGCAATCACCATAATCGCGTCGAAGGCCTTTTCGGGGAGGCGGTGTGAACGGTCGCCCATGACGAACGCCGCGCCGAACACCTGATCGAACTGCTCCTGTGAACCGATCACTACGTACGATTCGGCCGCTTTCGGCTCGAACTTGTTGGAAACGAAATAGCCGTTGTGGGTGTCGAACTTCAGTTGGACCGGCTCGGCCGCTTCCGTCCAACCGCAACAGCAAACCGCAGCCGACAAGGCGAAGATCAATTCAATCTTCATGGGCGCAACCTTTTCGAACTAGACGCCTGCGACGCGCTACCGGGATTTGGGACGGGCCCAGTCGGGCACGCGCACGCCCGAGGCCGAATCGACGCCCGGCGCGAACGGCTTCAGGTCGAGCACCGGCGTGCCCTCGAAGGCATCGATCGAGTCCACTTCCACGACGTTGTCTTTGACGGAAACCACTTTGCACAAACTCAGCGCGATCAGGTTCGGGCGAACCGGTGCGCGGCAGGCGAACACGCCGGTGAGCGGATTGTTTCGGTCGCCGCGCGGATGGACTTGCAGTTGGGCGCGCTTCTGCGGCGTGTCGTTCTTGTCGAACCACCAGATCACTTGCACGTGCGACCACTGATCGAGGCCGAGCAAGCCGGGGGCGTACTTCTCTTCGAGCACGATCAGGGTGCGATTGTCGGCCTTCTGCACCTTGCCGATCGGCTCCATGGTGAACTTTTGCGGCTCGGCCGCCGAAAGCGGATCGGCCAACCAGGCGGACGCCGCACAAATACAAACGGCAGCCAGTGCGCGGATCATAGGTCGGCTCTCCCAATGAAAAAGCACGAAATCACCAGAGAACGCAAACGCGAAAGTGCGTAACCGCAAAAATGCAATCGCCACGACAGCCCAAGGGGAGCTCATAAAAGCGCGAAGACCCGAACGTCATCCAACGACCGACCGAACAAGTGAACGCCGCGAATATGCAAACGTCCACATTTTGGCATCGTTCGCACCGTGATTATACCAGTTCCCAGCCGGGGCGATATTCGCGGACGAGGTAGCGGTTGGCCTCGGGCGCATTGGTGATTTTCATGTTCTCGCTATCGAAGACTACTTTTCGGCCTGCTCGCAAGGCGACCGCGGCCAAGTTGACTGCATCGGTAATGGCGGCCGCGTTGAGGAAGCTGCCCGGTGACGATTGGCCGCCGCGCACCTCGTCGATCCAGGAACCTTGCCGGCCTCGGGCGGCCGACGCTCCCTTTGCAGCCGATTGCGCAGGCGCATCGAGCGGCAGCGGCTCGCGCTTGCCGCCGGCAATTCGCTGCGGATTCTGCCCGGTGAACCCGGCAACGATCGTGCCGCTTTCGCCGATAAAGGCGATGCCCTCGCGCCCGAGTTCGACCCCGGCGGCTTCGACTTCATCGGGCAGGCGCGGACGCATGCCGCCGTCGTACCAGAACAGCTCTAACGCCGGCCCGTTGCTTGGTGCGGCAAAGGTGAAGCGGATCGTCGAGGCGTGCGGGAAGGACCAATCGTTGCGCACCGGGCGGCTGACGTTCTCGACGATCTCGCAGGTGTGCGTGGCCCAGGCTTCGGCCGATTGCGGAACCCCTAAGCCCAATCCTACGAACACCGGCCAAAGGCTGTAGATGCCCATATCGGCGATCGAACCGCCGCCGAAATCGTACCAGCCGCGGAACACCGCATGGGTATAGTGCGGATGATAAGGCCGCGGCGTGCAGGGGCCGAGCCAAAGGTCCCAATCGAACCCTTTGGGAACCGGCGGGCGATCGGCGGGGATGCGATCGTATTGCGGCCAGACGGGCCGATTCGTCCAGTTGTGGATTTCGCGAAGCCGGCCGATGGCCCCTTGTTTGATCTTCTCGACGATGGCGGCATTGCCCGCACCGGCGCCATAAGCCAGCAGGTGCGTGGCCACGCCGGTTTCGCGGGCGACGCGAACAACTAGTCGGCCCTCGCTCATGCGGTTGGCCAACGGCTTGTGCATCATCACGTGCTTGCCTTTGCGCATCGCGGCAATCGCCACGGTGGCGTGCAGGTGGTCGGGCGTCATCACTTTGACCGCGTCGATGTCGGTTTCCTTTTCGAGCAATTCGCGGAAGTCGGCATAGGCCGCGCACGCTTTGAATTTCTCCTTGCCGCGTTCGCGGGCGTAGTAGGCATCGATCGCCAATCGGCCGACCTCGCGTCCGCCGGGACAACCGGAATCACCCTCGCGCCACGACGGATCGCCCAACAGCGAGCGGATTTTGTTGCGGATGCTGTGCTTGCCCCATTCGACATAGTCGCTGCTGTCGGTGTTCGGATCGCAGACAGCGACGATTTGGATGTTCTGATCGGCCAGCAGCCCGCCCAACTCGCTAAAACTTTGCGTGCCCATGCCGATATGCGCCAACGTGATCTTCTCGCTGGGCGGCACATGTTTCGGGCCGCCGAGCACGTGCCGCGGAACGATCGACATCGCACCGGCGGCCGAGGCGATGCCGAGGAACTTGCGTCGATCGACATGCGGAATCACTCGGTTCAAAGGGTGGGTCACGGCGGGAACTCCTTTCTCAATGAGACCGCGAAAGACGGTAAGCGGTTCAACCGGGGATGTCACGCAAGAAAGCCGCGTCGTCGCAACAGCGACCGCTTTCGTAATTGTGTGGAACGATTTGGGCAAGATGGCAATGCGGTGTCGGCCCTCGGCCTTGTTTGCTCGAAGCGATTGCGGGCGAGCCGAGACGGCCGATCGAGTCGGCCCAATCATTGTGCGGCCCGGCGATTCCCGATGCAATTCGCCGGAACCAATTCAGAACGGAATCCGGAACCGAAGCCGGGCACGAATAGCGGTTCTCGGCGCGGACGCGTCGCGGGTGTGATTTCGACGTTCCGTGTCGATTCGGGTGACAGGCGAGTCGATCGGCGCAGCGCCACCGGCGTCCACAGCGACAATCGTAGGCAGTGGACGCGACACTCTATTCGCCCCGCACTGAGAAGCACTCTATGCCTAGTCCGAGCATCGCTCCCCCAGCGATGGCTGAAAGACTCGGACCGACAAGAGGTTCCAACGATTGAGCTGCGCCGCGGTTCTTGTGCGGGCCGAAGGCGGTGGACCAAGGTGCGTCTGGCGGGCGTGCGGCTTTCTCTTTTCGGTCGAACGGAACGCAGATTGCAACTCGGGATTCGACCGCGACGTTGGGCCGAACGTGAGAGCCGTTCGGGCTTCCGGCGGGATCGCACTTAGCAGCTTGTGGAAAGAGTCGTTCTTGGATTCGCGGGCGTGTGTGTTTTCCGCAGAATCCGCGGGATGAATTCGCTGAGATCGTGTCTTTCAACGGGCTGTTGGTCGGAAGACGCCCCCACGATGACGGCACAATGAGCCAGTCGAAACAGACAAAAAACCGTATTTCCGATTTTTTCGGCGCTCTGTGGCGACGGCTTCTCCCCTGCCCCGCTAAGGGGAAGGCCGCCGTCGCTGCCGACCGATCATCGAGAAAATGCGGGGAGTTTTTCATTGCCGTAAATCATTGCCGTAAAAGAACAAACGTCATGAAATGGCTGTTTCGCCCTCGATTCGGGTTGCCAGCGACCGAGAAGTTTGCTACAGTACGCCGAGTTGAGATTGAGTCTCAATATCTGTGTTTTCTTCGGAGCAGCAAAAATGTACCGGAATATCCGCATGTGTGAATCCCTTGGGCAGCGATTGCGGCCCGCGTTCACCCTGATCGAACTGCTGGTGGTCATCTCGATCATCGCCACGTTGATCAGCCTCTTGTTGCCCGCCGTGCAAACCGCACGCGAGGCCGCACGCAATTCCCAGTGCCAATCGAACCTTCATCAGATCGGCATCGCCGTTCATCTGTTTGCCGACAGTCATCGCGGGCGGATGCCGCCGCACGTCGGCGAGGGCGACATGACGGACAAGAGTCAGTCGGCCATGTATGCCCTGCTGCCGTTTTGCGAGAACTCAGAGGTGATCTTCCGCTGCCCTTCCGACACCGGTTCGCGCGAAGACCGCACGCCGTTGTGGGAGTCGTTTGGTTCGAGTTACAAGCTGGAAGGCCGCGCGCTGAGCCGCCCGGCCCTGCCCGAGCGAACCGTGATCGACGCCAAGACCGGCAAGCCAAAGGTGAAGAAGGCCGAGCCGCGACTGGATCGCTTCCTGAAGCACCACGAAGTGGGAATCGACGTAAAGAAGCAGATGGAAGGAAAGGAGCTCAAGCCCGAGGACAAGGTGCAGACTTCGCAAATTCAGTTGGCCCGCGACTTGGTCGAGCCCTGGAAGGTGGGCGAAGTTCGCAGCGCCCCGCTCCGCGGCGTGTACACGACCGTTTCGCAGCACCCGCAGCACATGAACGTATTGTTCGTCGCCGGCAACGTGCTCTCCTTCAGCGAGCAGGCCGACTGGGACGCGTTCCGCGGCAAAACCGGCGGCGATGATTGATGGGCGCAAATGCCCGGCAGCCGTGGCCGTTTGTCGTCGGGCGACAGGTTCTTCTTGCTTCGATTTAAGTTCTCGATCGGTCCCATTCTGCGTTTGGCTTTAGCGGGGGCTGCGATGTCTGCATTGCGTGTTTGGCGACGGGTACATCTTTGGGTCGGGCTGGCGACGGCCGTGCCGATGGTCGTTCTGGCCGTTAGCGGTGTGCTGTGGCTTCACCGCGACCGTTTGGGCTTGCACCCGGCGAAGATCGATCACCCCAAACCGATCGTCGAGCGACGCGCGCACGGGCCGGTCGCATCGCTGACTGGCCCGAGTTGGCGCGATCATGCCGCGGCAGTCGATGAAGCGATTGCGGCAGCCGAGAAGCTCTGGCGCAGATCGCCGCAGTTGGATCGGATCGAACTGAAGCATCAGCCCGGCCACGGGGTGATCGTCAAGATTCGAGCGGCAAAAGGGGCGGGAGTCGCGCCGCACGAGATCAGCTATTCGGCGGTTCATCGGGCGATCGTTTCGCTTGGCAGCGGCCCGCATTGGATCGAGCAATTGCACAAGGGCGATTTGCTTTTCGGCCCGCGATGGTCGTTCCTGTGGCTCGACCTTTCGGCCGCGGGCATGGTGGTCGTAGTGATTACGGGTTTGTGGATTTGGTGGCGGCGGCCGCGCGCGAAGCAGGGTGCATCGCCAAGCCCGCCGTCGGATGGCGAGCCGGTTGCGCCGCGGGCCGCGGGGGAGAGTGCGTGATGTTGCGGATTGGTTGTTTCGTGCTGGCCGGCGTGCTGGCGGTGTATGGGCTGTTTCGCCATTGGTTGCCGGAACGTGTTCCGCCGTTGCCCATCCCGGAACAGGCCGAGCTAACTCGCTTGGCGCGTTTGTCGCCGGCGGATCGCGCCCGTTGGCTGGCCGGTTTCGAGCGCAAGCACGGTCGGGCCGGCCGGATTCAGGCGTTGTTGGTGGAACAAGAGCCGGGCGGTTCGCCGATGGTTGTGGCACAGGCCAACGAAGAAGGCGAGCTTCCCGTCCCTTGGCCCGTTCCCTGGCCGATCGATCTGACGGTTCGATCGCCACAGGCAGAGGGAGCAAGCGAAACGAGTTCGCGGCATGACGGCCGATTGTACTACCACAAGAGCATCGCCCTGCCGTCGCTGAAGAACAGTTATCTGCTCGTGACCCGCTGGCATGTTCCGCCGCAACGTTCTTGGCGGCAGATCGGCGCGCTGGTGGCGGCCGGGCTGTTGGCGGCCGTCGGCCTGGCGGCGCGTGCGGCTTAGCGGCCCGCTGAACTGCCGTCCGACTAGCGATGAACTAGCGATGAGACGCTGACGTGCGCTAAGACATTGACGTGATCGCCCCGGCTGCGACAATCCGGCGAACGACAAAGCTCAGCAGCCGGGGTTGCCTGAAAGGACATCGAAGCTCAGAAAATCAGGATGGCGGCTCCGGTCAAGCGCATCGCTTGGTTCGCCATCAAACGCGGTAGAGTTGGCCAGCGTTATAGTCAAACACTGCAACAACCCGCGTTAAACCGGCCTGCAAGCAGAACGTCCTGACCTGCGACCATGTTAGATACCCGTACGTTGCAACATCCCATGTATTGGCAAGTGTCGGATGCGGCAATGCCTGCAGTTCGGGGAAGAACGCGGCGACGCGATCAGGGGTATCTGGGACAATCGCGAGGTAAAAGGAGTGTCCCAAGTGGGATTGCAGGCGCCTCGTCGCTTCAAGGACCACTCCGTTGTTGCCGATCTTGCGAGGCGTTTTGGAGGACCACGGAGGGAACGGCACTCCTTGCTGCAAGAACGGGATACCACCCTGGCGAAGACCGTTGACAAGACGGACTTTGTGATACAGCTGAGTGAATAAATTGGAGGACGAGACCTTATGATTCAGTCCTTTGCGGAACTTTCCGAACTCATCACGAATACACCAGTCCCAAACCTGGAAGGTCTTGGCCTTCGCTTCGACGAACACCGAGCATGTAGTTTCCTCGTCGCCGCGGATGAGGACGACCCCATCGGATTCGCCGAAATCCGAAAAGGACTGTTCGACCAGGACCGTGGTTTCCCCGCGCGCTGGGCGTAGCTGAGTAAAGGGGAAGGTCGCCTGGGCCAAGAATGAATGAAGGACGTCGGCGGGATCGCTGGCTCTCACCATTTCGTAAAATAGGGCATTGATGATGCCGCGTTCGGAGTAACCGATTACGTTCATGCCAATGGACCCGCCTAAGTTGTTGAGTAGCTCGGTCAAGTTGCCAAGGCCTCTCGATTTCACGAAAGACTCAACTTGCCAGCTTGTTCCCAGTCGGGTTCGGCGCCTTGTTCGCTGCTTTCACTTCTTCGCGTCCTCACTGCCGTACAATTCTTCGACTCGCAAACGTGCGTCGGGATGAAAGACAGCACTTAACTCGTGTTCCTCGCCGGGATGCCAATCCTGAACTGAGTATGCCAGAACGTTGAGGTAAACTGCCAGATCGCTTTGTGGAAGTGCCGGGAGCACAGGATGCCAGAGCACGATCCTGGTATGGCCCAAGAGTTCCTGCACCGTGCGAATGTCGTTTCCGTCGGCCAACAGGTGCGTGGCGAATGAGTGCCGGAACGTGTGCCTCGTGACGCCTTTCATAAAGCCGGCGTTGCGCACCGCAACTGCCAGCGACCGCAGTGATTCGTCGATTTGGTGTCGGCCCTGTTGGTGTCGGCCCTGCTCGTCGGCTCCGGTCCGGTGTTTCGTTACGTGCGCGCGGGAGTTGAAACGAGAGATCGCAGGTACTCGGGTGCAAAGTCGGCTCCATTGGGCCACGCAAGTGTATGTCCAATGATGGAGAAAGACTTGAAATACTCGACATCTTGAAGTGGCTCGAAGATCGGTCCGTCCAGCGAATCCTTAAGGTCTACTTCAGCAGTTGTCCCGTCGCTGAAAGAAAGCTGAACACGGTGGCCTTCGACATGCCGAGCGTCAGTCACATGCATGAACATAGGTTACTCTAGCGGTTTTATCCGGTTGAGAGGTTGTTCTTGTCGAGCAAGGTCCCAGTTGTGCGCTAATTCGTCCCGATGGATATTATACCAATCGAGTACGGCCAACAACGCGTGCCTCGGAAACCTACCCTCGATAACGCCGCTTTCGATCTCGACAGTAATTTCATGCTCCCCGTATTCCGCGTGAAAATGCGGAGGAGGATGGTCACGGTAGTACATCCGGATAACGATTCCGAGGAAGCGGCTGATTTCAGGCATGATAATCTTTAGGGCTTTGCCGAGCGGCAGCTAGGGTCGGTCGAATTCCTCCTCCAATTTCAAGACGATTTCAACAGTATCAAGTGAATCGGCACCAAGATCGTCGACGAATGTCACATTCTCAGCGATTTGGTCGGGGCTACGCCAAGCTGCTTCGCGACGATCATGATAACGCATTCCCGTATGCCGCGCGAGGCAGTACGGTCGTAGACTCGTGTCGTTGAATCGACGTTCAGGAACCAGACAAGCCAGCCGCAGTTGGGGCAGGTCGCGTCTGCAAGAAGACGCTTCGCCAGTGGCCCGAGCGGCGTGAAAAAGGGACTTTTTGGAGTCCGCCAGTCCTGGGCCATCGCAAATCTCCATTGTACCTGCCAGTGCAGTTGCGAGGTAGGTCGTGCTTCACTGTCTGAATCGCCACCGTCGCCTCCCATCGCTGCTGCCGTGCGAAATGACCAGACTGATGAAACGGCGGCCGCGTCTCGGCCCACACGCCATTACGACCCTGAATCGGAAGTGGTCGGCTGGAATTTCCGGCTCCCGCACTTCGGTACACTTCGGGGGCTCGCCGAACACTCGAACATCCATCCCACCTCCCAACGGCGTTAGATGATCGGCGGCCCACAAGGAAACTGCGAAAGACGAAAAGCAATTCGAGCAGGAACAACACACAATCGGCCGCTTTGTTGCGTCAGCGGCCGCTTTTGTGATTGTGTGGAGCTGTTCGGTTTGCCGGTGGGCATTATCCTCGGGGGGTCAGTGCCGTTGCTGCAACTGTGTTGAGCGGCCGCGATTTTTCCGTCGTGGGCATTGCCAATCGAGCGGGCGATTCGGAAAATGGTTCGTTCATCGTGTCCCGCAATCCGCCGGCCGAGCCATGAAGTTCGGCTTTCTTTTCGGCCGAGCCGCTGCGGAAGAACGAGCTGTTGGAAATCAGGTTTGCGACATGCCTTACGACATCGCCGCGATACGCAACATCGGCATCATCGCCCACATCGACGCCGGCAAGACGACCGTGACCGAGCGGATGCTTTATTTTGCGCATTTCACGCATCGCGTGGGCGAAGTTGATAAAGGAACGACGGTTACCGATTACGATCCCGAGGAGCAGCAACGGGGGATTACGATTCAGTCGGCCTGCGTCAGTTTCGAGTGGGAAGCCCAAGCGGCGTGGGCGGCTTCGCTGCCGCGACGAAAGATTAAGGTCAATCTGATCGATACGCCGGGCCACGTGGATTTCACGGCCGAGGTAGAGCGCAGCCTTCGCGTGCTTGATGGCGGAGTGGTGGTCTTCTCTGCCCGCGAAGGGGTTGAAGCCCAAAGCGAAACCGTTTGGCGTCAGGCCGACAAGTATCGGGTGCCGCGGATCGCCTTTATCAACAAGATGGACCGCGAGGGGGCCGACTTCGAGGGCACGTTCAACGAGATTCGCGAGCGGCTCAATTGCACGCCGCTGGCGGTGAACATTCCGTTGGGGAGTGGCCCGCCCCATTTTTCCGATGCGTTTCGCGGGGTGATCGACCTGGTGTCGATGAAGTTGCTGAGCTTTCCGAAAGAGGCGCGCGGCGAGCAGGTGGTGGTTAGCGAGATTCCGCCCGAAGAGCTTGCCCGCGCGCAGCAGTGGCGCGGCCGGCTGCTCGATCAGTTGTCGCTGTTTAGCGACGAGTTGACCGAGCTGTTGTTGACGGAAGCAGAGGTGCCCGGCGCGTTGATCGTTCGCGTGATGCGCCAAGCGGCGCTGCACCACATGATTGTGCCGGTGCTTTGCGGGTCGGCGCTCGATGGAATCGGGGTTCAGCCGGTGCTCGATGCTGTGGCGGCCTACTTGCCCGCCCCGACCGACATCCCGCCGGTGGAAGGCGCCGACCCGAAGAAAAAAGACAAGAAGATCACGCGCAAGCCCGACCCGAACGAACCATTTTGCGGGTTGGTGTTCAAGATTCAGGCCGACCGCCACGGCGACTTGCACTATGTGCGCATTTACTCGGGCCGGTTGAAAGCTAACAGCCGCGTGCTGAATCCGACCAAAGACAAAAAGGAAAACGTGCCGCAGTTGTGGCGGATTCAGGCCGATCGGCGAGAACAGATCGAGGAGGCGGCAGCCGGCGAAATCGTCGGCATCATCGGTCTGCGCAGCGCCGTCACCGGCGATACGCTGTGCGCAACCCAAGATCCGATTGTGCTCGAGTCGATCGAGTTTCCCGAGACGGTCATTTCGATGGCAATCGAGCCCGAATCGTCGGCCGAACGCAAGAAGCTGGCCGAAGTGCTCGAGATGATGAAGCGGCAGGATCCCACCTTCCGCGCGCAGGAGAATGCCGAAACCGGGCAAACGCTGATCAGCGGCATGGGCGAATTGCACCTCGAAGTGATCAAGCATCGACTGCTCCGCGACTACCGCCTCAATGTGCGCGTGCATAAACCGCGGGTTAGCTACCGTGAAACGATCGAGCGTGCCGTCGAGGTGGTCGGCGAATGCCATCGGAACCTGTCGGGCCAGCAGCTTTGGGCCAAATTGCGGATTCGCATGGAGCCGAGCGGCCCTTCGTCGAAGCCGGTGATCGTGTTGCCGGCGCCCGATCACGGTTTGCCCGAGCCGTATCTGACCGCGGCGCTGGAGGTGCTCGGCGAATTGGGGCAAGGCGGCGGCTCGCTGGGGTTTCCCTTGATGCACGTGCGAATCACTGTTCTCGGCGGGGAAACGCACGAAACCGAGTCGAACGAAACGGCCTTCCGCTTTGCCGCCGGCGACGCCTTCAACAAAGCGCTTCGCGAAGCAGGCATCGTTTTGCTCGAACCGATCATGCGCATCGAGGTTACGTTGCCCGAAGAACACCTCGGCGACATCATGGGCGACTTGCAGCAGCGCCGGGCGATCATCACGCGAACCCATCAGCGCGGCCGTAACACGGTGATCGAAGCCCAAGCCCCGCTGGCCAATCTCTTCGGTTATTCCAGCGCGATGCGCGGCCTGAGCCAGGGGCGTGCCTCGTGTACGATGGAACCGCACAGTTACGGGCCCGCTCCGCCCGAAGTCCTGCAATCCTTTCTGTAAATCGCGTTGCGTTTGCGGCCCGCCGTCTTTCGAGCGAGTGCGCGTTTTCGTTGAGCCCACTACGTGCGCGCTTGCAAGACGCACGTTGGCCCCGGGCCTGCCCGAACGGCGACATGCAACAAGCCGCCGTTCGGCGCAGCACAGTTTAACCGCTCTAACCGCCGGTATTTGCGATTTGCAATGCCGGCGTTGTCGGCGATTTGCGTTGCACGTTCAACGGCGTCTGCCGGCAAGACCGAGGCGAGGCCGACAAGTCGCAGGCGATCGCTACAGATTCCGCAGTTTGAAGACGATGCGGCGTCGAACCGGGCGGAATCGGGCCGCAACCGATAGTCAAACTGCTCGGGCTTCGTTAGATTGAAGTTGAATCCTTCCGGCCCGATGCCCATTGCGGCGCGAAGAGCGGGCGGCTGCCCTGTGTCGAAGTCAGGCGGCGGCGAAGGCTGTCGGTTCCCGCGCTCATGGCGTGCGCCGCCCGGTGCAAGAAGAAGACGAAATACCTCAATGGAAAACGAAATCGTACTGGAAGCCCGCGGCGTCAAACGCTCGTATGGCGAGGGGGAATCGCTGGTCGAGGCACTCCGCGGGGTCGATCTCCGCGTGCGGCGCGGCGACTTCGTGGCGATTATGGGCCGATCGGGGTCGGGCAAGAGCACGTTGCTGCACTTGTTGGGCGGAGTCGATCTGCCGACCGAAGGCGAAATCCTTCTCGAAGGCAAAGACCTGGCGCATACGACCGACGATCAACGGACGCTGATCCGCCGCCGCCGCATCGGCTTCATCTTCCAGTCGTTCAATTTGCTGCCGATTCTGTCGGCCGAGGAAAACGTCGCCTTGCCGCTGGAGCTTGACGGCGTCTCTCATGCCGAGGCGGTCCGCCGCGCCGTCGAAAAGCTGGAGCTGGTGGGCATGGCCAACCGGCGCACGCATTTGCCCGCTCAAATGTCGGGCGGCGAACAACAGCGGGTGGCGATTGCCCGGGCGCTGGTCATCGAGCCGGCGATCCTTTTGGCCGACGAGCCGACCGGCAACCTCGACAGCGCCAACGGGCAGCGAGTCGTTCGCATCTTGCGGAAGCTGGTTGACGAACAGCGGCAAACGATGGTGATGGTTACGCACGATCCCGATGTGGCGGCGCAGGCCGACCGCGTCATCCATTTGGGCGACGGCTTGATCGAAGACGTTGTTCACAACGATTCCGCGATGGAGCGACGTTAAGTGAGAGTCCTCTGGAAATTCAGTCTCCGCCATGCGCGGCATCGGCCGTTGCGCAGTTTGCTGACCTTGACGAGCATCGTGTTGGGCGTGGCCCTCGTCGTGGCGGTGATTGTCGCCACCTCGACGACGCGAAGCGCGTACTACGAGCTGTTCTCGACGGTCACCGGGAAAACGGCGCTGGAAGTCGTTCCGCGCGGCGGCGGCTTGTTCGATGCCGACCAGTTGCAGCGGATCGAGGCGGTTTCCGGCGTGGCGGCTGCAGCGCCGATCTTGCAGCGGCCGACGATCTTGTTCCACGATCGCGGGCGGGTGAAGTTGCTGGCCCTAGGCGTCGATCCCGATCGCGACGGCGCCATCCGCACCTACCAGTTTGCCGAAGGCCGCATGCCGCGACCGCGCGAAGCGGGCATGGCGATGGAAATGCAGTTCGCCCGCAGCCTGGGACTGAAGCTGGGCGATCGCGCCCGCATCCTCACCCGCGACGGCGGCCGCGAACTGGAATTAGTCGGGCTGCTGAAGGTGGAAGGCTCTGACGCCTTGCGGCTCGCCGGCGTGATGTTCCTGCCGCTCGATCGCGCCCAACAATACTTCCGCGCCCGCGGCCAAGTCGAATCGATCCAGATCGTCGTGGCCGATCATGCGGACGAGGCGGACGTCATCGAGCGGCTTTCCGCCGTACTGCCGCCCGAGTTGCAAGCGAGGCGGCCCGCGGTCCGCACGCAAATCATGGACGAAACGCTCAACGCCAGCCAGCAGGCGCTGCAATGGATTACGGCCTTCGCCCTGCTGTCCGCGGCGTTCATCATCCTCAACACCTTTTTGATGAGCATCGGCGAGCGGCGCCAGCAGTTGGCCGTCATGCGCTGCGTGGGCGCCACCCGTCAGCAATTGGGTCGGTTGGTTCTCGGTGAAAGCCTGGTGTTCGGCATCGTCGGGTCGCTGTTGGGAATCGGTCTGGGACTGCTCGGCGCGTTCGGGCTGGGCGAGGCGCTCAGCCGCTTGATGCAAGTGCATCAGCCTCCGATGAAGATCACCTGGGTGCCGATCGTTTCGGCGTTCGCCTTCGGGCTGTTGCTTTCGGCCCTGGGGGCGATTGTGCCGACGATCGTCGCCGCCCGGCTTTCGCCGCTCGAGGGCCTGTCGCCGGTGTTGAAGACCGATGTTCACGGCCATAGTCGGCGCACGACCATCGCCGGGTTCGTGATGGTATTTGTCGGCTCGGCTGTGCTTGCCGCCGGGCTTGCCGCTTGGCTGCCGATCGAAGTCGGCACCTACGCCGCCGGCGTGATCATGATCGGCTTTGTGCTGCTGACGCCCGAGGTGCTTTCGTTCTTCACCGAATCGCTCAGTTGGCTGCTTACTCCGTTCCTTCAGATCAAGGCGAGGCTCGCCCATCGAGAAATCCTTCGCCATCGCGTGCGGTCGTCGCTGACCGTCGGCGTGCTGTTCATCGCCACCAGCACCGGGTTGGGCATGGCGAACGCCATCCTCGACAGCACTCACGATACCCGCCAGTGGTACGAGCGCACGTTGGTCGGCGACTTTTTCATCCGCGCCATGATGCCCGACATGACCGGCGCCGAATCGGCCAACATCCCCGACGAAATGGGCGAAGAGCTCGCCCGGGTCGAGGGAATCGAGCGACTCACCTCGGCCAAGTTTCTTCAGGCCGACGCGGCCGGGCAGCAGGTGGTGGTGATTGTCCGCGATTTCCGTCCCGATCAGCCGCTGACGTTAGACCTGCGCGGCGCCGATCCCGGCGAAGTGCTCCAACGGCTTTTCCAAGGGGAAGTGATTGTGGGCACCGTGTTGGCGCAACGGGCGAAGATCAACGCCGGCGACGAAATCCCGATCGAAACCCGGCAGGGCGTCCAACGGGTGCGCGTGGCCGCGCTAAGCAACGAGTATCTCGTCGGCGGGTTGGCCATCTACATGGAGCGCGGCACCGCCAAACGGTTGCTCAATGTTGATGGAATCGATGCATTCGTCATCAAGGCGCTGCCCAACCAGCGGTCGGCGGTCGAGGCCCAATTGCGGCCCATCTGCGAAAAGTACGGCGTGGTGCTTCATTCCTTCGCCGACCTGGCCACGATGATCGACGGCATGATCCGCGGCATCGAGGCCGGCCTTTGGGGCACGATCGTCGTGTGCTTCGCTGTGGCCGCGATCGGCGTGTTCAACACGCTGACGATGAACGTGCTGGAACAAACCCGCGAACTGGGCATGCTTCGCATCGTCGCCATGACGCGCGGGCAAGTGCGATCGCTCGTGTTTACCCAGGCGGGCATCATCGGGCTGGCCGGGCTGATCACCGGCGCCATCGGCGGACTGATCACCGCTTACTTCATGCACATGGCGATGATGCAATCGATCGGCCACCCGGTGCCCTTCATCTTCCGGCCCATGTGGTACTTGGCGATGATCGGCGTCGGCTTGGTGATCGTGCTGATCGCGGCTTGGCTTCCGGCTGAACGGGCCGCGCGGCTGGATCTGGCCAGCGCGCTGCACTACGAATAGCCGCACGAACAGCCCATCCGGCGGCAGTGTCTGTGGCCCGAAGTCCGGCCCAGCGGCGAACTCGTCTTCATGCCGCCGTCTGCCGCTACGGCTGAATCGTTCTACCCGATTGCGAAAGCGCCCGCGGGCGCAGCGAAGCGGCCGATGGCGCGTTATACCGGTTTGAACCGCTTTCCGTTCGTCGCGGTTCCTTCAGCCGGTTTGAGAAGCGGCGATCCCTTTGTCGGCGATGTCTTTGCGGCACCAGGCGCCCGTCCAGCGAATCGGCTTGACCGCCCGATATGCGTTCAGCTTCGCCAGCGCCAAATTGTCGCCGAGGGCAGTTACGCCCAGCACGCGGCCGCCCGCGGTGATCACTTGTCCCGACGAATCGCAGGCCGTCCCCGCGTGAAACACCTTGACATTCTCCATTGCGTCGGCCTCGTCGATGCCGCGAATCGCGTCGCCTTTGCGATATGGGCCCGGATACCCCGCGGCGGCCATCACCACGCACACGGCCGGCCGCGGGTCCCACTGGAGCGGGCCGAACTGCTCCAGTCGCCCGGCCTGCGCCGCCAGCAGAAGTTCCAGCAGATCGGTCTTCAGCCGCATCAATAGCGGTTGGCATTCCGGATCGCCGAAACGCGCGTTGTATTCGAGCACCTTCGGGCCTTGCGCCGTGAGCATCAACCCGGCATAAAGCACGCCCCGAAACGGCCGACGCGCCCGCTTCATCGCATGCACCGTGGGCACCAACACCCGTTCCTCGATCCAATGCAGGGTTTCTTCGTTCACTACCGGGGCCGGGCAATAGGCGCCCATTCCGCCGGTGTTCGGCCCCGTGTCGCCGTCGCCGGCCGGTTTGTGGTCTTGGGCGGGCGGCAAGGTAACAATTGTCCGCCCGTCGGTAATCGCCAACACGCTGGCCTCTTGCCCGACAAGCCGTTCCTCAATCACCACGCGGTTGCCGGCCTCGCCGAACACCTTTTGCCGCGCAATCTGCTCGACTGCTTCTATGGCCTCGGCGCGGTTATTGCACACCACCACGCCCTTGCCGGCGGCCAAACCGTCGGCCTTGACGACCATGGGCACATCGTTCCGCTGCTCTAAAAAGTGAATCGCGTGCTCCGGGCGATCGAACACTTGGAACTCGGCCGTCGGCACGTCGGCCGTGTGCAGCAGGTTCTTGCAAAACACCTTGCTGGCTTCCAATTCCGCGGCTGCTTTGCTCGGGCCGAACACCTTCAGGCCCGATGCTTCGAAGGCATCGACAATGCCCGCCGCCAGCGGTGCCTCGGGGCCGACCACCGTCAGTCCCACTTGGTTCTGCCGGGCGAATTCGATGAGTCGATCGAACTGATCGACGGCAATCGGTACATTCTCCGCGTCGCGCGCCGTGCCTGCATTGCCCGGGGCGACGAACACCCGCCCGGCCTGCGGGCTTTGCTTGATCTTCCACGCCAATGCGTGCTCGCGTCCGCCGCTGCCGATCACCAAAACGTTCACGCTCATGCTCGATTGCTCAACGATTGTTTTCGCCGCAGCGGCTGTCGTGCCGCCGGGCGGAGACGTACCGTTTATTTCGTTTACTCGAAAGGCCGATTCTAAGTATTCGAACTCGGAAAGACAATGCACACAGGTCACCCGGCCGAGCAGTTGGTCTCGCCGTTGCGGTCCGTTCGGCGTCTTTCGCTTGAATTCGAGGCTCGAACCGGACCGCCTCCCCGATGATTCCACAGGCTGCCCGGGGCGAGACACCAATCTCCCGAAACGCAGCGCACCCCTTTTCCGTTGCGGTGGCGCGCGGTAGTCTCTGCCGATGGTCGTCCGCTCGGCATGGCCTCCATTGGCGGCGATGCCCGAACGACACCTGTCATCGAGAGAGCAACGGAAGGCGCGATTCTTCGCATTTGCAAGACGCAGCAACTCAACATCCAACGCCGAAAGGGATTAGGTGATCTTATGTACGAGCGGCAAGCACTGATCGATTTGGTCCGCCACCGGGCATTGAAGTTCGGCGACTTTACGTTGGCGTCGGGTCGCAAGGCGACGTATTATCTTGACGGAAAACAGGTTACGCTCGACGCTGTCGGCGCGCGACTCATCGGCGAAGGCTTGCTCGACCTCATGGTTGCCAAAGGCCTGCCCGACGCCGTCGGCGGAATGTCGATTGGGGCCGATCCCATCACCGCAGCGATTGTGACCATTGCCGGGGTCCGCGGACTGCAACTGCAGGGCTTCATGGTGCGCAAAGAACCGAAGGGGCACGGCACCAAGCAGTACGTCGAGGGGCCCGTAACGCCGGGCCAACGGGTCATGATTGTCGAAGACGTGGTTACCACGGGCGGTTCGTCGCTTCAGGCGATTGAGCGGGTCGAGGCCTTCGGACTGAAAGTGGTTGGAGTATTGGCAGTTATCGATCGAATGGAGGGCGGCGCGGCCGCGTTTGCGGCAAAAGGGTATCCGTTCGAAAGCCTGTTGACGATTCGAGATTTCGGTATTGAACCACCAACCAGTTGAACAACGTTGCTCAGTCGAACCGCGTCGTGTTGAAGGGTGAATCAGGCTATTCAGGGGGGCGGCCGTTTCTGGGCCTTCCGCGCGAAGCCGCCATCACTGCTGTACCCGAGGCGATGATGGTTCCGGCAGCGGCAAAAAGGGGTGGCCGGCGAAGTCGTGATGTCGTTCGGCCAATCAGACGCAATCCCGTTTGGCTCAACGGAAAGGCGGCCGGCAGGGTTGCAATTCGTGCGGGAACTGCTAGACTATGGGTTTCGGTAGTGGGTAAAAGAGGTTGTAGGTATTAGGGTTCGTTTCAAGTACGGTGGGAGGATCGTGCTTCGTCCGCCGAAGCAGACCGGGCCGACCGAGGCAGCAGCAGTCGCGGTAGCAGATGACTATCACTAAAGAGCGCAAACAGGCAGTGATTGGAGACTTCCGCCGGAAGGACGGGGACACCGGTTCTCCGGAGGTGCAGATCGCCTTGTTGACCACGCGGATCAACGGGTTGACCGAGCATTTGCAGTCGCACAAGAAGGACTACGCATGCCGGCGGAGTCTGTTGATGTTGGTAAGTCGCCGCCGCCGGTTGCTCGACTATCTCAAACGAGTCAGCCCCGATCGCTATCTGGATGTGATCCGTCGTCTCGATTTGCGTAAGTAGCGGGTCGGTTGGCCCGGTACGGGCGTCGTCGCCTTGTATTGGTCGTTGGTAGATCAGCGCAAGGATCTCAACAGCGCCCTTGGGTGCGTTGCGTGCGGCGGTTTGGTTTCTGTTGCAGTCGGGCGGCGTAACGACTGTCGTCGCGGCGAATCGGGATTGTGCATCGGTGTGTGCTCCGGAGTGGTCTGCTTTTCGAGCCGGGGCGATTGGTGCGCGGACGTGCAGTCTGGTTCTCGGCTCAATGCGGTTTCGCGGCCGAGCCGGGGGGCGTCCGTTGGTTGCTGCGGAGCCCCATTTCGACGGCCCGGTCTGCGTCCGCTCTGATGGGCCCGGCCTGTGCGCCCCGTTCTTCGTCGAGCGTGGTTCTGCTGGTGGGCGGCGGGCGGCTTTCGTCCAGTGGCAACCGCCCCGATAGAAATCGCTTCGCGGTCGATTCCCGCATACGGCGCGAGCCCCAACGTCATTCATGGGAAGGCAGGAAAATCCATTGAAAGCACGAGTTGAACGCAAGATCGGCGCATCGACGTTATCGATCGAAACAGGAGAATTGGCGAAGCAGGCGGCGGGCAGTTGTTTGGTGCGTTATGCCGATACGGTCGTATTGACCGCGGCCGCCACCGGTCCGGCACGAGTTGGGGGCGGCGATTTCTTCCCGCTGACGTGCGACTATCGCGAACGCGTTGCGGCCGCCGGCAAGTTTCCCGGCGGCTTCATGAAGCGCGAGGGCCGTCCCACGGTCAAAGAAACGCTGACCGCGCGGCTGATGGATCGCCCGATTCGGCCCTTGTTCCCCAAGGGCTTCCGCGACGAGGTGCAGATTCAGTCCTTTGTTCTTTCCAGTGACCGGCAGAACGACGGCGATGTGCCGGCGATGATCGGCGCCAGCACCTCGTTGACGATCTCGCCTCTGCCGTTTCTCGGCCCGATCGGATCGGTCCGTTTGGGGTTGATCGATGGCCAGTGGACGCCCTTCCCCACGCACGATCAACTGGAATCGAGCGATTTGGACCTGATCGTTTCCGGCAGCAAGGAATCGATCTTGATGATCGAAGGCT
The DNA here is from genome assembly GCA_964631235.1 of uncultured Planctomycetaceae bacterium. Classification (GTDB taxonomy): domain Bacteria; phylum Planctomycetota; class Planctomycetia; order Pirellulales; family Thermoguttaceae; genus JARKPK01. The sequence goes on along the minus strand of CAZVZX010000010.1, from coordinate 17,892 downwards.
TCGCCCGCGAGCTGCCTGAAAGCCGCATGGCGGAAGCGATTATCGAGGCGCATTCGTACATCCGCGAGATTTGTGCGATGCAGGAGGAATTGGCCGCGCAGTTGGGCGTGGTCAAGCCGCCGTTCGTCGCCGCTTCGAACGACGATCTGCTCAAGCTGCTGACGGATCGCTACTACGAGGCCTTCCGCGAAGCAAAACGGACCGAAGGCAAACAAGCCCGCGCCGAAGCGTGCGCCGCCGTGCGCGAGCGCGCCGCCGCCGAAATCCTCGCCGTTGAAAGCGAAACGCCGGTGTCGCCGGAGGCGTTTGCGGCCGCGTGGCATCAGTTGGAAGCGCGCGTTGTGCGCGACCTGATTCTTTCGGGCACCCGCCCCGACGGGCGCGATGCGAAAACGCTTCGTCCGATCGAGTGCCGTGTCGATCTGCTGCCCCGCGTTCACGGTTCGGCCCTGTTCCAGCGGGGCGAAACACAGTCGCTGGTCACCGTCACCCTCGGCACCGGACGCGACGAGCAGCGCGTCGATGGACTGGTCGAGGAGTACTCGCAGAAGTTCATGCTGCACTACTACTTCCCGTCGTTCAGCGTCGGCGAAGTTCGACCGATTCGCGGGCCGGGCCGACGCGAGATCGGGCATGGGGCCCTGGCCGAACGCAGCGTCAAGCCGGTGTTGCCCGATGTGGAGAAGTTCCCCTACACGATCCGCATCATTTCCGACATTCTCGAATCGAACGGCTCCAGCTCGATGGCGACCGTGTGCGCGGCGACGCTCGGCCTAATGGCCGCCGGCGTGCCGATCTCGAATCCCGTTGCGGGCATTTCGATCGGATTGGTCAAAGAGCCTGATCGCTATGTGCTGCTGACCGACATCATCGGCGATGAGGACCACTTCGGCGACATGGATTTCAAAGTCGCCGGCACGCAAAACGGCATTACCGGCATCCAGTTGGACTTGAAAATCGACGGCATCAACGAAGAGATCATCCGTGGAACGCTGGCGCAAGCCCGCGAAGCGCGAATCGAAATCCTTCGCAAAATGCTGACTGCCATTCCGCGTCCGCGGGCCGACATCTCGCCGTGGGCGCCGCGGCTGTTTATGACGCATATCGATCCGGAAAAGATCGGGCTGCTGATCGGGCCGGGCGGAAAGACGATCCGCGCCATCCAAGAATCGACCGGCGCCTTGATCGAAGTGGAAGACGACGGCACAGTGACCATCGCCTGCCAGCAGATGGAGGGCGCCAAAGAGGCCCTCGCCCGAGTGGAAGCCCTGACGGCCACGGTGGAAATCGGCAAGATCTACGACGGTCGAGTGATCAGCGTCAAAGACTTCGGAGCATTCGTCGAAATCTTGCCCGGCAAAGACGGGCTGTGTCACATCAGCGAATTGGCCGACGATTACGTTTCATCGGTGGCTGATGTATGCAAAGTGGGCGACCCGGTCAAAGTGAAGGTCATTGCCATCGACGACCAAGACCGGGTGAAGTTGAGCCGCAAACAGGCCATGCGCGAATTGGGCTTGGCGCCCGAGCCGGCCGAGGGCGGCGAACGCCGGCCCAATGGCGGCGATCGGGAGCGTGGCGGAGACCGCGGCGGCGACCGAGATCGTGACCGCGGACGTCGCGGCGGCGACCGAGATCGCGACCGCGGACGCCGCGATCGTTGACGATTTCGGGCAGCTCCCTTTCCTCCAAAACCGAGATTTCGGCGCCCCGACGCTTTCCGCCCGCTGTGCAACATCGAGCTCCTCGGGCGAAAAGACGGGACGCCGAATTCCGCAGCACGTTGGCGCTTATTCGGTCGTCGCGGCCGTGCCGGTTGTTGGCCTTAGGGCAATGAAGCAAGCGACCGATGCGGGGCGTCGAGTGGGCAGATGCGGGAGCCGTTGCCGCGGCAACGACCGTCGCTGTGTTCGGGCGCGCGTCGGCCCGGAGACGAAAGCACGCCGCTTCCAACGCTGCTCGGAAACGCAACGGCACCGCGTTCACGGGAATCGCGGCTGCGCCGTGGTGAAACGGTATTCGGAAGAACTTTTGCCGAGTTGAACCATGCCGATGTCGTCCGGTTCCACGCTGGCCGAACGGAACCAGCAGTTAATCGAGCGCTACACCGAGATTGCACGGTTGGCGGGCGGCTTGGCGCACGAAATCAAGAACCCGCTCTCGACCATCCGGTTGAATATGGACCTGTTGGCCGAGGAGTTCGCCGGTTCTGATTCGCCGCGCGACAAACGGGTGATGCGCAAAGTAGAGATTGTGCGCAACGAGTGCCGCCGCCTCGAAGATCTGCTCAACGAGTTCCTCAATTTCGCCAAGCCGCATCACCTGAAATTGGAACCGACCGATCTGAACGAGCGGATTCGCGAGGCGATCGATTTCTTCCGGCCCGAGGCGGCTGCCGCTCGAATCGAAATCATCGATTATCTTCTGAGCGACCTGCCTACCGTGCTGCTCGACCGCGAAGCCTTCCACGGGGTGCTGATCAACCTCATTCGCAATGCGCGGCAGGCGATGCCCCAGGGCGGCCAACTGGTGGTCCGCACCTACGTTTCGGCCGATGGGGTGGCGCTCGATCTGATTGATACCGGCGTGGGCATGGATGCGGCAACCCAAGCAAAAGTGTTCGACGCGTTCTTTTCCACCAAGCCGGGCGGAGCAGGCTTGGGGCTGCCGACGGCCAAGAAAATCGTCGAGGCCCACGGCGGCACGATCCGCGTGCAAAGCGAACCCGGCCGCGGCACGCAGTTCACCATCACGCTGCCTTTGCCTGCTCGTTTGCCCAGCGAAGGGGCCGCACCCGCACCGCCGACCGAAGAAGGCCCGCGGGCAAGTTGACATCGCCGCGCCGGCGGATTACGCTGCCGGACAGATCGCGTTTCACTTGGCCGCTCAGATCGGCGATGGAGCGCGGGCTGATGGGCGTGTTCCCGATTCTCGCTCGACGGCCGTGCTCGACGCTGTTCCCCTCCTTGCGAAACAGGTCCGCTCCGTGAGGAGAAAGGCCGCGAGCACGGCGAAACGGCTTGATTGCATGTTGTCCGCGAACGGCCGACTTTCCGTCTCTGCGGTTTGATCCAAGAGACAATACGTCCTTTCAAGCATCACTCCATTCGTTCTCGGAGTCCATCACAATGACTGCATCGACTATGACTCGCCGTCGGGTGTTGAAGGTTGCCGGTACCGCGTTGGCCGTGCCGATGGTGCTCCCGGGTCGCCTGTTGCAGGCAGCGCCGAGCGAAACGGTGCGGGTGGGAATCATCGGGCTGGGCGGCCGAGCGAGGCAGATCGTCAACGAATCGCGCGAAGTGAAAGGCTGGAAGATCGCCGCCGTGTGCGATTGCTTCTTGCCGAGGGTCGATGCCTTCATCAACCAGATGGGCAAAGATGCCGGATGGAAGGGATACGAATGCTTCCGCACGATGATCGAAAAGGAAAAGCTCGATGCCGTGATGGTTGAAACAACGACCCATGCGCGGGCGTGGATTACAGTGTTGGCCATGCAGGCCGGCATGGACGTGTACATCGAGAAGCCGATGTGCCTCTCGATCGCCGAAGGGCGGTACCTTGTCGAGGCGGCCCGACGCTACCAACGAGTAACGCAGGTGGGCACGCAGCAGCGGTCGATCCCCATCAATAACTGGGCCAGCGACTTGGTGAAAAAAGGCAAGCTCGGCAAATGCTTGACGGTCTTGGCTCCGAACTTTGTCGGCCCCGATCGCTGGACCTCGACCGAATCAAAGCCGCTGCCGAAGGGAGGCAGCGAGAACTGGTGGGATATTTGGACCAATCAGGCCGAGCTGCGGCCCTACCACCCGCAACTGCATCACGGTTGGGAGCGATGGGACGATTACGATGGCGGCGGCCTGTGCTTCGGGGTTACCGGTTGGGGCACGCATTCGTATGATCAGATCAACCGCGCTTTGGGAACGGACGACACCGGCCCGAGCGAAATCGTGCTCGAAGAGCCCGTCGAGGTAAAGCCCACCGGCAAATACGCCGCCGACCAAGTGCCCGAGGACGACACCGGCCTGGCGTATCACGGGCTGTCGAAGCCGGTCGTCGGGCCGCGCGCAAAGGTGACGATGACCTTCGCCTCGGGCACGCAAGTGAAGCTTCATCTCGACGGCGATCGCGGGCCGGGCTTGGGCGCGATCTTCACCTGCGAAAAAGGGAAGATCGAAATCAACCGCAACAAGCTGGCCTCGAATCCGAAAGACATCATCCTCGCATCGGACAATCCCGGCCCCAATCCTCGGCCGGAGACCGAAGCCCACATTCAAAACTGGGTCGATTGCATCAAGTCGCGCGCCCGCTGCAATGCCGATGTCGAGATCGGGCAGCGCGCGACCTCGCTATGCTACTTGGTGAACATCGTGCGCAAGATCGGCCGGGTGGGCGAACCGCTCCGCTGGGACCCGGCGGCCGAACGGTTCACCAACTGCGAAGAAGCCAATAAGCTGCTTTCTCGCGCCCGGCGCAAGGGGTACGAACTGCCGGCCCTGGCCTAATTCTACTGCGCGGGATTGGATACTCGGCATTTTCGGGGCCCGTGATTTGCGAAATTAGAAAACCTCGGCAAGCGACTTTCGAAGATAGTGCGCAGTTAGATTGAGCAACAGTCGCATGTTCACCACCTTCGAGCACACCGCCGATTTGGGCCTGCGCGTCGAAGCCGAGTCGATCGAATCGCTTTTCGAAGAGGCGGCAGCCGGGTTGATTTCGATTATTTGTCGCAATCCCGAAGCGATCGGCCGCAACGAAACGCGGCCGATTCGCATTCGGGGAACGGATTGGGAAGAACTGCTGCACGATTGGCTCGGCGAATTGCTCTATTTGTTCTCGGCCGAACATTGGTTAGCCGCCCGATGCCGCGTCGCCTTCGATGCCGACGGACTGAACGGCGAAGCCGAGGGCGAGCCGGTCGATCGGCAACGTCATGAATTGGGCCAAGAGGTCAAGGCAATCACCTATCACGGGCTCAAGGTTGCCCGCCATGAGAGCCACTGGTTGGCTGAGGTGATCGTCGATCTATAATTCTGATGCCTCGCACCGCCTGAAACGACTTCTCCGTTGAACGAGAGAAGCGATTGTTTCAGCGAGCGAGCAGTAGGCGATTTCCGAGCTGCCCGAGGTGTGGCGGCCCTCGCCGGCCGCGGAGAATCCTCACAAACAACGACTCCGCGCGGCCTGGGCCGGGTGCCGTTTCGTTGGGCCGAACTCGCGGATCGAACGCGTTCGGTGGAACGGCAATTGGCCGCGATCGAGTGGCGAGAACGGCAAAGACGGCGACGACAAGCTCAGGCGGTTCGGCCCGAAGAGCAGGAAGCAACGGTTATGGGCAAAGACGGCTTTTGCGGTCCCTTGGAACAGATCGACCAGTGTACGTGGCGGATTCCACGCGAGTACAAGGCGGGAATGCGCGTCGAAGGACGCATCTACGCCGACGAGCGGCTCCTCGATCAGATCCGCGCCGACCAAGCGCCCGAGCAAGTGGCCAACGTGGCCTTTTTGCCGGGCATTCAGCAGGCCAGCCTGGCCATGCCCGACATCCACTGGGGCTACGGCTTCTGCATCGGCGGGGTGTGCGCCACCGATCCGGAGGAGGGTGGGGTGATTTCGCCGGGCGGGGTGGGCTACGACATCAATTGCGGCGTTCGTTTGGTTCGCTCGAATCTGCCCTACGAAGAAGTGCGTCCTCGATTGAACGCCTTGATCGACGCGCTGTTCCGCCGCGTACCTGCGGGAGTCGGCGAGGGCGGCGAGTATCTCTTCGGCGGCAGCGAAATGAAGAACCTGCTTCGCCGCGGGGCGGAGTATTTGCACACCAAAGGTCTCGCCACCCGTCGCGATTTAGAGCACACCGAGGCAGGGGGCTGTTTGCCCGACGCGCGGCCCGAGTTCGTCAGCGATCGGGCCCTTGCCCGCGGCGGCGACCAATGCGGCACGCTCGGCTCGGGCAACCATTTCCTCGAAGTGCAGGTGGTCGAAGAGATTTGCGATCCGCCGGCCGCCGAAGCGATGGGGCTGGCCCTCGGTTCGCTGGCGGTGATGATTCACTCGGGATCGCGCGGGCTGGGGTACCAGATTTGCGACGATGCCTTGCGCGAGATGCGCGACGCCCCGCGGCGCTACGGCATCGCGCTACCCGACCGCCAACTCGTTTGCGCCCCGGTTCGCAGCGACGAGGGCCAACGCTACCTGGGCGCGATGCGCGCAGCGGCGAACTTCGCCTGGGCGAACCGCCAGTTGCTCATGTGGCAAACGCGAGAGGTCTTCGCCGAGTTTTTCGGCCGCAACTGGGAACAGCTCGATCTGCAACTGGTGTACGACGTGGCCCACAACATCGCCAAAATGGAGCGGCATGTCGTTGACGGCCGAGAGAAACTGCTCTGTGTGCATCGCAAGGGAGCGACTCGGGCGTTCCCGGCCGGGCATCCCGAACTGCCCGAAGCCTATCGCCTCATCGGTCAGCCGGTCATCATCCCGGGCGATATGGGTCGGGCGAGTTGGGTGCTGGCCGGCGAACCAGCCTCGATGGAGAAGACCTTCGGCACCTCGTGCCACGGAGCAGGGCGGGTGATGTCGCGGACGGCGGCTGTGGCCCATGCCCGCGGACGGCGGATCGAGCAAGAGCTGGCCGAGCTTGGCGTGGCCGCCCGTTGCCGTCACTGGAAGGGCCTGGCCGAGGAGCAGCCGGCGGCGTACAAAGATGTCAGCGTGGTGGTCGATGTGGTGCATCGGGCCGGTCTGGCCCGCAAGGTGGCGCGGTTGCGGCCGGTGGGCGTCGTCAAAGGTTGACCCGCGAGCGCCCGACCATCGCCCCAATCGCCCGAAGCTTCGCTTCAATCAATTCGTTGTTCGTGGTACAACGAAAACGGAATCGGAGAATCGACCATGAAACGGCAGATGACGGCCGTCGCGATCGTGGCGGTTGCTGTGTGGTTGGGAACGATGGGCTGCGGACCGGACGCGGCCGAACATGCCGCCGCCCCGGCCGCTGTGAAAAATGTCCAGTCCAAGGGGGAGCGAGCCATGACGATCGAAATCACTAGTTCCGCGTTCAAACACGGCGATCCGATACCGAAGAAGTACACGGGCGAGGGTGCCGACGTTTCGCCGCCGCTGGCATGGAAGAATCTGCCCGACAAAGCCAAGGAATTGGTGCTGATTTGCGATGATCCCGACGCCCCGACCGAGGAACCGTGGGTTCACTGGGTGATTTATAAAATCCCTGCTAGTGAGACAGGCCTGCCCGAAGGCGTGCCGCGCGACCTGCGGCTAAAGCATCCGGCCGGGGCGATGCAGGGCCGCAATTCCTGGCCGAAAGACAACGTCGGGTATCGCGGCCCGATGCCCCCGCCCGGCCACGGCACGCACCGTTACTTCTTCCGGCTCTATGCCCTCGATGGTCATCTGACGATCGAGCCGGGCGCCACGAAAAAGCAACTTCTCGAAGAAATCCGCGACCATGTTCTGGCCGAGGGGGTGCTGATGGGCACCTACGAACGGTAGTGGCATGGAACTTGTGCCGCGCGACCTCGCGCCTTCTGCCGAGTGTCGCTGCCGGCCCCGATATACTCGGCACAATCGTTCTCGTCGGCAGAGTCTGCCTTTTGACGCATGCCGCCTGGGGGATTCGGCTGCGCCGATTCGCGCTCGTAGCTTCGCGGCAAAGCTAAGTTTGTATGGCCCGGCGGAAGTGTGCGGCGCAACGAGACCTTGGCCGAGCCTTTCTCGTTGCGGCTGAATCGAGCCTTGTTGTCGCTGTAGCGTTTCGCAGCGGCAGGGTGTTGGTTGCCGGCGCCTCGCCCGAGCAATTCGTTTGCAGCGGGAATTGTTCCCGAGGAGTCCAAGTCATGTCCGAAACCCTCGATGCCGCCCCGGAAACATTCGTCGATCGCCGTTCGCCCAATTCGTCCGGCGGTTCGGTCGGGGTGGAACGTCGCCAGTTCGCCGATAGCCACGAAGGCCTGTCGCCCGACGCCCGCGAATTGGCCCAAGCCATCGATTCGTACAAGCTCTTGCACCGCCGTCGCTTCATCACCTACGAAGAGATGCTCGCGGTGATTAAACAATTGGGCTACCATAAGTAGCGCGTTGCCGTGCGATCACTTTGTCGGCCGCCGGCTGTGCCGCGCGCGCGCTCAGTCGGATCGGCCTGTGGCCGTATCGAACTCGTATAAAGCCGGCACAAGCATTGCGGCGGTGGCAAACCCGTAGGCCGCACTCGTCACTAAGAAAACGCCCAACGTGGCCCCCAGCAGATAGCTGGTCAGGGCGTAGAACGTGGCCAGCGGGCAAGTAAATGATGCCACGGCCAAGGCCGTTGAAGGGTTGCGGGCACCCAGGGCCAAGTACAGCCCCAATCCACCGAATACACCCAGCGCGACAAACGGCAGCAGTTGCGCGTGGAACGATCCGCTGAAGGCCACCATGATTCTCATGCAGGCGGCCACACCGAGGAATAGGAAGAACACGGCTCCCAAACTCGTCGCCGCGGCGATCCGCGTGTTCTCGTAGATCATTCCGGTGTGCAAACCGACCACCGCCACAAAGAGATACAGCACCCCGCCCCCGCCGATCAGGTACAACAGGTTCTCCGTACCGATCCCGCCGCGCCACCAAAGGTACAAAAGCAGCAGCAGCGGAGCGGCGATCATCTCTTTGACGTTGTAGAGCACTCCTCCGAGTTTGCCGAAGACGATTTCGGCGGGCGTCAGATCGGTAACCAACAACAGATCGAGCGATTTCGCATCTCGCTCGGAAGTGAGCGCGCTGACGGCCTGCGCATTGACCAGCACTAAGCTGAGCAACACCACAGGCACGAGCACCGCCGCTCCGTGGCCGTACTCGACCAACCGTCCGCCCTCGATCATCCAGTGCAGGCCTGCGGCCGCCAGAACGCACAGCGCCAAATAGCCCAAGCGAAGCGCAAGGATTTTTCGGCCGTAGGCCCAAGTGCGGATTTCGCGCCAAAGCACGGGATTGTCCCAAACGACGCGGGTTTTGTCCGTTTGCTCGGCGGCATGTCGCGCCGGCAGAGCGGCCGCCGACTGCTCTGCGACGGCTTCGGCCGCCCCGGTTGTTTCGGCATCGTCGGTTCCGGCCGCTGTGCGGGCCCCCTGCTCGTCGCGCACCACATGCCAGCGCCGAACGAAGGCCATTGCCGTTGCGTTGAGCACCGCAGCCGCCGCCAAGGCAAAAAGCACGAAGCCGGAAGTCGGACCGGCCATCGACAGCCCGGCCGCCGCTTGGCCCTCGCCGATTGCGGCGGGAAACGGCTGCATGGCGATTGACAAGGCTCTCCAGGGGCTAAGCAAGGCGGCATACTGTTCCACGGCCTGCCCGAGACCCAGCGTTGCAATTGCCCCGCCGGCCGCTAGCTCGCCCACGGCCACCCACACCACCAAGGCCAAAAGGGTGACCGCCAGGGCCTGAAACGTCTTCTCTCGCCACAGGGCGATGGTCGATCCCAAGCTGCCGCACACCAGCGCCGTTGCCGCAGTTACTAAGTACACTCGGCCGATCTGCTCGAACGACACCCCGCCGAACAAGGTGATCAGCAGAAACACCGGCAGCGAGGCCGCCAGCATGACGCCCACCGGCAGCAGACTGGCCAGCAGCTTGCCCAACACCAGCTCGCTGTTGGTCAGGTTCGTCAGCAGCAGCAGCACGAAGGTGCGGCGATCTTTTTCGTGAGCCACCGCGCCGGCTGCCGACAGCGCCGCAATGAACCCCACCAGTGCCCATTGCAGTGGGGCGAGGAGTTGAAAGACGAGCGAGCCGAAGCGGGCCAGGTCGCCCACGTCGCGCACAAGTTGCGTGCCGGTCAGCACCAACCAGGCGGTCAGCATCAACACCACGAGCATCCCCGGATACGCCGCCCGAATCAGGTACAGCCGCGGACGCCGCGGGGCCGTGGCCAACTCTCGAGTGAATAATGGACCAATGATCACAACCGATCGCTCCTCTACTCCGATGCCGTTCGATCTCGCCCGACTCGGGCTGAAATCAACCGTTTTCCTGATTCGCCCGTCTGATCCAATTCGGTTGGCTTGGCGGACTTGTTTGCCTTGCCCGACGCGCACGTCTGTCGCGATTTGCACCGCGGCCGCCGCATTTGTCCGGCGGGCGTTGCATTCGAAACGATCCGTGGCCGGAACACCGTGCCGCCTGCCGCCGAAAAACCGCAGCCGACGATCCAGTGTACGCCGATAAGGCTTAGGCCATCAATCGGCCCGGCCCGCCGATTCGCACGTGCGGATTCACCTGTGGAGAAATGATACCCTTGTTTGATGAGCAGAGAATGAGCGGCAATGTCGTCGGTTGCGGCACACGGGGGAGTTGCCGGTTCGGGCGGCCTTGTCGAACAACCGCTTCGTGAACCGGCGTTCGCGATTGCACATCGTTTGCTCGGAGAATGCCCGGGGGAAAAACCCATTGTTCGGCGAGGCCGGATCGGGCCGTTGACAGCCATCGCCGTTGGCGGGGAATACGGTCGGCTCGACAGAGTTGGGATTTCGGGCTTCGTTGACGCCGTGCGGCCGCCTTCTATAATGGCAAGCTGAGTGGATGATTGCGTTGCGGACGGCGGCCAACGCTGTTCGGATTGCGGCCAGGCGCCTCGAACAATCCGGCAATAGGGTGAGCGGCCAGTCAGCTGCGGCGCCCCATCATCGGCAACGGACGGTCCGCGGCCAGCGGCGATGAGGCGCTCAACGAATGACAAGAACGGTCTGACGCCAACAATTCAGGGAGAATATCTGATGGGCAAAGCCATCGAAGTGAATGACGCCAATTTTCAGACCGAAGTGCTCCAAGCCGATCAACCGGTGCTGGTGGACTTTTGGGCTCCGTGGTGCGGTCCGTGCCGCATGCTGACTCCGGTGATCGAGGAATTGGCGGCCGAGAACGCCGGGAAAGCCAAAGTCGTGAAAATGAACATCGACGACAACCCGAATACGCCGGCGCAATACGGCATCAGCAGCATTCCCACGCTGATCGTGTTTTCGGGCGGGCAAGTCGTCGATCGTTTCGTCGGCGTTCAACCGAAGAATCGTCTTCAAGCCGCCGTGGATGCGGCCGGCAAATAGCCCTTCTTTTCGATGGCGCGGGACCGGCGGGCATGGGTGTCTTCCCCCATCCGGTTCCGGCAAGGCAGTAGGCAGGCAGGCGAAATGCGGCCGCACGGCGGACCGGTCGCCTGCCGCGGCATCGCAGCGATTGGGAAGGGTCTATGGCTCGGGTGACGTTGCGCGTACTCGACGGGGCGGATCGCGGTCGGGCGTTTGAAAACCTGCCCACTCCGATCACTATCGGCCGAGAAGACGGCAACACCGTGCAATTGAACGACGAACGGGTCAGCCGCTTCCATCTGAAAATTCAAGAAGACGCCGGCCGACTCGTCCTTACCGATCTGCAAAGCACCAACGGCACCAAGATCAATGGCGAAAGCGTCCAAATTTGGGTGCTGCGTCCCGGCGATGTGATTCAACTCGGGCGAAGCATGCTTCTGTTCGGCTCGCGCGACGAGATCGCCCGTCGCTTGGCCGCGCTTCGTGAGGTCGAGCTTTCCACGGGCATCGTCCTCGACGTGGAAGATGCGGGCCCCGACACCAGCTCGGTCCTCCTCGATAATGAATTGCGATCGTTTGGCGATCCCGAAATCCGCGCGCGACTGCACACCTTGCTTCCGCCGGAACTGCCCGATGATCTCTCGCCGGCTCAGGCTGCCCAGTTGGCCGAGTTGCTCTTATATGTTCAACTCAAGCTCAGGCAGGTGATTTCGGCAGCACGCGCCCAACCGAAAAGCGATAAGATTACGCTCGAAGCCCATCCGTGGCAGGCTATTCTCGATTTGCAGGATCGGTTGGCTGCCTACCTCCGTTCGGTCGGCGAACCCGACGCCGACGAGTGATCGCGCGACTGGCCATCGAAGCACGACTCGCTATCGTGTCGATCGCCCTTGCGATCTCGCAACGACGCTCTCAACGAGCCGGGGCGAATCGGCTCAACCGCGGCGACGAACTTCATGCCGCACGCACCGTCGCTTTGCGGCGCTCGATGGCCTCTGCGTAAACCGCCAGCGTTTCGCGGTAGTTCCGCTCGACGCTGTAGGCCTCGGCCGTGCGCCGGGCAGCCGCTCCCATCGCCCGGCGACGTTGCCGATCGGTCAGCCGTGCCAGCCGCTCGGCCGCCGCGTCCGCGTCCGCGGGATCTTCGAGCAGGTAGCCTTCGCGGCCGTCGCAGAGCAGTTCGCTTGCGCCGGTGCATCGGGTGGTGATCACCGGCAGGCCGCACGCCGCCGCTTCCAGCACGACCAGCCCAAAGGGATCGTAGTACGACGGGAGCACGAATACGTCGGCCGCCGCATAGTAGGGCAACGGATCGCTTTGGGCCCCGACGGGCAAAATCAGGCCGGCGCGAAGCGGCCGAGACGGCAACCGCTGCCCGCGATGATTGCCGCCGACGACCAACAACCGCGCATCGATTCCGCGGGCAGCCAGCCGTTCGATCGCGCCGGCGGCCGCAGCCAGCCCCTTGCGGCGATAGTCGTGACCCACAAAAAGCACGGCCAATTGATCATCGCGCAGTTGCAACTGTCGGCGCGCGGCCGGACGCAGCGCGGCACAGCGGTCGGGCGTGTAGCGGTCGGTTTCGACCCCGTGATAAACCACCCGCAGCCGGTCGTCGGCCACGCCGTGCCGGTGTCGATAGTCGTCTGCGCACATCCGCGAAATGGCGATGATCAGTCGCCGCGGGTCGGAATACTGCCGGTCCATCAAACGGCGCTGGCCGACGTAGCGCGGAAGCCAGCGCATCAGCAGTCGTTTGATCGGCCGCAACGCCGGCGGCAGCATCGCAAGATTGCGTTCCCACTGTGCCGCCCGAGATCCGTCTTCCGATTGAAACACGCGGCCGAACCAGCCGAGGCCCATATCGTGAACCACGTCGAGGTTCAACGGTCGAAGGATGCGTTCGGCCGCGGCGGCTCGGGCCAAGGGTGAAGCGGCGGCGGGGATGCGGTGGGCCGCGATCGGCAGCCCGTGCCCCGCGGCGAAACCGAGGGCCGCCACGTGAACCTCGTGGCCGTCGGCGATCAGTTGCTTCACATGGCGGAACGTCCAATACTCGGCGCCGCCGCGCTGCGGATCGAATTGGGCAATCGCCACACCGATGCGCATCGTTTTCCCCCGGCAAGGAAGCAATACTTTAGGCGGCTCCGCGAACGGCCTCGTGGCGGAGCAGTTCGGCCGTATGTTCGAAGACCAACTCGGGCGTCAGATCGCGCATGCAGCGATGATGCCCCAGCGGGCATTGTCGCCGCCCGCAGCCCGAACACTCCAACGGCACGCGGAGATCGACGCCGCGGACCAGCGGGTTTTCGATCCAGATGGAAAGCGTGGGGCCCATCAAGGTAACAACCGGGCGACCGAACGCGGCGGCGACGTGGCGCGGCCCGCTATCGGTGGAGACAGTCAAACGGCATCGCGCCAGGCAGGCCTTGGTCAGCCCGATGCTCGGCGGCAGCGAATCGAGCGATTTCACGCGGCGATGATCGGCCTGTTGGGCGATCTGTCGGGCGGCGTCGCGTTCGGCCGGTCCGCATATGACCAGTACGTCGTGATCGAGCTCTTCGGCGATGCGCCGCGCCAGCGCCGAACAATGCTCGTTGGGCCATCGCTTGGCCGCCCCGTAGGCCCCGCTGTTGTTCAACGCCACCACCCGTCCGTCGCCGCGCAAATCGAGGGTTTGCCAGGCGCTGTCGCCGCGGGCGATTTCTTCAGGGGTGAGCCGCAATTCCAATCGCGGTGGCTCGGGCGGACAGCCCACGGCCTCGGCCAGGTTCAGGTACGTTTGAACATTTGGTTCGGGCACGATCCGACCGCCCGACCTCTGCGGAATGAGCCGTTGACTGAGCAGCCAACCGCGGAAGTTTCGGGCGTAGCCCACCCGAGCCGTCGCCCCGCCCAACCGGGCGATCAGGGCGGTGTCAAACGAATGCGTCAGCAGCAGGCACAAATCGAACTGCCGCTCGCGCATCCAACGCACCAGGGCCCAACGGCGCTGCTGCGGTTCGGGCGAGCGGGGATCATAGGGGAATTGCTCGTCGAGAAAATCGGTGCCGGCCAACACCTCGACCAAATGAGGCCGGACCACGCCCGAAATCTGCGCGCGGCACCCGTACAAACGACGCAGCGCCCGAAGCGCCGGAGTCGCCATTACCAAATCGCCGAGCCAATTGGGCAAGAAAACCGCGATCTTCACACGCGGAAGGATACCCGCAACCGAATGGGCGAACCAAGATCAAATATTCTGCGTTGCCCACGGGGCCATCGTAGCGATCGCGGTTCACCGAGGAATGTGCCAGGGGGCGATTCTGCCGCCCGATTGCGACGATGGACCTCCGCTGAACGACCATCCCCGACTTGACCTCTACTCGCCGACCTGCCACCGAAGCGACAAAACCGTCGCTCGCTCCGCCGATCTTCCGAGATGGTCCCGCCGCCATCAATCGTTGTCGTAAGCCTTGTGCCGATTTTACTTTGCGTCTTGGGGACTATTTCGCAATTCGTCGCGCCGCGTTACCAGAAGAACAACGACCGAATTGATTGTCTAACGAACCAAAGTGTCCGTTCCGCTGTTCCCTGTGCGCGCTTCGGACGGGCAGGGCGCGAACTGAATGAGACTTGTCGCATGAAATCGTTTCCAATCATGCATTTCCGTTCGGTAGGCCTAATTCGCCGAAGGACGGTGATGTTAGAGGAATGTCAAAATTGACAGACAAAATAGACTGCTATGGTTTTGTCTTTATTATTTTCAACGGCCGGCCGCGCGAGGTTCAGTGTCGCAAGCACCCTACGTCTCGGGTGCGGAATTGCGAGCAGAACGCAACCGGCAGCGTCCGACGCGCGGCCGACGGTTCTCGCATCGCATCACAAGAGCTTACGACGAGGCGTTTTCTTTCTCGACGGCGTTCCGGTGCGGACGCTTTCCGGGTGTCGAGATTGTTCCCGTAAGCTCTTGGTCGCCGCGGCTTCTCGGCAACATCTCGTCACCAAGTTCTCTTCCCCCTTCGGATAGAAGCGGCGACGCAGAGTTTGGGTTTCGGGAGGTTCTGCCATGAAGTCGCAAGGTTTCTTCGCAAGCGTTCGGTGGGCGACGTTGGCTATGCTCGTCGCGTGTTCGACGACAGCCTCTTCAGCCCTCGGGGCACTAACGCTTCTGCCGGTCGGGCCACAGCTCGGCACGCATGTGGGCAACTTGGTCGTCAACGGGAGTTTCGAGATCGGCGCCCCGTTGCCCGGCCCGTCGAACTACGTATTTTGGGCGACGGGAACGACGCTTACGCCGTTCGGAGTGCCGACGGGCTGGACGACGCTTGGGCCGTCGTCCAACTACGCCTATTGGGGCTCCGATGGTCCGGTTCCGCCCTCCGGCTTGGCACAATCGGATACGCTGCCGCACGGGCAGGCAGCGGTCTATTTTGGCAATGGAGTGACTCTGGTGGATCTGCCACCGACCTTCTTGCCGTCGCGCGAGGTCGTATTTCCGGGAAGCCCGACGTTTTCACCCTGGCACGGCGCGCCGGTCGTGTTGCGGCAGACGGTGCCGACGCACTTGACCCCGGCGCCATCGTACCTATTGAGCTTTTGGGTTTCCGGCGAAGATGCCGCTGCGTTCCCCTTCGCCGGCAACGAGGGGATTTTCGGCCTGCGGGTAACGAACGTCTTGCCGGGCGATCCGATTCAGTATTTCGCGGTTCCCGGTTCGGTTGCCGGGATGTACGGGGCGTCAACCCGGTATGAATTTCTGATGACGCCGTTGAACCCCGCCCTGCCGATCAGTGTGGAGTTCTACAACTGGGGGCATGTCGATTTGTCGCCTTTCGGCGGGCCAGCCACGACCGAACTAGTGCTCGACGATGTAATCGTCAATCCCGTGCCCGAACCGAGCACGTGGGCGCTGGTTGCAACCGCGGCGGCCGTCGGGCTGTACGGATTCCGGCGGCGTCGCCCCCAAATAGTTTCGCCCTGACGGCGGCCCGCCGGGCGTTCTGTTTGATTGACTCTCCGATGACCGCGGATTACGATGCGGCTGTGATTCGACCGGGATCGCCGTTCCGACGTTGAAGTCGCGACGGTCGATCCCGGACCCACCGCGTTTGCCTCGCAGTCCGTGTGCCGATCGAGCACGCCTTCATCGGGAGAGTTGATCCATGACAGATCGCAGCGAACAGAAGTCGCGTCGCCAATTCTTGGGTATCTCGGGCCGTCTGGCGGCCGGTTCGGCCTTGGCCTCGGCCTGGATTCCCCGCGCCCATGCCGCGGAGAACAATGAGCTGAAAGTGGCATTGATCGGTTGCGGCGGTCGCGGCACCGGTGCGGCACACAACGCCCTTTCCACCGCCGGACCGACGAAGCTTTGGGCGGTGGCCGACGTCTTCGAGAATCGAATCAAAAGCAGTATCGCCAATCTCGAAAAGAACCACGCGGACAAGATCGCTTTGGAAGACCGGCGCTACATCGGTTTCGACGCCTATCGCAAGGCGATTGACGCCATCGCACCCGGGGGCGTGGCTCTGTTGTGTACTCCGCCGGCCTTCCGCCCAATGCACTTGGAGTATGCCGTCGAGCGAGGATGTCATGTGTTCATGGAGAAGTCGTTCGGCGTTGACGCACCGGGCGTGCGGCGGGTGCTCAAGGCAGGCAAGGCGGCCGAGGCGAAGAACTTGAAAATCGCCGGCGGATTGATGAGCCGGCACTATCGGCCATTGGAAGAAGCGGTGGCCCAAATCCATCAGGGGGCCATCGGCGACGTGATCACCTGTTGGGCCTATCGTTGTCACGGGCCGGTAGGGTTTTCGCCCAAACCGGCCGGGGCCACAGAGATGGCTCATCAGGTCCGCAACTATTCGTGCTTCACGTGGCTCAACGGCAGCTTTTTGCTCGATTGGCTGATCCACAACCTCGATGTGTGCTGCTGGGTGAAGAATGCCTGGCCGGTTTCCGCCCAAGGCCAGGGCGGCCGCCAGCAGCGCACGCAACCGGATCAGTTGTTCGACCATTATGCCGTCGAGTACAGCTTCGAAGACGGCACTCGGCTTTTCGCGCAGGGCAGGCACATGGCCGACTGCTGGGGCTTTTTCGGCGATGTGATCCACGGCACTAAGGGCGCGGCCGTGCTGGGCGAAGGCATCACCGACCCGAAGATCTACCGCGGTCATCGGATCGTGCCCGAAAACATGATTTGGCGCTATGAGGGACCGCCGCACAATCATTATCAGCACGAGCACGATCTGCTTTTTGCCGCCATTCGCGAAGACCGCCCCTACAATGAAGCCGAACGCTGCGCCTATGCCGCCATGGTCGGTATTTTGGGCCGCATGGCGAGCGAATCGGGCAAGGAGATCACTTGGAAAGATGCCATGGCCAGCAACGTCGAGCTGGCGCCAGGAATCGAGCAGTTCACGCTCGAAACGCCGCCGCCGGTCGTTCCCGACGAACACGGCAAGTACCCGGTTGCCATCCCGGGGTTCACCAAAGTGCTTTGATCAGCCCAACCTCCGATGCCGCGGAACCGATCCGAAGGCGTTCCTTTATGACGGCAGCGGGGACGTTCTCGCTGCATAAGGGAAAACGAAACGGGGCGCGCTGGATACGGAGGCAAACGCCATGAGCGAGCCGATTCGACGAATTCACCGGAAGGCAACGCCAGCGTCGGCGGCAGGATGCCGTTCGGCGCGTGTCGAAGGTTCTGCCGGCCGGGTTTCGCGGCGGGAACTGTTGGCCTCGTCGGCGCTGGCGGCGGCGATCGAGCGCGCCGCAATGGAAGATCGGCGGCGCTGGGAGCAAGAGCTGCTGTCGCGCATCGCTCAGCGCTGGGGCGCGACTC
>CAZVZX010000009.1:0-148668 GCA_964631235.1 uncultured Planctomycetaceae bacterium | reverse complement strand
ATCGGCGACGGCAGCGGCGGATTCACGTGGAGCTTTGGCGGCCTGGGCGGCGGCGGTGCGGTGGTTCCGGTGGGTGGCGAGGTTGGCGGAGCCAGCCCGGTGCCGGAGCCGGCCACGTGGGCGCTGGCCGCGATGGCGATTCTGGCGTTGGGCTATGCGGCCCGTCGGCGGAAGTAGTACTTGGGCCTTGCTGAAGCGACTGGGCCTTGCGAAGGCGGGGCCGTTGATCGCTTGATGTTGAAAAGAATCGGCCGCGGGTGATTGGTGCGAACACCCCTGGTCGAAATGAAAAACCCACGGGGAGGTTCGGGCCGCTGCGTCCGAGCCTCCCCGTTGTTGTTTTCTTGCGGGAGCTGCGGTCCGCGAGCAAACGCTTTGGAAGCGAATGCCCGTTGGCATGGGTCGGGCCAGGTCAATGTGAATTGCGCATGTTGCGCCCATTTGCAGCCGGGCGCGCGGTGGTTTACGATTACTTCTTGGCGGCGGATAAAGCTGAACGCGATATTTGAAGCAAACGCGAGACGCCCGGCCGCCGCGGGAGGTGCTTTCGGGGATTGCGGTCATGGATTCGTTGTCTGGGCATTTCTTGGTGGCTTCGCCTCAACTAGTCGATCCGAACTTCGTGCGGACCGTCGTGTTGGTGATCGAGCACACGCCCGAGGGAGCGTTGGGACTGGTGATCAATCGTCCGACGAACAAGACGGTCGGCGAGTTGCTTTCCGAAGTCGGGGTCGCTCCGCCCGATTGCCGTCGGCCGCTGTTCCTCGGCGGACCGGTGCCCGGCCCGTTGATGTCGATCCACTCGCGGCGTCAATGGGCCGAGGTGGAAGTGATTCCCGGCGTCTATCTTTCCGCGAAAAAGGCGAACATCGACGAACTGATCCGCAGCGACGATCAGACGATCAAGGTGTTCGTCGGACATTCCGGCTGGGGGCCGGGGCAACTCGATCGTGAAATGAAGGAAGGCGCTTGGCTGACCACCGCAGCCGAATCAGAGATCGTGTTTTCGGGCGATCCGGAGGTGTGGACCCTAGTGTGCCGTCGGATCGGCCGCGAATTCCTAACTCAAACGCTGGGAATCAGGCGATTTCCGCCCGACCCCACGGTCAATTAACTCGAAGGAACATCGGCGATGACCGATAGACAGCCACGCAGAGCGACGCAGGCGGCGCACGACGCGAAAAACTCCCCTATCGGTTCCCGCTGCCGACATGCTCCTCTGTGGAACTGTCGGCTGATGAGGACTCGACCGCCGGCACTGCGATCTGTGCCAGGCGTCGTCGTTAGGGTGTTCGTGGCGTGGGGCGCGGCCGCTGTCGTCTTTCTCGGCATTCAGCCGTTCGCATGGTGCGGCGAAACGAAGGACACGCCCGCCGTCTCTCCGGTGATTGCCGGCGAACCGGCGAAGTCCGGCGTCCGAGAGTTGCCGCCCAATCGCCAATCGTACCTCACTCTGGCGGAAGAGATCGAGCGGCACTTTCAGAAGAACATCGTCGAGTTCTGGTTTCCGCGGGTGATCGATCGGCAGTTCGGCGGCTTCCGCTCGCACATTCTGACGGACGGCGCCGTTGGTCCGAATAACGACAAGACGCTGGTTTACCAATCAAGGATGACTTGGGTGGCCGCCCAAATCGCGCTGCGGCAGCCGTCGCGGGCCGACGAGTTCCGCGGCTATGTGCGTCACGGC
Organism: uncultured Planctomycetaceae bacterium; assembly: GCA_964631235.1. GTDB lineage: Bacteria > Planctomycetota > Planctomycetia > Pirellulales > Thermoguttaceae > JARKPK01. Next base: position 146,981 of record CAZVZX010000009.1, on the reverse strand, counting down.
GTCAAGCTGCTGCGCGAAGTACTCAGTGATCGGGATCACGGCGGGCTGTTTTGGGGAGTCGATCCTTCCGGCAAGTTCAAGCCCGATTGGGGCGACGAAAAGCACGCTTACGGAATCGCCTTCGCCATTTATGCCGCTTCGGCGGCCTACGAAGCAACGCGCGACGACGACGCATTGCAATTGGCCAAAGACACGTTCCGCTGGTTCGATCGCCACGCCCACGACGCACGACACGGGGGCTACTTCGAGGCGCTGTCGCGCCGCGGCGAGGTGCTGCTGGTTGCCCCGCCCGGGCGAAAACGCGATTTGCTGGGCACGCCCTACGGCTACAAGTCGATGAACAGCCACATTCACCTGCTTGAAGCCGTAACCGCCCTGCACGAAGTTTGGCCCGATCCGCTCGTCGAAAAACGCCTTGGCGAACTGCTTGAGGTTGTCCGCGACAAAGTGGCGGTTGAGCCCGGCTGCTTGAACCTCTATTTCACCCCGGCGTGGCGGCCCGTGCCCGATCACGATTCGTTCGGCCACGATGTGGAGACGGCCTACCTGTTGATCGAGGCGGCCGGCGCGCTGGGCCGAAAAGATGATGCCGCCACCGGACGAATGGCTCGAATGCTCGTCGATCACGCCTTGGAATACGGGTGGGATTCGCGGCACGGCGGGTTCTACGACCGCGGCTTCGCCTTCGGGCCGGCCTACGCGCTGGAGAAGATTTGGTGGACGCAGGCCGAAGGACTCAACGCCCTGCTGTTGATGCACCGACGGCACGGCGACGAAACGCCCCGCTACTGGGAAGCGTTTTTGCACCAATGGGATTTCATCTCTCGCTACCAAACCGATGCGGAGCACGGCGAATGGTTCGAGTCGGTGAGCCACGACGGGCGACCGAAGTCCGGACAAGCCAAGGCCACCATCTGGAAGGCCGCCTACCACAACGGCCGGGCACTGATGAACACCGCGGCCATGCTCCGCCAGTTGGCCGGCGAAGAACAATCGCACAAATAGCCGCCGCACAAATAGCCGCAATGACGACTCTCGATTGCGGACATGCGATCGACGGGCGGCACTGCCCGTTTGTGTTCTCATACGGTTCGCGCATCAAAAGCGGGCCGTTTTCCGCACGCAAGATCGTAGCCAATTCACGTCGCGCGAAATCCCGACCGCCGCTGATCATCGACCGCGGAAAGCGTCAGCGCATCAGGGCCGTTGCCGATTGAACGGCCTGCATTCTTTCGATCGTTTCGTGGGCAGCGCTGCTTGAGGTACTTCCGCTCCCGCAGGCGCTCTCCGTCCGGCCGACTTATGGAGCAAGCGTCCCTTTCTCGCCAATCGAAATGGACTTGAGAAACAGAAAAGCGGTCGAAACGAGAACCGCACGCAAGCAGGCTGCTTCACTGCGTTGGCGGCCGCCTCTGCGATCGTGCGAGACTATTCGGCGGCCGCACCTCTCTATCTCGTTACAAAATAAGCTTTTACAGCGGCACCTCTCTCTCGTCCGCCGAAACGGATCCGACAGAACAGACGTCCGTTCGCCGCCAATTCATTAGTACTTGCAAAAACTAAGATCATTTGTTATTAAGAAATCTAATGTTTGCGGCGGGTTGCCGACAATCTCCATTGCGCAACGGAATGCGTTTCGGGTTGCGGCAGCGCGACGTGAGAGACGAATTCACCGTTTTCCAAACTTTTCAGCAAGAGGAGTGTCCATGTCTGTAGGTACTGCCGGTGCCTCCCATGCCGACGTTCAGCGGCGTGTGGATGAGTTCATGAACGAAGTCGTCAAGCGCAACCCGAACGAGCCCGAGTTCCATCAAGCGGTTCGTGAAGTTGCCGAGTCGGTGATGCCGCACATCCTGGCCAACCCGATCTATCAGAAAGCGAAGATTCTCGAGCGGATGACGGAGCCGGAACGCGTGGTGATGTTCCGCGTGCCGTGGGTGGATGATCAGGGAGAAGTGCGCGTCAACCGCGGTTACCGCATCGAGATGAGCAGTGCCATCGGGCCGTACAAGGGCGGCCTGCGGTTCCACCCCACCGTGAATCTGAGCGTCTTGAAGTTCCTGGCGTTCGAACAGGTGTTCAAGAACAGCCTGACGACGCTGTCGATGGGCGGCGGCAAGGGCGGTTCCGACTTCGATCCGAAGGGCAAGAGCGACGGCGAAGTGATGCGATTCTGCCAGTCGTTCATGACCGAATTGTGCCGTCACATCGGTCCCGACACCGATGTGCCCGCCGGCGACATCGGCGTGGGCGGTCGGGAAATCGGCTTCCTTTTCGGCCAATACAAGCGGATCGTCAATCGCTTCAACGGCGTGCTCACCGGCAAAGGACTCTCGTACGGCGGTTCGTTGATCCGTCCCGAGGCCACCGGCTACGGCGCGGTCTATTTCGCCCAAGAGATGCTGGCCACGCGCGGTCAGAGCCTCGCGGGGAAGACGGCGACCGTTTCGGGTTCGGGCAACGTGGCCCAATACACCGTCGAAAAGCTCATCGAGTACGGCGCCAAGGCGGTTACGCTCTCTGATTCGGACGGAACGATCTACGACCCCAACGGCATCGATGCCGAGAAGCTGCAATGGGTCATGCAATTGAAGAACGTCCGTCGCGGGCGAATTCGGGAATACGCCGAGCAGTTCAAGGGTGCGCAATACTTGGCCGGCCAGCGTCCCTGGAAGATCAAGTGCGATTTGGCGTTTCCCAGCGCCACCCAGAACGAAATCGACGGCGAAGACGCCAAGGCCCTGGTGGCCAACGGCTGCATCTGCGTGGCCGAAGGCGCGAACATGCCCACCAGCCCCGAGGGCATCGACGTGTTCCTCGGCGCGAAGATTCTCTACGGCCCGGGCAAAGCGGCCAATGCCGGCGGCGTGGCCGTTTCGGGATTGGAGATGACGCAAAACGCCGGCGTCATGCGCTGGCCGCGCGAGGAAGTCGATCGTCGGCTGCACGAGATCATGAAGTCGATCCACGCCAACTGCCAACGGTACGGCCAAGAGAAGGACTTCATCAACTATGTCCGCGGCGCCAACCTGGCCGGCTTCGTCAAGGTGGCCGACGCCATGCTCGCCCAAGGGATCGTCTGACGATACGGTTCCGCGGCGCGCCGCTCGAACGCGAACAGTTCGATCAATGCCGGGTTCCATGCGCTGCCGCTTAGGCCGCCTTGCGGCTCGACGATGTCCGCGTTCGTCGGCAAACCGTTTATAATGTCCGGCACGGCGAGAAGCGACCTCTTTTCTCGTGAGAGACGAGCGGCCGCATCTCAGTGTGCGAGAGGATATTCCTGCGCCGGATCGCGGCTCGGCTCGCCCGTTGATGCGGACGAGTTCGAGCCGCGGTCGGCGGTTCTTACGGCGTGGAAAGCCCGCTCATGGCTGGTCGAAAGCAGGTTGATCGACTCGACGAAGGCATCGGCACGCGCCGTCATGCGATCAACATCGAAACGATGAAGGTGTTTTGCCACGTGGCGCGGGAACAAAGCTTTTCGCGCGGAGCGGCGGCCAGCGGCATCACGCAGTCGGCGGCCACTCAATGCGTGCGGCGCATCGAAGAGCATCTGCGCACACAGTTGATCGACCGTCGCAAGAGGCCGCTGATCCTCACCCGCACCGGGCAGCTTTGCTATCGCGAGTTTTGCCGGATCGTCGAAGTTTACGACGCCCTGGTCGATCAATTGCAGGCCGAACAACGAGAGATCGCCGGCACCATCGATGTGGCGGCCATCTACTCGGTCGGTCTGCACGGGCTGGGAACCTGCATGCAGCAGTTCCTGCGGAGCTATCCGCAGGCGAAGGTTCAGTTGGAATACCGTCGGCCGGACGAGGTGTACGACGCCGTCGAAACCGGCCGCGCGCATCTCGGCTTGGTTTCCTATCCGCAAGCCCGACCGGGACTGACCGTCGTCGCCCTGCGCGCCGAGCGGATGGTGCTCGCCTGCCGACCCGATCATCCGTTGGCGACGCGGCGCGCCGTTCCCCTGGGGGCGATCAGCGGGCAGCCGATGGTCACCTTCGATCGAGAGCTGCCGATCCGCCGCGACATCGACCGCCAATTGCGCCGCCGCGACGTGAAGGTCGAAGTGGCGATGGAGTTCGACAACATCGAGACGATCAAGCAAGCGGTGGAAATCGGGGCAGGCATCAGCATCTTGCCCGAACCGACCGTCTGCAAGGAAGTCCGCATGGGCACCCTGGCTGCGGTGCGATTCACCGATTGCAATCTGCGTCGGCCGATCGGCGCGATCTATCGCGAACGCATGACGCTCACGCCGACACTGAGCAAGTTCCTCGAACTGCTCAAAGAAATGCCGCTCGACACGCTCGACGACGCACCGGGGACCGATCCGCCGGTCCAAGCCCCGAACGTTGCAGCCGCCGAGATCAACACAACGGCTGCCGCGGAACGATGCGCAGCCCCCAAGGGCCGCGAAGATTCGCCTTGACCTGTCGGACCGCGACGGGAATGATTGGGGACGGCCTTAGTTTTTGGCATTGCGATCGCTTCTCCGCTGACAGGGAACACTCGGTCTCCGCTGAAGCGAAATGCCGAGAGGAACGGAAACATGGCTCTTGTCATTGAGAATCGGGAAATCGGGCCGCGGTTGGTGGAAATGGTGGTCGAGGCCCCGCGCATCGCCCGTAAAGCCGCGCCCGGGCAGTTTGTGATTGTCATGGCCGATCCGGCGGGCGAGCGCGTACCGCTGACCATCGCCGATTTCGACCGCCAGAAAGGCACGATCACCATGGTGGTGGCGATCGTGGGGGCCAGCTCGCTGAAGATCTCGCGGATCGGCGCCGGCCAATCGCTGCACGCGCTGATCGGGCCGCTGGGGGCGCCCTCCGAAATCGAACCGCACGGCACGGTCGTCATGGTAGCCGGGGGCGTTGGCGCCGCCCCGATCTACCCGATCGCCCGAGCCTTCGCCGAGGCCGGCGCCGATTTGATCACCATCCAGGGAGCGCGAAGCGCAGAGCTCCTCTTCTGGACCGACCGTTTGGCCGCCCTCAGCCGGCGGCACATCATCACGACCGACGACGGCAGCGCCGGGCTGAAAGGCTTGGTCACGCAGCCCTTGGACGACCTGCTCGCGGCCGATTCATCGCGGCAAATCACGCGGGTGTATGCCATCGGGCCGCCGATCATGATGAAGTTCTGCTGCGAAACAACGCGGCCGTACAACGTGCGCACGATCGTCAGTCTCAACTCGATCATGGTGGACGGCACGGGCATGTGCGGCGGTTGCCGCGTCGAGGTCGGCGGGCAAACCAAATTCACGTGCGTCGATGGCCCCGAGTTCGACGGGCATCTGGTGGCCTGGGATCAATTGATGGCGCGGCAGCGGGCGTTCAAACATCACGAAAGCTGCGCCATGGAACGTCAGGCCGCACAGGCGATTTGCGAATGACCGTGCCGACAGTCTCGGCCGGCCGCCCCATTGTTGCAAAACGGATAACTTGAGGATCAAGCGATGACATCGCCGCGCAAACCGCTGGCACCCCGCACACCGATGCCGGAGCAATTGCCCGAAGTTCGCATTCACAACTTCGAGGAAGTGCCGTTGGGCTACACGCCCGAGCTGGCGCAGGCCGAAGCCGCGCGTTGCATGCAGTGCCGCAAGCCGGCCTGCGTCGAGGGCTGCCCCGTGCAAGTCGATATCCCCGCGTTTCTCTCGCTGATCGCGCAGGGCGAGTTTGTCGCAGCCGCCCGAAAGATCAAAGAGACGAATTGTCTGCCCGCCGTGTGCGGCCGTGTGTGCCCGCAGGAATCGCAATGCGAGGGGCGATGCATCTTCGTCAAGCGAGGCCAACCATTGGCGATCGGCGCATTGGAGCGATTTGCGGCAGACTACGAACGCGAGCACGGACAGGTCGATCTGCCCGAAATCGCCCCGCCCACCGGGCGGCGGATTGCGGTGATCGGTGCCGGGCCGGCGGGTCTCACGGTGGCCGGCGACTTGATCCGTTTGGGACATGAAGTGACGGTGTTCGAGGCCTTTCATCAGCCCGGCGGGGTGCTGGTGTACGGCATTCCCGAGTTCCGGCTGCCGAAGCGCATCGTCGAGGCGGAAGTGGAGTACTTGCGCCGCCTGGGCGTTCAGTTCGCAATGAACCATGTGGTCGGCCGCGTGGTTTCCGTCGATGAACTGCTGACGCACGAGGGATTCGACGCGGTCTTTATCGGCGTGGGAGCCGGGCTGCCGCAGGGGTTGAACATCCCCGGCGAAAATCTCGGCGGCATCTGTTTCGCCAACGAATATCTCACGCGGGTCAACCTGATGAAGGCGTATGCGTTTCCGGCCTACGACACTCCGGTGGCCCGCGGCGGGCGCGTGGCGGTGATCGGCGGCGGCAACGTGGCCATGGATGCCGCCCGCACGGCGCGGCGGCTCGACGCGGAATCGGTCGATATCGTCTATCGCCGCTCGCGAGAGGAAATGCCCGCCCGCGCCGAGGAAATCCACCATGCGGAGCAGGAAGGGATCAATTTTCGATTCCTCTGTGCGCCGGTCGAATACCTGGGCGACGAAAAGGGAATGGTCCGCGGCATCCGCTGCCAAGAGATGGAGCTGGGCGAACCCGATGCATCGGGCCGGCGGCGTCCCCGGCCGAAACCCGACGCTTTCTTCACCATCGAGGTCGATCAAGTGATCATCGCCGTCGGGGCGGGCGCCAACCCGCTGCTGACTCGCCAAACCGGCGACCTGCAATTGAACAAATGGGGCTACATCGTCACCAGCGAAACGGGGGCCACCTCGCGGCCCGGCGTCTGGGCCGGCGGCGACATTGTAACCGGCAGCGCTACGGTGATTCAGGCGATGGGGGCCGGAAAGATCGCGGCACGCGATATTCACCAGTGGCTTGCCCGCCGCGCCAACGCGATCGAAGACGCTTCGGTGAAAACAATCGAATCGTAGCAAAGGCGGGGCGCCGACGGCGGCCGGCACAGCGCCGTCGTTTCGCCCAGCGAACGAACGCACACCGCGCGAACCGTCGCGCCCTCGATCAGCGGCGCCTGCGTATTACCGCAACGAACGGAGAAGCGGTTCAAACGGGGACCGCGCGCGATCGGCCGCCTCGTTGCGTCGGCGGCAGCGTTTACTATTCCGGAAACAATCGAGCGGCGAGGGACTCGGGCCATGCATGTAACGACGGGACTCGCAGGACTGGATCAGGTGTTTCGCGGCGTCATGCCGGGCGACAACATCGTTTGGCAGGTCGAGTCGATCAGCGATTACAAGGCGCTGGTGATTCCCTATGCCGAGGCCGCACGGCGCGACGGGCGACGACTGATCTACTTTCGCTTCGCCGCGCACGACCAATTGCTGCCCGATGATTTCGGCGCCGAAATCCACAAGGTCGATCCGAACGAGGGATTCGAGAGCTTCGTCCGCCAAGTGCATGACGTTATCGAGGAGGCCGGACGGCACGCCTTCTATGTGTTCGACTGTCTTTCCGATTTGGCGAGCATCTGGTCGGCCGATCAAATGCTGGGCAATTTCTTCGTGCTCACCTGCCCGCGGCTGTACGTGCTCGAAACCGTCACCTACTTCGCGATCTACCGCAACTTTCACGCATCGTTCGCGCTGACGCCGATTACGGAAACCACGCAATTCCTCCTCGACGTATTCCGCCATCAGAATCGGTTGTACGTTCGCCCGATCAAGGTGCAGCATCGCTCCACTTCGGCGATGAACACGATTCATGTTTGGGAGGAAGGCGATCGGTTCCGCTCGATCACGGCCAGCGCAATAGTCTCGGAAATCCTGGCGGCCAGCCGATGGCCGGGGCTTCGCGCCGATATGCGGCAAGGCTTCTGGCGGCGAATCTTCGACGAGGCGCAAAGCGTGCTCGACGCCGCCCGCGCCGGCCGTTGCCCGTCCGATCACGAGCGCGACGTGTTCAAACGGCTGGCACGGATGGTGCTTTCGCGTGACGAAGAGATGCTGGCCCTGGTCGAGCAATACCTGACGCTCGAAGACATCTTGGCCATTCGCGACCGCATGGTGGGCATCGGACTGGTGGGCGGCAAAGCCCTGGGAATGCTGCTGGCCCGCGCCATCATCAAGCACCACGATCCCGAGCTGTTCCAGCGGCTGGAAACGCCCGACGCCTTCTACATCGGCTCGGATGTGTTCTACACCTTCCTCATTCGCAACGGCGTTTGGTGGCTGCGGCAAAAGCAGCGCAATCCCGCCTGCTTCTTGCAGGGGATCGAAGAAGCACAAGAGCGGATCCGCCACGGGCGATTCCCGTCGTACACCCTCGATCAGTTTCAGGCGATGCTCGACTATTTCGGCGAATCGCCCTATATCGTTCGCTCCAGCTCGCTGTTGGAAGACGCCTACGGCAACGCCTTTGCCGGGAAGTACGACAGCGTGTTCTGCGCCAATCAAGGCCCCCGCGAGCAGCGACTGGAAGCCCTGCTCGACACCGTGCGTCACATTTACGCCAGCGCAATGAGCGAGAAGGCCCTTCGCTACCGCGCGCAGCGCAACATGCTCGACCGCGACGAGCAAATGGCCCTGCTGGTGATGCGCGTTTCCGGAGAGCGCTACGGCGATCGCTATTTTCCGCTGATCGGCGGCGTGGGGTTCTCGTTCAATCCTTATGTGTGGCATCACGAAATCGATCCCCGCGCCGGTGTGGTGCGGCTTGTGTTCGGGCTGGGCACTCGGGCGGTCGATCGCGCCGACGACGATTACACCCGGCTGGTGGCCCTCAACGCGCCGCGCCGTCGTCCGGAAAGCAACTTCGATCAAGTTTGCGAATACTCCCAGCGGCGCGTCGATTACCTCGATCTATCGGCCAACCGGTTCACCTCGGGCTATTTCACCGATTTGATCCAAGAATCGCCGGAGGTTCCGCTGCAATGGATCACCTCGCAAGGGACCGACGCCTCCGGCACGCAGGGCGCGGCCCAGGCGATTACCTTCGAAGGCCTGTTGGAAGGCACCCCGTTCGTTTCCGACATGCGGAAGATGCTTCGTCTTCTGGAAGACGCCTACCGCAATCCGGTCGATATCGAGTTTTGCGTCAATGCAACGGAGGATCGCTCGTACAAGATCAACCTGCTTCAGTGTCGGCCGTTGCAGGTGCAGGGAATCGAGAACATCAATCTGCCCGAGGTCGTTGTTCAGCCGCAAGACCGCATTGTCGAGGCGCACAGTGCGATCATCGGCCCGAGCCGGCTGGTCCGCCTCGATCGGTTCGTCTATGTCGTGCCGCGGCTCTACGCCGAATTGCCGCTGCGGCGGCGGTATGAACTCGCCCGGCTGCTCGGAAAAATCAACTCCCTTTCGCCGCGCGACGACACAACCATGATGCTTCTCGGGCCGGGCCGGTGGGGAACGGCCAGCCCCGACTTGGGCATCCCCGTCCATTTCGCCGAAATCAATCAGGTTTCCGTCCTCTGCGAGATCGTGACGATGCGGGAGAACCTCATTCCCGATGTCTCGTTGGGAACGCACTTCCTCAATGAACTGGTCGAAATGAACATTCTCTATCTGGCCATCTTTCCGCAGAAGCAGCGCGATTTTCTCGACGAGGGGTTCTTCGTGAATCGTCCGAATCGACTGCTCGAATTGGTCCCCGAGGCCGAGGCCTGGGCCGACATCGTCCGGGTCGTCGATGTGAGCAGTGCTGCGTCGGCGCGCTGCGCCGCCCTCTTGGCCGACGCCAGCCGCCAAGAGGCCCGCATCTTCCTCGCCGACCGCGAACTGATCGATCCGAGCGCCGCAAGCACCGCCCGTTGAGCACCCCGGCAAAACCGGGCCGTTTCGCGCCGGCAGCCCGTTGAGAAAATCGTTCGTGGATTCGCTTGCGGCCGTGCGTGTTTTCGGCGGAACTCGCGGGCCGCACTCGCAAAAAATCGCGTTTTCCGCCGGGTCGCTATGCGTCTTCCGCTCGATCAGTCAGCGCGATGCCGGCAAGCGTAAGATGAGGCACATAGCAGGCGTGCGGTCCCAACGATTGCGCCAGCGCCGCGGCACTGCCCCCGGTGATGAAAACCTGTGCCGGCCGCTGCGATTCCGCACCGACTTGCTCGGCCAACTCCCGGACGGCGCCGACGATCGACCAGTACAACCCCGCACGCATTGCGGCCGCTGTGTCGGTTCCGTAGGGCGGCGGCGGTTCGACGAATTCTTCCGGTTCGATCAGCGGCAACAGATCCGTGAATTGATGCAATGCCTTGGCCGCCATCCCTAATCCCGGAAAGATCGCCCCGCCCCGAAACGCGCCCTCTTCGTCAAGCAAATCGACGGTCACCGCCGAACCGACATCGACCACCACGGCCGACCGGCCCGGGATGCGCAAGGCATTGGCCGCCAGGGCGTCGAGCAGTCGGTCGATGCCGACCATGTCGGGCCGAGGAACGCGAACCGCCAGCGGCACGTCGGCCGCACTGAGCAACGTGATCGCGTCGCCGGGATGTTCCGATCGCAGCCGTTCGATCAATCGCCCCGCCGCCGGCCGATTTACGCTGGCAATGAGCCATCGGGGCGATTCGCCGGCCGCGGCCGAACGCAACTCTTCCAGAGTCTCCCAGTTCGGATTCGCATCGTCGAGCGAACAGGTGCGCCACGGCTCGGGCAAGGGCAGCATTGTATCTGATCGTTCTGTTCCCTCGAACGCCGGCAGCGCATTCGACTGACGGCCCACCGTCCGCTCGCTCGGCGGGAACAGCGCCAGCTTCATCCGGCTGTTGCCCACGTCAACGGCAATCAACGGCTCCCTGTCCATCGCGCGAATTCCCGTGCCTTTCCGACATCGCCCGCCCAGCGACCCGCGACGCGGTTCGCTCTCCGTCGAAGGACGAACAACGGTGAGCGGCACACGAGGTGAAACGGAACTCGGATTCACTCCGGCGGCGGCCACAGGTGCAAAGCCACCTGGGCAACCAATTGATTAAGCCCTTGTCCGGTCACCGCCGAAATAGTGATCACCGAACGACCGAGTTCCTCGCTTAGCCGGCGAGCAGCCTCCGGCGCCTCGGGCAAATCGGCCTTGGTAACGGCCACGATTTCGTGGCGCCGTCCCAACTGCGGATCGAACTGTTCCAATTCGGCGCGGATCGTTCGGTAGTTGGTCAGCGGATCGGTGCCGTCAAGCGGCGCCGGTTCGACTAAATGCACCAAAATCCCGGCACGCTGAACGTGACGCAAGAACTCGTGCCCCAAGCCGGCCCCTTCGTGAGCGCCTTCAATCAGGCCGGGAATGTCGGCCATGATGAAGGAACGGTCGAAGTCGACCTGCACGCGGCCTAAGTGCGGGTGCTTTGTGGTGAACGGGTAGGGCGCAATTTCGGGGCGCGCACGCGATAGCCGGCTCAACAGCGTGCTCTTGCCGGCGTTGGGCTTGCCCACCAACCCCACGTCGGCAATCAGTTTCAATTCCAGCCGGATCCTTCGCACCTCGCCCGGTTCGCCTTCGGTCGCCTCGCGCGGGGCGCGATTGGTGGGCGACTTGAAGGCGGCGTTGCCCTTGCCGCCCTTGCCGCCCCGAGCCGCAACAACCTGATCGCCGGGGCGAACGAGATCCTTGAGCACAAAGCCCTGTTCGGCATCGAAGACGATCGTCCCCGGCGGAACGCGGAGGATCAGATCGGCGGCCGACGCCCCTTTGCGGTTCGCGCCGCTGCCGTTGCGGCCCGACTCCGCTTTCCAATGCTTCTTTTGCGCCAGCGCGATAAGACTGTCGGCGCCCTCTTCCGCCCGCAACACCACACTGCCCCCATCGCCGCCATCGCCGCCATCGGGACCGCCGCGGGGGACGTACTTTTCGCGGCGGAAGCTGACGCATCCGTTTCCGCCCCGGCCGGCCTCGACGTAGAGCTCCAACTCATCCAAGAACATTGCGTCCTCGCCCGCCGCCGACGGCCCGAGTCAAAAGCCGGGCACACAACCACCGCCAACAAGGAACTCAGCCCAAACCAACAAAAAAGGGGATAACCCGCCGCGCAGGCTATCCCCCGGTCGTTTCGTACTCGATCGGATCAGTTTTGACTTTCGACCGGCAAGACGTTCACGCGACGGCCGCCGCGATCGAATTGCACATGACCATCGACCAACGCGAACAAGGTGTAATCGCTGCCGGTGCCCACGTTCTTGCCGGCATGGAACTTCGTGCCCACCTGCCGAACCAAGATGTTGCCGGCTCGAACCAACTGCCCGCCGAACCGTTTCACCCCGCGACGCTGTGCGTTCGAATCGCGACCGTTGCGGCTCGACCCTTGACCCTTTTTATGCGCCATGACCAACTACTCCCGTCCATTGCGTTGCAGCGCGAACCAACCGCGCCGAGCACCGCAGCGATAAACGATTGCTGGAACGAATCTTGCGAACGAATCGCCCCGCCGGGCTCTTCTTCGCCGAACCAATGAGCCGCCTGCACGGCGTTCACGAACAATCGCCGTATCCGTGTCTCTGATTCCGGCAGCGACGGCCCGATCGGCCTTCTATTGAAGGCGACGAATCATTCTTTTTAGCGATAAATCCACTCGTAGTCAACCTCTCCGGGGAACCCGTAGCGGATTTCGCCTTCGTGTTCATAGTATTCGTCGCCGGGCCGCCAGAAATTGATCTTCAGCGTTTTCCGCATGAGGCGGCGGCCGCGATTCACCCCGTCTTCGATTCGCATCGTCGCCGGATCGTCACGCCAGCGGTAGGCGTTGGTCAGGCCCTCGATGAAGATCGAAAACCGGTAAAGCTCCGGATTGATGTCGTGCCAAGTCACTACGCCCCATACGGTTTCGCCAACGGCGATCTCGCGGCACATCTCGGCCGTGTTGAGCAGCTTGCAGTTGGGGTCCTCGCGTTGCTCAATGGCCGCTACAGCGACCGGCACGATCTGATCGCGATAGACAAACGCCCGCTCTTCGCCATTGCCCTGGCGCACACGGGCTTCGAGGAGAAACAGCGGAACGAAGCGCACCGGCTCGTCCACCTCGCGAACGTCCCAAACCATTTTCCCTTCGGTCGTTTCGTAGCCCAACGGCTTCTCCTCGACCGGCACGAAAACCTTTCCGGGATTCGTTACGTTGTAAACCATGTACCAAATGAGCTTCCGCTGCATCACCCCGCCCACCTGAGGAACATCCACCCAAATCATTCGCGGCGGCTTAAAGCGGAACTCCAACGCCCACGTGCGATGGCGGATGGGCACATCCTTGGCCCAATCAAACTTCGGATCGACTTTGAGCAACTCGACCAAGTCGTGCCGGCTGACGGTCTCGTCCATTTTCCGCTCGGGCAAAATGGTGATCATCACGCCGGGAGCCAGTCGTCGCAACGGCTTGCCCGACGCACCCGCCCCGGTGCCGGCTGGTGCGTTCGCCACGGCCCCCGCGGCCGGCGCGGCCGCATCGGCATTGCCGCCTTCCGCTGCGCAAACGGTCGAAACCGTCACTGCCCACCCAAGAACGCATCCGAGCACCCAGGTAAACGGCGAGGCCGCAACCGTCAGCCGATCGAACCAAGCCCGATCGCCGGAATCGCCCACTCGTCGGTCAAACGCTTTCTCGCGGTGCTTCAACTGCATCGGACCAGCTCTCTTCCTCTGCCGGGAGTTCTCGCTTTTCGTGGGGCTGCCGCCACTTGACTCACAAAGATCGGAGACCGCAAGCCCCGCCAATCGCATTCACTGCGACCGCACATACCGGGCAAAATGCGCAAAATAAGCCCTCTATAATCTTTAGTATATTTCCAGGCTTAGCGCAGCGTCAAGCAAACTGAATGACCCGCGAGAGGGGGGCATCTGGCGAGAACCCTGGCCAGTATTTGGCGAGAACCCTGGCCAATCGGAGTCGGTTGATTTCGGGCCGAATCGCTCACCCGATCGGCTCGTCGCTCGAGAACACCTCGGCCGGCCGCCATCAAGCCGCGGATGGATTACTCGCGTGCCGCAACCAGACGCCCGATCGCACCGACCGGGCCGTCTATTCCGACTTTGCCGGACTGGGCATTGCGGCGGGGGCCGGCGCCTCCTCGGCCCGCTGTTTCGCCGCTTCGCCGAGCATTTCGAGAATCGCATCGCGGATCTTCGGCTCGGCCTGTTCCTCAAGGCAACTGCTCCTCGCCCGCCACGTGGTGTATCCGCCCAGCGCGTGCTGGTCGGGCGGTGCGATGTAGCCCTCGGCCCCGTTGGCCAGCGAGATGTTGAGCGTCGGCTTCAGCGGGCTTTTGGCCTTGATCGCCAGTCCCGTGCTGCCGAACACCTCGCACGGAATGGCCGCGATGCCCAACCCGCCCAGCCGGATTACCTGCAACTTCAACTCCCGGGTGGGCGGCATTTGGTGGAGCAACACGGTTTCGCGCGCATAGACCTCGACCAACGTTCGCGGCAACCGATCGCCCATCGCTGCGAGAACCTCGCCGGCGCGATCGACTTCTTCTTGCGACGGCATTCGCACATTGAGCGTCAACTTCCGTTCGATCATCACCAGCGGAACCCAGTCGAACCACTTGGCCTCGGCGGCCGCCTTCAACGCAGTTTCGGCGACGTCAGCCGCCACAGTCTGATGATTGAACTTCCGCGGCGGATGGACGAAGTCGATGCAATTGGCGTCGCCGCTGGTGCCGTTGGTCATCAGCGCGGTGAAATCGCTGCGGCGCGACGTATTCCACTTCTCATCGATCAGTCGGCAGAACTCGCCGAAGTAGTCGGCCGAAATGCCCGGCGCCCCGGCATAATGCGTAGAGTAATTCGCCAACAGCGCCAGCGGGCGACCGTCGCGCGAGCGAACGCAAAGCACCGAGACATCGGGATCGACCGGCCCGGTCCGCTCGATCGCGTTGGGGTTCTGATGTCCCGGGTTCATCTGCGCCTGGTCGTTGCTCTTGCCGCTGAACGGATTGGTGGGGGCCGTGCCCGGCTTCATGCGGAATCGCCGACAGAAGACGTTTCGCGGATCAGGCAACACGGCCCAGCCGACTTGCGCCGGCTGAAGATTGGTCACCGCCTTTTCGATGGCCTCGGCAATCCAGATCGGAAGCTGTTCGGCGTAGTCGCGTTGGACTTCGCTGCCCAACGCGCCGAACACCGAAGGCGCCGAATGCGTATGCGTAGCCGAAATCAACATGCGTTCTGCCGGTACGCCGGTAGCCTCGGCCGCCCGGCGTTTCGCCTCGTCGAAAAGCGACCGAGGAATCAGGCAGCTATCGACCACAGCGATGACGGCCTTGCCAGTGCCATCGTCGAGCGCCAGCGCCCGAACATGCAGCCGATCGGTGATCTGATCGATCCGCCGTTCGGTGAACCCGCCGTTGACAATCACGGGCAAGGCTCGCGGGGTGATATCAACGACCCCCACGCCGGCCCGAAACAAACGCTTGTCTGCCGACGGCTCGCCCGCCGCCGACTCGCTCGCCACTGCCGCGGCCGCCACCACCGCCGTTGCCGCAAGCGCCAGCAGCAGGCGGCAGGTCGAGACAATGCGCCATCGTGCCGCCCGATCGGCAAGGCACGCGACGTTCTTATCAAACGCAAGGCCGACCGTTGAGAACCCGTTCATGGACGATCCCTCCAATGTTCGATTCGCTTTTCATCGCCTGCGCCAATCGTCCCGCCGAGCGACTTTCCCTGCTACTCCATTCGGCTGAATTGTTACGCAGTCTAGGTTTGCACGCGTGGAAAATCGGCGCGCCTTGCGCGCCGGCGCAAGCGGTTGGCGTCAATGTTCGTCCGCGGCGCACTGCTGCCGATAGGCGTTGTGGTCGAGCAGGTCGGACGGCAGCGGGCCGTCGAGTTTCACCTTGATCAGCCAGCCCGCCCCGAACGGATCGCGGCTAATCTGTTCCAGGTCGTTGACCAGCGGGCTATTGGCCTCGACCACGGTGCCGCTGACCGGGCTGTACAGATCGTTGACCGCTTTGACCGACTCGACTTCGCCGAACGGCCGGCCCGCCTCGACTTTAGCGCCGACGGGCGGCAATTGCAAGAACACCAAGTCCGTCAGCGCCTGCACCGCGAAATCGGAGATGCCCACGGTGGCAATCTCGCCCGAGGGCGTTTTCTCGACGGCAACCCATTCGTGAGTGGGCGTGAAAAGCAATGATTCGGGGCTCACTTCTGTTGTCCTTTCCAAATAGAACCGCGGAGAATCGAACGCGGGCCGAACGCCGCTGTTCTGCAACCGCCGCGGCACAGCGCTACGACAATTTCTTTCACGTGTGCGACGATGTCGTCGATGCCGGCCATCCCGGCAAGGCTAAGCGTGATGTTCTTCGCCAAAGTATCGCCTCGCCGCGACCAACCGAGCCGACGCCATTGGTCATGATTGCCAAACTCCCCCTTCGTTGCGATGATCACCTTCGTCCGCATGCGATTACTTCTTCGGCCGGCTATAGAACGGCAACGCGACCACGGATGCAGGCTCGCGATGTCCGCGAATATCGATGGTCAGTTTCGTTCCCGCGGCAGCGAACTCAGGGGGAACATAGGCCATCGCTATCGACTTGCCCAGGGTCGGCGAGAAGCTGCCGCTGGTGACTTCGCCTATTTTGCGATCGCCGGAATAGACTTCGCAGCCTTGACGGGCGGGGCGTTTGCTCTCGAGCATCAACCCGATCCGCGTCCGATCGAGCGGAGCGGCGGCAATTTGGCGGAGAGCGTCGCGCCCCGGGAAGTCGTAGCCGGTTAGATGGCAAGCGTAGCCCAAGCCTGCCTGGTAGGGATTGATCGCCTCGCTCAGCTCATGGCCGTACAAGGGCATGCCGGCTTCCAAACGCAGCGTGTCGCGCGCGCCCAGGCCGGCGGGCACCAGGCCGAGCGGCCGGCCCAACTCGATGATCGCCTGCCAAATGCCGGCGGCCACGCCGGCGCCGACGCTCAGCTCGAAGCCGTCTTCGCCCGTGTAGCCCGTGCGACTGATGATGCCGCCCTGGCGCTGCGCGGCGGGGTGGAGGATGCGGGTTTGTGCGCCGCGATAATACTTCATCGTCGCCAAATCGACATCGACCAGCGGCTGCAACAGCTCGACCGATCGCGGCCCCTGAATGGCGAACATCGCCCAAAGCCGGGTCACGTCGGTAAAGATCACCTCATGGCCTGGCCGTTCCGCTCGCTCGGACGGCAGATGCCGCCGAATCCATTCGACCACCTTCGGCCGATTGCTCGCATTGACCACAAGCACGTAGAACGGCTGGCCGAACTCGTCGTGGTAGTAGCCCACCAACACATCGTCGATGATGCCGCCCTGTTCGTTGGTGATCAGCGAATAGCGGATTTGGCCCAGCGCCATGTCGGCCACGCGCCGCGTAAGCAGTTCGGCAAGGAAGACGGCGGCGCCGGGCCCCTCGAACCGCAATCGGCCCATGTGCGAGATGTCGGCAATGCCCGCCGCGTTGCGAATCGCGTTATGTTCTTCGATGATCGACGTGTATTGGATGGGCAGCGCCCAGCCGGCGAAATCGACCATCCGTCCGCCGTGTGCAACGTGCCAATCGTACAGTGGTGTCTTGTTCAACGAGGCCGGAAGGTTCATATTCAACGGGATCCGTGTCCAAAGGGGGCTCGCGATAAGTCTTCGCCGCGAATCGCGACGGGCGCCGGGCGAGAAACCACCGTTAGGGTGCCCCAGGTGCGCCCGAAATCGGCGAGTCGCGACGGAAGCCCCCATTGTAGAGGCGGCATCGCACGCCGAAAAGGGATTGACCGCATGAGCCAGTCGGAAGTGCTATTGACGGCTTCGCGATTTCGGGTAGAGCGGCTGCGGGCTCCGCTGCCTGACGGCCGCTGGTTCGATCGCGAGGTGGTGCGGCATCCCGGGGCGGTCGTCCTTCTGCCGCTGCTCGACGATGGGCGAGTCGTTTTGCTCCGCAACTATCGCCCGACGGTCGAACGAGAGCTGATTGAGCTGCCCGCCGGCACCTGCGAACCGGGAGAAGCCCTGATCGACACCGCCCGCCGCGAGTTGGCGGAAGAGACGGGCTACCATGCCGAGCAGCTCGACCCGCTGATGGCGTTCTATCCCTCGCCGGGGATCCTCGACGAGCAGATGCATGTGTTCGTCGCTCGGAAGCTGACGCCGGGGCCGCAGCGGCTCGACTCGGGCGAGCAATTGCAACCGTTTGCGGCCGACTGGGATCAGATCGCCGCGTTGATATCCGAAAAACGCATCGAAGACGCTAAGACGCTGGCCGTGCTGCTCTACTGGCGGTTCGTCGAAAACGGCTGAGGACCGGACGGCTGAGGATTAGAGCGTCGGCCCGGCGAAGACAACGGCATCGGTGGCAGCGGCGTGCGGCCGACGATGTGGACGCTCGGGAAGATGTCGAAAGTGCCACACGCGGCGGCGCGTTCGGTCGCAATTAGGGAATGAAGCCCACCGCTTTCAGGCCGCTGACGATTCCGTTCCACATGCCGCCGGTTTGCGCTCCGACTGTTCCGATGGCGGCCAGCACCGAGAGGAGAACCATTGCCAACATCACGGCATACTCGACGGCCGTAGCGCCTTGCTCGTCGCTAATGCAACATCGCAGCCGGCGGACCAGAGAGGGCTTTTCATCCATCGCACACCCCACAGTACGAGCGGCAGGCTTCGTGCGGCCGAAGAAGAACCGCGCAAATCCGCCAATCATGCAACAACTCGGCAACGGCAAACGACACCCCCGGGCGGACACTCGGCCCCTGCCGCCGGCAGGCCGTCGCGACGCAAGCGACCGCGACTAATGGACCCACACGACGCCTGTAACCGTCGGCGCCGCACGGCCCAACTGCCTCCAAGTTAAGCCTATGGCGCAGGCGTCGGCTGTCAAATCGGCATGGGGTAGATGTTTTCCGACGACTAACCCGAAGAGGCACTGAGAGATACGAGAATCCGACGAGTGTGCGTCGGCGATTTCCTCTCCAGAGCGTACGAGTCCGCGATTACCCCAACGCCTCCCCAATGAATCCAGTTCGTGGTATTACAGAATCGAGCGGAAACTATCGTCTTTGCCGGGGGTTGAATTATACTGAGCAGTATGGCCGGTGCGATGTCTCCGGCGACAAAAGGGAAGGCTTCTTTCTTTATCACCAAAATTAACAATCAACCCTGGGTGTGTTCTGTTCCGGCGCAACGCACGATCAACTCGACGCGTATCCTTGTTCGATTCGCTCGATTCACGATTTTCCCCGAGTGCTGACTGATGGCCCGACTGATTGCGTTTGAGCGTGGCAACGATCGTTTGCGGTTGGTCGTGGCGGCCGAGCGCGGGGGACGTGTTGTTGTCGAGCACTCGCTTTCGTTGCCGTGCGACGAGCTGGGCAAGCCGCCGGCCGACGACGAGGCCGCCACTTCTGCAGGGCCATCCGAAGTGGTCGCCGCAGAGGGGGAATCCGCCGGTCCATCGAAATGCGGCACCGTGCTGTCGGCCACCTTGGCCGAATTGGGAATCGGGCGTCACGAGGCGATTGTCATCGTCGGCCGCGATCAAGTAGAGCTGCGGCAAATGAGCCTGCCGCCGTCGCCCGACGATGAACTGCCTGAACTGGTGCGTTTCCAGGCCGCGCGCGAGTTCCACCAATTCGACGAAAGTTGGCTGTTCGATTACGTTCCGCTGAACGACGATCCGTTGCAGCCGCGCGAGGTTCTCGCCGCGGCGTTGGCGCCGGCGACAGCCGCCGAATTCCGTGCGGTGTGCGAGGCGGCCGGGTTGGAGTTGAAGCGGCTCGTGCTTCGGCCGTGCGCCACCGCATCGCTGGTTCGGCGGAGCGGACTGCTGGACGACGCCAAACTGACACTGATCATCGCTCCGGCGGAGGAAAGCGCGGACCTGATCGCTTGGACGAACGGGCGGCCGGTGTTCATGCGGACGGCTCGTCTTCCCGCAGGCGAATCGGGCGACGAAGATCGCCAGTCCCTTCTGATCGGAGAGATTCGCCGCACAGTGGCGGCTGTGCAAAACCAGCTTGACGGGCGGCGCGTCGAGTCGCTGCTGGTGGTCGGCACTGTGATCGACCATTCGGTGCTGATTCGGACGTTGGGCGAGTTGTTCGATGTGCCGACCACCGCATTCGATCCGCAAGGGCAAGTCGAGCTTTCCGCGCGGTTGAAGCAGCAGCCCCCGCCGCAGCCCGAACAGTATTCGGCACTGTGGGGCGCGCTGGCCGACGAGTTGTGCGACGAGCGACCGACGATCGACTTCCTCAACCCGCGACGGCGTCCGTCGCCGCCGAGCCGGCGGCGGCGATATATCTTGGCCGGCAGCGCGGTGTGCTTGATTTTCCTCGGCTGGTTCCTTTTCCAGCGGTTGCAGCGCAACTGGCTGGAAAGCGAATTGACCGAGTTGAACACGCAATTGAAAACCGTCGGCGCTCAGGTCGAACGCGCGCAAAAGCTCGACGCCAAGGTCCGCGAGATCGAGAAATGGGCCTCGGAAGATATCGTATGGCTCGACGAGCTCCATCGGCTTTCGGCGATGTTTCCCCCCGCTAAAGAGGCGATGCTGCGGCAAATGAGCATGGCAACCGGCCCGCGCGGCGGCGAAATCAAAATCGAGGGATTCGCCCAGGCCGACGCCATTGCCCGCTTGCACGAAACGTCGCGCGAAGGCGGCCATCGAGTAGTGGAAAAAGACAGCGCGAAAGACAGTTCGCAAAAGCATTACGACTGGAAGTTCTCCGCCTCGGTTCTCGTGTCGCCGGAAAAGAAGAAATAGCAGAAGCGATGGAATTGAAGAAGCGCGAAAAAATACTGGCGATCGCCACCGGCGGCATCGTGGCGCTGGCGGGGCTCTATTGGGTGCTTTCCAGCACCGGTGGAACGACGAACTACTCGTTGGCCGAGCTGCAGCGGCAGTGCGAAGCAAAACGCGCGGAACTCGAGAAGAAGCAGAACCTGCTCCGCGGCCAAAAGGCCAATGCGGAAAAGCTGGCGGCCTGGGAGAAGCTTTCGCTTCCCACGCGCCCCGACGCGGCTCGTTCGGCCTATCAGCGCTGGCTCCGCGATACCGCGAACAAAGCGAAATTCCGCACCGCCGACATCTTCTCCAGCGAAGGTCAGCCGCGCAAGGGTGTTTACACCATCTACCCCTTCCGTTTGGAAGGCAGGGCCTCGCTCGATCAGCTCACCCGTTTTCTCTACGAGTTCTACACCGCACCGCACCTGCATCAGATTCGCCGGCTTTCGTTGAACCCGGTCGATGGCGGCAAAGAGTTCGACTTGGCGGTTACGATCGAGGCGGCCGCACTGGCCACCGCCGATCGCACCGATCGGCTTGCCGAGGGCCGCGTGGCGCGGTTGGCGCAGTCCAGCGTTGACGACTACGTTCGCACCATCGTGCGCCGGAGGATGGAGGGCGAACGATTCGTCGATGCGGTCGGGCTGTTTACGCCCTATTCGCCGCCCCCGCCGCCGGTCGTCGTCCGGCGCGATCCGCCGCCGCGGCCCGATCCCCCCAAGCCCCCGCCGCCCAAACCGCCCGCCTTCGACCACGCCAAGTTCGCCTATGTGACGGCCATTTTGCAAGTGGACGGCCGACCGCAGGTGTGGATCGACGCACGAACCATCGGCAAACAGTTCAAGCTCGGCGAAGGCGAATCGTTCGTCATCGGCGAAAGCAAGGGCGTGGTCAAACGCATCGGTCGAAATGCCGTCGAGATTGAATTGGACGGCACGCCTCGGATCGTCACTGCCGGCGCCAGTCTGAAAGAGTCGGGAGTTGTGGCCGCCCCGACATCGAGCGCCTCCCCTCGCGGTTAGCAGCCCGTTGAAAAAGCCGTTTTTTTGGATTGGGGGCCGTGTGCGTTTTCCGAAGAACCGCGGGCTGATCTCATTGGAATCGTGTTTTTCAACGAGCGGTTAGGCAGAGGCGGATTCCCCGCGACGGTCAAACTCGCTGTTTCAATCGCTCCGCCGAAAAGCGCACGCTCCGCGCCGATTCTTACGGCGTTCGCACAAGTGTGTCCGATCGCTGCCGGCGGTCCGTGGAAGAAGCGATCAAATCCGCACACCTGGGCGGCACGAAGACATGCAGCCGGAGGGGTCTGCCCCGCCGGAGCCGTTCTCGGCAAGGCCGAAACGCGATTTCTTCGGATCGATGCCAGCGTCGACGGGAGCGTTCGGCGGTGGAACGGCCCCCTCTCGCTCGTTTCTCAAGCGGCACTTTGTTCTCCGTCGCCTACTCCGCGAATGTTCCTCCGCCCGAATACCTGCCCGTGGGCGACCAGACACAGCGATTTTCGACCGTCCCGCTGCATCACAAACGACACAAGCGGCAAAGGCGGTCTGCGGCCGGAATAATACGGGCGGGGCCGATCGGGGACGACGACCACGAAAACGAATCTGCGCAGTAGATTTTCATGCAAGGTTTTTTTGGGTCGCAATTCCTTCGGCGGCCTGTGAAAAAACCATGCGGTCGCTCGATGGGAGCAATGCCGAAAAACGGCGGAGAACACGAGGCGGTCTGAGCAGGTGCGGTGCGCAACATCCCGCTTCGCCGTGTGCGCGGCCGCTATCCAAGTTCAGCGCGACTCCTTCAGGCGACCCGAACCAGCCGTTCCCTTGCCGAGGTTCGACGGAGACCGGCGCAACCGCAGCGCGGACAACCATGCACGCAGCAACACTGACTTCGATTCCCAACGCGTCGTTATTCGGTTCGTTGGCCACGCCGACGAATGATGCCGATGTCGCACTCGCCGAGGCTGCACGGTTGCAGCGGCTGTTTGGCGCATCATTCGCCCTTTTTGACGGGCGCAACGGCGAACCGGTCGTTCTGCCCGACGATCTGCCGCGGCGCGATTGGTCGCAACGCGCCGCTTTGCTTCGCGCGGTGGGCGAACGCAACCGTGCCGAATTCATCGACGAGGAAGACCCGCTGATCACCCTGGCCGTTCCCTGCGTGACAACCGCCGCGACTCCGCTGGTGGCTGCTTCGATGTTCCTCACGCGGCGTCCGCGACCCCATGAAACGATTTCGCGCACATGCGAAGAGCTTCAGATCGACGCGGCGCAAACGGCGTGCTGGATGCTGCGGCAAAAGCCGTGGGAGCCCGACGCCCTGCTCCGCATGGCCGAACTCTACTCGGCCGAGCGATCTGCCGCGCTGCGCGCCGCCGAACTCGAGCACGAAACGCGGAGCCTCACGGCCAATTTGGCCGCGACGTATGAAGAGATCAGCCTGCTCCATCGGCTGACGCAGCATCTGCGGATCTCGGAAAGCGACGAAGAGCTGGGGCGGATTGCCCTCGATTGGCTCGGCGAGGTGGTTCCGGCCGAGGCGTTCGTCTTGCAGTTTCTGCCCGTGACCGTACAAGACGCTTCGCTGCAACACACGGCCCGATCCAAGAGCCTGATGCTTACCGGCGGCACGTGCCCCATCTCCGAAGATCAGTTCAACGCGATCATCGCCTACCTCAATCCGAATCCCGGCGGCCGCCCCACTGTGGTCAACTACGCGACACGGCGTGAGGGCTGGCCCGTTGCCGAGGTCCGCGAGTTGGTCGTCGTTGCGCTGGTCGAAGGCGAGCATTTGTTCGGTTGGCTCGCGGCGGTCAATCATCGCCGCGGCCTAGAATTCGGTACCGTTGAAGCCAGCTTGCTCAACTCCGTGGCGGCCATCGTCGGCATCCACAGCGGCAACATCGAACTCTATCGCCAGCAGCGCGAGCTGTTGGCCGGCATCGTTCGCGCGCTGACCTCGGCCATCGACGCCAAGGACCAATACACCTGCGGTCATAGCGATCGCGTGGCCCGGCTGGCCGTCCGGCTGGCCGAAGAGATGGGCTGCGACCGCGCCGAAACGCACACCATTTACCTGGCCGGCCTGTTGCACGACATCGGCAAGATCGGCATCGACGACCAAGTTCTCCGCAAGCCCGACAAACTCACCGAGGCCGAATACGAACACATCAAGCGGCATGTGGTGATCGGCCATAAGATTCTCCGCGATTTGACGAAGTTGGGCGATGTGCTGCCGATCGTGCTCCACCACCACGAATCATGGGACGGCGGCGGCTACCCGCAAAACCTGGCTGGCGCCAACATCCCCATGGCGGCCCGCATCGTTGCCGTGGCCGACTCGTACGACGCCATGGGCAGCGATCGTCCCTACCGCAAAGGAATGCCCGACGAAAAGATCGACGCCATCTTCCGCGCCGGCGCCGGACAGCAATGGGATCCCGCCGTGGTCGATGCCTTCTTCCGTGCCCGCGAAGACCTGCGCGAAATCTGCAAATCCGAACGCGAACAGATCGAAATCGAGTTCCCGGCGTGGACGAAACCGGTGTGATGGAAAAGCGGCTGTTGCCGCAGGCATCCACGCGGCCCCGGGGATTCCGCGACTGCCGGGACGAAAGACCAGGAGCGGGCCGAGAGCGACGCGCGGCCGCCCTACTCGATTTCGATCAGCGGATCCACTTCGCCATCGCGTTCGAATCGGGCCACAAGCATCTCGGTTGAAAGGTTGTGGCCCAACAGCGTTCGGTTGCCGCGGGCGGCTAGCGATCGATAAACGATCCACTGATGTTTTCCAACGGCCAGCCGATAACCGACGGCGACGTCGTCGGGCGCGCGTCGAAGCGATTCGCCGACGGTCAATTGCCGCCAAGTGAGCTTCTGCTGCGATCGGCCCCGATCCAAGTCGATCCACACCGGCGAGAACAGCGCGCAGCCGCGCCGGCTCAACGACCACGCCACGGTTCGGCCGGCAGCCCAAAGCTCGCCCGAAGCCGCCGCTCCGCGCCACTCGGGCAGAGCCAAAGGGAACAACCGCGCCAGTGCGGGAGCACGACGGGATGCGGCGTTCTTCGTGCCGCGTCGCAACACGGCCTCGGTGTTCGCTCGTGTTCTTTCGAACGCGATTCCATGGGCCAGTTCCATCCGATTCTCGACTTCGATCATCGCCGGCGAATCCAAAAGAACGGCATCGTAGAGCAGGGCGAATCGATCGGCGCGCCCCAACATCACCCCCCGTTCGATCCTGCCGCCCTGAGGCAACTCGCAACACAGTTCGAGGTAGTCGGCCTCGGCGTTCGATGTCCAAATCGACGACGACCATGCCGGCGTATCGACCGGCTCGCCGTTGATCTGCAAATGCGTTGTCCAGTTGCCCGAAATCAGACTTTGGTTCTCGCAAAGAATCGCCACTGAATGGTCTTCGGCCCGATAGTCGATCGCCAGCAGCGGCGACTGCGGCTGTAGATCGCACATTACGGCGGCGAGTTGCTTGGCGCGGTGCGTCGAACGCTTGAGGCGCGCGGCCTTGCCCGAGACGATGGCTGCAACCAGTTCCGCCGCTGCCGTCGGCCGGTTCTTGCCGCCGGCCGGCTTGGGGGCCGCGCCGGCCCGGTTTGCTCGGCTGATCGCGTTCTGGGCGCCGTGCCGACCAATCGCTTGCCCGTACCGACCGTTCGCTTCCCCGGGCCTATCGTTCGCCTTGCGCCGGGCCGTCGCACAGCCCGTTCCGTTTTGTCGGGCGGATGAACCAACGGCCTTGCGCGCCGACCGACGCGCCCCCTTGCGTTGCTGTGTGCTCATCGTCGTGATGCTTGTCTCTGGTTCCGGCACGACTGACTCGCCCGAAGCGCCGGCCCGGCTATTGACTGCCGGTGGTCAAAAGGGGTATCTTACACATGGATGCCTTTTTTCGCTATTGCCCAACCGACCGCCGGTTGCACGTTCCGCTTGATGGAAGGCGCGACCCGTCGGCTGCTGTTTTCCGCACTTCAGAATACGGAGGGAATCTCATGTCGGAACGAACCCGTTGCCGTGCCGATGGATGGGCGTTGGCGTTGCTGATCGCGGCGGCATCGCTGCTAAGCGCCTGCTCGCAGGGCGAGGCGAAGAAACCGCAGCCGGCACCGAGCAAACCGGCCGCCCCCGACGCCGCGAAGCCGAACGATCAATCGGCGCAGCAACCGGTCGAGCCTTCCTCGCCAAGCGGCATTGCGACCCCGCTTACGCCGGGCGGCGGCGATCAGATGCCGTCTAAACCCGACGAAACGCCGACCGTCGAGCCGCCCAAACCCGACCAACCCGCCGCGCCGGGGCCGGCCCTCGTCCCCGGTGGGCCGATGCCCGACCAACCGGCGCTGCCCGGCGACACCCCTCCCGGCGACTCGGCGGCTCCGCCGACGGTGAAGAAGGAATCGCCCGTCCCGCTGGTGGAACATCCGGAGAAACTCACTCGGCTCGATCCCGAGCGTCCGCTGTGGATCGACAAGGAGAACAAGCGGGTGGTGATGGTTGGCCAGGTGTGCCAGACCAACGTGCCGTTGGAGATGTTCGCCTGCCTTGCCGGCACCAAAGAGCATGAGTCGGTGGTTACCGTCGATGTCAAGGCGTTCGCGGTTCACGCGGCCTTGTTGGCCTTGGGCGCAACGCCGGGCACGTCGGTTGTGTTTCATCCCGAGTACAAGCCCGCCACCGGCCCCGAAATCGAAGTCACCCTCGTTTGGAAAGACGACAAGGGCAAGCAGCACTCGGTCCGCGCGCAAGAGTGGATTCGCAATCAAAAGACCGGCAAAGCGATGGAACATCCGTGGGTGTTTGCCGGCAGCCGCTTCTTTGAAGACGAAGTGACCAAGCAGAAGATCTACATGGCCGAGGGAGGCGACTTCATCTGCGTTTCGAATTTTCCGTCGGCTATGCTCGACCTGCCGGTAGCCAGCCCTCAAGACAACGCCGATCTGCTCTTCGAGACCTTCACCGAACGGATTCCGCCGCGCGGCACAGCGGTAACGCTGATCCTTGCACCGAAATTGAATGCCAAGAGCGCAGACGCACCGGCAATCAAAGACCCCAAAGAGATGCCGCCGGGCGATGCCGCTGTGGTTCCACCGCCGGCGGAAACCGGCCCGCGCGAACCAGCCGGACCGGCATCGGCCGACGAGGCGAAGAAGGCGGAATGATCGCCCCTGCGGCCGTCGGTCGGGCACATTCCCATCGGTCAATGGTCTTTCGGCGCGGCCACGCGACCGCGCCGGCCGAAGCGATCCGGTTTCGGTTCACGATGGCAACAAGCGGTTGGTGCGTATTGCCGTTCAGCGGTCACGGGCTGTCGGCACCAACGCTTGCGCGCTCGGCGGCCAAGTCGCGCACTCGTTTCAAATCGAGTTTGCCCGTGCCGAGCACGGGAATCGATTCGACTTGAATGAAGCTATCGGCGGCGGGAATCCACAGCGGCGGCAACCCAAGGTTGGCCAACGCGCGGCGGATCTCCTCGGGTGACTGATCGATTCCGGTGTGCAACACCACCAACCGTTCGCCCTTGCGCGGATCGGGTACGGCGGTAACAACAGCGCGAATGTCGTCTTCCGGTACGCGAAGCACGGAGTTGATCGCCTCTTCGATCCGCAGGTGCGGCACCATCTCGCCGCCGAGCTTCGAGAATCGGGCCAAGCGGCCCGTGATGCTAATGAACCCATCGGCGTCGATCGTCGCCACATCGCCGGTCACATACCAGCCGTCGCGGAGAGCCTCGGCAGTCAGGTCGGGGCGTCCCAGGTATCCTTGCATTACCCCCGAGCCGCCCACCAGCAGCATGCCCGAACGGCCCGGTTCGAGTTCCTTGTTCGTATCGAGATCAACGACCTTTGCCTTCACCCCCGGCAAGGGGCGGCCCACCGTACCTTCCCGCAAGCCTTGCGGCTGATCGGGCCGCGCCCGTTTCGGCGGAATGTTGGCCGATACCACCGGCGAAAGCTCCGTCGCTCCATAGCCTTCGACCGGCCGGACGCCGAACCGCTGCTCGAAGGCCGCGGCCAGCTCGATCGGCATCTTTTCGGCCCCGACGACCACCACTTCCAGCTTGGCGAACTCGTCCGGCTCGCATCGCCTCAGGTACGAACGAAGGAACGTCGGCGTAGCGATCAGAATCGTCGCTCCGTGTCGCTTGGCCAGCTTGCCCACCTCGCGCGCTTCGAGCGGCGAGTAGTGATAGACGCCCATCGGGCCCAAGGTGAGCACCGTCCAAAGCGTTACCGTATAACCGAACGAATGAAAGAGCGGCAACACGCCGACGAGCACGTCTTCGTCGCGCAAGTGGATGATGGCATCGATGGCGGCGATGTTCGAGCCGACATTTCGATGGCTGAGCATCACGCCCTTTGGCCGTCCCGTCGCTCCCGAGGTGAAAATCACCGTCAGCAGGTCGTCCGGCCGAATCTCGTGCAGCTTCAATCGGGCAGCCAAAAGCGATTGCGGCAATAAGTACGCCTCGAACGCACTGAGCAATTTGTCAGTCAGGCGAACGCGGTCCTTCAGGTCTTCCAGATAAATCGCATCGACCGAAAGCTCGATCGGAAACCGCTCGCGCAGCTTCTCGATCACGCGGCGGCTGGTGATCACGTGCTTCAGGCCCGCCTGAGCAACGCAGTCGTTGAGTACCTCCGAGCTGAGCGTGTAGTTGAGATTGACGGCCACGCGGCGATCCAGCGTTACCGCCGCATTAGCCAACACGCCCGCCGCGGAAGGCGGCAGCAGCAATCCGACCATTCGCTCGTCGGCCGCCAGCTCACGCCGCAGCAGGCGACGCAGCACCAAGGTGCGCAGCAACAACTGGCTGCCGGTCATCTCCATGCCCGTGCTGTCGGCCAGTTTTTTTCTGCTTCCAGCCGCTCGACATGCGGCAATGAACTGCCGCGGCAAGTTCACACCTGTTTCCGCCGCACTCATTCGCCGGGCTCCTCTTAAACGAGACGCTCGCGATGCTTCTGACGCTGCGGCCGTTCGGCCCGCCGGGGCCGACACCGCATCGTCCGGCCGAATCGTTGCTCGTTCGACGCAATTACGAAACGAGCGGCGCAGCCCAGTTAGCTCCGAGATCGGAACCGGCGGCCCGTCGTTTTCGTCACTGCCCGCGGTTCATTCTACGCGCGCCGGCTCGCCGGCCAATGCCAGCACGGCCGCGCGAACCTGCTCCGGATCGGTCGGCCCGACAATCGGCGGCCCGAACCGCACCGTCACCGGATAGCGCCAACGTCGCGGCAACTTCCAGAAGAAGCGGCCGCCTTCGAAGCTGAACACGCTGCCCCAAAGACCTTCGAGATACACGGGAACAACCGGGGCGCCGCTGTCGCCGATCATCGCCAGAAAGCCGGGCTGGAACGGCTGCAACTTCCCGTCGCGCGTAATGCCGCCCTCGGGAAACACCCCCACCGCGCATCCGTGCCGCAGGGTATCGCGGGCCAAGCGAATCGCCTCAACCACCTGCCGCCGGCCCGGACGAATGGGAATGATCTCGGCCAAGTAGCCCAGCCAACGCAGCCACCAGCGATCGAAATAATCGGCATAGGCCACCATTCGAATCCGCCGCGGGATGTGCAGCACCAACAACGGTCCGTCGATCCAGGTAACGTGATTCGCCACCAGCAATACGCCGCCGCGGGCAGGCACATGCTCGACTCCCTCCACCCGCACGCGATAGATCAACACGCACAAGCACTGAAAAAGAAACCGCACCATTTCGCGCAACAACCATCGGCACGACACAACAGCCACCGTTGCCGTGCCGAGGGCGCACAGAAGAAAGATCGTTGCCGCCGAAAGGTTCAGCACCCCGTTGAGCAGCCAAAACACACCGGAAGCGAGAATGGTGCCTGTAAACGCCAGCATCGAAGTGACGGCCAAAATGCCGCCGCGCAATCGCAGCGGACTGCGGTATTGCAAGAAGGCCAGAAGGGGTACATCGTAAGCCCCTGCACTCACCCCGAGTAAGAACAACCAAGCGGCACTCAGTTGGAACGCCGTGCTCGAAAGCGTGCCATCGCCGGCCGGAACAAAGTACAATGCAGCGCAATTGAAGGCCATCCCCAACGCCGCCAACGGCACGATGCCCATTTCGATGCGACGCCGCGATACCAGCCCGGCCAGCAAATTGCCCAATCCCACACCGACGACCGGCGCGGCCAACACCCAACCCACGTCGGCGCGTTCTTGCAACTTGAGCGGATCGGCGGCAAACCGATCGGCGTTCAATTGAAACAGCCCGGCCACCGACCAAAACATTGCGCTGCCCACGGCCGCCCAGAACAGCGGGCGCAGCCGGAAGAGGCTGCTCAGATCGCGCCACGTTTCGCGGGCGAAGTTCCACACGAACGCGCGATGCTCATTGGCCGCGCGAAGAGGGCGAATCAAAAGAGCGGTGGCGGTGCCTGCCGTTGCGGTGCCCACCAACGCCACTGCCGAAAGCCACCAATGCGATTGCCCCAGCGGCTTCGTCCAATCGTAGAGCAGCCCGCCCAGCACCGTGCCGGCCACAATGGCGGCAATCGTGGTCATGCCCACCAAACCGTTGGCGGCCGCAATTCGATCGGCGCGCACAATCTCGGGAATCGAGCCGTACTTCGACGGCCCGAACAGCGCGCTTTGCGACCCCATGAGAAACAGCACGGCCAGCATCACATGCACATTGCCGGAAAGAATCGCTGCCACGCCCGCGATCATGCAGATGATCTCGAGCACCTTGCAGCCGAAAATCACGCGGTGCTTCGCAAACCGATCGGCCAACCAGCCGGCCGGTGCGGCCCACAGCAGAAAAGGCAACACCAGCATCACCGCGCCGAGCGAAAGCACCAGCGCGGCCGACTCGCTTCCCCACCGCTCTTTGCCGATCGGAACGATGAGCCAACGAAACATGTTGTCGTTCATCGCGCCGAGGAATTGCGTAATCAACAGCCCGATGAAACTGCGCGAGAACAACCCCTCGCGTCCGCGGCAGTCGGCCGAGGCATTGCCGCCGGCATCATGCCGAGACTGAATCGAAACACGGTCCTGCTCCTTTTCGGCACGCTCGATCCGTTGCTCCATGCGCATCACCTGTTGCCCATCACGTCGTCAGAATCGGTCGAAACAACCGGCGGCCGCCTGTGCAGCGGGGCGACTGCTTGCATCGTTGCCCGCATACGGCATTCCCCATTTCCCGCGTTTTCCACCGGCCGCGACGAAGACTGCGGCAAGATACCGTTTGGCGCCCGCGCCGACAAGACCGCTTGATCGCCCTATCTCGCCCAGCTTCTCATCCCATTCCGCTTCGCGCCCACCGTCAACGACCGACGCCGGTCCCGCTTCTGCGTCATCGGACGGTCCCTGTTTCGACGCGAGAATCGCACGGATCAGATCGACCAGCGATTCCCGGGCCTAAATACGCTTTTTCCCTTTCGGGATCCGCCGCCAATACGCGAAGTCTCAAGGCCCGTCGGAGCTGCCGGACTTGCGGTCGGCCGACGCCGACGGCACGATCGCCCCGACAAGTCCGCCTGTCGTTGACGGCCCATCGAAACAGTCGTTTCAACGCGCGCGGCTCTGCGGTTTCCCGAGAAACTCGCTCGCCGCAACCACCAGAACCGGGGCGTTCCATAGGCCGAGAGAACCTCGCCCCCATTGCTTCGACGTGTTTGTCGCAACGGCCCACCCGCTGGGCAAATCGCCGCTATCGGACTACGCTATTGGGGTCCGGGTGCCCGCTCAGCCAGACCCGCGATGCCGGCCGTCGCGCACGCGAAGGTTTCGCGAGCAATAGAACGTCGAGCCGCAGCATCCGATTGGCTGGTCCGTTGGCCATCCCCGACCGGAAAAGAAAAAGCCGTCGCACCGAGAAGCTCGAACAAAACCCGTTTACTCATCTGGTTCCGCGTGATGCCGCTCCCCCGCGCGGAGCAATGGAAGTACGATTTGTTGGAACCTTTTAGTACTACAGTGCGAAGCCACCAAAGAACTGGCGAATCGGAAGGGCGCGTTGCATGACGACATGCAGCGAAAACTGCCGCTTTGTTCGTCTTTCCGAGTTTTCTTCTCGCTGTAGAATTAGCAGCCCGAAAAATCCCCAAAGGCGGTGGATACCGGATCGAAATACTCGGGAAAAACACATCGAGCAGTTCGAGCAAAGCCGACTTTTTTGAACGGCTGTTAGGCCGTCGCACGGGCCCGTAGCTCAGCGGTCAGAGCAGGGGACTCATAATCCCTTGGTCGCAGGTTCGAATCCTGCCGGGCCTACTGAGGCATTCAGACAAGCCTGTCCCGGGCTATCGCAGCCCGCAGAAAAACGACTCCCGCATAGCTCAACCATGCGGTGACGGGGCAATGCGGGCAAGGCACCGTTGTTTTCCATCTCGTCGCGCCGAGCGCGTCGCTATTGGTTCTCGATTCTGCCCGGCCTTTGAACAATCATGTTCTCCCGCCGGACATTGCGATAGCACATCGGTTGCCGGCGCAGCTTCCGGGCCAACAACTCGATTTGTTCGACAAGATCATTGTGCCCAACGATCAGTCGGGCAAGACGACGACCTTACCGTCGGCCTTGTTGCCCAAGTTTTTGAAGGTCGTCAGGTCGATGTCGAAGGGGAAGAACTTGACCGCCCCGTCGCCCATCACCACGTTGAAGCCGCTCGGATGCGACGAACCAAACAGATCGTTGCCTGCGTCGCCGCAGTCGTCGCTGTAGAAGTCGGGCATCGGTTGGCGACTTGTGTAGCGGAGCGTGTCGTGGTTCCAGCCGCAGGTGTACCCTTCGTTATCGTTGACGACCAGACGCCCGAGGCAATTCAGATTATGCCGTTTCTCGGCCAGCAGAATGGTGTTTGATAGGCCGTCGCGGACGTGGGCGTCTTGCGTGATTCTCATGTTCCTCACCATGCCGTCGCCCGCCGAGTCGGCCGAGCGGTCGAGCGTGGCGGCCGCATAGTCGTTCTTGGCATGGCCGAAGGTTTTTCCGGTGTTCCACGGATACTTCAGCCAGTCCGCGGCGACGACTACCTCGGGCCGCCGACGGCTGGGGCAGAAGAAGGTCGGATTGGGCGTGCTGATGGCCAGAATCGAACGATCTTGGTCGGAGGCGTTCTTATCGCCGCCGAGCCAAACCGCCGTCGCTTCGATGTGCTTGAGTATCTGAAACCCCCAGCCGCCGTGCTGCCGTTCGCCCACGGCCGGCACGCCGTTTTCATAAGTCATGTGGTATTCCCAAGTGGGGCCGCCCGCCGTGGGAAAGAACCCGTGCGTTTGTGCGTGCCCCTGGAAGGCGCGGCCCAAGTTGTAGAGGTTGTTGCTGCACCGAAGCCTACGGGCGGATTCCCGCGCGCCTTGCACCGCCGGCATTAACAAAGCCACCAAGATGCCGATGATGGCGATGACCACCAACAACTCAACGAGTGTGAACGCTCCCTGCCGTTTCATGGTTTGCTCCCCGCCATTTCCCTGCACGCAAAGCAACTATTGCACCGTATCCGCGGTCGGTTCGTCTGCCGGCCGCAGCAAAAGACTCGTCTTGCCCGGGTTCAAGCCGAAGTCGTTTTTCGGCTCGCTTCGGTTGCGTCTTCGCCGTTGTTGTCCGGTCGGGCGCGTCGGGTTGTTTCGACGAGCATCAGCCGTGTTGCGGCAAGGCCGAAATCGGCTTATCGATATACCGATCGGCCTCGGGACAATCGACGAAACGCTCGGCCGTTGGATCCCACCGCAGCTCGCGGCCCAAGTGGATCGAAATGTGCCCCAGGTGGCACAAACTGGTAACCCGATGGCCTACTTCCGCATCTTCCAGCGTATTGCCGCGAGAGCGGACGGCGTCGAGAAAATCTCGCTTTTCGCTTTTCAGTGGAAACCGCGGTGCATCGGCGGGCAGCGCCGCTTGCAGCACGTCGGCCGACGAGGCTTCGAGCTTCTTGGGGAAGTCGGCCTGAATCCAGCCCTTTTCGCCCTCGAAGCGGGCATAGGGCCGGTCGGTCTTGTAGATCATTTCTAGCCCGTCGGCAAAGCGGTAGTGTACCTCAAAGGTCCGCAGCACGTTCCACAGCTTGCCCGGAGTCGGCCAAACGCCGCGGCCGCGGATTTCCACCGGGCCGGTCCGTTCCTTGTCGGCCGCCCAAAGGGCGATGTCGTTCAGGTGCGCGCCCCAGTTGGTGATGATCCCGTCGGTGTAATCGAGAATCCGCATCCAGCCGGGCCGATCGAACTTCTTCGGCGTATGGACGCGGTTCTCGGTGTACGGCGCCTTCGGGGCCGGGCCGAGCCACAGATCGTAATCGAGTTCTTCAGGCACGGGCATTTCGGGCGTCGGCGGGCATTCGACGTCGTCGGAGGCCGGCACGCCGGTAACAATCCGCTTCAGCTTGCCGATCGCCCCGCCGCGCACCAGTTCGGCAACCCGATGAAAGTTCTCCAGCGATCGGAACTCGCTATCGACGCGGTACACCCGCCCAAACTTCTTGGCGGCCGCCATCACCGCCCGGCCCTGGGCGATGCAACGGTTGACCGGCTTCTCGCAGGCCACGTCTTTGCCGGCGGCAAAGGCGTCGAGCGTCATCGGCACATGCCAATGGTCGGGCGTCGAGATCATCACCGCGTCGATATCGGTGCGGCCCAACAGATCGCGGTAGTCGCGGTAGATCGAGCAGCCGCGAAAGGCGGCCTTGTCCGACTGGGCCGCATAAAACGCCTCGATCGCTTGCTTGCCTTGCTCCAACCGCCAGCGATCGACCTCGCAGACGGCAACCACCTCGGCGTCTTTCTCGCGGGCGAAGAGCTTGAAGTTGTACACATGAGTCTGCCGGCCGTAGCCGATCAGTCCAACGCGAATTCGCTCGCTCGGCGGAGTGCCCTCTGCCCCCAAGGCGCGGCCCGGAATGAACCACGGCGCCGCGACCGCTGCCGCCGCCCCAAGAAACGTTCGCCGACGCAAGCCACGCGCTTCTCGGGAACGCTCCGCCATTTGCCCCGGCAATACATCGTCGCACGAGAAACCGCGTTTCAACTTCAACGAGTGCTGCATCGCTGTGAACCCATCTATCTCGGTTGATCTTAAATGAGGCCGCGACAAATGAAAATCGGTTCAGACGGTAACGGCCCGCACGAAAGCCGCTTCGCCGCATCGTCGGCCGCTTCCGCGATTGTGAGGAACCATTCAGGAGCCGGGCACGCGATCGAGCGATGCCGGAGCGTTTTTCGCCCGCAAATCGTTTCGCCTGGTGGGCGGTCCGAGTATCGCCGTGCCGGGCCGATCGATCGTATTAGGGGCCGGCATTTTGATTCGGCTCGATCAACCACCCCTCGCTGCCAAAAGCCCGCCACAAAAAGTTCGCCCGAATCGGCCGCGCGACCATCGAACCACGACATCAAAAATACCATTGCCAAACAACGGAAACAATAGAAACAACCGTTTTCAGCTTACAGGCTTACACCCCTGGGAGCCACGGATTACTCGCGGGACAGAACTATCTTCGCAACAGCGGAACGATTCGGCCCCCGATGTCCGTCAGGGCAGCCTCTGGTTCCCTGTAAGCCATCGTTATCGACGCGAGGAAACAATTCATATCTCAGCCGAATGGAGTAGCAGGGAAAATCGTTCAGCGGGACGATTGACGCAAGCGATGTAAACGGTTTGATGACGCCAGTCGTTCCGCACGTTCGTTTGATGGCACCAGTCGTTTTGCCCGCTGGTCTTGTCGAGTCGTCGTTGGAGGCAAGTCGTCGTTGGAGGGACTCGCTCTGTCGCGACCGCCCGCTGGGTCTCCATCGCGACCGTTTCGCCGATTCCCGGCCACGACGGAGCGTGGCCCTCCATCGCTTCAGACGACTGATGAGAATCGTGTTTTTCAACGGGCCGCCCGTTGCCGAACCGAAGTGAGAGGCTTGCCGATGATCGGCACTAGAGTGATCCAATGGGGGGGGATTGGAGGCCTGCGCAGCCCTGATAAAATAACGGTCGTCTTCGGAAAGCCCCTTTGATGCGGTGATTCCCCTTGAAAGACGAATCGCACGACCTATAATTTCGAGATTCATCAAAGGAGTTGTGTGCAATCGGTCGGCGGTGGCCTTTGGCCCGAGTTCGGCCGGCGCAACAATCCGATCGCGGGTGTAGCTCAGTTGGTAGAGCGCCACGTTGCCAACGTGGTTGTCGTGGGTTCGAGTCCCATCACCCGCTCTTGTCGAGGCTCGCTGACCGCGCCGGTCATCGGGCCTTTTTTCATATCTATATGCTAAGAATGCGTTTACAGCGCTGGCGCAATCGGCATTGCGGCGGGCGATCGGGCGGTGGGAATATAGGAAGACTTTTCGGATTCTGCCAGCAATAGGCCATTGCCATCGCAGAAGGCCAGGTAACGGATTTCTTCGTCTCAGCGAGCCACGGAAGCGGTGAAGCCCAACTACTCCCGCGTGTTTTTCAAGGGAGTCCTACGGGCGATCGGTTATCGGAGCAGAGGCTTTCGTATCAGCGAAAAGCTGCACCCAAGCCCGGGGCAACCAATCGACGATGTCGGCCGCGGTCATGCCGATCGGGCCGATCGCCTCGGCCGCAAAATCGCCGGCCAGCCCGTGGGCATAGACGCCCAACCGTGCCGCATCGAAGGGTGTCATTCCCTGCCCGAGCAAAGCGGCGATGACGCCCGTCAAAACATCGCCCGACCCTCCCGTGGCCATGCCCGAATTGCCGGTCGTATTGCGCCAAGACCGATGGCCGTCGGTTACCAGCGTGTGGCGGCCCTTGAGCACGACGACTGCGCCAAGCTGAGCGGCAAGATTCTCGGCTGCCGCGATGCGCGCGTCGCCCTCCAGTTTTCGGCCGATCAATCGGGCGAACTCGCCGGGATGCGGGGTGAGCACCCGCGCGGCCCGCACCGTTCGAAGGTTGTGCGGTTCGGCGGCCAGCGCGTTCAGCGCGTCGGCATCGACAACCATCGGCTTCGGTTGCTCGGCAAACAGCCGACCGACCAGCCACTCCAATTCCCACGAGCGCCCCAAGCCCGGCCCAATCGCCAAGGCCGAGGCCGCCTGCGCGGCCACCTGAAGCGGTTCGTAACTCGCTTGGCTGAGCCGCCCGGCGGCATCACCGCTAAGCGGGATGACGGTGTAACAGGGATCGAACGCCGCCACCGTCGGCGCCACCGGCGCAGGCACTGCCGCGCGCACCAATCCGGCCCCGCTCCGCAGTGCGCCTTTGGCCGCCAACGCCGGTGCGCCGGCCATCCCTACCGAACCGCCGACCACCAAGGTGGTGCCGAACGTCCCCTTGTGAGCATCGGCCGGACGCGGCGGCAGCGACGGCAAGTCGTCATCCGGCAACCATTGAACCATGAGCGTCCGTCTCCTTATGTGCTATGAACTCCGGGCTCTTTCTTCCGGCAAGTAATTCCGGCGCCCCGTGTGAGCGGTTCTCTTGGACAAGGCGCCGCACCGCCGTTTTGCTGGCAGCCCGGCTGCGCTTCGGTTAGAATCAGTAGAAATCCCCAACGTTCCCCATCGAAGAAGCGTGTTGCCCGCAACGACGATGGGAGTGATTTTACGCCCGCATCGCCTTTCCACCAACACCCAGTTGCTCAATCGACAAAAATCGCGGCCTTCGGTGCGGCGGAGCGGCCGATCAGATGCTGCCGTATGGGCCGATCGTTTGTCGTTGCTCTTGTTTCCCCTCGAGACTCTTATCAGGAGATTCAATAATGGCGAACAAGCACTCGCGACGCGGATTTCTCGGTTTTACAACGGCGGCAAGTGTTGCCTGGGCAGTGCCGACGTTGATCGGCACTCGGGTTTGGTCTGGCGAAACGTCGGCTCGGCCGAGCGACACGATTGTCCTCGGGGTGATCGGCATCGGACCGCGTTGCACGTACGACCTGAAATCGATTCTTCAGCTTCCCGACGTGCGCTGCGCGGCAATCGCCGACGTGCAGCGTTCTCGCCGCGACGCCGGCAAGCGACTGGTCGATGAGCACTACGGCAACGACAAATGTCAGCTTTACCGCGACTTCCGCGCCTTGCTCGACCGCAAGGATATCGACGCCGTGCTGATCGCCACCGGCGACCGCTGGCACGCGCCGGCCTCGATCATGGCGGCCGAGGCCGGAAAGGATATTTACAGCGAAAAGCCATGTGGGCTGACGATCGAGCTGTGCCAACGGCTCGACAACGCCATCCGCCGCACCGGCCGCGTCTTCCAGGCGGGCACGCAGCGGCGGAGCGTGCCGAACTATCGCTTGGCGGTCGAATGGGCCCGCGAGGGAAAACTGGGCAAGCTGCACACGCTGTATGCCAGCGTGTACACCCCCAGCGTGATGACCGAATGGCTTCCCGCCGAACCGACGCCCGATCCCGACGTGGTCGATTGGAACCTGTGGTTGGGGCCGGCCCCGTGGCGGCCGTACAATGCGAAGTATGTAGCCGGCGGCTGGCGCGGGTACTGGGACTTCGACTCCGGCGCCCGACTGCTCGACTGGGGCGCGCACACGCTCGACTTGTGCCAGTGGGCCAACAAGGCCGACGATACCCTGCCGATCGAATACGAGCCGCACGACGACAAGATCGTCTGCCGGTATGCCAACGGCGTGCAGATCGTGATGGACTTTCTCAAGGAGCCGTTCGGCAACCGCGAACCGCATTACATTACACGGTTGGGCACTTGCCCGGTGCGTTTTGTCGGCGATGCCGGATCGGTCGAGACCGGAGACAGCGGTGAGATCGTCGCCCAGCCGGCAGCGCTGGCCGAATCCATTCCGCCGACTGCGAAACGAGTGCGCGGACTCGACGTCTCGGCTCATGCCCGAGACTTCTTCGACTGCGTCAAGACGCGCCGTGCCCCGGTCTGCAACTCGACCGTGAGGCGCCGCTCGCATATCGCGTGCCAGGCGGCGGCACTGGCCTGGCTGCTGCGCCGCACCTTGCGGATCGATCCGCAAACCGAAACCTTTATCGGCGATGCCGAGGCCAACGGCCTGCGCAGCCGTCCGGAACGCGATCCCTGGCGAACCGCCTGAGCGACAACCCCTTTGACGGCCCGTTGAAATCGTTTTCTTGATTCGCGGCCGCGAGGATTCTCCGCGAAATTCGCGAGCTCAGTTCACTGAAATCGTGTTTTTCAACGGGCTGCTAACGCAGAAAAGCCCGCCACCGGCCCGCTACTTATCGTTCGCAGTCGGAGCGTCGGCACTGCGGACGCGGTCGAGCAATCCGATGACATTCCGCCGGTGCAACTCGAAGTCGAGCGGCTTATGCTCGTGCAGCCGAGTGATGCCGCCGGCGCGAAGGTTTTCGAAGTAGGCGTCGCGCCGCTCCAGGGCCAGCGGGGTCAACTCGGTCTTTTCCGGCGGATTCTTCGTCGCCGAGTGCATCGTTCGCGCGATGATGGCGTAATCCACGCTCAACCGCGAACGCTTTACTCGGGCCAGCGCCTCGGGCTGCGCTGCTGCGGCCTCTTCCGCCGTTTGCCACAGGCCATTGGCTTCGATCAGCAGCTTGTCGGCCAAGTGCGGGCTGGTCGGAGGGGCCCAGATGTTCACATGGATGTTCTCTTTCTCGACGTAGTCATGCATCAAGTCGATATAGCGGCGGATCGGCGCGGCCGCCGGCCCGTAAAACCCTTCCAAAAACTCGTTGATCGCCGTGTTCTCATCGTAATTGGGGTTCCACAGGAACTTGGCCGTCATGTAGCCGCCCAACTCCGAAAGCTCGCCGCCGGTGGTGTTGTAGGTATCTTGCTCGAAGATGCCTTTAACATTGTTCGCCACGTAGAACCGCACGTTGTCGTCGCGGACACGCTGGTTGGGGAAGGGCAGCAGGTAATGAGCGAAATCGGTGGCATAGTTCCAAACCCATAGGCGATTGCATACCTTGGCCCAATCGGCCGCGTCTGCGCGGAAGGCCGCATTCACCGGGCTGTCGCACGTGGCCAACGGGTGCGAAAAACAGCATTCGATCGAACAGAGCCGCACGATCACGTTCGGCCGCGGCCGCATCTGCTTCGGCGCCTTGCGGGTCCACTGATAGGCCAGCGTTTCGATCAGTTTATCGGGATGGTCCTTTTCGATCGCCTCGGCCACGCGGTTGACCAGCGCCAACACCGGCGCGATCTGCGAACCCTCGGCCTCGGCCAAGCGCTGGCAGTTTTCGCACTGACAGTTGTTGTACCAGTCGTTCTGCGAAACGGAGAACACCGTGGCCGACGGGTCGGCCGCGATGGCCGCACGGATGCCCTCGATGCAAAGCCGAATCACCTCTTCGTTGGTGCAGCACAATTGGCTGCGGTCCTTCAGCCGCACCATTTCGCCCTTCTTGTTCTTGACCAGCGAGAAATACTCGGGATGGGCGTCGAAGTACTTTTCGGGTGGCACGAGCCGATCGAACGTGTGGACGAAGAACCCGCCGCCGAACCGCACTTTGCCGCCATGCTTCGCCTCCAATCGACCAGCGCTGGAGTTGACGCGGTTTCGCGCGCACCAATCGCCGTCGAAGCAGTCGGCCGTGTACGGCTCGCGGTATTCGAGCACCGGGGTTGTCAAAACATCGAGCGGCGGCAGTGCAAGAGTCTCCGTCTTGGGAATGCGATGCACGCCCGGGGCGAACCAGCGGCAGCCCCAGTGGTCTTCCAGCAGCCCGTAAACGCCGTAAAGCGTTCCCCGCGGCCCGCCGCCGGCCACCAACACGCGCTCGGGTTGCACGCGAATGCGATAGCCTTCGGCGTTTTCGACCGGCGGCAGGTCGTAGCCGGCTTCGCGCAAACGTTCCGCCGGGCCGATGATGATTGCGCCGGAAAGATTGCCCAGCGGCCCGCGAACCACAGGCAGCTCGCAGCCGGTCATCTGCCGAATGTGCGATTGCAGCTCGTCGGCGGCATAGGCGGTGGGCGGATCGGCATTTTCCGCAACGGCGATCTTCCACGAGCTTTTGCCGCCGCGAACGATCTCGACGGATTCCGCTTTTTCCGCCGCCGAGCAGCTCGCCGTCCAGGCGGTCAACCACCCCAGCCAAACGAAGGCGACAGCAACGCCAAGCCACTGCCACCGTGCGTCGGATTTTCGCCTCGGCGGGGGCGATGCAAGCAGATGGTTCCGCACAATCGCGGAAGCGGCCGACTGCGCAGCGAAGCGGCCGATTGCATCAAGTCGTCGTTCAAGCCGCTCTCCGTTTTTCGCGGTCTTTCTTACGAAGTTTTCGGCATGGGTCATCGTTCGGCCTTTCGTTCTAGCGGTT
Organism: uncultured Planctomycetaceae bacterium; assembly: GCA_964631235.1. Taxonomy (GTDB): domain Bacteria; phylum Planctomycetota; class Planctomycetia; order Pirellulales; family Thermoguttaceae; genus JARKPK01. The sequence continues at coordinate 106,121 of CAZVZX010000009.1, read as the reverse complement.
TGGTTGGGAATGCGGAACACGGCGGGTATCACTTGCGGCGGAAGTCGCTCGGCCGACATTCGCCAAAGGTCAGGGCGTTTTCGTCCGCTCGGCGCTGTCGGCGCCGAACAAAAGGGGCAGGAGCAGATAGGTAGCCAACAGGGCGGCCGTTGACGCGCCGACGACCATCTTCAACACCGGCGGCAGATCAGCGGGAGAAACAAAGCCTTCGATCAATGCCGCGCCAAGGAACAGAAGCACGGCCAATCCCACCATGGGCATCGCCTGTTGCCCGGCGAGCCGGAGCGAATCGGTGCGAGAGTATCCCTTTGTGAACACGAGCGAAAAACCGAGCCGCATTCCCGCTGCGGCGCTGAGCACCACCGCCGTCAGTTCGAACGCGCTGTGGCCCGCGACAAACTCGAAGAAGTTCTTTGCGTTCTCCCCGGCCGCCAAGTGTCCGAACACGGCCCCGAGAACGACGGCATTGAACATCGTTTCGTACAGCCCGCCCACGCCCCAAAACAACCCAAGCACAAAACAGCGCAGGCCGATCGTGGCGTTGTTGAAGACGTAGAAGCCGGTCATCGCGACATCCATTGTGAAGTCGCGGCCTCGCGGCGGCTCGGAAAAGCTGCTTTCGATAGCATCGAGCTGCTCGACGCCGACGACCTCGCGGGCGAAGTCGGGGCTGACCAACCCGCCGAAGGCCGACAGAAAAAACACGCCGAAAAACAAGGCGAAGGCCAGCCACAAAAAGCGGTCGGCAGCCAAGCGACGGGGGAGCTCGACGAAAAGTTCAATGAACCACGCTCGAATATCGAACGACTTCGCACGATACAACTGGTTATGGGCACGGCCGACCAACTGATGCAAATAGCGCACCGTTTCCGGGGGGAAATGATAGGCGTCGGCCAATGCCAAATCGGCACACGCTGCTCGATATAGCGACGAAAAACGAATGATCGTTTCCGCCGACATCGATCGGCGACGGATCGGATTCGCCAGCATCGAGCAGAGCCGATCCAGTTCTTGCCACAGCGGGCGTTTGGCTGCGAGTATCTTAGACAACTCCATCGAACGGCCTCTGCCGAACAAATAATTCAACGGCCCTGCTGAGGACGCAACGCCGCGACGCCTGCGGAAGACAGCGAACTCTGCTCGTGCGGCCGGCCCTCCCTCGCTGCGCCGGCGGCTGGTTCCGCGCCGTCTCGCGGTTCACAGCGACCGCTCAGGCCGCGTGCGGCACCGTCTCCTCCACCCTTCGTTCGCCGAACCAACGCTGATAGGCCGCGCACAGCAGCACATCGGGCGGCACATCGGCGGGCATCTGAAAAACGGTTCGCAACGGCGCCGCCAAGTGTTGAGCCAGCTCGTTTCGCCTCTGCGGCGAGAACTGTCCGCGGCGCTCGACGTAGGCCATCAACGCCTTGGCCAGGGAACGGCTCGGCACGTAGTTCGGCGGAATCAGGCTTGCAATTTCCAGAATCTGCGGCGCGTGGAACTTGGCCGTCGCGGCGATCCGCGCGCTCTCTTCGACGACAACCATGGTGCCGCACACCAAGTCGCCCAACCGTTGGAAGCGGGCGTTGCCGATCATCGTCCACAGCCCAACCTGGTAAAGACCCAACAGTCCGGCCTCGGCAAAGAGGAACGGAAGCATATCGGCCATTCGAAGGATATTCCGCAATACCGCCTGCACGCCGTTGATCGGCCGCCCGTCAACGGTCAGCACGCGGATGCCGACCACTCGCTTTCCCGGCGTTTGCCCGTTCCAATAGGCCTCGAACACGCCGCCGTAGAAAAACGCCAAGACGAACCAACCAACCAACGTGAAACCGAAGCCGACACCGCCCCATCCCATCGTGCCGAAAACCGTCACCGCGCCGATCGCCAACGCAATCGCGGTCCCGATCCGAATCGCCAAGTCGATGCCGTACGCCCGCAGCCGCGAAAACGGACCGGCCAACGCATAGCGGAAGGCGATGTTCTCGGGCGTAACGATCTCGACCGTCGTATCTAATTGCTCCGCAACACTTGACATGACGATATCGCGTTATCAAACGAAAGCTCTTCGGCAATCGTCTCTTTTGAAACGCTCGCCCGCACTATGGCAAGCAATCGTCTTGCGACGAAATTGTTTGCTTAAGCCAGCCGACATTATTCTCGCGGCGATTGGGGTTTGCAACCGTGCGCCCCTTGCAGGGTGCATTCCCGTTTCTGCGGGCCGAACAACGCCCGGTACTTGCCAAGGAATCGGTAAGTCGTCTATGCTTGACGCGCAACCGATCTGCCAAATAGTTTCACACAATTGCGGAAGCAGCCGCCAGCGCAGCGAAGCGGTCGATTGCGCAGGGATGCAATTCGAGCCGCTTTCCGTTTTCCGCGGTTTTGTTTGGATGTTTCGATTGGTTGGGCGCCGCCGGCCGGCCGGTCGGCTCCGACTGCCGGGCTATTGCCGTCTCGCGCACGTTGCGCCAATGAGGGCGCCGTGCCACCGTCTGTTTCAAGGGTAGCCCGCATGCGCATTCATTGTCTGCAACACGTTCCCTTCGAAGACGCTGCGAACATCGCTCCCTGGGCGCGCCGGCGAGGATTCTCGTTGACGCATGGCCTGATGGGCGAAACGCCCCTGCCCGCGCATCGCGACTACGACTTCCTGGCGATCATGGGCGGCCCGATGAACATCTACGAACACGATCGCTTTCCCTGGCTGGTTGAAGAGAAGGCGTTCATTCGCCAGGCAATTGACGACGGAAAGTTCGTCTTGGGCGTGTGCCTTGGCGCACAGTTGATCTCCGATGTGCTCGGCGGGCCGGTAACTCGAAACCCGCATCGCGAAATCGGTTGGTTTCCCGTGCGTCTGACCGAGGCCGCGCGCCAGTCGCCGCTGGCCGTTTGGCCCGAAGAGGTGCTCGCCTTTCATTGGCACGGCGACACGTTCGCCATCGCCCCCGGCGCACGGCTGCTCGCTTCGAGCGAAGCCTGTCGTCACCAGGCGTTTCTTTGGGGCGACCGTGTCGTCGGTCTGCAATTTCATATCGAATACAGCCGCGAATCGATCGAACGGATGATCGCTCATTGCTCCGACGAATTGCAGCCCGGCCCGTTCGTTCAATCGGCCGACCAGCTTCTGCCCTCGGACGAAATGCTTGCACGCACGACTTCGCTGCTCGAAGGCTTTCTCGACGCCTTGGTGCAACGATAGAGGCTTTTGGGACAGACCGTCCTCTGTCCGGCGACGCATCATCGTCGCCCTTATGCAACAACGCAAGCGTCGCTTCGAGTCGAACCGGCAAGAGCCTGCCCGGCTGCGGAACCCGGCCAAGGTCATCCGCGTTGCTATCGGCATTGGCGTTGGACCGCGCGGACGAACGCAGAGAAGTCTTCGGCCGTGCTCCCGGCATCGGCGATATCGAGGACGATTCGTCCCGAGCGATCGAGAAACCGCGCAAAACGGATGCGGCGGTTCCGGTGGGTCAGGGCCATCACAACGCCGCCCACGGCGGAAACAGCCAAGGCGACATAGCCGATCGGCTGAAGCCATGCAATGTCGGCATAGTAGAAACAGGCGGCAAACACCAGCGCACCAACGGCCAACACCCAGCCGGCATAACGGTGGATGCGGTATCGAACGACGGTTTCACGGACCTCGCCCGACAGATCGGCCGTTTGGACAACGTGCTCGTAGCTTCGGCCGCTCCACCAACGCGCCCGCACAACGATTCGGTCGCGAAAGAGAAGAAACTCGCGTTGCACTTCCAGCAAGCGATCCGCGTAGGTCGAAAGCGGCACTGGGCCGCCCGGGGGCTGTTCTGGATGCGACATCAACCGTTTTCCTCAGACGGCGTCGCCCCGGCCGACTTCGGGCTGCCTTCGATCGCAACCGACAAACCAAGGCGATACACACGATGCCCGCGAGGCGTTCCCGTCGGGAAGCATGTCTCTTCCTCAGCCGGCCGACCGGTCGGATACAACGGCGTCACCACCGGCCGCCGACCGGCCGACCGAATGCACACCTTGCCCGAATCAGCAAGCGACTCGCTGTTCGATTCCCTCACAAGCCGCTCACCCGCGGAGAACGAGTCGCGTTCAATCGGGCCGCTGAGTTGCGCCCTCTTTTCGGCTTCGGTGCGCAATGCTTCCATCGAGGCGGGATTGCCGCCGGGGGCCGTTCGGCGTATGATCGCAGTGCATGGGCATGTCGGCAAGGGGGGAACCGCCCGGTGCGTCAGCAATCGCGGCTGAGGCCCTCGCTCCGAAACGGAAACCTCGGGCGCGTGAAGCGGATCGGTCGTTCCCTGTCCGTAATCGGCTGCGATTGGCTTTTTTCGCCCGATTCCCTTCGACCGCCGTTTCCTTCCCGATGACGCAGGCCGGGTTCACGCCCTGCGTTGCGGGGTTTTCGTCCGAGGCGTTGTCCTCTGCCGTTGCAAGCGAAGATGCCGCACCGCCGCCTTCCCCTATCTGGTTTGCTTCGGGTGTTGCAGAACGCCGCGGAACCGGTGTATGTGCTCGACGAGCAACGCCGAATCGTGTTTGCCAACAACGCATGTTTGGCCTGGGTCGGCTTGCCGTTCAACGAACTGCTCGGTCGGACATGCCTCTATCAAACGCCGATGGAGCCTGCGGGGCCCGAAGCCATTGCCGCCGCGTTGGCCGCTCCGCCGCGCACCGAACGCGGCCAATCGACCGAAGACTTGATCTGCCTGCCGAGCGATTCGCCGCAGCCGCGCCGCGCGGCCTTTCTCCCGTTGCGGTTGAGCAATGAGAAGATCAGCCGCGAAACTCGGCCGGTGGGCATTCTCGTGATCGTCGAGGCCGCCGAACCGTCCGAAGAAAACGACTCGCCGTTGCGGCCGATCGATTGGGAATCTCAGCCCGACGACGCCCAATGGCATCTGTGGGTGCAACGCGCCGTGCGCGAGGCGGCTCTCCATCACGGAATCGAACAACTGATCGCGCGCAGTCCGGCCATGCGGTGGGTAGTGCGGCAGGTCGAGGCGGCCGAGGCATCGCGGGCCAATGTGCTGTTCGTCGGACCGCCGGGATCGCGGCTGGAACAGATTGCCACGGCGGCCCACTTCGGCACGGAGCCTGATGCAGCCGGCGCGCTGGTGCCGGTTGATTGTGCCGTGCTCGACGACGAGATGATCCGATCGAGCATTCGGGCCGTAGCCGCCGGCGCGGCCGTCGGTCGCGCAACAGGCCGAAGCACCTTGCTGCTTCTGCGAATCGACCTTCTTTCCGAACCATGGCAGCGAAGCGTTTGGGAGGAGATTCGCGGGCCGAGATTCCCGCTGCGCGTGATGGCCACCGTCGAGCGACGCGATGCCGCCGGTGTCTTCAAAGAGTTGATTCTGCCGGAGCTGCTGGCAACCATTGCGGCGATCGTCGTCGCCATTCCTCCGCTGGTCGAGCGGCGCGAAGACATTCCGCTGTTGGCTCAATTCTTCCTCGAACGATGCAACGCCGCCGGGCAGAAGCAAGTCGAACGGTTTTCGCCCGAGGCGCTCGATTTACTCGACCAGTACCACTGGCCCGGCGATGCCGCTGAACTCGAACAATTCGTGCGTCAGGCGCACGCGCGCGCCGAAGGAACGATCGTTGTGCCCGCCGATCTGCCGCGACGAATCTTTTGGACGCTCGACGCCCGCCGCCGACGGTCGCGATGGCCGCGCATCCGACTCGACGCCTTCCTTCGACAAGCAGAGAAGGAACTGATTTCGCGGGCACTGCGACTGACGCGCAGGAATCGAGCCGCAACGGCGCGCCTGTTGGGAATCAGCCGTCCCCGCCTTTACCGACGCATGATCGCGTTGGGTCTAGCCGATGCCAGCGAACTCGCCGGCGCCACAGGCACCTCGCCCACAAACGCCTCGACTGGGGAAGACTCGGTCGCAACGTCTCCAACGTCGGCGAGCGGCCCCGAGCAGGCCGACCTGCCTGAGACGGGCAAAGCGCGCAGGCCTGCGCGACGACGACCGAGACCGCTCGACGACGAGAGCCGCGATCAACAGACGCCCGGGCCGACGCAATCGGCCATGCGATCCGGCGAAGCTCAGTCAACTGTTGCGCCGGGGCCGGACGAAGGCCGCGAACCATCGACCGCCGATGTCGGCGAGGACGACGGAATGCCCATCTTCGAAGAAGCCGAACCGCCGACGGAGCCGGAGGCATGAACCATCGCCGACCCCGCCGCCCGCCCGACGAAACGAACGAAATCGGCCCGGCCGAGGCGATCGAGTGCGATTCCCTTGGTCAGGCAGCGGCTCGAATCGATGCCGGCCTATCGGATGACCGTGCTTTTGACGGGGCGTCGTTCGCGTTGGGCGAAGGAGACTCGCTGCTAAGGCCGATCTCGTCGGGCTGTTTCGCGGTGAAGGTGGACGATCCGTTGTGGGAAGTCGTTCTGCGCCAAAGTTGGCTCGACGCATTCGCAGACAGTACGGTCCCGCTTTTGCGTTGGCGACGAGCAGCCTTCGCGGCAGATCTGGTCGATGCCCTTGGCGCACACCCAGCGGCCATCGTGTGCGTGGAATACACCCAGGCCGACGCGAAGCGAATACTCGATCTGCTGAGCCTGATGAAACGCGACTATCCGCGGGCGCGCTGCGTCGTGATCGGCTCGCGTCGTTGGGCCTCGCGCGAATGGGGCTTGCGCCGGGCCGGTGCCACCGCTTGCTGTTGGTCGCCGCGACAGGCCGGCGCGCTCTGTGGGCTTTGGATTCGCCATGCCCGGCTTTCGCCGGTGTTGAACCTGTCGCCCTGGAAGCGGCTGATCGCGCGGATGCCGTGGGCGCTGCCGGACGATGCGGCTTCGGGCCGGCGTCGAACCGTTGCCGATCGGCCCGACGGCCCGTCTTCCGCTGATTGAAGCGAATGAGTATTGTGCAACTTCCTCCGAGATCGACGCCGCCTATGTCAAGAGTCTCGTTCGTTTTCGTTTCTGTGTTCTCACAAAAGACAACAATTCGGTTTCAACCGAGATTTCCTCAACTACATTCGTCCCTGTCAATATTGCACCAATGGAGCGCTCTATGGCTGCAACGCCTTTGAATGAAGAAATCGTCCGCGAGGTTCTTGCCGGTTTTGCCGATCCCGAGTCGGGGCGAAGCATCGTTCAAATGGAGCAGGTTCATCGGCTTGTCTGCGATGGCGATCGCATTGAAGTCGCGCTCGGCCTGACCACCCATAGCGCGCCGCTGTGGAACGAAACCCGCGAAGAGCTGCTCGCGTTGCTTCGCGGCAAGTTTCCCGATCGGAACATCGAAGTCGTCGTCGAACGCCACGATCGCAAACCCGAGAAGCTCGGCGAGATCGGGCTGACGGCCAAAACGGTGCTGGCCGTCGGGGCCGGCAAAGGCGGCGTCGGAAAGAGTTCGGTGGCCGCCTATCTCGCCTATGGGCTTGCCCGGGCTGGCTGCGCCGTCGGATTGATGGATGCCGATGTCTATGGACCGAGCATCCCGCACCTGCTGGGCACTTCGGAGCGGCCGGTGCTGATGGGCGACCGGATTCAGCCGATCGTGGTCGATGGATTGCGCGTGATGTCGATGGGCCTGCTCATCCCGCCGGGCGAACCGGTGGCCTGGCGCGGCCCGATGCTCCACAAATATCTGGCCCAATTTCTCGGCGACACCGCTTGGGGCGACCTCGACTACTTGGTGATCGACATGCCGCCGGGCACGGGCGACGTTGCCCTTTCGCTTTCGCAATTATTGCCGCTCAGCGGGGCCGTGGTCGTTTGTACGCCGCAGGAAGTGGCGCTGCTCGACGCCGTGCGCGCCGTGGGCATGTTCCGCAAAGTAAACATCGAAGTTCACGGCATGGTCGAAAACATGAGCTTCTTCCTCTGCCCGAATTGCAACAGCCGGCACGAGTTGTTCGGCTCGGGCGGGGCGCGGCGCGCGGCGGCCGAATTGCAGGTGCCCTTCTTGGGCGAACTGCCGCTGGTGCCGCAGTTGCGCCAATGGGCCGACGAAGGACGCATCGGCCGAAGCTTCGACGATCCGACCGCCCGGCCTTATCTCGAAGCGATCGTGCTGCGGCTCGTCCGAAATCTCGCCGCCAAACAGCGACGCGAACCCACCCTGCCCCCGTTGAATATCCTGCATTGATGCGCGTTCTCTGCGAGGGCGTTGTCTCATCGCCGGCGATTCGTTTGAAATCCTCGGCCCATGGTCGTATGATGGCCCTGCGATCGTCGGCACCGTGGGCCGACGTTGCGCACTCGCTGCGATGCACGACGTTTTGGGGGCCGCTTTCGAACCAAGTGCGACATCTCCCGCAGATCGCAAAGGGTTGACTGATGAAGAACGAAGAATCTCGGGCAACACGTCGAAGCTTCATGGGGGCCGGCGCCGCCGCACTGGCTGCCGCAGCCGCGGGCGGTCGGGTCTTCGGTGCCGAGGCAGAACCGAAACCCGCGGCCGCACAAACGCCGTCGGTTGCTGCGCCGCAGTCGTCTCCCGCACCGAACGACGCCGCCGTGCTGGGACGAACCTTCGTCGAGCCCGAGCGACGGGTGCCGCTGGTGGACGACTGCGATGTGCTCGTCTGCGGGGCCGGGCCGGCCGGCGTGTCGGCGGCAATCGCGGCTGCGCGATGCGGGGCGAAGACCCGTCTGATCGAAGTCCGCGGCTGTTTGGGCGGCGTGTGGACCGCCGGGCTGCTCAGTTGGATTCTCGATTGGAAGAACAAGTCGGGCTTCATGGCCGAACTGCGGCAGCGATTGCTCGACTCCAAGGCGGCTACCATCTACGGCAGCGACTTGGGCTACATGCCCGAACGGATGAAATGGATTCTCGAACAGCTTTGCACCGAAGCGGGCGTCCGCGTGCAGTTGCACACGCGCGTTTCCGCCGCCTATTGCGAGCAGGGCCGATTGACGACGATCGTTGCCGACTCGAAGTCGGGCCGCGAGGCGTTTCGAGCAAAGGTGTTCATCGACGCCACCGGCGACGGCGACCTGGCCGCCCAGGCGGGCTGCACCTTCGCTGTCGGCCGACAGGGAAGCCGCCAAACGCAGCCGATGAGCATGATCGCCATGCTTGTCGGGCTCGACCCGAAGGCGGTCGCCCGATTCGTCCGCGGTTTGGCCGAACCCTTGGGCGAAATGCGGCCCAAGATGCGGCTATACGAAGAGATGCAGCGGGCGGGCGTTACGCCCTCGTACGCGCAGCCGACGCTCTTCTACATTCGCGACGGCCTGTTCTGCATGATGGCCAATCACGAGTACGGCGTGTCGGCCTTCAGTGCGGCCGACATTACCGAGGCGACTCTTCGTTCGCGGGCCGAGGTTCACCGTTTGATCGAATCCCTGCGCACTCTCGGCGATCCGTGGACGAACGTGCAAATCGTCGCCACAAACGAACACATCGGAGTTCGCGAGGGCCGGCGCATTAAAGGCCTGTACGAAGTGACGATCGATGATCTGCGGCAAAGCAAAGAGCACGAAGATGCCGTCTGCCGCGTGACGTTTCCCATTGATGTTCACGCCACCGATCCGAATAAGGAGAAAGGGATCGAGCGGGCCGACTTCCGCGTAAAATACTACGACATCCCCTATCGCGCCCTGGTGGCCAAAGACGTGCAAGGCCTGCTCACCGCCGGGCGATGCATCAGCGGCGACTTCATCGCGCATTCCAGCTATCGGGTTACGGGCAACGCCGTGCCGATGGGCGAAACCGCCGGCGTGGCGGCCGCCTTGGCGGCTAAGGGCAACTGCTTGCCTTCCGAACTTCCTTGGGCGGATATCCACGCTCGACGCGAACAACTCCGCGCCGCTTCGGTCGGGCAAGGTTAGCCTTCGGTCCGACGCCAAGCGCCAACCAAACGCAACGGCCGTTCCTCGCGGGGCGAATCAGACGTGCTCTGCATCACAAGCTCACGGCCGAGCGTCGGGCGGTCGCGCCGCCGGCTCCAGAAGGCTCCGCCATGTTGCGCGTTCGAGGAAGCTGCCGGGCACGTCGGCCTCCATGCGTTGAAACATCGTTGGCGGGACGGAAAACGAGAATACCTCGCTTCCCAACTGCCGGCGCAGATTCTTTCGGGCCGAAAGATCCACCAACCCAACCACGGCCCGCGGCGCATCCCGACGCCCCTCGTCGAACGTGCAAATGCCGATGCTCTGACAGCCGGCAGCGAAAGGAATGACGACATTCTCATTGTGCGCGCTGCTGTAATTGGCCAACACGACCAGCGCAGCCAACTGATCGGGATTGACGAAGAACGTGATGCTCCGCACGTCGTCGTCCGTTGAGACATCGCATAACGGCTTGATTACGATATATCGGGCGGGAATGTCGATGATCGGCAAACGAGCGATGAAATGCTTTACGAGGTCCGGCGTTTTCAAGTATCGTTCGCCAAGCAAGAAGTCTTCAGCCATGGCCGACGCGCCGGCAGCCGCCATGCCGCGCCCGATCGTTTCGCCCGGCTCGACGCCGGCATTGCCGCACGAAAGGAACCGACAAAAACACTCCTCGCCGCCGGGGAAATGCGCGTATTGATTGCCGAAGCCCAACCCCACACCGCCGCCGAAACAGCCGAAGGTCTCGCGCCCGACAACGGCCGTCTTCCCTTTGGCTGCCGCTGCCAACAAAAAAAGCACGCAGCCCCACTTGTTCGGGGCAAACTCCATCGCCTCGGACGGTTTTTCGTCGGACCAAATTAAAGCGACTGGCTCAAGAGCCAATCCGATCGCCGAGGCAATCGCGGACTTCATAAGCTCCTCCCTTCGTTGGGGCAGCACATCGGCGGACAATCGCGTTGCTGCGAAGATCCGATCACCATGCCCGCCGGAACGCGCAGCGGCGAGCGAATCCCATCGACCGATTGACACGGCCAAACCGACCCGCCGTGTTTCGCGCCCTATGTTTCAAATGCACTTCGCAGTCGGGCACAACTATCGGAGCGAAAACTCCAATCGTTCGAAAAGGCCGATTGGCACAACGACAACGGCCGCACCCTCTGGTTCCGACCCGATTCACCCAACCGCATGAAAGAGCTGCTGCCAATCAAGTCGATGCCGGAACACGTCGTAGTGTATCGACTCACCAAGAATGACGCAAAGCGCCGAGGCCGAGGCAGCGGCCGGCGAATCTCGTGAGAATCGGCGATGAGAGATACCCCGGAAGGCATCTCTCATTGTCTCTTCTCGAATCACAGCTCAAAAACTCGGCTGCGCGACTCGGGCCGCCGGTCCGCTGGTTCCTCTTGCGGATTCCAAGGGAAGTGCTTAGGATGATTAGACAAGGTCGGCCGAGGCGTCTGCGATTGTGATTGCGAGCCGTCGGCCGACTCGTCTCGGGCCCAATGCGGCAAGCTCGAACTGGCACACCAGTTCGGGCGAGCGGACGGGGTTTTACCCGGTGGTGTAATGGTAACACTAGGGATTTTGGTTCCCTCATTCCAGGTTCGAGTCCTGGCCGGGTAGCTTTCTAATACGACGGCGCTGACAGCTCGTTGAAATCCACCAACGGTGGTAGATGCGTATCTGATCAGCCGTCTGAAGCTCAGAAGGGCCACGCTCCGTCGTGGTCGGGAATCGGCGGAACGGACGCGACCAAGCGCCAACGGGCGGATGCGAGAGAGCGCGTCCCTCCGACGACGTTTCGACACAACCAGCGGTCAAAACGACTCGCGTCAATTCGCTTCTCTTAACTACCTTCTCTTCTCGCACCTTGGCGAATATTCGCGTCCCTTCGCGGTTCAGATTACCTTCGCGTTCATTCGCGTCCATTCGCGGTTTAGAACACCTTCGCGTCCATTCGCGTCCCTTCGCGGTTCAGATTACCTTCGCGGCCGGTCGCTGTCTGCTCCGCGCCGCGGCTGATCCGACCGTGATCGCTGATCGTGATGTTCATTGAATCTGCACTTCGCCTAGCGCGAGCCAGCCGGTCGCGGCATCGGCCGTGGCATTGGCGAAGACGAGCGGCTTGCCGGTGGGCAATGGGTTCGGCACGCGCACGGCGAGGGTGTAGGCGCCGGACTTGATGCCGCGAATTTCGAGTGTGTCGGTCCAAACGCGCGGGCGGTCGCCCGGCAGCAATCCGGTAAGCCGGCCGGAACCGGCAAAGGTTTTCACCACTCGGCCGTCGGCGAGCAGCCCATATTCCGGTTTCCAGTCGTAATAGAACGGGGCGACGCCGCGGTTCTCGATTTCGAGGCTCACCTTGAGTGTTCCATCGGCGATGGGTCCGATGGTCACTGCCGGCGCGTGGAGCTCGTAGCCCATCCGCCGCACTTCCTCTTTGGCCCGTTCGATACGTTCGGGCTTCTGTCCTTTGGAGAACATGCCGCTATCCATCAGCCAGGTAACATGGGTCGCCTCGACGCACTGCCGGAAGTTCTGGATGCGTTTGTCCGCCGGATGCTCGTCGAACACCGCGCCCCAGGCCTCGGGGCGGATTTCGCCGCCGATCGGCTGCGTTTTCCACTTGGCTTCGGCCTCGGGCCCGGCGGCCTTCAAGAGACTCATATAGAACCACGAGTCGCCCTTTTTGCCGGTTTCGAGGGTCGCCCATGCGAACGAGTCGTCGTGATAGCCGAACCGCCGATGCGCGTTCTTCGCCTTCGATCGATCGTTGTCGCCGGCCGGGTATCGGAGCAACACCGGCGTAACCTTGAAGGCCGCCTCGTAAGCGTCCATTACTTCCTGTTGAACAGTCTTGCTGGCGAACAGCTCGCTTCGCGGATGGGTATGCCATTCCCCCCAGGTGCCGAGCAGGCCTGCGGTAATGAACCCGATCCGCGGATCGCCGTCGTACTTCTTCCCCAAGGCGGCGATGAAGTTCTTCAACGAACGCCGCAGGTTCTTGTCTTCGTAGTTCGGCGTTTCCACTTCGGCCGGGGGCAACGGCTGCGTGTTGGTGTTGACGTATTGATGGACCTTCAACCCGTCGCGAATGAGGAACTCGGGAATCACGCCGCGTTTCTTCGGGTATTCGAGGAAGACGCGAAATACGGCCTGATGGCCTCGAGCGGCGATTTCGTCGAGCATCTTCTCCAACGGACGCCAGTCGAACTCGTCGTATCCCTTGACCAAGGCCGAATAGGGCAGGTAGTTGAACTCGAGGCTGTGCGGAAAACGGTCGCGCTTGTCGCCCTGATAAGGCACAAGCCCCTTGAGCGGATTATCGACCGGAGCCGGGGCATATTGAAGCGTGCGACGCACCTCGGCCGCCTCGGCCCGAATGCCAACAGCCAGAACGACCGCCACGAGAATCAGGGAGATTGATCGCGTCATACCTACTGCTCATTCGCCGCTGGTGTTCACTCGAATCAGTTCCACTCGAATCGGTGGCGAGCGCCACCCATTGCCGCCCGTGTAAGGTATAACCGCTGACCCAAGGCCGATCAAGAGTTTGGCTTCGGAAGCCAACCGATTCGGAAGCGCTGGCATTTGCGATTGCCCAATGGGCGAGAGAGGCCGCACCGCCGGCGGACTGCGAGAGGTCCGTTGATCGTTGACGAACACCAGACGGCTTGGGCGCGAGGCGTTAGCGCTGAATGGTCACTTTCGAGCCGATCGTCAAGATGTCGAACAGGTCGGCCAAGTCGCGCTCGCCCAGGCAGATTGTGCCGCGGTTGTCGTCGCGGCCGATGGCCGACGGCGAATCGCACCCGTGCAAGGCGACGCCGTTGCCCAGTTCGAGTGCCGCGCGTCCGAGCGGGTTGCGCGGATCGCCCGCCGGAATGCTCACCTGATCGGGACCGACGTAGGCCGGCATTCGCACTTTGTCGCGCACCCCGTACACGCCTTCCAGCCGCGGTTGATCGCGGCCGATGCCGATGGGAAACCGGCCGGCGTACATCCCGCCCACGTAGAGCACCAACTCGCGGCGTTCGAGCGAGACAACCGCACTGAACGGCCCGGGCAGAACTTTCAACAAGTCGCCGGGCCGCACCGCCGATCGATCGGGCAGCCCATTGATCTTCATCAACAGCTCGGGCGTAATCTGATAGCGCGCGGCGATCATCTCCAGCGTTTCGCCCGGCTCGACGCGATGCGGCGCACGCACGATGCTTTGCTTCGAGTAGATCACCGTTCCGGCCACTTGGCCCATCAGATCGACCACCTCCGCACGCTGTCGCTCGGGCAGCGAGGGCATTTCGTACAACTGAGTGAGCGTTTGCAGGCCCTCGTCGAGCTTGCCTTCATCGAGCCGCTGACGAATCGTTTCCATGATGGCGCGGAACTGAGCGACGAGCTCGGCATCGCCGTGCGCCGGGTTTGCCGCCCCGTTCGCGGTCGCAGGGGGAACGGGCGACGGTCCGCCGGCATCGCCGGCCCCTTGCAGCGGGTCGCGGGCAAAAGGCGTTGCGGGGCTTGCGATTTGGGCCGACGCAGCGGGCGGTTCCAAACGTTCGGCGACGGGAACCGCCGGTTGCGCTGCATGGCTGCCGGCCGAATTGCTGCTTTCCGCGGGCGGGCGATTCCAGGGTTCGGGCACAGCGGCGTCATTTCGCACCGGATTCGTGCCGGCCGTGTTCCATTCAGCCGAAGCAGCCGGAGCACGCAGGGCCGCCGGATCATTGGCACCCGTCGGCGCGATCGACGGCATGGGCGGTGAGTAGGTGCCCTCGGCGGCCGAGGCAACAGGCGCCGCGTCATACGGCGCTGCGGGCGAAACCGGCGCCGACACCGCGGCAGGCGCTGCGGTCGGCGCACCGGCTGGGGATGCGTTGTATGCCGGCGCGCTTGATGCCGGCGTTCCCCCCGTCGCGATTGGACGCGGCGGCAGCGTGCGCACGGTTGGGTTTTCAGGCGAACTGGGGCTGGTTGCGTTGAGAAGATCGCGTGCAGGCGACATGCCCGCCATTGCGGCGGCATCAACCGTCGCACCGGCACCGGGCAGCGTTGCAGCGGTCGAATTGCTCGAGGCGGACAAACCGGCCGGCACCGATGAACCGCCAGGCACCGGCGAATGCGGCTCACCCGATTCGCCGCCTATTCGAGGCATCAGTCCGCCCGGGGCAGGCAGTTGACTCTTCGGTGCCGTGGGCCAAACGGCTGCGGTTGTCGGTTCATGGGGGCGCCGAGGGCCTTTGGTGATCGAGAGATACACCACGTAGCCTACCCCGCCGAGGAACAACAGCATCACGATCGTCTTCAGCGCGTTCACGTTCGTCCTCCTTGACGAACTGCCGCACGATCGGTCCCGAACCCGATCTCGGCCTCTAAATAAAACCGCAGAAAACCGAAAGCGGTTCAAATCGCATCTCTACGCAATCGGCCGCTTCGCTGCGACGGCGGCCGCTTCCGTAATTGTGTGGCACTATTCAGTGACAAAACGCCTGGTACCGACCTCACGGCAGAATCTTTCGCTCGCGCCGCCGGTTGTTCAGAATATAATGCAAACCGTTCCGAATCGGTGCTTGCCGGTTCGGATGACTCGTTACTGAGGTTCCCCGGGGCAACACGACCGACAAACGCCCTTTCGACGAACTATCGGGTTGATCAACATGCCGCAACGCCATTCATACGATCCGCCGGACGACGAACCGGATGATTGGATCGAGCCGCCCGACGAGGTCGAAGAAACCATTGACCACTGCCCGGAATGCAACGCCGAAATCTTCGACGACACCGAGCGCTGTCCCCACTGCGGCTCATGGCTTCACACCGACAGCGGCGATGCACAAGCCGAGGGTGCGTTGTGGCTGATCCTTTTGGGTTTCATCATTGCCGTGGCGGTCGTTGTCTTGCTTTGCTCCTAAGACCGCGACGGTTCTGCGGTTGTCGTCTCGCCCGACGGGCCGAAACGATTTGCCGGCGCCCGGTGTTCCATCGTTCCTGCCCACGTTCCTTCGCGCGGGGCAATGTTTCGCGTTCCGCCGAAAGCGAATTTCTACTTCGGCTGAAAGCGAATTCCTGCTTGCCGCGCGATGATAATCAAATCTCGCGGCCGACGCCATGCCAATTCGGCACAAGAGAAACGGCAAAAAACGGCAGGCCGCGGCCGCTGCCACTCGAATACCGTCATGAAGCTTGATCCCGGTCGGTGTTGCGAATCTAACCCGAATAGCCGCCGAGGGTTCCGCCTCCGGCAAGTCCGCATCTGCAACCCAGCGCGATCGCGTGTCGCCATGCGCGCCGCCCCCTATTTCGGACGGCATCGACGTTTTCAAGGACCAACGCGCCGTGGGTTTTGCTCTCGTCCGCGGGCCGTTTCGGCTGACCGATACATTGGTAGGACGCGCCGCCTCGCGGCGTGCCGCCCCTCCGTTCATCCCGCATTCCCAGGTGCTACCGTGAGACTCCTTGTTGCGCCTCGTTGGGGCTAATTGTCCAAGACTCGGTTCCTTCCGAAGGTACTTCCGTGTAGTTTGGTTGGCTGCTTCGCGGTCGCAAGGTGCGGTATCCTGTTAGGGCTCTTTTCGGTTGGCTCCGGTTTCAACAGCCATGGCCCCCGATGTATCTTGACTGAAATGTTTTCCAACGCGAACTTCAGACCGCCGAATTGTCTCCGGACTACTGCTTTTCCGGCAAGACTGCCGACAGACACCGGGAGCGGATGTTGTACGGGCGCGAGGGCACCGTTCGATTGGCGGCCCTGCCGCCCCGTTGTCTGGGGAATGAACTGCTCTTTTCGGAATAGGCCGATGCGTTTCGTTCCCGTCCGCGTTCCCCTTTGCTTGAATGACGATAGGCGACCGATCATCCCGTCATAGGCGACAACATGATTTGGGCGGTTTTGCTTGAGTGCGGCGGATTGGTGTTGCTCGCCCTTGGCGGCGAGATGCTTGTCCGTGGTGCGTCGCGTTTGGCTGCGTGGGTGCGGATTTCGCCGCTGGTCATCGGGCTGACGGTGGTCGCTTTCGGCACCAGTGCCCCCGAGTTGGCCATTACCCTGAAATCGGCTTACGTGGGGCAAGCTGATCTCGCCGTGGGAAATGTCGTTGGCAGCAACATTTGCAATGTGCTGCTGATCTTGGGCATCTCTGCGTTGATTGCTCCCACGGCCGTGTCGAGCCGCTTGCTTTGGGTTGATGTGCCGGTGATGATCGTTGTTTCAGCGGCGTTGTTCGTCGCGGGACTCGGGGGATCGATCAGCCCTCTGGTCGGCGCGGCCTTCTTCCTTGTGCTGATCGGCTACGTTGTTTGGACCGTCTGGGCGGGCAGGCACGAGGCGCCCGAGGTGGTCAAAGAGTACGAACACGAGTTCGCCGACGCCAAACCGCGCACTCGCTGGGGATTGCTGCTTCATGCGGGGCAAATCGTCGCCGGGCTGGCTCTGCTTTCGTTCGGCGCCGATTGGATGGTTGATGGCGCAGTAACCATTGCGCGGTTCTTCGGCGTGAGCGAATTGATGATCGGGCTGACCGTCGTGGCGGTGGGAACCTCGCTGCCGGAGGTGGCCGCCACGGTGGTCGCCAGCCTTCGCGGCGAGCGCAACATCGCCGTGGGGAACATCGTCGGCAGCAACATCTTCAACATCCTTTGCGTTCTCGGACTGGCGGCGGCTGTTTCGCCCAAGGGTCTGAGCATCTCGCCGACGGCCATGTGGTTTGACATCCCGCTGATGATCGTTGTGGCGGCGGCGTGCTTGCCGATCTTTTTCACCGGCCACCGGATCGCCCGTTGGGAAGGTGCTGCCTTCGTCGCCTACTACGTCGCCTACATCGCCTATTTGATCCTCGACGCAACCAACGAGCAGATGAGCCGCACACTGGGCGTGTTCATCCTGGGATTCGCGTTTCCTCTGACATTCATTACCATTGCAGTCGGAACGGTAAGGTATGCCCGCGAGTTGCGACGGCGCAAGGCAGCCAATTGAAGAATCGCGGCCGCGTGCCTCGCGGGGAAAGTTGGCTCGTGCGGCAGGCCGTTGAGGTTCCGCCAGGGTTCGCGCAAAGCAAAGCGAACACCCGCGACAAACAGCGCACGGTAATCCCTGCCCCCCCCAAGGCGGCGGTTCCTTGTCGGTCGAAAGAGACTAAAGGCAGGGCCGTGGATCAGATCACGAAAGGCACAGCGCGGCCCCCGAAGGGTGGCTCATCGAAGTGGCCGCGTCGCCGTGCTTGCGGCCGGTTTTGCGATTGGGTGAAGTGATTCAAAAGAGCAAAACCTTCAGCTCCGGATAATCGTTCGGATCGATCATCTGCTGCAACTTCACCCCCATTTGAAAGAATCCGCCGCCCATCGGGTTGATGTGCTTCACTTTGCCGCGGATGAAGATCAACTCGCCCTCGGAGCGAAACGCGACCAGCAGTTCGTCGAGCGGTTGCGGGCCAGCCAACACAATGGCCACGCCCGAGCTGGAAAACTCTTTGGTAACGGCCGTAAACGCCTTTGAAACCGCCGCGCGATTCCGTTCGATCGGAACAACCAATACGACCAGCGTCAGATTGACGCGGCGATCGAGCCGCGGGCCTTCGAGGCGGGCTTTCAGCTCCGGACAATTGTTGTTCGCCACGCGCAACAGAAAGCCTTGAACCTCTTTCTCTTTGTGGCGAGTGAACAACGGCATGGCCAATCCTCCTCGCGAACCGGTGGTCGCACAAGCAACAGAATCTGGATCGAGCGTTCCTTCGGCCCACTCTGTTCAAATCTAGTGCGCCATTGCGGGTCGGAAGGGGGACGGCGGTGTTTTCAGCAGGAGGGGGCGCGGATGTACCGCGAAATGGGCGGAAAAAGAAGCCGTCGGCCGCATGAAGAACCACACCGAAGAATATGCGCCCCCCTCACCGGGATGGACCATTGCCCGCCGGACAGGGCGACGATTTCCGAAACAATCAAAGACTTTACAATCGTCGGTTTCTGTAGCTACGATATTGGGTCGCGCGTCCGAGTCGGTTGCCCCGTTGCCCCGCGTTCGAGGCGGCCGACATGCCGACACTCAAGCGGTCCGCCAACCGCCTTGTTTCTCTGTTGCAATCGGCAGAATCCGCCAATTCGATTCGTCGGGCGCCGTGAATCGTTCTTTCGCATCAGGTTCCTCGAGTTGCAGCCGCACGATGACATCGCGTGATCTGGTTTTACAGACGCTCAATCAACAGCCGGTTCCCCGCGCGCCGCGGGACATCTGGTATTCCCCTGAAGCTCAACAGCAACGCCCAGACGAGGTGCGCGAGCTGATGCTCCGCTTTCCGTCCGACATCGTGTGGGTGCAGGCCAAGCCGGCCGCGGCGCGACGGTCGGGCACTCGGGCGGGATCGGAGAGCGTGCCCGATGCTTGGGGCTGCGTTTGGGGGCCCGGGCCGCGCGCGGAGTTCGTCGAACCGGCGCCGGCTCCATTGGCCGATGCCAAGAAAGCGGCCGAGTTCCGCCCCCCGCGCGATCTGCTCGACGAAAAGCGTTACGATCATCTGCCGGCCCAGATCGAACGGGAAACGTGCTTCGTCCTGGCGCAAAGCGAGGTGCGGCCATTCGAACGGCTTCGCGCCCTGCGCGGCACGAAAAGCACGCTCAGCGACATTACCAAAGAGAAGCGGTTGTCCACATCGCCGACCCGCAGCCTGCTGGCCATGATTCACGAGGCGGCCTGCCGCGAGATCGAGCTTTGGAGCCGGCTGCCCGTCGATGGCGTGATGTTCTGCGATGTTTGGGGGAACAACGAGCGTTTGTTCGTCGAGCCGCAGGTTTGGCGCGAGACGTTCAAACCGCTGTATCAAGAGTATTGCCGCATCTTGCACGAAAATGATAAGTTTGCGTTCTTTCTCACCGGCGGCAATGTGTACGACATCGTCAACGATTTGGTGAAAATCGGTGTGGACGCCTTCCGCACCGACTGGGGCTATTCGAGCTTTCCCCGATTGGTGAAGCGGTTCGCCGGCCAGATCACCTTCTGGGGCGGGGTCGATCGGCCCGAGGTTTTGCAAACTGGCAGCCCGGCTGAGGTTCGACAGTCGGTCCGCCGGCTCCTCCACCCGTTCGATGATCCGCGGAGCGCGCATTCGTCTCGAGAAGCCCGCGACGCCGCGACGGGGAAAGCCGCAGTCCAGGGCACGGCCGAAGAAGTTGCTCCCTTAAGTATGATTGCCCAATGCTGCTTCGACGCCGCGACGCCGATGGCGTCGATCGTCGCTTTTTGCGAGCAGTGGCATACGCCCCTGCCGCCGACGCCTCGCAGTTGATGCCAAGGTCAATCCATGATTCCGCGGAACCAACAAAGGGAGTAATCGCCATGTCTGATCGACTCTTGATCGTTCGCAACGACGCGGGCAGGTCGCAAGACCTGAAGGAAGGCGGGCAGTCGGACATGCGGCCGTCGGTGCGGCGTCGCCGCCGATGGCTCACCCGGCCGGCGCCGCAGGCGGACCGTGGCCCGCGGCTTCCGTTGGTTGTTCGCCCGGGCTGGGGCGGTGTTTGGGTCGCCCTCGGATTGCTTGTGGCAACACTGGGGCCGATGGTCGGTTGCGGGAAGTCGGGCCCGAAAACCGTTCGCGTGACTGGCCGCATTCTCCTCAAGGGGCAGCCGCTGGCGGTTACTCCCACCGAGGCCCAACTGGGGGCGGTGCAGATTCGGTTCATCGAACTGGGGGCCGACGGCGCACCGAGCGGGCCGTCGTATTCGGCCAACGCCAAGCCCGACGGGTCGTTCAACGTGCTGGGGATCGGCGGTCGCGGGCTGCCGCCGGGCACGTATCGAATCGCCGTTTATCAATACGATCCGTATCCCGACGACAAGCTTGGCGGGCGCTTTAGCGACGAGCGTTCGAAGATCGTACGGCGAATCGAGGACGATACCGACTTGGGCACGATCGACCTGGCCGAGGTCAAGTGATCGGAATCGGTTGCGAGCGCGCGGATTTGGCCATTGCCCCCCGATAGCCGCGAGAAATCGGCCGATCGATGCTCTCGGACGAAACGACTCGGGAATGCGGCACGGAACAACGCCCCGCGGCGGTTCCCCTGGGACGCCGAGGAGGGCCGTCGGCCGTTTCGGTCGAGCTGCTCGGCTCGCCTTGGCAACCGGCCGTCGTCTTGTTGGCCGCGGCCGCGGCCGGGATCGCACTCGATCGGTGGTTGTCGCTGCCGCCGGCAGCGTGTCTGTTGGGGTCGGCTGCTGCTTTGGGCCTTTGGGGGATGATTCGTCGCAGCGGGCGCCACGCATTCGCGTTGGCTCCGCTGTTGGCATCGGTTTGTTTGGTCGGCGCTGCTCGCCATCATGCCCATTGGCGTTGCTATCCTGCCGATGAGCTGGGCCGCAGCGCCTCGCTCCGCGCGCAGCCGATCACCCTGGAATTGGCCGCTGTCTCAGCAGCCGATCGGCTGGCGGCAGACGAAGATCGGCCGGCCTGGGCCGCCGAATCTCTCTGGTCCTTCTTGGCGAAGGCCGAGCGAGTGCGCGACGGGCGCCAATGGCGCAACTGCTCGGGTATTGTCCGCGTCACCATCGCCGCCGAGAGATTCGAGACCGTCCCGGGCGACCGCTTTCGCGCCTTCGGCCTGCTTTCGGCCCCCTTGCCGGCGACGAACCCCGGCGGGTTCGACCGCGCCGCCCACGCCCGCGCCGACCGCTGCCTTTGCCGGCTGCACATCGACGCCCCCGAGTGCCTCGCCGCGATTGACCGCAGCGCAACCTCACTGCTGCCGCGAACGATTTCCCAGTTCCAAACCGCTTGCCGTGCCCAATTAGCCGCAACAATCGCCCCCGAACGAGTGCCGTTGGCCGAAGCCCTGTTGCTCGGGCGGCGAGAAGATCTCGACGAACCGCTGCGCGAGGCGTTCCTAACCACGGGCACCATTCATCTGCTGTGCGTATCCGGGCTGCATGTCGGCCTCTTGGCGGCCGCCGCAGCCGCACTACTGTTGCGTTTGCCGGGCGTCCGACGGCATTACCGTTGGATTCTCGCCATCACTGCGGCGGCTTACGTGCTGCTTGTCGGCGCCCAGCCCCCGGTGATCCGAGCGGCCATCATGCTTTGGGTCGCGCTGGCCGCCGGCGCCATCGGACGCCAGCCCCTGTCGGCCAACACTTGGGCCGTGGCAGGGTTGATCGTGCTGGCCCTCAATCCCGCCGATCTGTTTCGCACGGGAACGCAATTGTCCTTCCTGTGTGCAGCCTGTTTGGCGACAACGGTTGGCGCGGTGCGTCGTCTCCCCAGCGATCGGATCATCGGCAACGCCCCTTTCCCTGGACGGCGACTGGTCCGACGCTTTGCCGAATGGGTCGTCCGATCTTCGCAGGTCAACGGGCGGCTGTGGTTGCTCAGTGCGCCGCTGGTACTCGCACGATTCAATATCTTGTCGCTCTTGCCGGTGCTGCTCAACTTGGTGCTCATCCCGCCGGTGGCCGCGGCCTTGTGTTTGGGGGCGGCGGCTATGGTGTTGGGTGGGGTGCCTTGGTTGGGGGCGGCGTTGGGCTATGCCGCCGGAAGCACGCTGGGAATGATCGAAGCGATCGTCGATGCCGCGGCACGCTTGCCCGGCGGCCATTGGTGGTTGCCGGGTCCAGCCCCTTGGTGGCTGCTGGGCTTTTATGCCGCAGCCGCATGTTCTTGGGCATGGCCGGTCGGCCTTTCCGGGCGTCGCCGCTGCATTCTGCTGGCTTTGTGGACGATCGTCGGGCTTGGCGCCTCATGGTGGAACAAGCCCCGCGACGAGGTGCATTGTACGGTCATCTCCGTCGGTCATGGGTGTTCGGTGCTCATCGAGTCGTCCGACCGCTCGATGCTCTACGATGCCGGCGGCCTGTCCGATCCGAAATCGGTCGCCCGACAGATCGCCGGCGTGCTTTGGCACCGAGGCCTCACGCATTTGGATGCGATTGTGTTGTCGCATGCCGATCGCGACCACTTCAATGCCGTGCCCGAGTTGCTGAAGAAGTTCAGCGTCGGCGCGGTCTATGCCTCGCCTGCCATGTTCGGCGACGACCGCATCGCGTGGCACTCGGACCCGACCGCCGAACAACGAACCGAGTCGGCCTTGCAATCGCTGATTTCGGCCCTCGAAACTCATCAAGTGCCCCGGCGAACAATCGCTGCCGGCGACCGATTGATCTTAAGCGATGACCGCCTCGCTTCCGTCGAAGTGCTTCATCCCTCCAAACGTTCCGCCCTGGGCGACGACAATGTCAACAGCCTGGTCGTCGAAGTGACGTTCAACGGTCGATCGTTGTTGCTCACGGGCGACTTGGAAAAGGGCGGCCTGCTTGATCTGCTTGCCGAAGAACCCCGCGATTGCGATGTCCTCCTCGCCCCGCACCACGGCAGCCGTCAACCCCGGCTCGGCGATTTGCTGAAATGGGCTTCGCCCGAGTGGGTCGTCGTCAGCGATTCCCGGAACCGCGCGACGACTGGCGATCGCGACGAGCTGGGAGCGGTTGTCGGCGCAACAACCTTGCACACAAGCCTTGGGGGAGCGATCGAAGTGCGGCTTCGTATCGACGGCGTGCAGGTGCTGCCGTTCCTGGGTTTCCCAGCTCCTCAAGGCCCGGCACGATCACGCGGCAGGGGATGACCAACTGCCCGACTCCCCTGCCTATTGGATGCAGCGGAGACGCCATTGGGCGGCCGTGACCCCCAATAGATGCTGATTGCGTTCTATCACCCCCCATATTGTGTGTTCTACGGACACCCAAAACCGCCGGAAAAATGTACCTCGGCCCTCAAGAAGTCGCTCGTCGATTTGCCGTCGTGTGCTTTTTCCGCAAGACTCGCGGGCCGAATTCGCTGGAATCCTGTTTTTTTTCGAAGGGGCTGTTCCGTCGCGCTACTGGCCCGGCGACACAACGGCTCGGGAGGAGAATCCCCCTTTCCGCGGGCCGGAAGTCGTTTATAATATCGGGTCTTTGTCGAGAATAGATTCTCCGGCCCCACGTCGAGCGAGGCAGCCATGCCGAAAATGAAGACCCACAAAGGGACGAAAAAGCGGTTCAAAGTTACGGCCAAGGGCAAGGTCAAGCACCGGCAGGCCGGTACGAGCCATCTGGCCACTCGAAAAACCCAAAAACAGAAGCGTCAGCTCCGCGGCACGGCGGTGCTCGATGGCGTGGAGGCCAAGCGGATTCGCTGGGCGCTGGGTAAATAGGGCCGCCCCGGCCCTGTGGGGCGCCGCCTTCACTGCGCGGCGTCCGGAGATGCGGAACGGGCAGAACAACGCTTGCCGTACTGGTGCGGCGAGGGCCTCGATTCCGCCCAGACGAGAACAGCCGGCCGGCAATCGCTCGGCGAGCGATCAGCGGCGCGGCGTTCATCGGAGATCGTCATGAGAACGACCAAGGGTGCGGCCCGAACGCGGGCCAAGAAGCGTTTGTTCCAAAAGGTGAAAGGCTTTGTCGGCGGTCGGCGCCGCCTGTTGCGCACCGCGAAAGAAACGCTGATCCGCGCCGGCGTATTTGCCTTCCGCGACCGTCGCAACCGCAAGCGCGATTTTCGCAGCTTGTGGATCATCCGCATCAACGCCGCGGTCCGCCAACGCGGCATGCGGTACAGCGAGTTCATTGCCGGCCTGAAGGCGGCGCAAATCGAGTTGGATCGCAAGACGCTGTCGGAACTGGCCGTACTCGATCCGCAAGCGTTCGACCGGGTTGTCGAGCTGGTCAAGGCCGCACGGCCTCAATAAGGCAGGCTCCCAAGGACGCGCCGGCCGTCGCCGTACTCTCGGCCGCTCGGCAGGGCGAAGGTCGGCGCGTTGGGGTTGGTGCGGGTTGACGCTGGCGGCTGTTCGGCTCGGTGGTTTGCACGCATCGTTTGGAATCGGTTTGCGGTCCCCATCGCCTTCGTGCGACGCTGCGGCGGACAGGGGCCGCAAGACTCAACGGGGCGGACGCCTTCTTCGTCGCGTCAGCAAGGGCGAAACATGTCGCTGGAATCGTTCATCGCGGCGCTCGACGCCTTTTCGCGCGAGGCGCAAGCCGCCTTCGCTTCGGCCGAAGACGAAAGTGCGCTGGAAGCAGCGCGCGTGAAGTATCTGGGCGCCCGCAGCGGGCAACTGAAAGACCTGCAGAAAGGCCTGGGCCAAATTCCTCCCGCCGATCGCCCGGCCGCGGGAAAGCGGTTCAATGAGCTGAAGGTCGGCATCGAGGAGGCGCTGCGGCAAGCAACGGCGCGTCTGAAGCGGAGCGCGGCGGCCGGTCCGCGGGCAATGCATTTCGATCCGACGATCCCCGGCGCACGCCGGCGAATCGGCTGCTTGCATCCGCTGACACAGACGATTGCCGAGTTAAAAGAGATCATGGGGCGGCTCGGCTTCACGGCCGCCGAGGGGCCCGAGGTCGAAGACGAGCGGCACAATTTCGAGGCCTTGAACATTCCGCCCGAACATCCGGCACGCGACGCGCTCGACAATTTCTATCTGGCGACCGCGGAAACGACCGCCGCGCCCGCGGGATCGTCGGGCGGGGGCTCGCCGGGCGCGAAGGCGCGGTTGCTCCGTTCGCAAACCAGCACGGTTCAGATTCGGGTGATGGAGCAAACCACCCCTCCGATTCGCATTATTTCATGCGGGCGCGTGTATCGGCCCGACACCGCCGACGCAACCCACTACCCGATGTTCCATCAAATCGAGGGGTTGTTGATCGACCGCCATGTAACGATGGCCGACCTGAAGAGCGTGCTACGGCTGTTCGCCAGAAGCTTTTTCGCCGACGACGTGCATATTCGGTTTCGCCCCTCGTTCTTCCCGTTCACCGAACCGAGTGTCGAAGTCGATATGAGTTGGCGCGACGGCTGGATCGAAATGGGCGGGGCGGGCATGGTCGATCCGAATGTGCTCCAGGCCGTCGGCTACGATCCCGAGCAGTACAGCGGCTTCGCCTTCGGCCTGGGCATCGAGCGGGTGTGCGCGCGGCGGCACGGAGTTACCGACATCCGCGAGTTCTTCAAGAACGACGTGCGGTTCCTGCGGCAATTCGGCTGATCGCCCCGGCGGAAGAAGGCCGCGGCACCGCATCGACGGCGTGCGAAGAAATGCGGGTTTTCGCGAAGGAACGCCCGCGGTTCGATGTGCGGAGGGTTGCCCCCCGATACTGTTTGCGTGCCGAGATAAACAGTTTCACCTAATTGCGAAAGGGGCCGCCGGCACGGCGAAGCGGCTCTTTTGCGTGCGGTCTCCGCTTGAAGCGATTTTCGTTTTTCGCGGTTTTGTTCAGACCCCAAGCGATTCAACGCCATGCTCGTATCTTGGAATTGGCTGAAGGAATACGTCGCCCTCGACATGCCGGTCGAGCAATTGACCGCCCGGCTGATGATGGCCGGATTGAACCACGAAAGCACGCGCGAGGTGGGCGGCGATTTGGCGATCGATTTGGAGGTAACCAGCAACCGGCCCGATTGCCTCGGACATTTGGGCATCGCCCGCGAAATCGCCGTGCTTTACGATCGAGGGATGAAGATTCCCGCGGCCGATCCGGCATGCGCGGGGCCGCCGGTTGGGCAATTGACTCGCGTGCGCGTCGATTGCCCCGACCTTTGCCCGCGCTACACGGCGCGGTTGGTGCGCAACATTCGCGTCGGTCCGAGCCCGCGGTGGTTGGCTCGGCGGCTGGAGACGATCGGGCTGACGCCGATCAACAACGTGGTCGATATCAGCAACTACGTGCTGATGGAGTGCGGGCAGCCGTTGCACACCTTCGACTTCGAACGGCTTGCCGGGGGCGAGATCATCGTGCGCCGCGCGGCTGCCGGAGAGACGATCGAAGCGATCGATCACCGCGTTTATCTGCTGGGGCCGCAAATGTGCGTCATTGCCGACGCCGACCGGCCCGTGGCGATTGGCGGCGTGATGGGCGGGGCGAGCACCGAGATTTCGCCCGAAACCCGCCACGTGCTGGTCGAAGCCGCGGAGTTCGACCCGATTTCCATCCGCAGCACCGCCCGCGCGCTGAACCTTCACAGCGATTCGTCGTATCGCTTCGAGCGGCGGGTCGATTCCGAGGGCGTCGATTGGGCGAGCCGCCGCTGCTGCGAGTTGATTTTGGAGTTGTGCGGGGGCGAATTGGCCGAAGGAGTAATCGACGTCGGCGCGCCGCCGCCTGCCCGCGCGCCGATCACCTTGCGGCTGAGCCGCGTGCCGCGGGTGTTGGGGATCGACGTGCCCGCCGAGGCGATTGTTCGCATTCTGGCGGCGTTGGGCTGCGAGATCGTTGAGCGGTCGGCTGAAGCAATCTCGGTGATTGCCCCCAGTTGGCGGCGCGATCTGACGCGCGAGATCGACTTGATCGAGGAAGTGGCCCGCATCTACGGCTACGAAAAAATCCCCGAAGACGCCTTGGTGCCGATGTTCCCCTCGCATCGGACGCGGGAAGACCGCGTGCTCGACAAGGTGCGAGGGGTGCTGACGGCTTCCGGTTTCGACGAAGCGGTAACGCTCAGCGTGGTCGAGCCGGCGTTGTCCGACGCCCTCAGTCCGTGGACCGATCAGCCCGCCCTCCGCTCGCTGACGCCCGTGCTCCGCGGCGCCGACCGGTTGCGGCGCAGCCTGGTTCCCAGCCTGTTGGCCGCGCGGCGGACGAACGAGTCGCTAGCCAACGAAGAGATCGAGCTGTTCGAAATCGCCCGGGTGTATTTACCCCAAGGAAACGACCTTCCTCGCGAAGAAAAGATGCTGGGTGTTGTCAGCGGCAGAAGCTTCGCCGAGGTCCGCGGCGCGATGGAGGCGGTGTTCGACGCGGTGCGGATCGACGGACTCGCGGCCGCCGAGGCGGCGATCGAACTGCTCGATCCGTCGCAATCGTGCTGCTGGCGGCGCGGCGCGGCGATGGTGGGCTATGCCGGGCGGCTTTCGGCCGAGGCGCAAGCCCGTTTCGACCTGCGCGGCCCGGCGGTGGTGGCCGAGCTGCACTTGGCCCCGCTGATCGACGCGGCCGTGCTGGTGCCGCAATATGTGCCGCTGTCGAACTATCCGGCCGTCAGTCGCGACATCAATCTGGTGGTCGATGAAGCCGTGCGCTGGGCCGAAATTGCCGCCGTCGCCTCTGAGCAGTGCGGGCCGTTCGCCGAGGCGGTGCTCTACCGCGACACCTACCGCGATGCCCAACGGCTTGGGCCCGAGAAAAAGAGCCTGTTGTTCTCCGTCGTGCTGCGCAGCCGCGAGGGCACGCTGACCAATCAGCAGGCCGACGATATCCGCCAGCGGATCGTCGATGCCTGCGGGCGGCAGTTCGGGGCCGTGCTTCGGGCGCAGTAGACGCAATTGTTCAAACGCAGGCGTCGGCGCGCCCGGGGAACAGTCGGCGGCGATTCGTTGCGGCTTTCGGCGGCCTACGCCTTTTCCAGCCGCACTTGGGGCGGCGCGGCCGGGTCGAGCGGATCGAGTTCCACCACGGCATAGCATCCCTTCCGCGCCGGTCCGCAGTTGACGATCGTCGTTGTGCCGAGCCGGTCGGTGCCGCGGGCTTCGTGGACGTGGCCGCAGACGAGCAATGTCGGGTAGTGGGTTTCGATATGACGGCGCACGGCATGGCTGCCGATGTGCTGCAACAGCAGCGTTCGATCGCAACGGCATCCGTAAGGCGGAACGTGGGCCAACACAACATGGGGCAGCGGGTCGCCATTGAGCGCGGCCCGGCCCGCGTCGAGCGCGGCGGCCAGCTCGTCTTCGGAGAACTCGTACATGTGGCTCCGCCACGGCGGAGCGCCGGAAAGCCCGTAGAGGCCCAGCCCGCCCTTCTCGACCCCGCGGCCGTGCAGCCCAACGCCCAGCCGATCGAGCGTTGCGTCGATGGCTGCCGAATCGCAGTTGCCGGCCACGGCCCAAACGTCGGGCGCGAACTGCCGCGCGGTTTCGACAAGCTCGGCCGCCTCTTCCGGCGAGCCGAAGTTGGTGATGTCGCCGCCGAAAAGGACGGCATGGCAGTCTCCGGCGGCACGGCCGATGTTCGCCAATTGGACGGCCTCGCCGTGCAGGTCGGTAATGCAAAGCAGTCTGATCATCGTCTTCGATCGCTAAAGGATATTCGCCAATCATTTTGACGAAAGCCTGCGGAATCCCGAAGGTCAATGCGTCGCTTGTTTGTACGAAGGCTAATCGGGCTGGGTTGATCCGTTCACGTTCCGCGCGGTCGTCCGTCCGAAAAACGCAGTCTTCCGCCTTCGATTCCATTGGTCGCGGCAACGCGCCTGTCCGGGCGGTCGAATGCTCGATTTCGGTTGCAAACGCTCGAAAAGAGCAAGGTTGCGTTGTTTGTTTTTTCACCGCGGCAAGCGAGCTCCCTCTCTCGGCACGAGCAGTGCTGCTCGGCGAGCGGAAGGTGGTTCGGCCCGTTGGCTTTGAGAATCGTTGCACGGCCGGCCGCACGAGGCAAGGGGGCCGGCCTGCCTGCGGCAAAAAGCCGACCGCGTTGGAAGACGGCCCTTGCATCAATTCGGCCGATTGCCGAAACTTGCTAAATGGGTCCGCGCCGTTTAGAAACGTGACCGCAAGCCGCGCGAAGCGGCCCATTGCGTGTTGTCTCCGCTCAGACGGCTTTCGGTTTTTCGCGGTTCTATGTTGGGGGGCGTTCGTGCCGTCTCAGGCCGTCCGAGACCAACGACGTCGGACCTCTGTTGCGCGATGGTGCAAAGCCTGTCTGTGCGGTTGCGCATCGGCGAAGAACCTGTTTGGGAGTGTCAGCAATGAATCCATCCGTGTCGAACCCGAAGCCCAAAGAGCCGACCGATTGGGACGAGCGTTACCGTCAGGGCACGCCGCCTTGGGATGTCGGTCGTCCGTCGCCGGAGTTGGTTCGCTTGATCGACGAGCGGATCGTGCCGCGAGGCTCGGCCATCGACTTGGGCTGCGGCACCGGGGCCGATGCGGTGTTTCTGGCCAAACGCGGCTTCGATGTGACCGCAGTGGATGTGTCTCCGATCGCCATTGAACGGGCCCGAAGCCGCGCCGAGCAACACGACGCCCTGATCCGCTTCGTGTTGGCCGACGCTCTGAAGTTCGGTCAAACGGCCGGCACGTTCGATTTCGTGTACGACCGCGGCTTCTACCACGCGATTCGGCAGACGAATATCTCGGGCTTTCTCGATATGCTCTGGCGGATTACCCGCCCGGGCACGATCTATCTTTCGCTCAGCGGAGCCCCGCGCGAGGATTCCGACGACGGTCCGCCGCAGGTGACCGAAGCGCAGATTCGCAACGAATTGGGGCGTTTGTTCGAGATCGTCGAGCTGCGGCCGATTCGCACCGAGGCGCTCACTCGGCCCGAGGGCTACCCGGGTTGGTCGTGCCTGATGCGTCGGCCGGTCCTAAAAAGCAAATGATCGCGGAACTGCCGTGCCGGGTGGGCTCGTTGCCGCGCGGCCAAACGCCGGCAGATCGCTCCTTCGACGCTTTTGCGGTGCGTTACGGCGTTCGCGTTGACGGATAGGCCGGCAATTCGGCCGCCGTTGGCGGCTTGGTCCGTGCCGTCGTCCCCTCGTCCACCGGCGGCAGGCGGCGCAGAGGCTGCAATGATTTGGCTGCTTGCGATTCTGCAACGGAACCGACTGGCTCGGCGGGTGCGACCGGCACCAGATCGGGACGATGACTGTCGGGAATCGGCGCCGGAGGCGGCATTGCGGCACTAAGCGACCGACCGGCCGACGAAAGCGATCTCGCTTCAAGAGTTTCAAGAGAACGGCGCGAGGGCGCCGAACTTGACGGCGTGGGCGACCAGACGGCGACACCATTCGAGGCCGGCTCGGCGGGCGGCTTGGCCACGGGGGTGGGATCGGCCGCGCGGTTCGGTTTGGCATCGGGCAGGGGATGATCGCCGGGCGCAGGGGCAGCGATCGGCACTAAGTCCGCCGGGCGTGCCGTCGGCGCAGTGTCGGCCCTCGGCAATGCCGGCGATTCAGACCGCCAAGTGGGCCAAACGGCTCGTTCGGATGACGACTGCTGCCCGGAGTGTGATAGCCCGGGGGCCTCGGCTGAAAAGCGGCTGTCGGCGGGCAAAGGCGGCTTCGCATCGCCCGCGGCCCGCACGTTCCCATTGAAATCGCCCATTCGATCCGGCGTTGCGGCAGCGGCCGATGCCGGCGACGACGTTGATGACGCCGCTGCCGGCGATGTTGCTGGCTTCTGCTCGGCGATGTTCGATCCGTCGTTATCGGCGGGGCCAAATGGGCGCGATTCGCCCGAAGGCGACCTGCCCGCCGCTGCGTCGCCCGGAGCGGTTGAAGCAATGGCCGGTCCGTGGGCCGCCTGCGAGGCCTGCCACAGTTGCACGGAAACGGCCGGGTAGCGCAATGAATTGAAGACGGTCGCAATTACGACCAGCGCGGCCGCAGCGGTAGCAGTCAGCAATCGTTGCATGGCGTTGCGATCCGTCTTATCCGTCGCCCTGCGCGCCTCGGGTCGAACGATTGGGCCGCGGCCGGTTCCACAGGCAGCACGCCCAGAGCGCACCAGCAGCGAGTATCGCCGCGTGCGACCCAATCGAGGCATCCGCGAAACGAAATCCTCCATTGGAACACTAACCGACAAAAACCGCCGGGCAAGTTGGGCGAGGCGGGTTCTCTGAAAACTCTGTGCGGCCCAATACGGGAAAGTCGGATTAGCGAAAACGCGCCGACGGAATGCATTGTTTCGGCAGACGGTAGAGTTTTCGCAATCGGCACGACGTGGCCAACGCAAGCGGCACAAAGACAATCTGCACAGAAGAGCGACACAACGGGCGATCAGGTTTCCACAGTTGGCACGGCCGTTGCAACTCGTTTCTTTGAAAGTCCTGCTCCGTCGGCGCTGACAATGGACATGCAAAAAAGCATTTGTCCAAGATCACAGCCGCGACGGAGCGTGTCGCGATATTTGCCGGATGATTCCGCGGATGCGGGAGTATGTCCCTGTCGAAAATGTGCCTTTGCTCCAATCCTCCCGACGGCATTTCAGCCCGCGGCAGATTCGGCGCGGCAGCAGTCGGGCGGGCAAACGTCGGGCGGCGGCCCTTCGGGGCGAAGCGATTCGCGCGGCACGTTCGGATCGATCCGTTCGGCGACGAGTTTTCGGATCATCGTCGTCAGCCGCGGGTGGCCGCCCACGGTCGCGGCGCGGACCATCTCGATGCCCAATTGCTCGCAAACTTGGGCGGCCTCGATATCCAGATCGTAGGCCACTTCCATGTGTTCGACCAAGAACCCGATCGGCGTCAACACAACGCGGCGACAACCGGCGGCAGCCCATTGCGCAAGGGTGTCTTCAACGCTCGGTTCCAGCCACGGTTGCTGCGGCGGACCGCTGCGGCTTTGATAGGCCAGTTGCCAGTCGGCAATTCCGGCCTGGTCGGCGGTCCATCGGCAGGCCTCGTGCAGTTGGCGTTCGTACGGCGCGGCGGCGGCCATCGATCGCGGAATGCTGTGCGCGGTGAACAGCACCCGCGGGCGCGCGTCGCCGAATACCTCGACCGCTCGGCGAACCCGATCGGCCTGGGCGGCGATGAAATCGGGGTGATCGTAGAACAGCCGGATCTTCTCCACCCGCGGCGCCGTCGGCCCCAGCGCCGCGCAGGCCTCGTCAAGCGCCTCGCGATAGGCGCGGCAGCCGGGATACGAGCCGAAGGCCGACGTAACGAACGCCAGCGCGCGGCGGATGCCGTGCTCGGCCATTTCGGCGAGAACCTCGGGCAACAGCGGACGCCAGAAGCGGTTGGCCCAGAAGACGGGAATCGCCGGCCCGTGGCGGTTCAACTCGTCGATCACCGCCACCAAGAGCGCGCGGAGATGTTCGTTGATCGGGCTGACGCCGTCGAAGAGCATATAGTGCTCGGCGACCGCTTCGAGCCGGGCGCGGGGCACGTTCTTGCCGCGAGTCACGTTCTCCAGAAACGGCAGCACGTCGTCGGGGCCCTCGGGACCGCCGAAGGAAAAGAGCAGCAGGGCGTCGAAGGGCGGTTCATCGCGCATGGAAATCACCGGCGTTTCTGTGGACGGAATCGCGGTCGCGGAGCCATCGGGCAAGTCGCTCCATCCCCTCGGCCGTTGCGACCGCGGGCTGATAGCCCAAGTCCCTTCGCGCGGCCGAGATGTTGAAATAGTGCGATCGCCCCAATTGCAGGGCAAGGAATCGCGTCATCGGCGGTTCGCGGCGCACGCCCGCGGCGGCATAAAGCGCCTCGCACAATACGCCCAACGCCCAAGCGACGGCCAGCGGCAACCGTTTTCTTACCGGCGGCAGACCGGCCAGCGCGAGAATCTCGTCGATCCACGGCCAGCACGATACCGGTTCGCCCTGCGAGAGGAAATAGGCGCGGCCGCCTGGATTGGCCGCGGCCGAACAGTCGAGCAACCGATCGGCGGCCGCCAAGTGCGCCGCCGCGGCATTATCAACGTAGATCATGTCGATCAGGTTCCGGCCCGAGCCGATCCGCCGCAGTCGTCCGGCGCGGGCGCGAGCCACCAGACGCGGCACCAGATGGCGGTCGCCCGGCCCCCAGATCAAATGCGGCCGTATCGCGCAAACGGCCAACCGACCCGGGGCGTGCAGGCCGAGCACGTGCCGTTCGGCCATTGCTTTCGAGCGGGGATAGTGAGCCAAAAAACGGCGGCTGTAGGGGGCCGATTCGTCCACGTTGACTTGATCGCGGCCGTCGAAGGTAACGCTCGGGCTGCTGGTGTACACCAATCGGCCAACCGCGTGTCGCAGGCATCCGGCCGCGATTGCTTGCGTGCCCAGCACATTAGTCTTCCAATAGTCGGACCATCGCCCCCAAATGCCCGCGATGGCGGCCGCATGGAAAACACAATCGACGCCCCGGCAGGCATCGGCCGCGGCCTCGGCGTCGCTTAGGTCGCCAAAGACGATTTCGACGCCCAACGCGCGAAGCCCGGCGTCGTCGCGACGACAGAACGCGCGGACTCGATCGCCGCGGGTCACGAGCTGCTCGACGATCGCGCGGCCGAGAAACCCCGTCGCTCCGGTAACCAGGGCGTGCATCATTGCTCTCGTCTTTGCGCGGGGGTCGATGGTTCATCGTTTGCCGCGGGCGATCCATCCGAAGAGGAAGCCCAACACGGCCGCAACGATCGTCGCCGCGACGTGCAGTTGCGCGTCGCTGCCGAAGAAGTTCAACAGATACCCATAAACCGACGAGGCCAGCATCACCACCGCCAAGATCAGAATCACCGCAAGAACATTGAGCCAGCCGACGCGGCGGCGCAATTCCACTAGCAGTTGGCGATCGGATTGATCGTGGTAGGGATCGGTAGGATTCATGGCGAGAGACGGTTCCTTACTTCTTTCACACGCCAGGGGAAATCAGACCGACACGCGCGATCGCTATTGGTCGCGCGTGCGGTGACGAGTGTATTTTGCCCGATCCGAAGGGGCTGGAAAAGCATCGCCCTCGTGAAGCGGAGTAAAACCATGTCTCCCCAGATGCGGCCGCGAGGTTGTCCGCACCGCGGAACCGCGGGATCGTGCTTCGATTGCTCGGTTGCGAGTCACTTGGCTCATCGTGCCGGGACGCTCAGAATAGAGAAAAGAGCCGATCCGAACGACGGGCGAAAGGCCGGTTTCCGCGACAGGCAACGACGGAGTTCTGAAAGTCGATCGGCTGGAACCGTCGGCCGAAGGCGACGGGACCATCCGACGAGCCGATCGGTCGTTTTTCGGGATTTTCGCAAGTTATTCACTTTTGCCCGCAATAATCTTCCCGCCGCTCCGTTAAGAGTTCCAGATGACGCCTGCGAAGACTGCGAAGACGCCGACAGCCACAACGGCCGAGAGCTTCGCGGAATGGGTCCGCGAGCACGGCGCGGCCGTGCGCGGATACCTGTTCGCCATGATCCGCGAGGCGGCAGCGGCCGACGACCTGACGCAGGAGGTGTTTCTGCGGGCATGGCAGGGCCGCGAAGCCTATCGTGAGCAAGGGCGAGTGCGGGCGTACCTGTTTCGGATCGCCGATCGGCTGGCGTGCGACCGCGGACGCCGACGGCAGCGCGAAGTGACCGTTTCGGAAGAGCAGTGGAGGGAGCTTCAGCCGGCGTCGGGGCAAGACGAGCCGTTAGGCCAAATGGCCCAGTCAGAGGCCCTCGGCCGACTCGATGACGCATTGGCCGAGCTGACTCCGGTGCAGCAACGGGTGTTGTTCCTGAGGTATTACGGCCAGCTTTCGTTCGCGGAAATTGCCGATACCTTGGGCTGCCCGTTGAACACCGCATTGAGCCACTGCCGTCGGGCATTGGAATCGCTGCGCAAGCAATTGACGGAATTCATGTGATGGCCGAGCCGCAAAAACAGGTTGACGACGAGCTGCTGCGTTTGATCGAGTCGGCTACTGCGCCGGCCGATGCCCCAAATGCAGCCCGCTCCTCAGCGGCCGCGGGAAGCGACGAACAGCAGCTTCGGGCCGCGTGGCTGGCGCTGGGCAATCTGATCGAGCAAGCAGGGATGGCTGCGAAGAGGCCGCCGGCGTCGCTCGAGCAGTTGGCTTCGCGCAAGCCCGAGGATTTGCCGCGGCCGCGATCGCTCGATCTGGCCGCTTCGCCCCCGCGATTGGGTCGAACGGCGTCGGGAACCGATGCGGCTCGCTGGCGTCGGCTGTCGTGGTTGTTCTCGGCGGCGGTTGTGTTGCTCATCATCCTCTGGGCTTTTCCGCGACTTTATCAACTCAAGCTGAATGGCCCGCAACAAGGTCCGGCGGAGTTGGCGGGCAGGCAGCCCGAGAACGAACAGTCTGAAACCGGCTCGGGCAGCGGGGCCACGGCGGGCGGTTCTTCCACTTCGCCCGAAACGCCCAACCCGTCGGAACCGGCCACACAAGAGCCGGGAACACAGAACCCGTCGCCACCGGCGCCGTCGCGCGCAGTGGCCTCGGCGACAGACGCCCCCGGCGATTCAGCGGCCC
This sequence comes from uncultured Planctomycetaceae bacterium, assembly GCA_964631235.1. Lineage (GTDB taxonomy): Bacteria > Planctomycetota > Planctomycetia > Pirellulales > Thermoguttaceae > JARKPK01. The sequence continues at coordinate 70,437 of CAZVZX010000009.1, read as the reverse complement.
CGGCCGAACCTGCCGACCAATTGGCCTGGGATGATCAGATCGACGAGATGATTTGGGCTGCGGCCGAGGCGACGGCGCAAATCGACTACGGCGCATTGGCGCAAACCAGCGTCTTGGCAGATCGATTAGACCAGCTTCGTTCCGATCTCGACGGGGGCGACTTTTGAAGACGGGAGTTCGTGCGATGCGAGGAAAATGGTTGTTGCCCTGGTTGGTCTTGTTGTTTGTGATTGGCTGGGTGGGCATACGTGCGGCCGTGGCGGGCGAAGATCCGCCGCCGCGCGATCCGCCGCGAGAGCGAGCGGATAGCCCGCCGCCGCGGGAACAGCCCGATGGCCCTCCGCGCCCGCGAGGTGAAGGTGGGGCGCGGGACCGAGGCGACGTGCCTCCGCCGCGGGATTTCGACGACGATTTCCGTCCGCCGCGCGATGGTGATCGCCCGCGCGAAGGAGATCGCGGCGGCCCGCACGGTCCGGCCGACCGTTTCGGCCCACCTGATCGGCCTCGCGACGTCGAGGAACGCGGCCCGGGCCAAGGGTTCCAACGCGGTCCCGGCCGTCGTGGTCCGGGCGAAGGCGAGGGCGGTCCGGTTCGTCCGCCCGAAGGCCCGCGAGGCCCCGAGCAACCGTTCGGTCGTCGCGGACCTGGGCCGGGCGCCGGGCCTGGTCCGGGTGCCGGTCCGGAAGGAATGGGCCCACAGGGCCCGATGGGTCCCCGTGGCCCGATGGGACCCGGCCCGCGCGGTCCCTGGGGCGAGCCGGAAGGAATGGGGCGAGCCGATCCTGAGATGCACAAGTTGATGCTCGAAGAGAACGAGCTCGACCGGCGCTCGCATGAATTGGCTGGCCAGTATCGTCGGGCGCCTGCGGCCGAGAAGGAAGAACTCAAGAAGCAGTTGGCCGAGGTCGTCACCAAGCAGTTTCGCGTGCGACAAGAGCGAAGGATGCTGGAACTGAAACGGATCGAAGAAGAGGTGAAACGGCTCCGTGAGTCGATCGAACGCCGCAACGAAGCACAAGACAAGATCATTGAACGGCGCGTGGTCGAATTATTGGGGCTCGACGATCTTCAGTTCTAAAGTTGCCAGGGTTTCTTCCAACAGGAGAGGTATGGGTTTGCTGACGGCGCCGCGTGCTTTTGCGGGGGCGCGGCCCGCGAGCGGTTGCTCCGGTGGAGGTCTGTTTGGCCACCGAGTGCGACAGGATGAGTCGTCGGTTTGCACGGATGTGGCAACCGAATCGTCTCGACGGGTGCTTGGTCTCCGCACAGCCGCGAAGCGCCGCACGGTGCAGCGTGAAGCGGTGTGCCCAGGAACTGGTGGAGTGATGGAGGTGTATCGATGGGCGTGATGCAACACGTGGGAATGCGACGGTGGCTGGGCTGCGGGATCGGAGCCCTGGCCTTCGTCGGCACACTATGGCTTCTGCAAAGCACCGCAGACGCAGCACAACGCGGCGGGCCGCCGCGCGGTGGGGCTCGCGAACAAGGTCCGCCGCGCGGGCCGGGAATGCAAATGCCGCCGCGAGTAGCGCCGTGGGATCAACCGGGCGGCCCCGAGTTCGGCCCGCCGCAGGGTCCCCCCGGTCGTGGTCCTGGCCCCGGCATGGGTCCGCAAGGGCCTGGACGCGGCCCCGGACCGGGAGTGGGTCCGCAAGGCCCGGGACGCGGCAAGGGGCCCGGCCCCGGCATGGGACCGCAAGGCCCGGGACGCGGTCCTGAAGATCCTGAATTCGGCCCGCGGCAGGGTCCGGGGCGTGGTCCTGGCCCCGGTATGGGTCCGCAAGGCCCTGGACGCGGCCCCGGCCCGGGAATGGGTCCGCAAGGTCCTTGTCCGTTCGGACCGGAAGCTGGTCCGCCGCAAGGCCCGGGGCGTGGTCCTGGCCCTGGCATGGGTCCGCAAGGCCCGGGACGCGGCAAGGGGCCCGGCCCCGGCATGGGACCGCAGGGACCCGGACGCAGTCCTGAAGATACTGAATTTGGCCCGCCGCAGGGTCCGGGTCGTGGTCCTGGCCCTGGCATGGGTCCGCAAGGGCCTGGTCGCGGCAAGGGCCCCGGCCCCGGCATGGGACCGCAGGGGCCTGGACGCGGCCCCGGTGGTCCTGAGTTCGGTCCTCCGGGCGGTCCGCCAAACGCACGTGGTCGCGGCCCTGAATTCGGCCCGCCGCGAGGTCCCGGCGGCCCACGGGCCGATCTCGGACCCGACGATCAATGGGATGACGAAGCGTGAGCGACTGTTGCCTCGGCAACACGACGCGGTGATCAACTAGCGATCAAGTCCGCCTGTCGGTGTCCGCCGGACCGGTCAAGCGCATAAGCATGATCGACCGCGACACCGTGAATTAGCCCCCGCTGGCAGGGGCGAGGATGCTCTCGTCGAGCGCCTTGCCCCTGTCTTTCTTTCTTGCCCGCAAACGGCCGCGAAGGCTCTCAACCGCAAAGGAACACCAATGCACGCGAAGACACGGGAAGGGCATCAACCACGAATGAACCCGAATGAACGCGAAGGCGCGGGTACGGTTTCAACCGCGAATGGGCGCGAAGGCGCGCGAAGGCGTGGGACGTTCTTAACTGCAAATGCCCGCGAAGGTACGCCAATGGGCGCGAATGAAGTGTCCCGTTCTGCCTGCATTCCATTCCGAGCGGTTTCATCTAGGCCACGAATTTCCGCCCGGTGAGTCTTTCGAAGGCCTCGATGTACTTCTGGCGGGTCCGGGCGACCACGTCGTCGGGCAGAACCGGCGGCGGGCTGTTCTTATCCCAACCGGCCGAAACCAGCCAATCGCGTACGAACTGCTTATCAAACGACGGCTGATTCTTGCCCGGCTGATACTGATCGGCCGGCCAGAAACGCGAACTGTCGGGCGTGAGCACTTCATCGATCAACAGAATCTCGTCGCCCACTCGGCCGAACTCGAATTTCGTATCGGCAATGATGATCCCGCGCCGGCGAGCGTACTCTACCCCGCGCGCGAAAATGCTCAAACTTCGGCGGCGTAGCTCCTCGGCCAACTCGCGGCCGACAATTTGCGACATTTGCTCGAAGGTGATGTTCTCATCGTGGCCCGACTCGGCTTTGGTCGCCGGCGTGAAGATCGGTTCGGGCAGCTCGTCGCATTCGCGCAGACCCGGGGGCAAGGGAATCCCGCACACCGTTTGATTGCGTTGATACTCGGCCCAGCCCGAACCGGCCAAGTAGCCGCGCACCACGCATTCGATCGGAACGACCTGCGTCTTGCGGCAAAGCGTGGTTCTTCCGGCCAACTGCGCCCGATCGGCTTGCGGGGGCAAATCCATCTGAGCGACATCGGTGGCAATCAAATGGTTCGGCTCGCCAAGCTGTTCAAACCAGAACGCGGCGATTTGGGTGAGCACCTTGCCTTTGTCGGGGATGCCGTTGGGCATCACCCAATCGAACGCGCTGATCCGGTCGGTGCCCACCAGCAAGAGCCGATCGCCCAGATCGTACACGTCGCGGACCTTGCCGCGACGAACCGACAAACCCGGAATCTCCGTTTGCAAGACGACCGTCGAGCCCATTGCACCAAACTCCTTCTGTGTTTTCGCCTCAAGCGGCCGTGGCCGCGCCGATCGAGTACCGCGAATCTGCGAAACAGCGGCATCCTATCGTAAAAACCACCGCCGTCGCGGCCCGACGGCCGATGGCACACAGCAGCCGAACATGCCGCTCTTTGTTCTTCACAAATCTGACAAACCGGAAAACGGTTCACACGGGGACCGTACACACGAGAACCGCTTCACCGCGCCAGCAGCTACTTCCACAATTACGGGGAACTCATTCGGTTTCCCTAGACCTATTTCGTGCCGCAATAACCGCTGCAATCCGCACAATCGATATCTTCCGCACGGTTTGTGAAAACATCGGGCCGTTCGATCGATTTATCCGGTTGCCTCTGGGATTCACAAGTCGCGGCGATCGCCCCTTGCGGCTGCGGGATTATAGCAATCGCCCCAACCGTCAACAAGAAGCCACCGGAACAGGCCTGTCTCAGCCCGGACCGGCTCCAGTCAGAGCAAAACGCGGCACGAAAGATCGAGCGGCGGCCCGTGTCACTTCGTCGCAGCGTCGCAGCGACGGTCTGCCAAACATCGGTAAGGGCGGTTCCGCTCAGTTGCGTTGAACCGGTTGTATTCCGTTTGCGGAAGCTGGCGAAACTGCACGGCGCAACAGTCATGGCGCAGGTGTGCTTTGTGCCTAGTCTGTCAAGTATTTCAAAAACAGCGCCGATAGCGGAAATGTAGGCCCGCGGCAGAGACGAGTTCGTCGAGGCCCTAAACAGAATTACGAAAGACGGAAAGCGGTTCCAACGGGGATCGCGCGCAATCGGCCGCTTCGTTGCGACCGCAGCCGCTTTCGTAATTGTGCGAGACTATTTTGTGCTTCCCGCCCGCGACGATCGGCAGCGAGCGATTCCCATCTCGGTTGGGAGTTCGCCCGCAAGTTGAAGACCGTCGTAGGAAGAAGCCCAATAAGAAGTGTCGAGCAGACGAAGGAGATTCGCACGACGGCGAGAGCGGTTGCGAGCGTGGCGAAGCCGATAGCGCGTTGCCTCCGTCTCGGCCGCTCGTCGTGCCCCGTGGTTCCCTTCGATTGCCTGCCTTGCGGCTCGGCACCGAATGCCCGCCAACGTTTCCCATTGTTGCCTGTGCAACACTCGACGCACCGCCGGCCCCAACCAACCCCTGGAGACCCGACTCATGTTCTCATCGCGTTTCATTGGAGGCTGCTTCCTTGCCGTCGCTATTGGCGGCATGGCGTCGGCCGACTACCCCCAGTATCCCGCGATTTCCCAACCGCAATCGAGTTCATGGGAAGCGATGCCCGCCCCGCCGGGCATGGTCGCGCCGCTGCCGCCCACCGATGCGCCTTCGGCCTACTCGCCCGCTTGGCACGCGCCCGCCGTGCCTGTGCCCTCGTCGGCACCCAATGAAGCCCCGCTGTGGGACGGTCAAGCGTCGGCTTTGGGGCAAGGCACCTCACCGATGCAAGCTGCCCCCGATCCGGCCTATGCCGCCGCTGCGGCCGCCCCGCCGGCCGCTCAAGACGAGTATTACACTCTCGACGAGCTTAAAGCGGAGATGAAGAAGCTCGTCTGGAAGAAAGGCGACTTCACGATCATCCCCTACGCTTGGCTATGGGCGAACATGGTGTACGAGACCGAGCGGTCTAATGCCGGCGACTACACCCTTTTCGTGCTGTCGGCCCAAGATCAGGGCGAGCCGGCATTCCACGTCGATGCCAAGAGCACCCGCGTGGGCTTCGATGTGGCCGGCCCACGGCTGCCCTTCTTCAACTGCGCAGCCACCGGCGGCAAGGTGGAAATCGACTTCCAAGGCAACTTCACCACGGAGAACAAAGGCTCGGTGCTTCTGCGGCACGCCTACTGGGAAGCCAAAGACGAAACCTTCCGCGTGTTGGCCGGCCAAACCTGGGATGTCATTTCGCCCTTGTATCCGACAACGGTGATGTACTCGATCAACTGGGGGGCGGGCAATATCGGCTATCGTCGGGCGCAGTTCCGTGCGGAACGCTACTTCGACTTTAGCGACACGCTGTTGTGGACCGTGCAAGGCTCGCTCAACGGCAACATCATTGCCGACGTGCCCAGCAGCCTCGGCTCGGGCACGGTCACCGGCGATCACTCGCCTTGGCCCGTACTGATGGGCCGAACCGCGCTGACCTTCGGCGAGCGCGGCAAGGGCGGGCTGCCGATCACGCTTGGCCTGTCGGGCCATATCGGCGAAGTGGTGTACGACTTCCTTGCCCCGCCGGCGCGCGACGACGTGTACCTCCGCACCTGGTCGATGAATGTCGATCTGCGCGCACCGATCACCGAACGATTCGGCTTCCAAGGCGAATACTTCATCGGTGAGAACCTCGGCGCCTATTTGGGCGGTATCTTGCAAGGTGTCGATATCGGCAATCGTCGCGGCATTTACAGTCGCGGCGGATGGGTGCAACTGTGGTACGACATTACCCCGCGGCTGCACTCGAACGTCGGCTACAGCCTCGACGACCCGCTCGACCGCGATTTGTCAGCGGCCTCCGGACGGCGCTACAACTCGGTCATCTGGGGCAACCTGATCTACGATATCACCAAGCAGTTCACCATGGGCGTTGAAGTTGGCTCGTGGCGCACGCTCTACGTCGGCAAAGAGCCCGGCGAGTCGATCCGCGTCGAGTTCATGACCAAATACACGTTCTGATCGGCATCCTTCACAAGCCGATCGGGACGGGTTTCCTCCGTCGCGTTCCTTTCAAGAGCCGCAGCGGCGCGGAAATCGAGCTGCCGAAAGACAGCCGCGATTCCGCGCCGCGACCGTTTCTTGGGCAGTCAAACAGCTTGGCCGGGAGAATCCGCCGGCCGCACAACATCAGGAAACAGAGATGCAACAGAATTGCCGCCGTTCTGTTCTGCCGCGCCGCCATGGGGCTTCCGAGATCGGCTCGCCACCGGTTCGTTTGGGGGCCCTGCCGCCCCGTGCGAAATAGGATCTTAGGACGCGGCCAGCCGCCAGAGCCGAAAGCCGATCGGCCGGTGGCGCAAAGCGACTACCGTTGCGGCAACGCTCTTTGCCTATTCGGCGGTTGTGTTACGCGCCTGGTTTCTTCATCGCCCAGCTATGAAGAATCAGCACGGCGCCGATCGAAATCAGCGACCAGCCGAGCCAGTCGGGCGGGCGGACGGTCTTTTTCACCACCGGCCCTTGAGTTCCCGCAAAGGTCTGCGAGGCGCTGTTGACGGCGGCCAAGGGCGGCGCCGCTTGTTTGAAAAGCACTTGACTGAACTCGGCGTTGAGTTCAAAGGCCTCGACCGTACGAAACTCCAGCCCGAGCAAGAACGCCACAAAGCCGATCAAGAAGAATTGATTGCGCGTCAGATCCATCATGGCCTGGTCCTCCTCCGCGACCCGCGCCCGAAGACGGTGCGATGTCGAACACGGTCGAACGGCGGTGTGTCAGTAATCGATTCGGCTGACCCGGCCCCCCTAGCCCATCATTCCCGCAAACGAAGCGGCTATACCGCTTGTGGCGCACGGGGGGCGTCTGTTCGGCGGCCGTTTATGCCGATGGAAGCGGTTTTTCCGCTGCCGCCAATCGCTCCGCTTTGGGCCGCATCACGGCACCGCAACGCGACCTATACTTTCATCGATTGGTTACAGACGAAGCGCGGCACGGCGGTCCGGTGTCGGCGGCGAATCGCCAAACCGATTATGGAAGGCCAGCGATTACCGCGACACGCATGAATCGCGCGGTTGAGCCTTGGTGTTCGATGCGATCGTTTCCCCTAAATCGGTCCACACAATAGGAAAGGCGGCCGGCGGAAAAGCGAAGCAAGTCAACAGCATCTCTCTTCGCCCAGACCGCGCGCCGTGTTTTGGTTTCTTTTTTTGTCGGGAGTCGGGCCATGAGTAAGAGGGTGTTGATCGTTGACGATTCGATGCTGATGCGACGGATGATTGCCGAGGCCCTCTCGGCCGATGGCTGGGAAATCGCCGGCGAGGCCGGAAACGGACAAGAAGCGGTCGAACAATACCGCGAGCTACTGCCCGATGTGGTCACGCTCGACATCGTCATGCCGGTGACCGACGGCATCTATGCCCTCGAACACATCCTCAACGAGTTCCCCGACGCCCGAATCATCGTCATCAGCGCGTTGAACCAAACGAAGCTGATCTCCGAGGCGATTCGCAAAGGCGCACAGGATTTCATCGCCAAGCCCTTCTTGCCCGAGCAACTGCAACAAACCGTCAATAGCTGCACCGCCTGCCTGACGTAGTCGGCGGGTTGCTCGTTCGTCGCGTCGAGCGTCGTCGGAGGGATGCGCTTTGTCGCGTCCGCCCTCTCGGTCTCCGTCGCGGCCGTTTCGCCAATTGCCGGCCACGACGGAGCGAGGCCCTTCAGGGCTTCAGACGGCTGATAAGATACGAAATCCGAGATTCTCGGCACGCTCTCTCTTCGCCGAAGGTCCGGCTGCACTTGGTCGAGGGTCCGGCTTCTTTTCTCCGCTAGTTACCCCTATATTGCGAGCGGGCGGGCTTGCGCATTTCGTCCGCAGTGATCGATCGCTCGGTCGGCAACCTTCGACTCTGCCCCAAGGCGGTCGGCCCGCACCGCTACGCCGCTGAGCGGAACAACGGCCGCCTCTCTGCGCGGCTGAGTTGTCTGATCCAAAGAGCCGATACCGTCGCACCGATTTCTAGCCAGGCCGCTTCTCATGAAAACAACCACGACTGAAGCCCAGCAACTAGTCACGAAACTGCTTTCGATCCCCGGGGGCAGTACGCGGGAAAAAGAGGTGATGGATTACCTTGTCGAGCAGTTGACGCGAAGCGGTGCTGATCCCGCTTGGATTTGCTTCGATCGGGCGAACCAGCGAAGTCCGTTCGGCGGAGAGTGCGGCAATCTGATCTTGAAGGTGCCGGGCCGGCGTCGCGGCCCGCGGCGCCTGTTGATGGCCCACGTCGATACCGTGCCACTCTGTCAGGGTGCCCAACCCGTCGAACACAACGGTTACCTCGTCCCGGCTGATCCGCAAACCGCGTTGGGGGCCGACGACCGTTCCGGAACGGCCGCGATTCTCCACGCGGCGATGCGCGTGCTACGCGAACGCCCCGCGCATCCGCCGCTGACCTTCCTCTGGACGGTGCAAGAGGAGCTGGGGCTGTACGGCGCGCGATTCGTCGATGTGAAGCTGCTTGGTCGGCCGAAGCTGGCGTTCAATTTCGACGGGGGCCCGGCGGGCCGAGTAACAATCGGCGCCACTGGCGGCTATCGCATGGACATCCGCATCACCGGGCTGGCCAGCCATGCCGGCGTCGCGCCCGAAAAAGGCGTCAGTGCGATTACCATTGCCGGTTGCGCCATTGCCGAATTGCATCGCGACGGTTGGCTCGGCCGAATCGAAAAAGGCAACCGCACCGGCACGAGCAACATCGGGGTGATTCATGCCGGCGAAGCGACGAACGTCGTCACGCCCGAGGCCCATCTCCGCGCCGAAGCGCGGAGCCACGATCCCCGCTTCCGCGCGCAAATCATTCGGGCGATCGAGCGCGCCTTCCGCAAGGCGGCCAAGGCCGTGCGCAGCAACGACGGCAAGTGCGGCCGCGTGGAAATCGACGGCCGCTTGGATTACGAAGCCTTCCGCCTTCCGAACGACGATCCAAGCCTGGCGGCAGCCGAGAGGGTCGTGCGACGACTGGGCTTGGTTCCCGTGCGGAACATCTCCAACGGCGGACTCGATGCCAATTGGATGACCGCCCACGGCATTCCCACCGTTACGATGGGCTGCGGTCAAGAGAACATGCACACCACCGCCGAACGGCTCCACTTGCAAGAGTTCGAACGTGCGTGCCAAATCGCTTGGCAGTTGGCCATCGGCGACGATTGATCGGCAGCGACGCACAATCAACGGCGACCGGTTTCTGTTGCCGACCGAACAGCCGTATCTGTTGAGGCCGCGATCGCGGAGTGCGGACTGCGGCTTCTTTTTCGCTTCGTCATATTCCTCGGCGGCCGGCCGCCCGCCCAGGCCCAATTCGGGCTTAACGGCGGTATCTGCTACGGTCCCTCGAACAGGACCTTGATTCCCCCGATTCGCCGCCCGAAGCGCATAGGTGCGGCAAAAGATCGCAATATCTTGCAGATTCGAGATTTATGTTTCCTGCTTGCGTTTGTTCGCTGGTATTGGGAATTCACCGGATTTTGCGCACTTTACGCTTTTTTTCAAAATATCAACTCGCCACACAGACAATTTTCTTGACATCAGGGGAATTGGTGTTAGCATCGATCATAACCCTAAAGTCGATCCGACTGGTCGAGACGATAGGGTTGTGCAGGTAGGTAGATTGAGCATCTTCGGTTTAACTAGCCGGGCCAAGTCCTAAGGAGGCAGCGGTGTGTGCGGGTAAGTTCGTGCGACGTGTCGCAGTATGCGCATGCGCGCTACTGTCGGCGGTGATCTTTTCTCTCAGCGCCCCCGCAGATACGATTCCGGTCACTCTGGCCGGGGCCAACGTCGTTTACGAGGACATCGTCGAGTCCAGTCATGCCGGCGATCCTGAACCATTGTTCGGAACGCCCTCTGTTGTCGGCGACTCTTTAGTGTTCTACCCGACGGGTTTCTATGCGCAGTCGGGCGCCTCAGGCGGGGTCGATCTGACCGATGGGCTGCTGAAGTTTCGGCTGAAGGCGGCCGACGGCTTCGGCATCACGAGCCTTCAATTCAGTGATTTCGGCGGATACTCGCTGGCAGGCATCGCGGGCTCCACCGGAATTGTGCAGGTCAGCACCCCGGCGGTGATCGAGATCACCAAGGTGGACGGCGTCGCCCTGCCGTCGTCGATCCTCGTCTCGCCGACGCGAACCTACACCAATCTAACTCCCAGCGGTCCGACCTCCGGTCAAGACAGTCTGGCCAACTATCCGCCGTTCTCGCTGGTGTCGAACGATTGGACCACGACGCTCACCTTCGACATCGCCGGCGCGTTGGCGGCCAAGGGCATCTCGGGCATGGCCACCGAGTTGAACTACACCATGGACGACATTCTCGCCGCGATGACCTCGCAAGGGGCCGTCGCTTCGATTGACAAGAAGCGCGTGGCCGTTGATCCGACAGTCGAGCCCGTGCCAGAACCGGCCGCGCTGGCCTTGGCGTTTGCCGCCAGCGCTTTGGGGTTGGCTTTTGTGCGCCGGCGCGTTTCGTAAGAATTCGATTTTCTGATTCGCGGTGCTCCCGCTGCAACGCAGCCGCATGGCGGTTGGCGCGACGGTGGCGGAGGGCGAATCGGCCTGATTGCGGTCCGGCGGTTCCGTTTCGGCCGACGGCATTGCGCTCGTGTTGTAATCATATCGTATTGATGAAGACCTCCTTAGGCACACAGGACGCGGCGCCGGATGCCTGCCCGGCGCCCGTCCTGTGTCGTTTCTTGCAGCACAGCATGGCCTGTTGTCCTTTTTCGAACAGGCGGTGTCGGACGTGGTTGGGCGTCGGTGCGGTCGCGCTGCTTGTCGTCTTTCATCAGCCGCTGCTCCGACTGGCGGCCGCTCCGTGTGTCGAAGATCGGCCTATCGAAGACTGCGGGATACTTGTTCTGTACGGGGATTCGAACTCGTATCATCGCTCCGCGCAGTACGACGCGGTGGCGAAGCGGTGGCTCACTCGCCCGAACGGGAACGAGCTGACGATCTTCGTTCTCGACGGTCAACCGCCCGTGCCGGTGCAGTTGGGCGTAATGCCGTCCTCGGGCGAGTTCATCCGTAGTCAGTTGATCGCCCGCGGCGTGGCGGCCTCGGCCGTCACAATCGTGCCGAAGCCATTCCGCAACGAACGGGCGGCGGCCGAGTGGCTCAGCCAAGAGCTGCGTGGCAATCCGACCTTGCGCGTGATGGTCGTCGCAGACGAGTACGAAAGCGGGCGAGTGGCGCGGCTGATCGATGCCGTCATTCCGCCGGAAGTCCGCGGCCGCGTCGGTCTCTGGCCGCTGCCGCCCACCGGGGCCGACCGAGGCGACTGGTTCAAATCGCGCGATGGAGTGAAGCGGCTGGTCAACGGGTGGCAAGGGCTTTTGGCGGCCGCGTTGGCCGACAACCGCGTGCCCGACGATCTGTGGCAAGCGGATCGGCTGATGACGGCGTTGGAACGTCGGATCGCCGGTCCGGCGGCCTCGGCCGAAAGCGAGCGAACGCCATGACCGAGCCCGAAGAAAAGCCGCAACAAGAAACGGAACAACCCTCGCGGCAACGCGCGCTTTGTCGTTGTTGCCGGGGGCGCACCTGTGCCGTTCTCTGCCTGCTGGTGCTCGTTGCGTTCGCGACCGTTGCGGCCGCGCGTTCGTCGTCGTTCAAGTCGGCCATTGCCCGGTGGCTCGATACCGGAAGCGTCCCCCGATCGAAGGCCGATTTCGCCTACGTACTTGGCGGCGGATTGGCCACGCGCCCGGCGGCAGCGGCGGCTCTTTATCGGCATGGCCGAGTCGAACGGATTCTCGTTTCTCATGTTCGGTCAGGCGAGGCCTCGCTTCGCGGCGAGGTTGCGACGCATCACGATCTGACGGTGCAGGTTCTCTCGGCCCTCGGAGTGCCGCCGGACCGAATCACAATCATCGGGAAGAACTGTGCGACGACGCACGATGAAGTCGTCGCCTTGGCGGAATTTCTTTCGACGAAGCCTGAAGCGTCGGTCGTTTTGGTCACCGAGTTTTTCCATGCGCGGCGTTCGCAGTGGATGGCCGAGCGCGTGCTCGGATCGAATCGGCAAGTCACGGTGTTCTCCGCCCCGGGCGATGGCTTCGACGCCGACTCGTGGTGGCGCGATCATCGCGGAGTGGGCGCCGTGCTCAACGAGTATTCTCGGTTGGTCTTCTACCTTTTTCGCTACGGCCGCGCGGCCCTGTGGCTTGCGATCTGCGTGGCGGGGGGTATCATCTGGTTCTATCTGATCCGCGGCCGCCCTGCGGTGGTTTGCGGCATGCCGGCAACGGCGCAAGTTGCTCGAACGGAATCGCCGTAGGCCCAAGCGGCAAATCAACGGCAAATGCCCATAAGGTCGAGGCCGGGCAAAGCCTCGCGTCGGCGGCCCCGGGCGGAGTTTGTCCCGCCGGAACGCGCGGGCGCTAAATGGTTCTGCACAATTCCGAAAGCCGCTGCGGTCGCAACGGCGCGGCTGCTTGCGTGCAATCCCCGTTCGAACCGCTTTCGGTCTTTCGCGGTTTTGTTTCGAGCGTTGTCTGTTGTTTGGTAGAGGGCAGGGAATCATGCGTTTTATCCACACGGCCGATTGGCAGTTGGGCATGTGCGCGGCGCAGGCCGGCCCGCGGGCGGCGGAAGTGCGCGAAGCCCGACTGACGGCGGCGCGGCGTGTTGTTGAACTGGCGTGCGCGCACGCGGCCGAGATGATCCTTGTGGCCGGCGACACCTTCGAAAACCATGCCGTGCCGCGCAATCTGGCCCAGCAGGCGGCAGACATCCTCGGCGCCTTTCCCGGGCCGGTGTTCCTTCTACCGGGCAATCACGATCCGTGGCAGCCCGGTTCGTTGTGGCATCATCCGGCCTGGCAGTCGCACGGCAATATCCGCATCCTCGACAAACGCGAGCCGATTTCGCTTCCGGGGGTGGTGCTCTATCCCTGCCCCGTGTTCACCGCGCACAGCCGCGAGGATCCCACGGCCTGGATTCCGCGGCACGAAGATCGGACTGCCGTGGCCGTCGGTCTGGCACATGGTTCGCTGCGCGGCGTCGGCGCCGACGACGACCACCCGATCGACCCGGCGGTCGTCGATCGGTCGGGCATCGACTATCTGGCCCTGGGCCACTGGCACTCGACGTTTCCCGATGTGTCGGCCGGCCCAGCCCGCGTTGCCTACAGCGGCACGCACGAAACCACCAAATTCGGCGAGCGCGACAGCGGCAACGTGCTTCTGGTCGAAATCGACGGTCCCGGCGCGATGCCCAAGATTGCGCCGTTGCGAACAGGCACGCTTCGTTGGGAGCGAATCGAGTGCCAGCTTCGCTCGGGCGACGAGTTGGCCGAGCTGCTCACGCGGATCGAAGACTGGGAGCAGCCCGAACGCACGCTGTTGGAGGTCGAGCTGAGCGGCACGATTTCGGTCGAGCAGCGTCCGCAAATCGAGCGGCTTTGCGAGTTGGCCGAAGCGCGGATGCTCTTTTTCCGCTGCTGCGACGAGCGGTTGCGGCCTCGGCCCGACGACGCCGGCTGGATCAACGAGCTGCCTTCGGCGGCCTGGTGCGAAACGGCCAAGTGTTTGCGCGATTTGATGGCCGGTACCGGTGATGGCGATCGCGATCTTGCCGCAAAGTGGAACGGGTTCGAGCCCGACCTGTCGAAGGTTGCCGCCGGTGCGTTGATGGAACTTTACAATCTGTGGCACGAGTCGCGCCGATGATCATCCGCAAGCTAGAAGTTGCCGGCTGGAGATGCTTCGCCAATCGGTTCGTTCTGGGCGAGTTCGACGAAGGAGTGAACATCATCCACGGCCCGAACAGCAGCGGCAAGTCGTCGCTGATGTCGGCCCTCGTCCGCGGGTTCTTCGATACCCACCGCACGGCCTCGAGCGAGATCGAACAGTTGCGCCCCTGGGGTCGATCGCTGGCGCCGGAAGTGGCGATCGAGTACGAGTCGCCCGACGGCTTCTATCGCATCGTGAAAACATGGCTCCAGAACCGCCGCGCCGAATTATTGCGGCGCGAAGCGAATTCCTTCGTTCGCGTGGCCGAGGACGACCAAGCCGTCGAACAGGTGCGAAAATTGTTCTCGGCCGCTGCCGCTTTGAGAGGGGCCAGTGCGCCGGACCATTGGGGAACCGCTCAGGTTCTCTGGAGTCCGCAACGAGCGATTGCGTTGGGCGGCGCATCGGACGAGGTGCTTTCGCAGGTCGAACGAGCGTTGAGCGGGCAAAGGGTCAGCGAATCAGCCCATCGGCTCACCGAGGCGATGAAGGAGCTTCACGACCGTTATTTCACTTCGCAAGGACGAACGAGATCCGGCAGGGGTGCCCCTCCGTCCGTTTCGTTGGAAGAAGAGCGCAAGGAACTGATCAATCAGCGAGAGCAGCTTCGACAGGCACTCGACGACCGGCAGCGGTTGGCCGAGGAGATCGCCCGGCTTGAAGACGAGCATCGGCAGCGTGAAGCGGCGCTTGGCCAATATGAAAGGCGGTTGAACGAGCTTCGCCCGTTGGAGCGGAAGTACGCCGAGGCGGTTGCGCGCGTCGCACAAAGCAGAACCGCGTTGGAGACCGTTACCAATCAGCAACGCCAATTGGCCGAGCGATGCCGCAAGCTCGACGAGGTTCGCTCTCAGCGCGAAAAGGCCCGCGACGACCTCGGCCGACTCGAGACCGACGCCAAAGAGGCCAAGGCGAAAGCGGACGAGGCGGCTGCGGCGTTTCAGCAAAGCGAGCTGCACGTGCGAGCCATCGAGGACGAACGGCCCCATTTGCGGCGGCTCGAAACGATCCTCTCGGCCGCTCGGCGTTGGTCGCAAATGGCCGCCGAGCGGGAGGCGATCGAGAAAACACTGGCCGAGGTCGCGCGCTTGGAAGAGCAGATCTCCGCGGCTATTCCCGGTTCGCCCGGTGTGTCGCGCCAACAGATCGACGCGATGCGCACGGCGGCCTTGCAGCGCGAGCGGGCTTTGCACGCCTTGGAGGCGGCGTCGATTCGCGTGGTGGTCGAGGCCGAGGCCCCGCTCACGTTGGAATCTCGGCAGGCGGTGTGCGTCGAAGAGGAATCCATTGAACAGACCGCCGCCGGCACAACGAGCAGATGCGAAACGGCTGCGGCGGATCGAATGCCATCGGCGAACGATCGGGCAGCCGGAACAAACGATCTCGTCGCACCGGCGGGCGCTTCAGGCGGGCCGGAGAACACGATCTCCCTTCATCCCGGACAGCGATGCACAATTCGCGGCGACTCGTCGGTCGAACTCCGTTTGCCCCAAGTGGCGCGGATTCGGGCCGTGGGGCCGCAGATGTCGCTCGACGAGATCCGCCGGCAGCTCGAACAGGCCGAGCGGCGATGGGCCGAACTGGTTGCCGAGACCGGCGCCGATAGCCTCGACGAGGCCCAACGCCGATTCGATGAACAAACGCGCCGCCAGACGGAGCAGGCTGTCCTTCGCGGACAGCGCGAACAACTACTCGCCGGGCGAACGACCGCGCAACTTCAAGAGAAAGCCGACGAACTGGGTTCGCAGCAAGAGCAATTGCTCGCCGAGTATCCTCAGTGGCGACACGCTCCGCCCGACGTGGAATCGCTCGAGCGCGAACTGGGCGAATTGCGCGGGCGCTTCGACCAACGCATGGCCGAGGCAGCCGCGGTTCGGGAAGAAAGGCGATCGGTCTGGACCGATGCCCAACGCCACTGCGACCGACTCGACCACCAATGCCGCTCACTCCGCGAAAAATGCGGCGACTTAGACAAGGCCGAGCGGCAGCTCGCCAGCGACGAAACCGACGATCAACGCCTTCAGCGAATCGACGAACTGAGCGTCAGCGCGAGTGATGCCCGAGTCGAGTTGCGCCGGGCGGAGGAAGAGCTTGCCGCCCTCGGGGGCGATCCGAGTGAGGAAGTGAAGGCTTTGGAAAAGCAGTGTGCTGTGCTGCGGGCCGAGGTGGCGCGACTGGCCGAAGCGCTCTACATCAATCGTGGGCGGATGTCGCAGCTCGAAGAGCAGGCAGCGTACGACCAGTGGAGCCGCGCGAACGAAAAGCTTGCGGTGGTGGAGGCGCAACTTGCTCGCGAACGCCGATTGATGGATTCGATCCGCTTGCTCAAACAAACCTTCGAAAAATGCAGCGGAAAAGCGGCTGCCCAATGGCGCGAACCGGTCCTTAGTCGCGCGGCCGACTTGTTGAAGCGGCTGGTCGGCGAACGTTTTTCCGCGGTGAACTGTTCCGACCATTTTCGTCCGACCGAGGTTCGCCCAAGCGATCACTCCCAGGCGGTCGCGCTTGATGCCGTGGCCGGCAGCGAGTGGGAACTGGTTCACTTCGCCGTGCGGTTGGCACTGGCCGAGTGGCTGGGCCGCAACTGCCGCCTGCCGATGATCTTCGACGACGCGCTGACCTACACCGACGACGAGCGGATGCAGCGGATCGCCGCATTGCTCGCCGAGTCGGCCGCCCAGTTTCAGATTCTGGTGTTCACCTGCCACCCCGAGCGTTATCGCTCGCTGTCGTCGGCCCGATGGTTCGACCTGTCGCGTTTGGCGGCCGAACAACGGCAGGGTTGATTCAAGCCGGATCGCGGGAGGCGGAGAACCGAGTTCTCTTGTTCTATTTCTTCTCTTTCACGACTTCGGCCAAGCCCGCGTCGATATACTGCCCGCCCTTGGTCTGGCGGCAGTGGATGGCCAGCACGTTTCGGCCCTTGCGGAGCAGCTTCTGGGCATCGCGGGTGGGCACGGCTACGTAGTCGGTGGTGAAGCCCTTTACGTCGGCAATTCGTTGCCCGTTGAGGTACACCTCGGCGTCTTCGTCGTGGTGCATGGTGACATAAAGGCGGCCTACGGCGCGGCCGTCGAACTCGAATTCGCGCCGCAGCCAGATGCGATCGGTCTTCCACTCGGTGCCGACGATCGCCCCGGGCGTGCCGGCGGTTCCGAAGCCGCCGACACCTTCGGCCCAACCCTTGTCGTCGAAGTCGATCTGCGGCCAACTCTTGCCCGGCTCGGCTGTGGTGTAGCGCCAAGTGTGTTTCCCCTCGTGCGCGTTGGGCAGAAGCGTTTTCAACTTCGGCGGCGGTTGATGCAGCACGGCGTGCATTTCGGCCAGCCGTTGCGGCGAAATCTTCATCACCGCGCGATCGTAGGTCATCAAACCGTTGACCTCGATTTCGACATCGGTTGTTTGCGTGTAGACGGCCGCCGCCAGACCTTTGCCGATGAGCGGGTGCAGCAACAGCATCAGTCCTTCGTAGGCGGTTTCCAGTTCTGCCGCATCGGCGAAGCTGCGATAGCCCCAGTTCTTTTCCTCTTGCCACAAATGTCCGCGGACCACTAGGCCCAACCCGCCGAACTCGCCGAGCACCACCGCCCGATTTTCTTCGGGCTTGGGCATGGCCGGCCCGGGATAGGCGTGGATATCATGCACGTCGCCCACGCCCGCATCGGTCCAGCCGCTAGCGTTGTTGACCAGGCGGGTCGGGTCGTATTGTTTGGTCCATTGGGCGATTTCTTCCGTGTTGTGTTGGCCCCAGCCTTCGTTAAAAGGCACCCACATCACGATCGACGGGTAGTTGCGAAATGCGTCGATTATCGCCTTCAGCTCGCGGCGGAAGTTGGCCCGGCCCTCGTCGCCGCCGTTGTTGCCGCTGGGCATGTCTTGCCACACCATCAGGCCCAACTTATCGCACCAATAGTACCACCGGGCCGGTTCGACCTTGACGTGCTTGCGGGCCATGTTGAAGCCCATCTTCCGCGTCATTTCCACATCGAACTTCAGCGCCTCGTCGGTCGGCGCGGTGTACAGGCCGTCGGGCCACCAGCCCTGATCCAGCGGGCCGATGTGGAACAACGCCCGACCGTTGAGAAATAGCCGATTCAGCCCGGCCTCGTCCTTGCGGACCTCGATCTTTCGCATGCCGAAGTACGAGGCGACTTCGTCGGCTGTTTCGCCTGCGATCGAGCGCACCTTCAGGTCGTAAAGGAACGGATCGTCCGGCGACCAGAGCTTCGGCTGCGGAACCTTCAGTTCGATCGGTTCCCCCGGCTTGCCGCGAGCATCGCCGACCTTGGCCCCTGAGGCCAACGCGGTGAGTTCGACGCGAGCTTGCTCCGCGCCCTTGCCCGCGGCGGTCACGGTAACGCGCACGCACTGGTTATCCACATCGGGGATGATCGTCAGGCCCGAAATCGCCACGGCCGGCACTTTTTCAATCCACACCGTTTGCCAGATGCCCGTCACCGAGGTGTACCAGATGCCGTGCGGATTGCGCACCTGCTTGCCTCGCGGCTGGAAGCCCTGGTCGGTCGGGTCCCACACCCTGACCACCAGCTCTTGCGGCCCCTCAGCGCGGATCGCGTCGGTAATGTCGAAGCTGAACGGATCGTAGCCGCCGCGGTGCTCGCCCACCTTGCGGCCGTTGACCCAAACGGTGGCGTGCCAATCGACAGCCCCGAAGTGCAGCAGCAAGCGATTCGAACCGAGCGGCTCCACCGAGAACGTGCGTCGATACCACAATTCGTTCTCCGGCCCAACGCTTCGGGCCACACCGCTCAGCGCCGACTCGATGCAGAACGGCACCAGAATCTTTCCGGCAAACGACTCGGGCCGCTCGGCGCCCCGCGGCGCAATCGCATAGTCCCACAACCCATTGAGGTTCGTCCATTGGCTGCGAACCATTTGCGGCCGCGGGTACTCGGGCAGCGGGCTTTCGGGACGCACATCGGCGGCGAACTTGGTCAGCAGTTTGCCCTGTGGCTTCCAGGCGTCATCGCCATGGGCAACAGCGCCGCCCAACAATGCGAGCGCGACCGCGAACAACAAGGCGCGATTGAAACGACGATTCATGACGGTTCCTCCTCTGCGGTTGCTGCTCCCGTGGCGACGGGCGCCGCACGGTTGTCGAGCTGAGGCTCTAAGGTGATCAATCTGCGGTAAGGGCAAGCCGGGCAAACGTCGGCAAGCGATGCTTCGGGCGAATCGCTTCGCCCACGGCCAGCTATCGCTTTGCCGGCGGCCAAAGAGCCGTTTGCGACAACTTGTTTCGCCCGGGGGTGGAAGGCAGGTGCCGAAAACCGACGCCAAACAACAGTCTAACCGGGTTTCTCGCCCCGTCCAGCAGGTTTCCGGGCAAGGTGTGCAACTTTTCGGTCAAGATGTTGCGGCCTCGTGATGGCACGTTCGGCCGATGGTCGGAGCCTACAAGTTCTGGTTATGATATGATACATAACAAACTATAAGCCAATGTGTTGCATTCGTGGATCGCTTGGTCGCCTCGCACCGGATTCACGTCGGGAACGGAGTTGATCCATCACGGATTCGCCCCGAGGCTTTTGTTGAACGGGATCGACCATGCAACGAAACGTTCATTCGAGAGCACCGCGCCGGGTCGCCCTGATCGTCGAAACGTCGCTCGCTTCGGGTCGGAACATCCTTCGCGGCATCGCCCGATACGTTCGGGAACACGGCCCGTGGGCGATCTACCATCAGCCGCGAGGGCTGGAAGAAGACGTTCCGCAATGGATCGCTCACTGGAACGGCGATGGGATCATCGCCCGGGTGCAAACGCCGAGCATTGCCCAAGCGGTGCTGGCCACCGGACTGCCGGCAGTGGACGTACTGGGCATGGTGCCCGAGGCGGGCCTGCCGCTGGTGCATCCGGACGACAAGGCGGTCGGCGAGATGGCCGCCCGGCATCTGCTGGAACGCGGATTCTGCCGGTTCGGCTACTGCGGCATCGGCGGGGCGGCCTGGGCCGAAACGCGGCGACAAGCGTTTACCGCGACCGTGCGGCGGGCGGGGTTCGACTGCGCCGAGTGCCTCTTGCCCGCCGAGTCGGCCCGCGGCATCGATTGGGAATCGCAACAAGAGCAACTCGCCCATTGGGTGGCCGGTTTGCCTCGGCCGCTGGGCATCATGGTCTGCAACGATCCGCGCGGGGAACTGCTGCTGGAAGCATGCCGCCGGGTGGGAGTGGCCGTGCCGGAAGAGGCGGCCGTGGTCGGCGTCGATAACGACGAGCCGCTGTGCGAAATCTGCGACCCGCCGCTAAGCAGCGTCGAGCCGGACCATTTTCGCGTGGGCTACCGCGGCGCGCAACTGCTCGATCAGCTTATGTCAGGCAAGCCTCCGCCCCGTGGCCCGATATTCGTGCCGCCGCTGGGCGTGGTGACTCGACTGTCGAGCGACGTGCTGGCGGTGGACGACCCCATGCTCGTTCGCGCGCTCAGCTTCATCCGCCGTCACGGCTGCGACGGTATCTCCGTGGACGACGTGTTGGCCCAAGTGCCGCTCTCGCGAAGCACGCTGCAACGGCGCTTCCGCCGCCATTTGGGCCGAACCATCCACGACGAGATCTGCCGCGTGCGCCTGCGCCGCGTGTGCGAACTGCTCGATTCGACCGACCTGCCGATCGACGAGGTGGCCCATCGGGCGGGCTTCGTCCACCGCCAATACCTGGGCGAGGTGTTCAAGGCCCAACTGGGCATGACGCCGGGCGAATACCGCCGCCGCGTGCGCGACTCGAACACATAGAACCGTCCGGTATGCGTCAGTCGGCCGCGACAACGACCGGCAGTTCGCGATACAGAGAGGCCTTGTCGTACAATTCAATTGTTCTACCAAGTCTTGTGATAGCACTCGGAATGCTCGCATAAGATATAGGCGAGAAGTGCCCATTGTTCGGCAAGGTCACACGGAGAAGACAAGAGATCGTTCGCCACTCGGATGTGCGAATCGGCAAACCCTTTAGATGGGAGATGAAACGATGTTGCTTCAATGGTCGCGGAGAAGTTGGCTGAAGGCGACGCTGGCGGCCGCAGGCGCTGCCCTGCCTGCTTCGTCGTTAGTCGCAACGCACGGTTCGCCGCCGTTCGGCGCCGAGCCGTGGCAGCAGTTGCCCGTCGCCCAGCCGACGCCGTCGCTGGTGCCCGAACAACTCTGTCGCCGCGTGGTGCTGGAGATGAGCCTTAAGCCTTATCGCAAGCTCGACGACGCAACGCTTCGCGCCGTGGCAGCTCGGGCGTTCGAGCAATGGCTGCCGTTGATTCGTCGGGCGGAATCGGCGGCCGTGCTTTTGTGGATTGCCGACGGCAGCGAAATCCTCGAATACCGCGGCCGAAAAGAGGACGAAATCGAATGGGCGCGCTATCTCGGCATGGCTCATCCGGCCGACGAGCCGCTGCATTGGGATCCGGCGGGGCAATCGCTGCACTCGAAGCCGCGGCTTTACATGGCCGATCCGCCGCGGATCACCTACGGCGACTTGGCCCGCATCGTCGCTTCGCTGAAAGAGGTCGGGCGGCAGGCGACGGGCAAGCCGGTGTACGTCGGGGCCACGTTCGACCCGGGACCCGAGTTCGCTCGGTCGCCCTTCAAGTACGAACGCCACAAAGAGATCGCCCAAGGCGACACTGCCGGCAAGGGCCGCTGGGTTTCGTGTGCGGCCGTGCTCCACGCCGACGACCGCCCCTATGCCGGCTTTCCCCAGGGTATTCCGGAAGGCACGTCGTTGGGCACGTTCCTCGGCAAGCAGACGGCCCACTTCGCCCGCGACTTGGGCTTCGACTATCTGTGGCTCTCGAACGGCTTCGGGTTTTCGCTGACCGCCTGGAGCACCAAGGGGATTCTGTTCGACGGCAAGCGGTTCGACACGGAGAGGGCCGAATCGGCGCGGCAATCGATCCTCGGCTTCTGGCGCGATTTCCGCCGAGCGTGCGATTTGCCGTTGGAAACCCGAGGCACGAATTTGGCCACGGGAAACGACCTAGCCACCGCCGCCACGCCGCTGGCCGACATCTACTCCGGCGGATTCAACATGGTGGCCCCGCCCAATTCGCCTTGGGGGGCGCTCGATGGCGATTTCGGGCTGGAGATCGTCGGCTATCAGTCGCGGCTCGTCGAGCTGCCACCGAACGGCCAGTTTCCCTTCCGCTTCTACACGCACGATCCGTGGTGGCTCAATAGCCCTTGGTTCGACCGCTACGGCCGTTCGCCGCACGATATCTATCTGCCGCTGGCCGCGGCCCGCATCGACGCCCAGGGCCAAGTGTCGCGCCCATCGCATGTCGCGCTGCTGACGATCGACGACTCGTTCGGCAACATGCCCGACCAATGCCCGATCGAGGTCATCCCTCACATCGTTCGCGGGCTGGAGAACTACAGCGATGCGCCGGGGCTGATGACGTGGATCTATCCGTTCGCGGAGAATCATCGCCGCGTGTTCGAGCAAGGTCGATCGGCCGAGGCATTCTTCGGCGATTGGTTCCTTCGCGGCGCGCTAAACGATGGCCTGCCGCTCAACTCGGTGGTGAGCACCGAGAACTTCCTGGCGGTTCGCCGCGCGCGGCCCGACGTTTTCGCCGAAACGATCTTGGTGGCGCCGGTGCCTGATGCCGACTCGGCCCTCGAAACCGAGTTGACCGCCGCGGTGCGCGAAGGCGCCCGCGTGCTGCTCTACGGCCCGTTGGCTCACGCCGGCCCGGCCCTTCTCGCGGCGCTGGGGTTGAAACGCGCCGAGCCGATCGAAGGAACGCTGACGCTGGAACATCGCCTTGCGGCCGACTCGTTCGGGCCCGACGCCGTACCCGACCGCATCGAACACAACTCGGTCGTGTCGGCCGGCGGGGTCGAGGCCGTGGTCGATCCGGGCTACAAAGCGGCTGCCGACGACGAGGTGTGCGCCACGGTTCGCCACGGCGATCAAGTGCGGGCGTATGCCGTGTGTCGCACACTGGGCCGCGGGCGGCTGGCCTGGGTTCGAGGGAGCTTTTCGGCCACCGTAACCAACGCCCGACTGCCCGTTCCGCACGACCCGCGAAAGCTGTTCTTATCCGAACGGTTGCTGCGGTGGATGTTGCCGCGGCTGGGGTTGGCCGTTCGCTTCGACAAGCCGAGCATCGTCGCCCGCAGCCCGATGGTGCTGGCCGCCCGCTGCCGCAACGGCTTCTACGTTTCGGGCTACTGCCCATCGACCGTAGTCGAGATCGGCCTGCGCTGGCCGCTGGGGGCGCCGGTATTCGTCGGCCACGATGGCGTGATGCGCGGCGGCGCGATGCACTATCGTTTGCCGCGGGCATGGCATCACGAGGTGCGCATTGTGCTCGAACAACAGGCCGAGGGCGAAATCTCGTGCATCGAACGCTATAGCGGGCAGGTGGGCGTTCGCCGCCGGCTGCACCTTCGCGGACTGAACGATGCGACTGTCCACTTCCTGCCTGAAACCGGCACCGATCCGGCCAAAGTGACCTTCGCCGTCAATAACGTGGCGATTACCAACACGAAGTTCCACCCGGTAACGATCGAGGACGACGGCCGGCGGGTGGTCGGCCGCGGCATCACCGGCGAATTGGTCGTCTCGTGGTAATCGCCGCGCCCCTGTTGGTCATGGCTGCGCCGTTGTCGGGCCGGCGGAAAGAGCCGGGCGGCGATTGCTTCGGGCGCCGACTACTCTTGGCGGCTATTGCTTTGCAGAGTCGCCCGGGGACTTCGCTTCGAGCAACGGGCCAATCCGCTTCGCCCAAATGGCGTAGCCCTCGGCATTCAGGTGCAGTCCGTCGTCTTTGAAGATCTCGGCCCGCGGACGGCCTTCGGCGTCGAGCATCAGCGGTTCGACATCGACGAACACAATCCGCTTCTGAGCGTCTTGTTCCGCGTAGGCCGCCAACAGCTTGTTGGTCGCTCGAATCTTGTCGATCAGATTCCATCGGGCAATGCTAGGCTTCACGCCGATCAACACGATCTTCGTCTGTGGCAATTGCTTGTGGACCTTCTCAGCCAGCGCGCGAAAGTCGTCGCGAACCTGTTCGGGCGATTTGCCCGCCTTCATGTCGTTGTCGCCCGAGTAAACCACCAAGACCCGCGGCTTCCAAGGAATCACTATGCGATCAACATATCGGGCGGCATCGGCCATTTGCGAACCGCCGAACCCGCAGTTCACCGTCGGCAAATCGGGGAACGACTTCTTCACGTTCCAACCGACAATGCTGGAACTGCCCAAGAAGAACACCGCCCCCGGTGCCGGCGGATTGGTCCGAAGGCCTTCTTCGAGCTTGGCGACGCTTTGCTCCCAGCGATCGGTTCCCGAGGCGGCCGGCTTGGCCTCCGCTGCGCAGACGCCCCCAACAAGACCGAACAAAAGGCAGCAAGCAGCCGACGCGACCGTGAGCCGAACCGCCGGAACCGACGCAGACCGAGCCGCGAAGCGATTGATCGACAAAGCCTTTCCGGCCGCTATCCCACAGTCATGGCCGGGAGCATGCAGTGCGCGTTGCGCTTTCTCGGAATGAAGGCGATCAATGGTGTTTGACAAATGGTTCATCGGTTCGGTCCTCGACAGTTAGGTGGGGATGATGGGGCCCATCGGCCGGCATGTAGATATTGTAGCCGACAGCGGCACGCTAAAGCCGTTCTGCGAGCACTCTATTGCGGCGCGGTGTGCGGCGGAGTGTTGCCTTCCTGCTTCCCGTCGTCGGCGGCGGGGGTGGCGGCGTTGGTCGGTTCGGCCTTCGGCTGGTCGCTCGGCCGGTGGGCCGCGGTCTCGCCAAGGCGCTCGAGCAAGTGCCGCACGGCAGCCTGAAGCTGAAGATCGACAAACGGCTCGGCCGGCTCGTCAGAGGGCGATTCGGGCGGCGCGGGCGAGGCGGCCTTCATACGGCTTTGTCGCCATCGCTGCAACTGTTCGGCATCGAAAACAACTTGAAGACCTTCGTCGGGCATCACGCCCCAGGCCTCGTCGGGCTTGGCGTTGCGGCGGCGATGGATATTCTGCCCGCTGGGCCGCCAGTAGCTTGCCGTCGTCAGCCGCAGCGCGCCGCGGCCCGGCTCCAACTCGAAAACCTCCTGGACGGTGCCTTTGCCGTAGCTTCGCTGCCCCACGATCGCCGCCCGTCCGTGATCCTGCATGCATGCGGCAACAATCTCGCTGGCGCTCGCCGTATCGCCGTTGATCAATACGGCCAGCGGCAATTGCGCGAACGGGGCATTTCCCCGTGCCCGATACTCCTCGCGAACCTGATCGCTGCTGCGGCCGCGCGTGGTGACAATCAGCCCTTCTTCGAGAAAGAGATCGCACACCTCGATCGCTGCGCGAAGCAGTCCGCCCCGATCATCGCGAACGTCGAGAACCAGCGCCTTCATGCCGCGAGCGCTGAGGTCGTCGAGCACGCGGCGCAGCTCGTGCGCCGTCTCTTTGCCGAAACTGCTGATCGCCGTCAACGCGATTTGCGGGTGATCGGGCAAAAGATAGTTCCACGACCCATCGGCATTGCGCGAGTAGCCCAACACGGTATCGACTTGAACCACCTCGCGCACCAACTCGACGATCCGCTCTTTTTCCTCGCCCGGTCGGCGCAAGGCCAGAGTAACGCGGGCGCCGGGACGGCCGCGCATCAGGCGCACCGCGTCGTCGAGCGAAAGATCGCGCGTCGGCTGTTCGTCGATTCGCACAATTCGGTCGCCGGCGCGAATTCCTGCGCGTTGGGCGGGCGAGCCGACCAAGGGGCTTCCCACGATCAATTCGCCGGTCTTCTCGTCGCGGCGCACTTCGAGACCGACACCGGCGAATTCCTGATCGATTTCTTCGGTGAACCGCTGAAGCCGTTCGGCGGGCACGAAGCCGGAATAGTCGTCAAGCCCGGCCATCATGCCCGACATCGCCGCCTCGTAGAGCTTTTCGGGCGGTAGCGGCTCGAGAGCGTGTCGCGAAACCAAATCGATGGCCCGCGCCACGGTTTCGCCGTAGCGATTTCGCGGCGTTCGCTGATAGCAGATCAACGAAACGATCGCGACCACGAAAAGCACGATCAGATTGCGGCGGGGCATTGATCGCTTACTCCGTTGCGGTCCGCCGCCTTATTGAAACCCGCCGACCCAAGCGACGCATCCGCCGCCCAGCGCGGGCAAACCGGCGTCGGCAAGCTTGGCGAAGATCGCCGGGCGACGAACCGCCGGCCTGCTTTGCCCAAGAACCGACACCGGCCGGCCCCTTGCGGCAATCGTGCGAACCGCCGGGCCAAGGGCCGAACCATCCAACGCCATCGCGGAACAAAGCCCGATCGCTCGTGTTGCCCGAAACCCGAACAATACGGCCGGTTGAGCGACTAGCGCTTCGAGAACTGCGTGCCGCGCCGTGCGCCGCGCAGGCCGTACTTCTTGCGCTCTTTCATTCGTCCGTCGCGGGTCAAGAAGCCCGAGTCGCGCAGCGTTTGCAGCAGGTCTTCGCGATACAATTTCAGCGCGCGGGCGATGCCGAGCTTGCAGGCGTCGGCTTGGCCCGTCGGCCCGCCGCCATCGACGCGGATGCGCACGTCGAGCTGTTCGCGCAACCCCGCGATGTCTAGCGGCGCGACAACGGCCATGCGCTGCTGCACCGTGCAAAAGAACTCTTCCATGGGGCGATCGTTGACGGTGATCTTCCCCTGGCCGGGACGAAGACGGACCCGAGCGACGGCCGTTTTGCGACGGCCCGTGGCGACGATTTCGTTGCTCGCGGCTGTGTTCGACATGATCGATTCGCTGCTCTCTTCGACGGAATACTCGCTGGGATGTTTCACTCTGCCTGATCGGCAGCGGCACAGAAAGCCGAGAGGCGGCCGAAGCCGCCGACACTCGCTTCGCGCCTCCCTACTTGTTGCCCAACTCGACGACGACCGGCTGTTGCGCCTGATGCGGATGGCTGCCGCCGGCATACACCTTCAACTTCCGCAGTAATTGGAAGCTCAACTTGTTCTTCGGCAACATGCGACGGACCGCCTCGCGGAGGATCAATTCCGGCTTGGTCGCCAACCGATGCTCCGCCGTCTCGCTTCGTTGCCGCGGATAGCCGGTGTTCCACGTGTACCGCTTCTGCTGCCACTTCTTGCCGGTGAACACCACCTTCTCGGCATTGATCACCACGACGAAATCGCCGTTGTCCACATGCGGGGTGTAATCGGGCCGGTGCTTGCCCATCAGCACCATGGCGATGTCGCTCGCCAACCGACCGACCACCTTGTTGCTGGCATCAACCAGCCACCACTTTTGTGCGACCTCGGCCGGCCGCGCCATGTAGCTCTTTTGAATGGTAACCATGTCACTGATCCGATCACTTGGGAAACCCGTAGTGTATCGGCTCGACGAATAGATGACAAGAGCCCAACCGAAAAGGACGCCCGGGATTAAAATCCGGCCTCCACGCATCCCCCAACAGGGCGTTCAAGTGCTCGGACAGTGGACAGTGACTGAGCCGGCGACGCAAGGACTTGCGGCAGAGGGAAGAGGGACCGAACAGGGCCGCGACGGCCGTCACACGGCATCTGACGACAGCCTTGCCTCGCCCGGTCGCTGCCCCGACTGAATCACGCTCCTCTGGGCCGCCTATGGCATCCCGCGACCAGCCTTGGTGGTCTTCCGGCCGGCCGGCCAACCCGCCAATCAGCCCTGCTCGCCAACAGATCTGTTCCGACCGGTCGGCCTTCTCGGCAAACGGTTCCGTCGCGGCAGAAATGTATCAACTTATCAATCAATTACTTACGACTTTCCCCACCTGCGATGCTTGTCGGGCAATGACTGTCAACGCCGGACGAATCGAGAATCGCCGGCAAGAGAGAAAACTTCGGGGCGACGCTGCCTTTCCCGCGATCGGGGGGACGAACGATCTTGTTTCGTCCCCGTCGAACCGATAAGATGACCAAGAGGCAGAAGTCGTGCCGCTTGGAGCAAATAGGCCGGTTGATTCCGCGACATTGGTTGCCGGTTTTCGTTGCCTGTCGGCAACTTCCGTCATAGCAGCCCGTTCACCGTCGTAGGACCTGCGTCCATGCGTTTCCCGCGAAATTTGCGGGCCGCAGTCGCCGGACTCGGGTTGTCAACGGGTCGTGGGAAAAGGCGTGGACGTGCTCGGGGCCGTCGTCGGGTAGTTCCCTGGGCATCTCGGCCGAGCACCCCGAGCGGACGCATCCTTCGTTAATTTCTGACCTTTCGTATCTTTCCTGAAACTGGTTCATATCCTTCTCGAACGAGACTCGCATGAAATCGATCGGCTGGTCGTTTGGTGGGCCGCGACGGGCGGTTGTGTTCGGAACGCTTGCATTGATGGTGGGACTGACCGGGATGGCGGCGCCCGTGGCGGCCGAACCGACCGGCCCGACTCAGTCCGAGCGGCATATCGCCCTGGCGGTCAGCTCGCTGTTGCGTCGCGAGCACCTGACAAAGCACGCCATCGACGACGAGATCTCGCAGCGTTGCGAAACGATCTTCCTGAAGATGCTCGATCCGTGGAAGCTCTACTTCTATCAATCCGATATCGACGCCTTCGACAAGTACAAGAACGACCTGGACGATATGGTGAAGCGGGGCGACGTGAGCTTCGCGTACCTGGTGTTCAAGACATTCCTGGCACGGATCGACGAGCGGGTGAAGATGGTGGACGAGCTGCTCGCCGGCCAGCACGACTTTTCGCTCGATGAAGAAATGTCGATTGACAAAGATGCCGTCACGTGGTCGAAGACCCCTCAAGAGGCCCGCGAACGCTGGCGGAAGCGAATCAAGTACGACCTGCTGCTGCTCAAGGCGGACAAAACCGAGGGGCAGGCGGCCATCGATAAGCTGCGGCAGCGCTACCGCAGCTTCGCAAAGCGGATGCACCAGACCGACAACGACGAATTGTTGGAGATGTTCCTTACGTCGTTCACCTCAGCCTTCGATCCGCACACGACGTACATGTCGCCGGCCTCGGTCGAAAACTTCGAAATCGCCATGAAGCTCGAGCTCGAGGGGATCGGCGCCTCGCTGCAATCGATCGACGGGTACACCGTGGTGAATAAGATCGTCCCCGGCGGCGCAGCCGACAAGGACGGGCGGCTGAAGCCGGAAGACAAGATCATTGCCGTGGGCCAAGGCGAGGATGGCGAGTCGGTCGATGTCGTCGATATGAAACTTTCGGAGGTGGTCAAGCTGATTCGCGGCAAAGAAGGCACAATCGTGCGGCTGACCGTGATTCCCGTCGGTTCCACCGAATCGAAGGTGTACAACATTCGCCGGGCGAAGATCGAGCTGAAAGACAGCGAAGCAAAGTCGAAGGTATTCGAGGCGGGCCGCAAGCCCGACGGTTCGCCCTGCAAGATCGGCGTGATCGATCTGCCCAGCTTTTATATGGATATGAGCGGGGCGCGGCGCGGGCTGCCCGATTACAAGAGCACCACTCGCGATGTGCGCGCGATCCTCGAAGACTTCAAGAAGAACGGGGTTGATGCCGTTGTGCTCGATTTGCGGCGCAACGGCGGCGGATCGCTGACCGAGGCGATCAATTTGACCGGACTGTTCATCGGCGAAGGTCCGGTCGTCCAGGTGAAAGACGCTGACGGGCGAGTGCAGCCCTATTTCGATCTCGAACCGGGAATGGCGTGGGCCGGTCCGCTGATCGTGCTGACCAGCAAGTTCAGCGCGAGTGCCAGCGAGATTCTCGCCGGAGCCATCCAAGATTACGGACGCGGTTTGATCGTCGGCGACCACGCCACCCACGGCAAAGGCACCGTGCAAAGCCTGCTCGACTTAGGCCAGCAATTGTTCCGCGTGCCCAACGCCCCGCCGATGGGCGCATTGAAGATCACGATGCAGCAGTTCTATCGGCCCTTGGGCGAAAGCACTCAGCGCCGCGGCGTGCTGGCCGACATCGAACTGCCGTCGCTGACAACGCATCTCGACGTGGCCGAGGCCGACCTCGACTACCCCTTGCCGTTCGATCAAGTCGAGCCGATGAAACTCAAGCCATACGGTTACGTTTCGCCCACGATCATCGAACAGCTCCGCCGGCAGAGCGATCAACGCATCGCTCAAACGGAAAAGTTCCAGCAGGCACGGAAGAACATTTCCCGCTACCTCGAACAGAAAGCACGGAAAACGATCTCGCTCAACGAAGAGAAGTTCCTGAAAGAGCGGGCGGAGGTCAACGCCGACAAAGAGGAAGAAAAGAAAATCGAGGAACTCAACAACGGCTCGAATCAGAACACGATCGAGCGAGATTACTACCTCGACGAAGTGCTGGCCATCACTGCCGACTACTTGAACCTCCGTCTGGTCGCGCAGGCGAAATAGCCGGTCGCAGATCGGTCGATCGCAACTCGGCCCATCGCGATTCAGCCGAACGCAACTCGGCGAAAACGGCGGAGTATTGTCTCGCCGATGCGGGCGGCGGCGAATTCTCCGCAACGTTGATTCTTTGCGTGCCTTCGTTTTCGCCCCTGGCCAGCCGGCAAGCGGAGGAAACGCCCTCAGGCGGCTGTTGCGAAACCTATTCGCCGTCAAGGTAGAGATCGCGAACGCGCAGTTCGCCCCGCGAGGTGCCGAAGCCCACGGCCACCGTGCGCTTGACTCCCGACTTGCCCGGCACCGTGCCGCTCCATACTTCTCGGCCTTCGTAGCTGAACTTCAGCTTGTTGTCGTTCAGTTCGACGGCCAGCGACGCGAACTGCTCGTCGCGCACGGCATCGCCGGGAAGCAGGTCCTGCCCGGCGGGGGTTTGAATCGACGAGCCCATGCCGCGCCATAGGCCGCGGGTGTAGGTGTAGCGTTGCCCGTCGATAATCACGAAGATGGTTTGGCTGCGGGCCTGCATCTTCACGCGGAAATCGAGATTCGACATCTTCCGCGGCGCCTGCAATACCGGATAGATTCCGCCGGAGCCGCGCGGACCGGCATCGGCCACCAGCGTTTCTTCATCCAATCGCCAGACGGGCGGCTGCATGCCGAACTGCTTCATCGCGTCGCGCGCAGTCAGTGCGCCGCCGCGCGGCTTCGCGCCCGTGCCCGGCGACGGTTTCGGAAGTGACTTGTCGCCAGGCAGCAGGCTATCTTGGAAGGCGGCGATTTCGGCCAGCCGCTTGCGGGCTTTCTCTTGTTCGAGGGCCGAAGTGGATTCTGAACCAACCTTCTGATACCAGTACGTCGCCCGACGCAGCCACGCGGCTTTCTCGTCGGCGGTACGATTTTGGGCAGCCTCATACCAAGCGTCGCCGCGACGGACGAACTCGGCCGGCGCGGGTTCGCCGCTCGACTCTTTTTCGGCAGCCTGCTTCAGCCCCTGATCGTTGCCGCGAGCCAACAGGGGAACACCGCCGGTCCAATCGTCCTCCACAAGGCATTTCCATTTTCCGACGGTTAGATTGGCGGCCGGGTCATCGGGGGTTTCGGCCAGCACGGCCCGGGCCTTTTCCACCTGCTGCCATTGCTCGTACAGTTTTTGGACCTTGGTTCGTCGCTCGGCAATGCGCTTGCGCAGGTCGAGCGTTGCCGTCGGCTTTTGCGATGCCCGATAGCCGGCATTGACAACCGATTGAGCAAGCGAATATCGCTTTTCGTGCAGGGCATCGTCGGTAAGGTCAAGGGCCAAGCGGATGGCGGCCGAGACCCGTTCGGTGTCGGACGCCTTTTCGACAAACCGCGAAAGAATGTTGTCTTTGACGGCCAAGACATCGATCTTGAACTCGGCGTCGATCTCGTCGATCATCTGGCACGCCTTGTCGAGGTTGCCTCCTTCCAAGGCCAAGTCCATCGCCCTGCGGCGCAAGGTGAACGACTCCGCCTCGCTGACCGCCTTCTTCGCTAATTCAGCCAGCTCGTCGGCCGCCTCGAGCTTTTCGGCAGGGGTTTTCAACGCGCTCGATTTGTACAGTTCTTCGATCTGTTCGAGCACCTTCTGCTGGTCGGAAAGGCTCGGTATCGGTTTCTTCTGCGCTAGGGCCGACGGCGGACGGTCGCCCAACGTCGGCTGGTTGCTTCCGCCCGCGGAAGGCTCCTCGGCGGCAGAGGTGGGCATCGAGGCGGAATCCGCCGCAATGGCAATCGGAGCATCCGACGGCTTCGCCCCATCAGTCGCGGGAGTTTTCGTAGGCGGCAACGTGTCGTCCGGCGAAGAAGGCACCTTCCCGGACGGTTCTTCCATCGATGGCGGCTTCGTTGCCGAGTTGTCTCTCGAATCGCTCTCCGCCGAGGTTTCCGCTGGCTCGGCAGTCGCCGACGGCCGGCCTGTGTTGTCGCTTTCGGGCGTGTCCGGCCGTGTTTTTATGGTGACGGGGGGCCTCGATGGCGAATCGGGTTGGTAGGCCGCGTGCGAGGTTGCGGCACTCTTCGACGGGCGATCATCAATCGGGCGATCCGGTCCTCGCGCTGGCGCTGAGCCAGTTGCACCGTTGCCCGACTGGGCCGTTGGTCGTGAGTCCTCGCCCGATTGAAGCGCCCAAACCAACCCGCCAACCACCGCCACGGCCGCAATCAATACCAGCGAGATGCCGAGTGTCGAATTCTTGCGGCGACGATAGGGCCGCGAGGCCCGAGTTCCTCCCTCAACCGCAACCACCGGGGCCTGAAGCGCAACCGGTTGGGCGATGGCGGGCTGGGCGGCAACGACGGCCACCGGTGTTGCATCGACCGGATCAGACCACGCTTGCGATGCCGCACTCATCGGCCGAGGCATTGGCCCGACCATCGGCACGGCAACCGATTCGGCTGCGCGCGGCCGGACAGCCGAGTGGGGAAGCATCGATCGCAACGTCTTGTCGTACTCCGCTTTCCGCTGGGGATTCAGCAGGCAAACCTTCGCCGCCGCCACTTCGTTGAGCAGTTGCTGACACTCCGCGCTATGCTGCCCCGCCTGAAGGGTGCGCAAGTGAGCCATTCGGGCATCGGCCGCATGCTCAATCGTGTCGAGGTTGTCCTCGAACGGCTGGAGGGCAAGCAGTCGGTAGTAATTGGGCGGCTGCTCCTCAGGACGGATACCCAGCCACGTGTAGTAAGGATCGAACGGCTTGCTCATGGTCCGACCAGCTCTTCTATTTGCGATTTCTGTATCGCAAGCCATTTCTTATGAACGACTTGCGGTCGAATGAGCCATTTTCGAAGCTCTCCTCGCGAAAGGAGCTCTTCCTGCTATTCTCCGCGAAGGGCGATTCCTTGGCCAGACTCTCGGCAAATTCATGGGCAGCGACGGGGCAACTCGGGCCTAAGGAAGTAGGCTATCCCATTGTTAGAACCCCAAGCGAGGACATCGGTTCCCAACAATCTGCGGTGATTTCCGCAAAATCGGTTTTCGACATCCATGGAACCCGCTTTGCACGTCCTAAATGGTGCGATGCAAACGGTTCCGTCGGGTACGCCGATGTCTGAAGACCGTGGTCGTCTTATGATCGGGATCGTCGATCTTACCAGCCCGTTGAAACCAACCCGTTGAGAAACACGATTCCTCGCGGATTCGGCTCGCGAATTCTGCAAAAATTGCACACGTCCGCGAATCCAAGACGACTCTTTCAACGGGCCGTTAAGCCGATCGGAAGCAGTCAGCGATCACCAACAATGCCGAGGCCATCGGAAGAGGTGCTTCTCGGCCGACTCGCCCGTGGCGGCTGCCGAGTGACCGAAAAGCCGGTAAGCCTTCAGCCGCCGAGCGTTGGGCCGACGCTGGACGGTGGGGTGGCGGGCGATTGACCCGCGGGAGTCGTGTAGCCGGGATTTTGATTTGCCGGTGCGGCGCAGCCCGACGGGCCGCAGTCCGGCGTGCAGCCCGAGGCTCCGGGAAGACGCGAGGGCGGAACCAACCGTCCCACTTTCCACTCCAAGTCCTCGAACATCCGTTGTTCGAGGGCCGGATCGCGCCCTAAGGCAATCCATCCCCGCTCGGCGGGCTGATCCCCGACGGGATTGACCAGACGGTTCAAACCGCTTTCGTAGCGCATGGTGGCGGCCCCGGCGGTTGAGTATTCGGGCCGAAGCACGTCCTCAAGCTCTTTGAACACATTGATTTCAACCAAAAAGCCGCTGCCCGCCGGCACCACCTTAACGATGGCTCGGCGACGGATCGACTGAAGTGTGCCTTCGACCCGTTCGTAGCCGTCGGCAGGGTCTTTTCGCCAGGGTTCGAAGATCGTGGCGCCGGTTTCGGGAAAGGTCTCGATCCGCCCCTCGGTTGCCATTGTGCCAAAAACGCGAACCGGCTCTTCTCGCTCGATCCGAAAATAATCGTCCACCACATCGACGACCGCGCGGAAGACCCGTTCGGGATCGGGCAAGGCCACAAACGAAGGGTTCTCAAAGCGGAGCACAACCGGCGGCAAGTCGCTGATCTTCGGTTGAGCACCGGGGGCGCCGGCAGGGACATATTGGTACACCCCGCTCGAACAACCGCCCAGCGCGATCAATGCCCAGACGATTTGGGTTTTCCTAAACATTCGCGTTGTCCAACTCATCCATGTTTGCGCGAATGATCCCCGCGGCAACAAGGCACAACGAGGCAATCGTGCCGCCGTTCACGCCGCACACCGAACGCCATTTGCCCTCGACACCTGATCGCCGCAAGCTGCCAGCGCAGGAACCGGGCCGCATCGAAGGTGGTTCGCGGTCGTTTTCAGTCGGCACGATTCGCCCGCCACGACTTTCCCGGCGGCATGACCGCAATTGCGACCGCAATTACGCCCGCGTTTCGGCCGACATTGACGCCGGAGTGTCGCCGAAATGCCCAATTCAGGCAAGACGAAAATCGAAAACTGCACTCGTTTTATCGTTATTGTCCTCGCGGCGAGACATAACGCTTCTCTCGCCAGAGAAACCCGCCCGTTTCGGCCCGAGAGAAAAATCAATCGCCCCGACGATCGAGCGATGAACGGCCTGACCGACCGATGATTTCTCGGATCGTCCGTGTCAGGCAATTGGCACCTCTTGCCCATATCTTGTGCGCGCATTCCGAGTGCTATCCCAAGATTTGGGTGAAAAATCGAATTGTTCGACAAGGCCTCTTGGGTCGGTCAACCGCCTCGGGAATGAATCGTCATCGGCAAAATATCGCAAGTGCTTTCCACACAACGTTTTATGCAATACGCCTCTCGCCTCGGGCGTGTTATTCAATCGGCGAGAAACAGACAAGGGAGGCTTCGTCGGAGTGGAGAAGCGTTCTCGCAAAAAAGCGGGAAAGGGTGCCGTTGTCGGATTCTGACGAACCAAACGCGGGTTCGCTTCGTATCAACCGTTGGTCGAGCTTGATTGCCGCCGGCGCAAGAAGGGGGGCTTGGGGGAAGTGCGTCCCGCCCTACAATCATCGTCTTCGTAACGAAGCGATGTCTCTCTTGTCTCGGACCCGCCCTGCCGCGATGGCGCGGTGGCCGGGCGGTGTCGTCATTGGGCGGCAGGGCCGCGAAGAAAAACGGCATGGTCGCTCTTTGGCGAACATCTGCTCCCGTTGGCCGCCGGAGTCTTTTGCGGAGGCAAAAGGAGTATTTGGCCGGGAAAAAAGAAGGGTGTGGTCTTGGTCGTCGGGCACCGGGTGTCCGCCGGTGGCGCGAATAGGTTTCTCTTGAAAGAAGCAACTCTATGCTCAAGCTCAGAGAAGTGGTGAAAAACTACGCTCAGCCGGACGGGGGCGTGCTCCATGTTCTAGACATCGAGCAGTTCGACGTGGCCGAGGGCGAGCAAATCGCCCTGATGGGCCGAAGCGGCTGCGGTAAGACCACTCTGCTGCACTGCATCGCCGGCATCAGCCGTCCTGATTCGGGCCGCATCTGGATCGACGGCTGGGACATCACCCTGATGAGCGAAGCGGAACGCGATCGGTTCCGCGCCGAAAAGATCGGCTACGTTTTTCAAACGTTCAACCTGCTGCCCGGCTTCACCGCCCTGGAAAACGTTTTACTCGCCATGCGGTTCACCGGTCGGAAGGTGGATCGGGCGCGGGCGCGGCATCTGCTGGAGCGGGTCGGCCTTGAGCATCGCGAAGGGCATCGGCCCACGCAGCTTTCCGTCGGCGAACAACAGCGCGTGGCCATTGCGCGGGCCTTGGCGAATCGGCCGAAGCTGCTGCTGGCCGACGAGCCGACGGCGAACATCGACACGGGTAATCAGGCGCAGGTGCTCGAATTGATCCGCTCCACCTGCCGCGAAGAAAACGTATCGCTCGTGCTGGTGACGCACTCGCCCGAGGTCGCCTCGCAGTTCGCCCGGGTCGAGCGGTTAGAGTCGTTCAATCGGGCCGCGCAGTCGAAGCAACTGGAGAAGGTGGGATGAGCCTCTGGAGAGTCGCTTGGCGGAGCATTCAGCAACGGGCGCTGGCCTCGGCGCTGACGGCGTTTTCAGTCGGGCTGGGCGTGGCGCTGGTGGTGGCCGTTCTGGTCATTCATCATGTGATCGATCGCTCGTTCCGCCGCGGGGCGCAAGGCTACGATTTGGTCGTCGGCGCCAAGGGCAGCCCGCTGCTGCTCGTCTTGGGCACGGTGTTTCATTTGAACCTCAATCGTCCGTTGGAGAACATCCCCTGGTCGTACTACGAGGAGTTCACCGAGGGCCGGTTCGTGCAGGCGGTCGAAACGGCGGTACCCGTTTGCACGGGGCACGATTACAAAGGCTGCCCGGCCATCGCCACCACGCCGGCAATGTTCGATGAATTGACGTATCAAGACGATCGTCCCTACGAGTTTGTCGCCGGGCGGAACTTTAAGGCGGATAAACCGTTCGAGGCGGTGATCGGCTCGACGGCCGCGCGCCTCACCGGGCTAAAGGTGGGCGAGAAGTTTCGCCCGGTGGCCTCGGGGCCCGGCGGCCACGAGGACGACATCGAGTTTGAAATCGTCGGCATCCTTGCGCCCACCGGCACGCCGAACGATCGGGCGATCTTCATGAATATCGAGGGCTTCTTCCTTTGCCCGGCCCATCAGCAAGGCCCTTCGGCGATGCAGCGCGTGCTTGGCGGCGGCAGCGACAAGAAAGGAGCGGAAGGCGCTAAGCAAACGGCGAAGGATGGAAACGCTTCGAAGGCCTCGGGCGGCGAACGCCCGGCTCCCGGCGAGCCTCGAAACACAGGAAGCCTGGAGGAAATGCCCGATGTGAAGATCGATCAACTGGTCGCACCCGAACGAGGGCTGTTTCACGCGGGCGAGATGCCCGATGATCCCGCTCAAGCCGCAAACCGGCCCGATTCCGGCGAGGCCTCGCGCGATTCGGCTGCGGAAGCGAAGCGCGACAGCGAGGGCGCTGCCGGGGCAGCGGCCCCAGGCGGGGCGTCAGGAGCGAAATCGCCGGCCGACCATCCCGATCATCAGTGCGACGAGCATTGCGACCACGACCACGATCACGCGCATGATCACGAGCACAAGCGCGAACTGACGGCGATTCTCGTGCGGACCAACAGCAAGGCGCCGCATTTGTCGATGGTGCTGGCCGACGTGATCAACCGCGAGTCGGCAGCCCAGGCCGTTTACCCCACGCGCGAGATCATCCAGTTCTTCGACACCGTGGTGGGCAATGTCCAGTTGATGCTTTTGATTCTGGCCGTGTTGGTGGTGGTCGTGGCCAGCGTCGGCATCTTGGTGAGCATCTATAATTCCATGAGCGACCGCCGCCACGAGATTGCCATCATGCGGGCGTTGGGCGCGAGTCGCCTGGTGGTGATGAGCGTGATCTTGCTGGAATCGATTCTGCTGTCGCTGGGCGGCGGTGCGCTGGGGATTCTGCTGGGGCACGGGCTGATCGGGGCGATTGGTCCGATGATCGCCGAACAAACCGGGGTCCGCGTGGCGATGTGGGATTTTCAACTCGTCGAGCTGGTTCTCATTCCGGGATTGATCTTTTTGGCGACGGTTGTCGGCTACCTGCCGGCGGCGGTGGCGTATCGAACCGATGTCGCCCGATCGCTGCAAGCCGGAACCTGACCGCGTTCGAGCGCGGCCGTTGAGGGCAGGCGAGTCGTGAGAGAGGAAGCGATGTCGAACGCATCTATCGTTGGGATGCCCGCAGGGGGCGAAACCGTAGCCCCGATCCGCTATCGGGCCGTGGCGCCGGCCGCCGTGCTCAGCGTCGTGTTCGGGGCAGCTTCGATCGTCGTCTTTTTCCACTGGTTGGCGGTTGTGGTTCCCGTCTGCGGATTGGTGTTCGGCTGGCGCGCGCTCAAGCAAGTCGAGCGAAGCGTGCAGGAAACAACCGGCGCCGGCTTGGCGCTGGGTGGAATGGCGTTGAGCGCCGGCATGGGATTGCTCGGCGGGGTTCTCTATTTGTGGACCGGCCGCTACGAGGTGCCCATCGGCTACAAAGTCATTTCCTTCGAAAATTTCGTGCCCGATGAAGACAAGCCGTTCGAAGTTCCGCCGGACTTGGACAAGCTCGAAGGCGAGCGGGTGTTTATCCGCGGGTTCATGTTTCCCGGCCGGCAAGTGGCCAATCTCAAGGAGTTCATCTTGGTACCCTCGATGGGGCACTGCAATTTCTGCTCGAAGCAGCTGAAATCCATCGAGATGATTCGCGTGGTGATGGGCGGCGACTTGCGCGCGGATTACACGACGAAAATGACCCGCGTGGGCGGGCGGTTGAAGATCGATCGCGAGGCGTACAAGATTCCCTACGGCAGCTTGCCGATCACGATCGAATGCGACTATGTGCGGTAAACCGTCGGCTGCTTCTGCGTACCGGCCGGTGCGCGTTGCCGCACTCCATCGAGTGACGTTGCAGCACCCTATCCGGTGACGTTGCAGCAATTGCCGAAGCGATCGCACGGCCGATCAGCTCATCGCTTCTCTCTCGGCTCGTCGGCCGGCCGGCGCGGCGCGGGCACCAAGTGTTTCGCCTGTTGATAGGCCATTACGCGGCGCAGCACCTCGTCGGGCGACTCGGCCACCATCATCCGCTCGCCGGTGGTAAGCGTGATGAAGGTGTCGGGTTGGGCCTCGACCGTGCAAATCAATTCGGCATTGAGGATGAACGACGAGCCGTTGAGCCGCGTAAGCTTAATCATCGCCTGTTCCCGCTTGAATCAAGCTGCCGCCCCAGTCGGGCGACGCACACGGCGCCGCCGGTCGTTTTCCGGCCGATCGGGGCGTTTCGCCGAGCTGGCGGCTCAGCGCCGCAATGCCAGCAGTTCGTCGAACATCTGTTGCACGGTGGTTACCACTCGGGCGTTGCCGCGATACATCGTCGAGGCGAGGATCAGATCGATCAGGTTGCCGCCGATGTCGGTGTTCGACAGTTCCTGTGCGCCGGCGATGATCGACCCGATGCCCTGCTCGTTGGGATTCCCTTCGACCGGCAGGCCCGAGTTGACGCCGGCGGAATACATATTCTCGCCCTTTTGTTCCAGGCCGGCCACGTTGCTGAACCGCGCCAAGCGGATTTGGCCCAAGTCGCGGGTGATGCCGTTGCTGAACACGCCGCGGATCCGCCCGTCTTCGCCGACGATGAAACTGGTGAGCACGCCGGGGGCCGACCCGTCTTGCCGCGAGATGGCCAGCGTGCTGTGATCGGCGGCCAAACCCGAAAGCTGGGAGAAGTCGAGGTTGAATTCCAACGGCGATCGCGACGAGACATGCGAGCGCATCACCGAGACGGTCGAGTTCGTCGCCGAGATGAAATTCCCTTCGCCGTCGAAGTAGATCAACCCCGTTCCGCAGGAAATCGACGCCCCGGTCAGCGGGTCGTTGTCGGGTGAATCGGCATACCAACGATAAACGGTGTTGGTGCTGCTGCGGCTTTCCAGAACCGCCGTAATGCGAACGGCGACGGGAATGCCCAGCGAATCGTAGGCGATGAAGTCGGCCACCGCGCTGTTGCCGGCCGCGCGATGCTGCGCGGTGAACGGCAGATTGACCGTCTTTCTTCCCTCGGTAGTAACCAGTTGCAAACCGGAAAGCCCGATGCTCACTGCGTTATCGACGCCGTTATTCGCCGTGAACTTGATTTTGCCGCCCTCCACGAAGCCTCCGGCGGCGTGTCCCGTGTTGGCGTCCATGGGAATCGGATGATCGGGATCGGGTCCGGGCGGTTTCTGGATGCCCAGGGCCTGCTCCATGAAGTTGTAGAGGTCGATCACCTTCGTCGTGTCGGTGATCGTGAATGTCTTGGTCGCCAACGAGCGGTCGCCCTTTTTGCCGGTGAATTCGAGCGTTGCCGTCGTGCCTTCCGCATAATCGAACACGCGGGCATAGGTGGAGCCGTCGCGACGAATCACGTCTTTGAGCAGCGTGCTTTGGCTGATGGGCGGGCCGTCGAGGTTCAGCGTCCAATGCAAGGTTTCGCCGCCGGGGCCGACAGCGCTCACGTCGGAAATCACCGAATCGGGCACCATGTCGGTATAGCTGAAGTTGCCATCGACGCGATTGATCGACGTAACATAGTAGAACGTATTCGCGTCGGTCGCCAAATTGCGATAGATCCGCGTCTCGCAATCGGCCGGGGGCCATTGCAGCGAGTCGGTCGTGCCGGGGAAGTTGTACAAATGCACGCGGCCCGGCTCGACCGTGATGCCTTGCACGGTCAGCGGGTTCGGACGGCTTTCTACGCCGGTGGCGCGGTTGTAGAAGGTGACATAGTAGTTGTAATTGCCCGAGATCGACGGATAGGTGTCAAGCAAATGCCGCGTGGACGGATCGGTGGCATCGGCGTTGGTTGTAGTGTCTGTGAAGGAGAGTTTGTGCGAGAGGGCGGGCCCTAATCCGGCGTCGTCGGTAATGTCGGTGAAGGTTGTCGTCCCCGAGGCGATCGACCCTACATAGTAGTAGGTGTCTTGGTTCGATGCCGGGTTCTTCGTGGTGCGGTAGATGCGGGCGAAGGCGTATCCGCCGGTCGATAGCCCGCTGAGCTCCACTGCGTTTTGGCCGCTGGCCACGGTGGCCTGCAAGGCGTCGTATGTTTTCGAGAGGGGGCCGTCGGCACTGCCGGGCCACGCAACGTTCGAGTACTCGATGCGGTAGTAGTAGGTGCCCACGTCAACGTCGCCACCCACGGCATTGACGCCCGTGGCCGACGCGCCGGTCCAATCGAAGTAATTGGTCGAGACTTCCCCGACGAAGTAATATTTCGGATCGTCGGCCGGATGGTTGGTTTCCGTTCGATAGACGCGGACGTACGAATATTTGTCGTCGGCGGGAAGCCCATCGATTTGAACCGAGGCGCCGCCGGCGGGCACGGTCACCTGCGTGGAGTTGGCCGAAGCGATGCCCTCGGTTCCCCCGTTGGCCATCGTGTCATCGGCATAGACAAAGCGGTAGTAGTAGTTGCCCGGCTCGATCGGACCGGGCGTCGAACTGCTGTCGTAAGTGACGCCGGTCAGCATCATCGGCGTGGCGGCCACCGTGCTGACGGCCGTCGTCGGATAGCTGATGGCCCCGTTGCTGAGCACGCCGGTTTGGATCGTCTCTGCCCGATCGCCGATGTCTCCAGTGGGCGAAAGCGTGCCCTCGAGGTAGGCGGTCGATGTGGGCCGAGCCACGGCCGCGGCACCCAAGGGAATGGTCAACGGCACGAGGTTGGTTTGTTGAATCTGATATTGGTCGTTGACGCCGAACCCCAGCACGCGATTGCCGGTGATGGTGACGAGTTGGTTTTCCGAGTTCAATTTGAAGATGCCGTTGCGGGTGTACAGGCGATCGCCACTGCTGCCTTGCACGATGAAGAATCCTTCGCCCTGTATCGCCATGTCGGTGGGATTCGAGCTGATTTGGATCGTGCCTTGCGAGAAGTTCGGCGTGATATCCGCCACCATCGTGCCCAACCCCACTTGGCGCGGGTTGGTGCCGCCGCTGTTGCTCGTCGGCGCCGACCCGAGGCTCTTGGTTTGCAGGAATTGGGTGGCGAACGAAGCCGTCGATGCCTTGAACCCCACTGTGTTCGAATTGGCCAAGTTGTTGCCTACCACGTCGATCGTGGTTTCGGCCGCGTTCAACCCGGTTAGGGCCGTGCTTAGTGCGGATGCCAAACCCATGTCTCGTTACTCCTATCGATTTGTGCGGTTTGTCGGCCGTGCCTCTCGACGCCGCGGGGCGTTGTGCTGCACTGCCGGATGAGATCGTCCGTTCAAATAAACGGTTTCAACGTTTCAAAACGGTTTTCGACGATTCACCAGTCACGAATGGTCGCCGCCCGCCCGACTGTTTGATCCACCGCCCCGTGCTGCCTCGCCGGCAGGCTTGCGATGCGATTGAACGTTTCAAGGAGCACAACATCGGAGTTCCCGTGTCCAAGGGCAGTTCGCTTCTCGCCTGTGTCGCCAAAAGGGGTTAAGGTTCGCTATTCGCTCTGTTCGACGGCGGTCTCTTGTGCCGCCGACGGCTCCGTTGACTGATCGGTCAGGATTTTCTGCACGTTCGACAAGCTCACCACTTGATCGCCTACATGCAGCTTGGCCGCGCCGTTCTGGAAAACGACGCCGGTAACTTTCCCTTGAACCTCTTTGCCCGAATCGTCCAATCCCGAAATACGCCGACCGAGCATGGCGGCGGCCGTATTCAGGTTTTGCCCGAGCATCACGCCGGTCAGCGTCGTGGTCAGGTATTGGTTGGCCTGAATCGCCCGAATCTGACCGATTTGCTCGACCAGGTCTTTGTTCTTCACCGGATCGAGGGGATCTTGGTTCTTCAATTCGGAAATCAACAGATTCATGAAATCGTCGATATTCAAGTTGGCATAGGCGTCGCTTGTGGTGCTTTGCGCGCCGACCGATCCTTGGATTCCGCCCACGGCTGAACTTGCCACGTTTTCGCTCCTGTTCATTGGTCCTCAGAGCGGAAGTGAATCGATGTCGGGCTTTGTGCCCGCGGCATCGCTGACTGGCCTCTCTGAGGCGATTCGTTCTCCAACGCAGGCCGCTTTCACTGCGGCGCTGCGGCAACATCAGTTCGTTGTTTCACACGATTGCCGTTTCACACGATGACATTCAATCGGCCGTCACCGGCGGCAGGCCGCGTTTCGCGCACCGCTTCAACCGGCGGCCCTGCCGGTTTGCTGCGGGCGGGGCCGGGGGTGCCGGCCGCCCGCGCCTCGCGGCGTCGCGATTCGTCTTGCCCGGCGAAAAATGTGCCACCGCCCGGCTGACGATCGGCGACCTCGACTTGGAATTGTTGGATTTTGATCTCTTGCCCGGCCAACCGCTCCCTCAGCGCCGGCAGGTGGTCGAGCAGCAAGTTCTTCGCTTCTGCGGTCTCCGCTTCGAGTCGCGCCGACATTTGCCCGTTGCGCACCGTGATTTCAATCCGCAGCGAGCCCAACTCGGGCGGACTCAGCCTCAGCCGCAGGGTGTGGTTGTGTTCATTCAGCGCACGGAATGCACCGGCCACGCGCTGCACGAAGCGGGCGCGATCGATCCCGCCGCTTGTATCGCGCGGCGAACCGTCGTCGGCCGGTGTGGCAGCGTTTCTCACGCTGGTCGCCGTTGTCGGACGGACGCCGATCACCGCGGGCGCGGCCTCGGGCGAGGCGGAGGTCGGCAGCGGCGCGGACGGAGCGGCCGTCATCGTCGCAGCCGTGATTGTTTGACTTGCCGCAGCGGCGGGGGCGATGGTGGTCGTCGCTTCCGGCGACGAATCAGCAGTGGGAACGTGCGCGGCCGGCAGATTGACGGCGGACGGAGTATCTGCCGCTTTCGCGCGGCGCGATCCT
Source organism: uncultured Planctomycetaceae bacterium (assembly GCA_964631235.1). Classification (GTDB taxonomy): domain Bacteria; phylum Planctomycetota; class Planctomycetia; order Pirellulales; family Thermoguttaceae; genus JARKPK01. The sequence continues at coordinate 26,865 of CAZVZX010000009.1, read as the reverse complement.
GCTCGCGCGTCGGCCGCTGGGGTTGCGCGCCGCGGGCCGCTGTCGCCCGGCGCTGATTGGGTCGCGCGATTCCGATTCAATCCACCGCCGGCAGGCAGGCGCAATGCCTCGATGTCGATCTCGGTGGCGGCCGATCCTGTTGATGCCGATTCCGGGTCGCTGTTTTGCTCGCGGTGCGATTCGCCCGAAACCGCCGTTTCCTCGGTGGTCGGGGCCTTGTCGCGATGATCGCGGCTGAGAGCGGCCGACGCGGTAACCGCCGGGCCCGGCCCTTGCGACTTTGCCTCGATCGTCGTTTGGGCCTGTTGCTCGGCGGCGGCAGAATGGTCTGCGGCTGCGGCGGGCACAGAGGTTTCATTTTGACCGGAGTCCGGCAGCGCATTGTGTTCGGCTCCGGCTTGCTCGCCGGCGGCGGAGGGAACGCCGGCGTCGGGGCCGGCGTCGGCCGGCGCGTCGGTGGCGACCACGTTTCCTTCTTCCGCATCGCCCGACGCGGGCTTGTCGTCGCAGACTGCCGACGGACCGCAGCTTTCGCCCGACGCAACCGCCTCGGGCTGCCCAGAACCCTTCAACTCGTCTTCTTCGGTGCGACAATCCTTATCGTTCGTTGATGAGTCGGTCGTTGATGATTGGGCCGCGCCGTCCGCGGACGTTTGCGAACTCGATTCGCTGCCGCTCGAGCGAGTGCGATGGCAGTCGCCCGAATCGCTGGAATACGTGGAATCGCCGGCGCCGGCATCTTTGGCTGCTTCAGCCGGTTCGCCCCGCGTGCTCGGCGGTTGACTGGAGGGCGGCGGTTCGCGCTGCTGCTGTTGCACGCGGCTCAACTCGCTATGGAACTCGCCGCGGCGCGCGGCGCGCAGGGCCGCGGCATCAACCGACAGCAACTCATTCAACGCCGCCTTACGCAGCGGATCGGCACTCAATTGCGACATGGTCAGCAGTTCCCCTCAGGGCGTGATCGGTTGCGGTTGATTGATGGCCGCGCGCGTTTTGTCGGTTGTTTCGGCCAGCGGCACGCCCTCGCGCACGCGTTTGAGGATGCGGCTTAGTTGTTCGGATTCCTCGGGTGTCTTGAACTCAGCGACGATTTTCGCTCGTTTCGTGTCGGACATTTGCGAGAACAATTCGACCACTTCGTCCAGCCGGTCGTCGGCGAGCATCTTGACGATCTGCTCCTTCGCCTGCTTCGGTTTGATTGTCTCCAGCGTGCGGCGCACGTCGTCGCGGCCGGCAGCGGTCGCGGCCTCGCGCATTGCCGCCAATTCGTTTTCGAAATTCTCGCGCAGCGTCTTGAGCCGTTTCGTCTCTTCCACCAAGGTTTGCTGTTGTTGTCGCACTTCGCGCTGGAGGGTCTGGAGGGTCTGTTCGCGCAGTTCGAGATCGCGCGCGGCCCGGGCCCGGCGTTCCAGCATCTCTTCAAATGAGGGCTGTTCCGGTGGGGCATCGCTTTTTTTCGGCGGTGCGGCCGACGGCGTCGCGGTCGTGGGGAGATCGAGCCCGTAGGCGGCCGCGAGCATCCGCATCCACTTTTCATGCGTCAATTCCGTTTTGTAGATGAAACCGGCCACGATCATCACCATCGCCACCACCGTGCCGATGGAGAAGTAGGCCACCGCCGCGCCGAGGATGCGGAACAACTTGCCCATCACACACCCTCCCGTTGCAGCGCGCGCTGCTGCGCCACTTCGTCAAGCCGTTGCATTTCGCGGCGTTCTTCGTTCTTGCGGAATTGCTGTTCTTGCCGATCGCGGAGCAACTCCAGGGTGCGCACCTGACGATCGGCCTCGACCAAGGCCGCGCGGCGCCGTTCGATTTCTTCCGCAACCGACGCCCGCTGCCGCTCCAACTGGCTCTGGCGGGCGCGCAGCGCCACTTCGTATCGCTGCGAATCGACCAACAGATCGACATTGATCGTCCCCGGCCCCACGGCGCAGCGCTGCTGCCGGCGCAGGCTGTCGAGCTCGCGGGCGAGCTGGTCGGCCTGGCGGGCCAACAGGTCGGCCACGCGATAGGCCTCGGCCAGTTCGCCGCGGCGCTGATCTCGCTCTGATTGCCTCAGCCGCAACACTGTTGCCAGCCGGAAACGATACACGCTCATCGTTCTAGTCCATCGATCCGGCACGCATGGCGCCGGGGGGTTGGGCGTTTACGGAATAGTCCCTCACCATTGCGCCAGCGGCCGCGGTCGCCACGACGCGGCTTTCGTGCGCGCAATCACCATGTGAACCGCTTTCCATCGGTCGCGGTTCCATCCGGGTCTGCACGATCGGGCCGGCGGCGGGCGAAACCGAATCAGTCGGCGTCATCCGCAATCGTTTCTTCCTTTCGTGCCGTTTTATTTGCCTTTCCCGGCCGCGCCCGGGGCGCGCATCGCTTGATGCCAGCCGATCAAGCGCTCGCACGTTTGTTGGAACGGGGCCGGTTCGTCTCGGGTTTGTCGGAGAAATCGTTGGATTTCCGGAAGTTGCTCGATGGCGGCATCGACCGTCGGGTTGGCGCCGCGGCGATATGCCCCGATCGAAATCAGGTCTTCGTGGTCGCGATAGGCGGCCAACAGCTCGCGCATCGCCGCCGCGGCCGCGCGATGCTCGCTGGAGGCAACGTCGTGCATCAGGCGGCTCAGGCTTTCCAACACATCGATCGCCGGGTAGTGTCCTTTCGATCCGAGTTTGCGGGAAAGCCAGGTGTGGCCGTCGAGCAGCCCGCGCACGCAGTCGGCGATTGGCTCGTTGGGGTCGTCGGCCTCGACCAGCACGGAGTAGAACGCCGTGATGCTTCCTTTCGGCCCGCGCCCGGCGCGCTCCACCAACCGCGGCAACAGGGCGAACACCGAAGGCGGGAAGCCGCGGGTGGTCGGCGGTTCGCCGGCGGCTAGTCCGATTTCGCGTTGCGCCAGGGCGAAGCGCGTCAGCGAATCCATCATCAGCAAGACGTTCTTGCCTTGATCTCGGAAATACTCTGCTACGGCCGTGGCAGCCCAAGCCGCTTGCACCCGCAGCAGCGCCGGTTCGTCGCTGGTGGCGACGACGACCACGCTTTTCGCCATTCCCTCGGCGCCGAGATCTCGCTGGAGGAACTCATTCAGTTCTCGTCCGCGTTCTCCGATCAGCGCAATCACGTTCACATCGGCCGAACTGTTTCGGGCCATCATCCCCAACAACACACTCTTGCCGATCCCCGAACCGGCGAAGATGCCCATCCGCTGTCCCAGCCCGCAGGTCAACAATCCGTCGATGGCGCGGATGCCGGTGGCCAACGGCTCGGTGATGCGCGGACGGTCGCAGGCGTGCGGGGGGCGGCGATCGAGAGCGGCGCGGTCGGGAAGCGCCGGCCGCGGGCCGCCATCGACGGTTCGACCCGTCGCGTCGATCACGCGGCCCAACAGCGCCCCGCCGACCCGAAGCCAACGCGATGTCCGTTTCAGCCGCACCCGTTGCCCGCGACGCACCCCGGAAAGATCGCTGAGCGGGTAGAGCAGTGTCAGATCGTCGCGAAAGCCGATCACCTCGGCGGTAAGCGGACTGCCGTGCGGCCGTTCGATCTCGGCCAGCGCGCCGATCGGGGCGGGAAACCCCGCGGCCGCCACCGTCAGCCCGACCGAATGCGCAACGCGGCCCACAATCGCCGTGGGCGTAAGCTGCTCGAGTTGTTCCCGAATGCTCCACATCGCTGTTTCACTCTGACGTTTGATCGGACGGCCGAGGCCTGTCGAAGGCGGCGGACGGCGCGCCGTTTCCGCTTCGCCCGCCTCAGGTGCCGCAAGCCATTGCGTGCCGTGTTTTCAGTGGCTCCAACAAAACCCATCGGCCCTTTTGGCTCCGCGAGGTGTCGTTCCCTCGCGCGGAGCATGGAGCGTATGGATCGTTAGAGTTCCTTAGTCGGTCAGTTCCTCCACGATTCGTCTCAACTGCGATTCGATCTGTTGATCGATCAGCCCGAATTGGGTTTCGACCCGGCAACCGCCCGGGCTGACGTCGGCGTCGGGCACGATTTCGGCCGCTGTCAATCCGGCCATCTCTTCGACCAGCGATTGAACTTGCTCGGCAATCTTCTGATGATCCGCTGGGGCTAGCGCAATCCGCACCCGCGTGTTGCCCGCGGCCAGTTGCAGCGCCTCGCGCACCAGGTTGACGGGGATTTCGGGCCGGCGCGTCAGTTCGCTGCGAACCACGCGCGCGGCGATGGCGGCGGCAACCTCGACGGCGGCCTGCTCCCAATGACGCAGCCATCCGTCTCTTGATTGCTCGATTTGAGCGACGGCCTGCCGCAACGCGGGCAAAACACCGGCCAACTGCTCGGCGACGAGCCGTTGTTGGGCCTCCATCGCGGCGCGGCGTCCGTCGATCTCGGCCTGTTTGCGGATTTGAGCCGCTTGGGTGTGGGCCTCGGCGATGATTTTGCCGGCTTCGGCCCGAACCTGATCGAGATACTGCTTCGCTTGGCGGGCCAGGTCTTCGAAATTGAAGGCGGCGGCCTGCGTCGAGCGATGATGTTCGCCGGGTCGGATGATGGTGGGCACGGGTCGTTCCTCCTTCTAAGCGGCGAGATCTCGATCGCGTTGATGCGGAAGGCGGATTCGGCCCTGCGCGGCCAACCGACGCGCCACTTCGGCCACTTCGGCGCGGGCGTCTTCCACGTCGCTCAGACGGATCACCCCGGGCAATTCGATCGCCTCGCGCAGCGCCGCGGCCTGTTCGATGGGCAAACGGCCGATAAGCCGCGTGACGAGCCGCGGAGAAGCCCCGATCAAGGCGACTTGCGTCAGTTCGTCTCCGGCGGTGCGAAAGACCAACGCCAGCGAAGCGTCGTCGAGGAGGCTCAGGTCGTCGAAATCGATGCCGGGCGGAGCGAGTTGCTCGGCGAGTTTCGGATCGTAGGCGCTGAGGTTCTCGATGATCTGCATGCCCACCGGTCCGGCGCACGATTGCAGGATGCCCGAAACGGCCCCGATTCCCGCCACACGCCGCCGCTGCATCGGCACTTGTTTATTCAGCCGCGATTGCAGCGCGGCCTCGACTTCGGCAAGCACTTCCGGATCGATCTCTTCCAGATCGATTAGCCGGCGGAGCACTTCGGCCTGCAAGCCCGGTGGAAGCCGCACCAGCACCGCGCCGGATTGTTCGGGCGTAAGATGGGCCAAGACCAGCGCGATGGTTTGCGGCAATTCGATGCTCAACAGCCCGGCCAACTTGTCAGCCTCGGCGTCGGCCAACGCGGCGAACGGTCGCGGACCGGCCGAGCCCGACGAAGCGGTCGGTGCAGTCGGTGCGGCCGATCGCGGCTTGCTCGAAGCCAATCCGAGCCGTTGCGCCAGGTCGGCATCGAGCTCGACGCCGCCGCCTGACGCGCGGCGCGCCGCCTCCGGCGCTTCTCCGGCGCCGAGCCGCCCGGCTCGCTGAAACTCGTCGAGAACCTGCCGCTGTTCTTCAGGATCGATCGGGCCCAGCCGGCGCATTGCGCGGCGAACCTCGGCGGCGCGCGCCGGGCCGATCTGCCGCAGCACCGCCTCGGCGGCGGCCGGCTGAAGGCTCGATACAAGAATGGCAACCTTGCGGATTCCTTGTTCCGTCGCGTCCATGCTCGTTTTCCGTCAGCTTCCCAATTCTCGATCAGCGTAGGCGTCCGTTGCCCCCGGATTGGGCCACGATACTCAGTTCGAACTGCCGATCCACGCCTTGAGGATGTTTGCCGCCACGTCGGGATCCTCTTGCACAAGTTCCGAAAGCTCGTCGCGCAACGACTTGCCTGTTTGGAAGCGGCGCAAACGGTTGGCCGATGCCGCTTCCTCGGCCGACGCGGCATCGCTCGGAGCGGTGCCGGCGGCGAGTTTCGGGCCAGCGGCGGGCGAAGGCAGCGAGAGCACGGCTTCGCCGCCTCCTTGCGGAACGGCCTTGGCCAGCGAGCGCAGCATTCCCATGGCGACCAGCGCCACGGCAATCACCCCCAGCGTGCTCCAATGCTCGAGCACCCATTGGAGGATTTGAGGTCCGATGCCCGGCCCGGCCGGCTCCGGCAGTTTGATGTCGGTGAAGTCGGTGACAGTCACCAGTTCAGTGGCGTCGGCGACGCCCTCGACGGGCGGGAGCAATCCGGCGACATGTTTGCGGATCTTGGTCATTTCCTCTTGTGCGATGGTGCGCAAGTCGGCATCGTTCGGTTTTTTCGTATCGTCGCCTTCCGGGTTGTTGCGTTCGTGCCAGAGTTTCTCGAAGTAGCTCCGCGGCACGCCGACGGCCACCGACACTCGTTTCGGCGTCAGGCCCACTGTCTCTTTCTCGACTTGTTTGCCGCCCACCAAATTGATCGTTTCCGTTTCGCTTTCTTCGCCTTCCTCTTTGCTTCCCCGAGCGGCGGCGATGGCCGCCGGGGCGTTCGCCTGTTGAGCGGCGTAGCCGGGCCTGCCCGCCGGGCCCGCGGAATCGCGAGTGTGGGTGGACGTCTTCTCGCTTGTGCGCCAGGCAACCGCTTTCGGATCGTGCTGCACTTCCCGCGTGCGATTGTGCTTCTCGCGGTCGAGCACCACGGTCGGCTCGACGGTCACGCGAGGGACATAGCTGAGGGCGCTGAGGATCTTCTCTTTCAAGCGTTTTTCGTGCAGACCTTGGAGGGTCAGGTAGAGGCCGTTCTCTGCGCCGCCATCGGGAGAATCGCCCACATAGACCCGCCCGTTGAGATCGGCAATGGTTACGTTTTCCGGCTTCAGCCCCGGCACCGCGCCGGCGACCAGATGGCGAATCGAGGCCACCTTGTTGTCGTCGAGTTGCGTCTCGCCGATCGGTTTGACGCTGACCGAGGCCGTCGTGTACTTCTCGCGGTTCAATCCTCCCTTGGTTTCCGTGGCGTAGATCACCGAGGCGCATTCGATGCCGGGCATGCGTCCGATGATCAAGGCGAGTTCTTCCTGCAGGGCGATCTTCGCCCGCTCGCGACGTTCTTCGCTGGAAACAAACGGATTGCCGCTTTCGTTCGAAAGCCGGTTGAACGCGCTGCCGAAGTTGGGCGGCAGCGCCCGCTCGGCGGCTAAGGCGGCCATGTACGTCGCCTCTTGCCCGCGAGGCACGAACACCTGCGTGCCGCGAATCTCGAAATTGGTCAGCTTGGCCTTGCCGAAGGCCGCCGTCATCGCTTGCAGGTGTGACGCAGGCACAGGCATGCCGTGCAACAGGTCCACCTCCGGTCCGGCCACGCGACCGGTGAACAGATAAGCGGCGGCAACCACCACCGCGACGAGCAACAGGGCCGTGGTCACCCGTGCGCCGATGGTCATCGACCGGAACAGATCGTTCAGTTGCTCGAGCAATCGGTTGATCGTGTCCACGTTCTACGATTCCTTCGTGTCCGACGGACTTCGGCGGCCGCTTCGTGCGGCCGCGGCGTTTGGGGCGAAGCGGGCCTTCAAATGCGGATGGCTTGCACTTCCTCGAACGCTTGCACCAATTTATTGCGCACCTGCAACATCATGCGGAAGGCGATGTCGGCCTTTTGCACCGCGGTGAGCACCTCGGCCGGATTGACATCGCCGCCCACGGCCAGTTGTTCCACGGCGCGATCGGCCGCCGCTTGCATGGCGTTGACTTCGTCGATCGATTTCAACAGGTAGTCGCGAAAGCTCGGACCGCCCGAGACAGTCGCCTCGCCGGCTGGGGCAATCACCCCCGGCGGCGGCGTCAACGAAAGACCTTGAATCGGACTCATCGCGGTTCACCTTGTTGATGGCGCGAACGGCGCTCTGCGGCGCGGCCCGCCGCGCCGTCGTTACGCCAGAATCTTCAGTGTTTGATTGAGCAGGTCTTTGCTGATATCCATCGCCCCGAGATTCGCCTCGTAGGCTCGAGCCGCCTCGAGCGCGTCGGTGAATTCGGTCATCATGTTCACGTTGGGATAGGCCACATAGCCTTTTTTCGGGCCTTCCTTCACGGCGTCGGGATGATTCGGTTCGTATTTCCATAGCGGCTCGACCGGATCGACCTCGACCTTGCCGACGCGGACGCCGGCCGCTCCGTTGCCCCCGATCGAGTCATCGGTTTCGAAGATCACGAAGCGGGGTTGGTAGGGTTCGGGCTCGCCTTTCTCGTTGTGTGTGGTGGAAATGTTGGCCAGGTTGCTGGAAATCGCGTTCATCCGCATGCGCTGAGCCGCCAAGCCGCTGGCGCTGATGTCTAGCGAAGGAAACATAACGCAACGCTCCTTTTCCGAAGATCGATGCCGGCGGAACGCGCCCGCCGCGCCGCCGCGTCACCGGCGGGCCGTCGGATTGGCTCCGCCTATTTGCCAAAGCGGCCGCAAGCGCGGCAAAGCGGCCGATTGCTCGTTGATCCCGTTGCACTCGCCCTCGATGTTTCACCGTTTTGTTTAGAGCCGGCCGGCAATCGCTGTTTGCAACTGCCGAAACTGATGGACCATGATTTGCAACGCCAAATTGTGCTGCACCTGGTTCTTGACCATCTCCGAAACCTGATATTCCATGCCCACTTTGCTTTCGTCTTGAAGCATGACCGTCGGGGTGTTCTGTGCCGTAACGTTCAACGGTTCGCTTGCCGCCGCGACCAGGTCGCCCGGCGAAACCGGCGTCGGCCGATGCTTCGCTTCGATTGCCCCGCGAAGCCGCTGCTGGAAGTCGGCCACGGCCAAATCGCGCGCTTGATACCCGGGCGTGTCGATATTGGCGATGTTTCCCGCCAGCACGTTGTGACGCGCCTGCGTGAAACAGACGACCTGCTCCAACACGGGAATCGTCGTCGATTGAAACAATCCGGCCGTCATGTTTGTCGTCATCGTTCCTGATAAGACCGCGAAAAACGCAACGCGGTTCAAACTTGGACTGCATCCCATCGGCCGCCTTGCCGTGTCGGCGGCCGCCTCCGCACTTGTGTGCAACTATTTCGTCGTGGCAGTGATGATCATCCCATGCAAGCGGCGTGCCGCCCTTGCGGCGGCCTGCGTTTCCGGAACGCTGTGCTGCCGCTGTTTGTCGATTCGTCGATTTCCCTTAAGTTCCGTTGCCGACGTTTCCGATAATTCGGCCGTCATCAATCAGCCGATCCGTTCGCCGGATTCTATGGCAGAAACTGCGCTTCGGCCGATCGGCAGTTTTTGCCGTTTGCGGCCGTCGGGTGCGGCTGTCTGGTGCGGCCGGGCTGTTTCGATTCTCCTTCCGTATCTCTCTTGTTCGCGGTGAACGAGCCTCCGTCGCCGTTTTCAGCAATCGAGGCCCTGTCGGCCGAGTCGGTTTCAGCCGATTCGCGGCCGCGCGACTCTAAATAAAACCACAGAAAACACAAGGCCGTTCAAATCGCATCCCTACACAATCGGCCGCTTCGCCGCGCTGGCGGCTGCTTCCGTAATTGTTTGTAACTATTTAGCGCTGCGCGAACGATTTCTCCCGCGGGGCGTAGCCGTATTGACGAAGTTTGCCGGTCAGGGTGCGGACGCCGATGCCCAGGGCCTCGGCGGTCTTCGCCCGGTGGCCGCCGAACCGTTCGAGCGTGGCCTCGATCAATCGCCGTTCCATCTCTTGCAAGCTCATGCTTTCCACGGGGATCGCGGCAGGTTGTGCGACAGGCGCCGGCCGGCGCTGTTGGGCGGCGACGTCACCGGGCAGCGCCATGATCCAGCGTTGCAGCTCGTCGGCGGCAACCGGCTGGCCGGTGTTAAGCACCGCGGCCCGAGTCACCAGGTTCTCCAACTCGCGGACGTTCCCCGGCCAGTGGTATTCCATCAGCAATTCCGTGGCCGAAGGTTCCAGCACGCAGGGCTCGCGGTTCAATCGTTCGGCGCAACGCGCGAAGAAGTACTGGGCCAATTCGGGAATGTCTTCGCGACGTTCCCGCAGCGGCGGCACGACCAAGGGAACAACGGCCAAGCGGAAATAAAGGTCTTCGCGGAACCGACCGGCGGCGACCTCGGCCTGCAAATCGCGATTGGTGGTGGCCAGCACGCGGACATCGACGCGCAACGTCCGGCTCGAACCGACCCGCTCGAAGGCCCTCTCTTGCAAGACCCGGAGCAACTTGGCCTGCAAGTTCAAGTCGATTTCCGTCACTTCATCCAATAGGATCGTGCCTCCGTCGGCAGCCTCGAATCGCCCGACACGGGCGCTATCGGCCCCGGTGAACGCGCCCTTTTCGTGTCCGAACAACTCGCTTTCCATCAACTGGGCGGAAAGCGCGGGGCAGTTCAGGCTGACCATGGGTTTGTCGCGGCGGGGACTGGATGCGTGCAGGGCGCGGGCCACCAATTCCTTGCCTGTGCCGCTTTCGCCAATGATGAGCACGGTTACCGGCGTCGGCCCGATCTGTAGAATCCGTTGACGCAACTGCTGCATCGCCCGCGAACTGCCGATCATCGCCGGCTGGAGTTCTTCGGCGCGCGCGGCCTCGGCCTGTCGGAGCATGCGGCCGTGTTGCAGGGCGCGGGCAACCAACTGTTCGATCCGATCGGCGGAAAACGGTTTTTCCAGATAGTCGAACGCGCCGTGCCGCATCGCTTCGACAGCGGTGGCTACGGTGGCGTAGGCGGTCATCATGATCACCTGACCGGAAAACCGCCGCGTTTGCAGTTGCTTGATGAACTCTAGCCCGTCCATGCCGGGCATATTCAGGTCGGTTACCACGACATCGAAGTTCTCGCCGGCGGTGCGGGCCAACGCCTCAGGCGCGCCGCAGCAGCACTCGACGGCGTGCCCGGCCTGGCGCAAGACGAATGCCGTCGATTCGCGGGCCTCAGGATGATCGTCCACGATCAACACTCGGCCGTTGGCTCGCGTTTTCGGTGTTTGCCCAGATGCGTTCATGCCGCCGCCTCCTGCACCCGTGTCGGAAAGAAGAGTTCCACCGACGCGCCGCCCTCGGGCCGATTGCCGATGCTCGCCTCGCCCCCGTGCGCCTCGACGGCGCGGGCGACGATCGCCAGCCCCAGTCCGGTTCCTTGCCGCTTGGTGGTGAAAAACGGCTCGAAGGCGCGGCGCAAGGCGTCGTCGCTCAATCCCGGCCCGGAGTCGCTGACGATCACCGCCGCCCCGTTGTCGCGACGGCAAGCGACGATTTCCACCCGGCCGCCGTCGGGCATGGCATCGACGGCGTTGAGCACCAAGTTCATCAAACACCGCTCGATCAGGTGCTCGTCGGCCGTGAGCCGAAGGTCGGGCGGAATGCGAACCTCGGCCGCCACCGACTGAGCCGAAAGCGTCGGCGCCAGCGTTTCCAGCAGTCGATCGACCAGTGGCGCCAGGCGGAACGAACGCAGTTGCACGGCACGATCGGAAGCGAATTGAAGCAAGTCGTTCACGGTGCCGTCCACGGCGGTCAAGCCCGCCAACGCCTTGTCGAGAACCTCGAGGCTGCCCGAATCGCCGGCAATCCTGCGTTGCAGCAGATCGAGATAGAGCTTGACGGGCACCAGCCCGTTTCGCAGCTCGTGGGCGACGTGCGCGGCCATCTGCCCGAGATCCGCCAAACGGTTCTTCCGTGCCAGCTCGCGGTTTTTCACTTCGAGCTCGTCGGTCAAGCGGCGCACCTCGGCGCGGAGCGCTTCGTGCGTGAGCTGAAGCCGCTCGGTAGCGGCGTTCCACGCGGCCAGCACCGCCTGCAACTCGCCCGGCGGCCAGGCAGCCGGGCTGCCGTCGGCCAAACCGGCGGTGGCCTGCTCCGTTTGATTCTTCAGGGGGTCACCGGTGTGAGTCATCGTTACGAACCTCGAACAAGCAATAAGGCGTTGTGCTCAGCTTCCTCAAACCGAATAGTTCCACACACTCGCACAATCGGCCGCGATCTCAACGACATGGGCGATTGCGTGCAATCCCCGTTCAAACCGCGTTCCGTCCTTCGCGGCTATATTTTGAAAAATTGGGCGGTTTGTCGGGCGGCTCGAAAACGCATGGGTCAAACCGAGTCCTATCCGGCGCGAATGTCCAATTGACAGGCCCCGTCGGCCGGGGGTTCCACGTACGACTGCCGCGCCTGAGCGGCGCGGTGTACGCCTTGCAGCCGGTGCGCCACTTCGTCGCGGCGCCGCGTGAGCAAGGCCTCGCCCTGTTTCTCCCAAGTCATCAGTTCGGCCAGCAGCAGTTCGCATTGTTGCGCTTCGTCGGCGGACCGCTGCTTCACCTCGGGGCTGCGCCAGCGGCGGGCTTCGGGCGGCTCGCCGCGGAACGGATCAAGCGCTCGCTCGATCCGCTGAAGCTGTTCGATCATCCGTTGCTTGACGACCAGCAGATCGAGCAGCCGCGTCATGTCGCCGCCGTCGATCAATTCCGTCTGGCGATGCGACAGATCGCGCAATTGCGTCAGGCAACTGCGTTTCGCTCGCAAAAGCTCGTACAAGCGATCGGTGGGAAAGTCGTCCATGACTGGTCCCGAAACGGGGGCGGCCGAGCCGTCGCCCGAAAAACTATAATCGTTCGAGATCGTCGAGAACCTCGATCCACTGACTCCGCGAAAAGGGCGTTGCGGAGACGAATCCTTCGTCGCCGCTGATGCGTTCCAGCACTTGCCGCGCTTGGGCGATGGCTTGTTTTGCGTCGAGCGGGCGTCCCAGCCGCCGATAGAGCGAAATCAAATGGGCATAGGCGTTCAGGGCGGCCGGGTGATGCTGATAACGAATGCCGGCGGCGGCAAAGGTGCGCGCCGCCGCTTCGTAATCGCCCAAGTCGGCCAAGACGCCGCCGATGGCGAATATCGCGTTGCGCAACATCGCGCGGTCGGCGGGCGTCAATGTTCCAATTTCATTCCGCGATTGCAAATCGCTTTGCACGCGGCGATATAGGGCTAGGGCGGATTGCAGATCGTCGCGCACCGCTTTGGGCAAGACGAGTCGCGCGCCCGAATCGGCCGATTGCTCCGCGACGGTCAACGCGGCACGGGCGCGGCGGGCAAGCACGTCCGCCAGGGCATAACGAGCCGCCACGGCCTCGGGCGCCTGCGGGTAGCGTGCCAAGGCTTCCTGCAAGCGGGCAATCGCCTGTGCGGCATCGCCGGTTCGGTGCGCCAACATTCCCAATGCAAAAAGCGATTCGCGCCACTCGATGCTGTCGGGCGTCAACCCATTGCTGTTCAGGTTATCGTTGAGGTATTGCTCGGCCTGTTTCGGCCGATCCTTTTCCAGGCATGCCCGAGCCGCCAGCAATCGCGCCCGATGCACCAACGGATCGCGCGGATAGAACTCGATACATTCCTCCAGTGCTTTCCCGGCCGCCTCGGCTTTGCCCAGGGCCAACAGCGAATCGCCCAGCATTACCAGTGTTTGCGGATGGCGCCGCCGCACTTCATTGCGGAGATAGAGACGAGCCATGCGGACGGCCCCGGTATAATCGTGCCCCAGGTAGTAGGCCTCGGTCGCGGCGAAGAGATAGTCGGGGTACTCCCGCGCGGTGATCTCGATTTGCGCCAAACGCTCGTAGGCTCGGCCGGCCTCGCGGAGTTTTTCGCGAGCCTCGATGCGTTTCTGCTCGGCGGCGTCGGGGCGACGTTCATTCTCCGCCTCGGCGGCCAGCCGGCGTCCCCAGGCGGCCAGCGTTTCCGCTTCCAAGCGCGCCGCCTTGCCCGGCCCCAACAACGGCGCTGCACGGCGGGCCAGCTCGACGGCTTGCGCTTGATCCGTCGATGCGAGAAAACGCTCGAAGCGGGCGATCAGCGCGTCGGCGATTTCCGCAGGGGCGACCCATCGATTGCGGAATCCCTCGGCGGCAGCCGCTTTTCCCAAACGATCCAAGATCGTCATGGCTTCGGAGTCGTTGTTCTCGCGCCAAAGCAAGAGCATGCGGCGGAAGTCGGCGGCAAAGGCTTCGTCGGTTTCGGGATGCAGCCGCGACGTTCGAGCATATTGAGCGGCCGCGGCCCGGTCGTCGCCCAACGCACGAAAACACTCGCCGGTCAGGTACATCGCCGCAGCGGCGGTTTCTCCCGAAAGCAAATCGCGGCCTGCGGCCGCCTGGAGTGTCTTGGCCGCTTCCTGCAACAGCGACTTCCGCTTCTCCGCATCGTTCGGATCGGGCCGACCGTCGCCGCCGTGCCCCGATGCAGCGCCGCTCGGCCGATCCGCGTCGGCTGCGCCGCGCTGCGCCATCGCTCGGGCTATGAGCACTCGGCCTTGCAGCAAGAGGACGGCCGCAGCGTCGATTTCGCGCGGGACGAGGCCGCGAAGCACGGCCTCGCTTTCGTCGAGCTTGCCTTGCCGCAGAAGAATCTCGGCTTTCTGCAACAATGCGGCCAGTTGCTCTTCTTCGGTCAACGCCCCGGTGGCCAGCCATGCCTGATTGTGGCGAAGGGCTTCCGTCAGATCAGGCGTCGCATCGCTCAAGTACGATTGGCAAAGCCAGCGATGCAATTCGGCCTTTCGCTCCGGATTGAGTTCGAGGGCGCTGAGCAAGCTGGGTCGCGCCTGCGCCCATTGCCCGATGCCGACCAACGCCTGAGCCAACAACAGGTTTCCTTCGGCTTCGCGGCCTTCGGGAAAACCGATGATGCGGGCATCTTCCAAGTGCTGGGCTGCGGCCAGGTAGAATACGCGTCGCTTGCGCGGCGATGCCGCTTCCGCTTCATAAACGGCTGCCGCGCCGAGAATGAACGCCGCTTGGGCTTGTTGCGTTCGCGGACAGTTCGGTTCGCTGAGGATGGCCTCGGCCCAAGCCTTTGCTGTATCGAGGTCGCGCGCGTCGAGCGCCAGCAGCGCCGCTTCCATCTTCGACAGTTCGCGAGGCGTCGGTCGCGGCTGCGCCACAAGCCAGATGACCGCGATGCCGCCGCCCGCCGCGATCAGGCCGGCCGAGACCGTAACAACCTGCAAAGGATGCGAGAACCATCCGCGCAGCAGCGCGCCGATTCGGCCCACAAGGCCGTTCGGCGTTGCGGCGTTTTCGGCCGGCTGCGTTTGGTGGACGTCCTTCGACATGATCGCAATAACCCGAGCAGCAACGAATCGGCGGCCCGCTCTGTTCGTGCGGTCGCCAAAGTCGGGAAATGAGCGTGCGGTTTGTACCGAAAAGGGCTTGCGGCGTCAACGCGGCTTGTTGACCATTCGTTATCGGAGCCCGTAACGAGGCCGAAGCTGAGAGGCACATTTTGCTTCACCACCTATCTTCTCCATTTCCCATATCTTGCCACCCGCCGCGTAAGTTCGTTGTAATTTCGCCTTCGCGCTCACGTTCTGGGCGGCTTATGCCGATCAAGTGGTTTGGCTAAACCTTGCCGGTCGCGCGGACTATTGCGCCCGGCACCATGCAGCACCTCGGGAAGGTCGGGCCATGGCCACCAAGAAATCTCGCAGACAGACAGCGGTTGTTCCCCCGTCGCCCGAAGGGGTCGAGATGCGGGTCGATCCGCCTCATTCACTGGCTCAGATGCCGCCCGAGTGCCCAATCGACCAATTCCAGTCGGGTCGCACTGACGGACAGCAATCAGTTGATAATGTGGGTATTTCGGGGGATTCCAGCAGTCGGGCTGGCGGATGCTCGCCCGCAGAGAGCGAAACGCCCGTCGCCGATCACAGTTTAGTCTCGGGCAACGCCACCGCGAGCCATGCCGACTCAGCCGATAACTCGGGGTGTTCTCCGCGTGAACAGAGCTCTTCCAAAATGGTCGAAGAGCAGTCGGCGGCTCCCTTTGCGGCGGGAGAGGCCGATCTGGTGGCAGCCGCCGGCGAGGCGGATCTTCTGGTCGTCGAACGATTGCGGAAGCAGGCCGAGCAGCTTTCGCGGCTGCTCGATCAGCGGCAGGCCGAGCTGGATCACCGCGAGAGCGTACTGAATGCCTCGCAGGCGCAGCTCGAACGCGATGCACGCCTTGCCCGGCTTTGGCTTGCCGAGAAAGAGGCCGAAATCGAAGCCCGTCGTGCCGAAGTCGAGCAGATGCACGGCCAGATGCAGGCGCGATTGAATCGCCTAGCCACTGCCGAACGAGCGCAGCGTGAAGCCGCCGAGGCCATGCTCAGGCAAGCCGAGCAGTCGGTTGCCGAACAGGCCGACGCGAGGTCGCGGCAAAGCACCGAAGCGGCCCATCAGCTTGCCGAACGCGAGGCGATGCTTATCGAGCGGCAGGAGTGTTGCGAGCGGCGCGAGGCGGCCTTGGCGAAGCGCGAAGAGCTGTTGGCTGCTCATCAAGCTGCTTTGGAACAGCAGCAAGCAGAATGGCAGCGTCGTTGGGACGAACTAATGGCGCGAGAAGCCGCATTGTTGCCGACGATCGAAGAACGAACCCGCCAACTGGACGAGCGGGCTGAGGCGCTCGACGCACGTCAACAGGCGTTGGGGCTGGCCGAATCGCGACTGGCGGTGGCGGTGGCTGAAGTCGAAAAGCTCCGCGAGGCGACGATCGAGGAGCAGCGCACCATGCGTTCGCAGTTTGAAACCGAGCGCGCCCGACTGCAAGCCGAGTTCCAACGTCAAACCGAGGAGTTGGAGCGAAAGCGCCGATTGATCGAGCATCGGGAAGCCCACTTGGAGCAATCGCGCAAAGCGCTGAAGCAACTGCGACAAGAATTGCAGGCGATGCACCGCGAGACGCTCGAGATCCGTCTGGCCGGCGAAGAGCTTTGGGTTCAATTGACCGGCGCCGTTCCGCCGGCGGCAGTCACCCGAACGATCGGCCGCATCCGTTCGCAACTGGCCGAGCACTATCGCCAAGCGGCCGCCGAACTGAACGCCGAGCGGGAACAACTGGAAACAGCCCGTCGGCAACTGGCCGAACAATTCCAGCGGCTCAAACAGCAAAGGCTCGATGCCGAGGCGCAAGCGGCTTCGCAACGGGCCGAGATCGACCGCATGGCCGAAAACCTTGTCGCTCGCGAGCAGCAACTGCTCGAGCGCGAGGCCGAACTCCGCGAGCGTTCGCAGCGATGGCTGGCCGAGCGGATCGGTTTGCAGCGCGAGATTCAACGGCTGCGGTCGGAGTTGCGGGAAGCCGCGCCGGCGGTGTAAGATCGTGGCCGGTGGCCACCGGTTGGGAAGCCTCGCAAAGCCCAGCCGGCCGCTGCGGCTCATTTCCACCGAGCCGCAACGCTCCTTTGAACCGGCTTTCAACGCTGCTGCTGTGACGCAACGCATTCTGCATCTTGTTCCCACGCTTGAGCCTGCCGGCGCGCAACGGCAACTGGTTGCCGTCGCTGCGGGTGCCGCACGCGCCGGCCATGCCGTTTGCGTTGCCGCGCTCGAACGGCTCGGCGATCTCGAACGAGAGCTTGCCTGCACAGGCGTTGCGGTCGAGTTGATCGGTCGCTATGGCCGCTTCGATGCAATTGCCTTCTCTCGACTGGCGCGTTTGGTCCGAAGTTTTCGTCCCGATGTGCTGCAAAGTTGGCGCTCGGCAGCGCACGACTGGGCATGTGCCGCCGCGATGTGGTGCGGAATGCGTCGCATTGTGCTGACGCAACACCG
The DNA here is from genome assembly GCA_964631235.1 of uncultured Planctomycetaceae bacterium. Classification (GTDB taxonomy): domain Bacteria; phylum Planctomycetota; class Planctomycetia; order Pirellulales; family Thermoguttaceae; genus JARKPK01. The sequence goes on along the minus strand of CAZVZX010000009.1, from coordinate 9,497 downwards.
CCCCGAAGGGCCCACACGGCTCACGTTCGCGCGCTGGGCGGCCCGATGGAGCGGGCTTGAGGTGAAGCTAGTGGTCCAGGCCCAGGCCGATGCCATTCGATGGCGGCGGCAAGGATGGCCGGATTCGAAGCTCGTGGCGATCCCCGGCGGCGTTTCGGCCCCGGCGCCGCTTCCCTTGACGGGCGCGCAAGTCCGCGATCAGCTCGGTTTGCCGGCGACGGCACGATTGATCGTCGGCCTTGGTGAGCTGCGAAGAACCAAACGGTGGAAAGACGCGATTTGGGCGACCGACTTGCTGCAAGTGGCCGGCCACGACGTTCATCTGTTGCTGTTCGGCGACGGACCGCAATACGAACGGCTGCGTAGGTTCGCCGCCCAAGCCAACGTGGCCCACCGCGTTCACTTCCTCGGCCGCCGGCCCGACGCCCCGCGCTGGCTGCCGCTGTGCGAGCTACTGTGGGCCCCGGGCAGCGAGGGCGGGCATCCGCGCGGCATCCTCGAAGCGATGGCCGCCGGCGTGCCCGTCATTGCCGCCGACGCCCCGCAGATGCGCGAGTTGATCGTTCCCGGCGAATCGGGCTTCTTGATCCCGGAGGGCGATCGGGCGGGATTGGCACGATATGCTCACCGCCTTTTCGAAGACGAAGCCGCGCGGCAGCGCATCGGGCTGGCCGCTCGGCAGCGGGCACTATCGCAGTTCTCCGAAGAGGCGATGGTTGCCCGCTACATCGATCTTTATTCTGCGTTCGCGTGAAGTCGTTTCTCAGTGCCAACGACCGTGCAAGGCGTGTCTGATGCGAACGACCGTTGGCGACCGACCGCCATTCTTCGTGTGCGATCGCTTCGGGGCGATTGCTTCGGAGTAATCATTCCCAAGCGGCTGGTTTTTCGCACGATTCTCTGCTTCATTCGACGTGAAGAACGCGCGGCGGGTCGGCCAAATGCCGGTTCGTTGGGCAAACATTGCTTGCCGGGCGATTGACCGCTTCGCTATCATCAGAAGAACACGATGACCATGATCGGTGGTTGACGACTGGTCGCGCCGCGGCATCGGTTGCGGCGATGGATGGGCCGGCGATGCAATCTCGATGAGCCGGAGGCCGACATGACCGAACACTATTCCTTGATGGTTCCGGGAACGAGCGAACATGGGACTCCGCTGGAAGTGCATGCGCCGTTCGACCGATCGGTGATCGCCACAGTGGACACGGCGACCGAAGCGGTGATCGAAACGGCGCTGGCCACCGCCTATGCGCTGTTTCGCGACCGCGACCGCTGGTTGCCCGCGGCCAAGCGAATCGACATTTTGCTCCGCGCGGCCGCGTTGGTCGAGCAGCGGGCGGAGCATCTTGCCGTTGAGGCGGCCCGCGAAGGCGGCAAACCGTTGATCGATTCGCGCGTGGAGATCGCCCGGGCCGTCGATGGGCTTCGTTCGTGCGTGGAGTGCGTGCGGACCCAGCACGGATACGAAGTGCCGATGGGGCTCAACGCGGCGTCATCGCAGCGATGGGCGTTTACGACTCACGAGCCGATCGGGGTGGTGTTGGCCTACAGCGCATTCAACCACCCGTTCAATCTGATCGTTCATCAGGCCGGGCCGGCGATTGCGGCCGGCTGCCCGGTGATCGTCAAGCCGGCGCAAGCAACCCCGTTGAGCTGCTACCGCTTGGTGAGCATCTTGCGCGAAGCGGGATTGCCGCCCGAGTGGTGCCAGGCGTTGGTGATCGATCGCCGCGAGTGGAACGTGGCGATGGCCGCGGATCGGCGCGTAGGGTTCCTATCGTTCATCGGCAGCGGCCCGGTGGGTTGGATGCTCCGCGGCAAGCTGGCCCCAGGGGCGCGATGCTCGCTGGAGCACGGCGGGGTGGCGCCGGTCGTGGTGGCTGCCGACGCCGATCTCGACTTGGCCGTTCCGCTGTTGACCAAGGGCGGGTTCTACCATGCGGGGCAGGTGTGCGTTTCGGTGCAGCGGATCTTCGCCGAGAAGGCGGTCGCTCGCCCCTTGGCGCAGCGCATCGCCGCAGCGGCCGAAAAGCTGCGGGTGGGCGACCCGACGTTGCCGGACACCGAAGTGGGCCCGATGATCCGCCCCAGCGAGGTCGAACGGGTCGATCAATGGGTGCGCGAGGCGATCGCCGGCGGGGCCGAGGCCCTTTGCGGCGCGCGGCCGCTATCGTCGACTTGCTATGCCCCGACGGTGCTGTTCAGCCCGCCCGACGACTCACGGGTGATGACGCACGAGGTGTTCGGCCCGGTGGTGTGCGTGGCCGAGGTGGATTCTGTCGAAGCGGCCATCGCGGCCGCCAATCGCCTGAATTGCCCGTTCCAGGCGGCCGTCTTCAGCCGCAATATCGACACGGCATTGCGCGTCGCGCGGCGCATCGACGCCGCTACGGTGATGATCAACGATCACACCGCATTCCGCGTCGATTGGATGCCCTTTGCCGGGTTGCGCGAGGCCGGGCTCGGCGTCGGCGGCATCCCGTACACGTTTGAAGAGATGCAGGTGAAAAAACAAGTGGTGTTCCGCTCGCCGGCGCTGGGCTGAGCGGTGGACGAGTCGCGGCGAACGGGGCAACGCCCGCCGAGTGAAATCGCCGCATCGATCGCGTCGGGGCATCCGGCAGAGCATTCGGCCATCGTCGGCCGCATAAACAGGTTTTCGACGCAGCGGACGCGGCACAGAGCCTCAGATGTCGCTTTTCTCGAACGGAAACAAGTTATGGAAGCCTCGCGTTTGACATCGCTGTTCGGGCGGCACGATTTCGCTATTCGGCGGCTGCACTCGCTGCTGGGGCTGATGCCCATCGGCGGTTACTTGGTGTTTCACCTGGCCACCAATGCGGCGATTATCGACGGCCCGGCCGCTTACCAGCACCGCGCCGATCAATTGCACAAGCTGGGGCCGACGACGATCATCGTGCTCGAATGGTCGCTGATCTTTCTGCCGATTCTGTTTCATGGGATCGTCGGGCTGATGATCGTTTCGCGCGGCAAGCGCAATGTGCTCAGCTACCCTTATGCCGACAACTGGCGCTACACGCTGCAACGACTCAGCGGCGTGTTGGCATTCGCCTTCATCTTGTGGCATGTGTTTGATTTGCACGGCTGGCTTCGATGGTCGTGGTGGGTAGAAAACGTCGCTCGGCCGTTGGGCGGAGCAAGATTTATTGCCGAAGATGCGCCCGCGACGGCCGCGGCGGCGATTGGTCGGGCCTGGTGGGTGATCGCGTGCTATGCGGTCGGGGTAACAGCGTCGGTGTATCACTTGGCCAACGGGCTGTGGACGATGGGGATGTCGTGGGGCGTTTGGACGAGCGAAGCGGCACGGCGGCGGATGAATCTTCCTTGTGCGGTCGTCGGCGTTGTGCTGCTGACGATCGGGCTGGCCGCGTTGGGGGCAATGGTTCGGGCGGGCCAAACGTCCGCTGCCGGTCCCCTTCTTTCCGCAACCGAACAAGCGGCCGAGGAATCGCTGCCGCGTCAGATCGGCTTGGCCCAAGGGCCGGTCCGCTGACAATGGCCAACGCAGCGTCGCCCGTGCCGTTGAGGATTTTGTTATCGTACGTGCCTTGAAGATGACTCTTTTTCCTCCGGGAGAAAAGTGATCATTTCGAATCAGCGAGAAGTATATGCCCAGCCCCAAAGTGGTAATCATCGGCGGCGGTTTGGCCGGCTCGGCGGCCGCCATGAAGTTGGCCGAGCTGGAGTTCGACGTTTCGGTCGTCAGTCTGACGCCGTTGAAGCGTTCGCACAGCGCGTGCGCTCAGGGCGGAATCAATAGCGTGAACGATCTGACCCGCCAGTTGGGCGACAGCGAGTGGAAACACTTCGACGACACGGTCTATGGCGGCGACTTCCTGCAACATCAGCCGCCGGTGAAGGCGATGGCCGATTGGGCCCCGCGGATCATCGACCTGATGGACCGGCTGGGCGTCACCTTCAACCGCACGCCCGAAGGGTTCCGCGACCAGCGGCGTTTCGGCGGCACGCTCTATCGTCGCACCGCGTTTGCCGGGGCGACGACGGGCCAGCAGTTGCTCTACGCGCTCGACGAACAAGTGCGCCGCTGGGAATGTGCCGGCCGGGTGAAAAAATACGAGTCCGCCGACTTTCTCGGCTTGATCCGCGACGAGCACGGCCGCGCCTGCGGCTGCGCGGTCCAAGATATTCAGTCGATGGAAGTCTTCGTGCTGCCGGCCGACGCGGTGGTGATCGCCTCGGGCGGCTGCGGTGCGTTGTTCGGGCGATCGACCAATTCGATGGCCTGTTTGGGCAGCGCGGTCAGCCGGGTGTTTCAACAGGGCGCCCGCTATGCCAACGGCGAGTTCATCCAAGTGCATCCGACGGCGATTCCCGGCGCCGATAAGCTCCGGCTGATCAGCGAAAGCGCCCGCGGCGAAGGCGGACGGGTTTGGGTGCCGCGCCGCCCGCAAGACCCGCGCCGCCCGCAAGACATCCCGGAGAGCGAGCGATATTACTTTCTTGAAGAGCGCTACCCGAAGTACGGCAACTTGGTGCCGCGCGACATCGCCACCCGCGAGATCTTTCGCATCTGCATCGAAGAACGGCTCAGCGTGCAGGCCGATCGGATGTGCGTTTATCTCGACGTAACCCATCTGCCGCGCGACATGCTCGATCGCAAATTGGCCGGCATTCTCGAGATTTACGAGAAGTTCCAAGGCGTCGACCCGCGGACCACGCCGATGAAGATATTCCCCGCGGTCCACTACACGATGGGCGGTTTGTGGTGCGATTACGAGCGGACCAACGACGGCGAGTTGGTCATCGGCTCGCCGCGGAACCAGCAAACCAATATTCCCGGTTTGTACGCCATCGGGGAATGCGATTATCAATACCACGGCGCGAATCGGCTCGGCGCTAACTCGCTGATTGCCTGCATTTTCAGCGGCCTGACCGTGGCGCCGGGCATTGCCGCTTATGTGGACGCACAGCAGCGCCGCCCGGCCGAGGCGCCGGCCTCCGTCTTCGAGCAGGCGCAGCGCGCCCACCGCGAGCAGTACGATCGCCTGATCGCCCGAGGCGACAGCGGCCCGAATCCCTATCGGATTCACCAACAGCTTGGGGCGACGATGACCCGTGCCGCCACGGTCATTCGCCGCAACCCGGAGCTCGATGCCGCCTATCAAGAGGTGTGCGCCTTAGAAGAGCAGGCGCGGCGGGCGGCCGTGGCTGATCGGAGCGGCTGGGCCAATCAGAACGCGGTGTTCGTCCGCGCGTTGCAAGACATGTTCCCGCTGGCGAAAACGATTTTGCGCGGGGCACGGCTTCGCGATGAATGTCGCGGCGCCCACTACAAGCCCGAGTTCGAACTGCCCGCGGTCGATTCGAATGATCCGCAAGAGCGGAAGCGTCAGGCCGAACACTGGTGCGATGTGTTCGAAGAGAATAACCGCCGTTGGCTCAAATCGACGATTGCCGCCTGGAGCGCCGACGGAGAGCCGGAGATCGGCTATGAACCGGTCGATACGTCGCTGATCCCGCCGCGGCCGCGGTTGTATGGGCTGGCCGGAGCGGACGTGATCGAACAGGCGTGGCGCAATCGGCAATCGCGGCGAGAATTGCAGCCTCTGGTGCATGTTGAACCGTGACAGGCGCGCCGGGCATCAGCCGGTAAGGATTCACGTTATGGATCGTCCTTCTGATCGTTTCGAAACAGACCCTATCGGCAACGAGAGCGTGCCTCGGCCGGGTGCCGCTTCGCCACAGAGGGCGGCGGCGGATTCGTTCCTCGTTCGCGTTCTTCGGCAAGACGGGCCCGGCCTGAAGCCCTATTGGGAAACGCATCGCGTCGCCCGCGAGCCCGATATGAACTGCATCAGCGTCTTGCAGAAGATCGCCGAGCAAGCGGAAACCGTCGAAGGCAAACGGGTGGCTCCCGTGGCTTGGGAGTGCAACTGTTTGGAAGAAGTGTGCGGCGCATGCACGATGATCATCAACGGACGGGTGCGGCAGGCCTGCACGGCGCTGGTCGATCAACTTTTGGCCGATCGGCCGGGCGAAATCGAACTGCGGCCGATGACCAAGTTCCCCGTCATTCGAGATTTGGTGGTCGATCGGTCGCGGATTTTCGCGGCCCTGCGCAAAGTGAAGGCCTGGGTGCCGGTCGATAGCTATCTCGATATGGGCTCCGGACCGCGGCAGTCGCAAGAAGATCAGGAACTGGCCTATCAGTACAGCAAGTGCATGAGCTGTGGCTGTTGTCTCGAAGCCTGTCCGCAATTCCTCAAGATCGAGCTGGTCCGCGAAAAGGGCGAGAGCGAAACGCACTTTCGCCAACGGCTCGACGAGGCGAATCGGCAGGCGTTTCTCGGCGCTCATGCCATTGCCCAAGTCGAGTTGTTCAACCTCAACCCAATCGGCAGCATGACCGCCCGGCAACGACTCGATGTGCTTACCGGCGAGGGCGGCGTGCAGATTTGCGGCAAGGCGCAGAACTGCGTGAAGGTTTGCCCCAAAGGCATCCCGCTGACCACCGCCATCGCCCGGGCCAACCGCGCGGCTGTTCGCCACGTGGTGCGAAAGTGGTTCGATCTGTAGCGGATCGAGCCGTTGCATCTTTTCGGGCTCAGACCATCTCTTTATTGCCGCGACCAGGTCCGGTTGGCGTCATTGCCGCCCTGCGACTGTCGGCGGGGTTCTTTCGCGCACCGTCGGGCTGGTGCCGGGTACAGACATCGGCCGCTGCGAAGACTATGCTGTTAGCGGTGCGGGCGCACAGACAAAGACGCCCTGCCGAAGCGGCATGGGATGGGCGATGCCGAAGGCCGCCGGCGTCAACGACGGCGAAGGCCCGATCGACCTTCCAAGGACCATTCGCACCGATCGAAACGAAAGGGGAGAACGATGAAGTTGCACTGGCTTTTGTTGGGTTTGTTGATGCCGGCGATTGTCGGCTTGACCGGCTGTTTCAACGCAACAATCGCGCCCAGCGGCAGCCGCGAGGCGGCGCCGGCCGGCGGTAACGAGAAGGTCCGCGATGGGGTGTTCATCCACGTCAGCCACGGGCCCGAGGAGCCGCACCGGCTGCTGATGGCCTTGCGGATGGCCGAGATCATGGCCGACGACCGCGATGTGCTGGTCTATTTCGACATTCGCGGGATCGATGCCGTGCTGAAAGACGCGGCAGACGTGTCGTTCGAGCCGTTCCCGCCGTTGGCAACCCAACTGAAAACCCTTCGGGAAAAGAAGGTCGCTTTGTTGGCTTGCCCCGGCTGCTTGAAGGCCGCCAAGAAAACCGAGGCCGACTTGGCCGAAGGCGTCGAAGTGGCCGCGAAAGACCGGTTCTTCGACTTCACCCGCGGGCGGATTCTGACGCTCGACTACTGAATCAGTGTGCTCGACCGCCGGCTCGGTTCCATCGATGTGAAACGGCCGACGGCACATTGTCGCCGCACAAATAAATTTCAGTCGTCCCCAGTGTCATCGAGGACCGCATTTCGCCTTCGGCAGATTCGGTCCCATTGGCAGTCGTCGGACCATTGCGATACGATTACGGCATTGCGGCAAACGTCGGAAGTGGGTTCCCGCCAAGAAACGAAACCAGTAGGAGGATTCCCCATGAGCGATCGCGATCAGATTCTCGCCGATTTGGCCGCCGGCAAGATCACTCCCCAGGAAGCGTCGACCCTGCTCGACAAACTCGATAAGCCGCCTCGGGGAACACTGTACTGCAAGGTAAGTCCGAAGGGCGCAATCAGCGTGTACGGGCTGCAACGGATGCCCGTCACTCTTTACGCCGAGCAATGGGAACGTCTGCTTGATTTTGCCGACCAAGTTCGAGCCTTCGCCGCCGAGCATGCCGACGAACTGAAGCGAAAGCAGCGGCCGGCGATGTAGTCCGCCATGTCCGACGCCAAGCCTCCGCCCGATCACCCGGTCGCCGTCGCCGTTCGCGCAGTGCGCCGCGCGGTGGTGCTCGTCGTCGGGCTGACGGTGCTGGCCCTCGGCCTAATCATGCTCGTTACGCCCGGGCCCGCCTTCGTTGTCATCCCATTGGGACTGGCGATTCTGGCCATCGAATTCGTTTGGGCGCGGCGCGCTTTGCGCTGGGTCAAACAACGCATCGAAGACGCAGCCGCACGAGCCGCCAACAACCGCGGACAAAGCGAAGATGCCCACCAAGCAAGCGGGATGGACGCGACTGAGTATGAAAGCGAGCCGCGAACGGACGCGAATAGACGTAAATCAGCAGAGGCCAAGAAAACCGCGAATGGACGCGAATAAACGCGAATTCGAAAGGACTAATACCACGAATGAACGCAAATAAACGCAAATGACAAACCGCGAATGGACGCGAATAGACGCTAATCAGCGCGAATGGGCAGAGGCGAAAACCGCGAATGACTCCATGGGCGCGAATGAACAACGGCCAATGGCGCCAATAGACGCGAATAACGATGGAACAACAGTTGGACGGTTTTCACTGTGGTTCGAGAAGTGCGTGACGAGGACTGAATTATGGCGGAATTGCAACGCAAAGTCGCTTTGTGTGTGATGGCTCATCCCGACGATGCCGAGTTCCTCTGCGGCGGAACGCTCATTCGCTTGGCTCGCTCGGGTTGGGAAGTGCATATCGCCTCGATGGCGCCGGGCGATTGCGGCACGATGACCGAAACGCGGTGGGATATCTCGTCGATTCGCACACAAGAGGCCCGACGCGCGGCCGCCCTGATCGGGGCCGCCTATCACTGCCTCGACGAGCGAGATGGGTTCATCGCCTACGAGCGGATCGCGCTGCAAAAATGCGTCGATCTCTTCCGCCGCGTGGCGCCCACGCTGGTGTTCACCCATGCGGCTAAAGACTATATGCTCGATCACGAAATGACCTCGCTGCTCGTTCGGCAGGCCTCGTTTTTGCATGGGGCGCCCAATGCGTCGGGTTTCCCCCTGCTGCCCGGCACGACGATCCCCTGGCTCTATTATGCCGATCCGGCCGAAAGCATCGATCCCTACGGAAACACCATCGAACCGACCACCGTGATCGACATCAGCGAGCAGCTTGAACTAAAGAGGGAAATGCTCGCCTGCCATGCCAGCCAACGCGATTGGCTCCGGGCGCATCATGGGACGGACGAGTACCTCGAGACGATGCTCCGCTGGTCGGCCGGGCGCGGACGGCTGATCGGAACCAAGGCGGCCGAGGCCTTCGTGCAGCACCGCGGCCACGCCTATCCCCGAAGCGACTTGCTGGCCGAGCTGTTTCCCAAACCGATAGTCGCATAGATGAGCCTACGTCGAACGGAACGCGGTGCAACGGCGGGAATCGAAAAAGATGATGCTGTCGGAGCAAGTGCGGCATGTTAGACATCGTCGGTATCCCCGTTCGGGCTTTTCCGGCGTCGTAAAATCATTGCGCGATCATCGGCGAACATCGCTCGTTGCAACGTGAGATTGACGGTGCATTGGTTCCCTTCTACTGGAAAGACCGACTATGAACAGTCAAGGGGGATCGTGAGATGGCGGTGGTTTTTCGC
>CAZVZX010000008.1:0-150072 GCA_964631235.1 uncultured Planctomycetaceae bacterium | reverse complement strand
GCGAAAAACCACCGCCATCTCACGATCCCCCTTGACTGTTCATAGTCGGTCTTTCTGAACCGATGCCTCGTACGTGCATCATGTACAGCGCCGTTTGCTTATTCTCGCATCCGCCGCTCAAGTTGCGTTCCCCGGCCCAAAATTACTTTCTCGGGCGATTTTCGGGTGGGGCGGATTTCGACCACTCGTTGAACTCATCGAGAGTGTAAAACGCTTTGTGCCGGTAGAGCAAGCCCTCGGCTAGCGCGTTCGAATTGAATCGCCACGAATCGCCGAATTGCTTCATTAGCTCGTTCAACTGGGCGTCGAGCCGCTCACGAAGCGGCGCGCTGTTGGGATCTTCGGCCAGATTGTTCAACTGGTGCGGATCCGCACGGTCATCAAATAGCACCCACGGACGATTTTCGAAGCGGGCGTACGTGTGCGATTGGGTAATGATACCCCGCCATCCCTCGGGAACTTGATCGCCCGGAAACGGAACGAACAGTTGCAGGAATACCGCATCGGGCCCCTTGGTCGTCTCGCCGCGCACCACCGCCGAAAGATCGGTTCCCTGCATCTGCTTGGGGATCGGCAAACCGACCAATCCGAGCAGCGTAGGCGCCATATCGACGAAGCTGAACAACGTATCGACCGTTTTCCCGCGGGCCCCGCCGCCCGGCCAACGAACGATGCCCGGCACGCGGGCCGACTCGTCGTACGGTTTTCGTTTTCGTCGCAGTCCGTGGTTGCCCAGCATGTCGCCGTGGTCAGAAGTGAACAGCACGATCGTGTCTTCGTCTCGCCCGGTTTCCTTCAATACGTTAAGAAGTCGGCCCACTTGGTCATCGATCGCCGTGATGGCCGCGTAGTAGGCTGCCAATTCCTCGCGCCCGCCGGTAGCCACGTATTCGCCCTCTGGCGTTTTTCGGGCCGGGCGGACCTCGCTGCCGGCTTTCCACGACGGTGGCAGAGTCAGTCGCTCGGGATCATAGCGACGCATGTACTCAGGCGGTGCGCCGTAGGGATCGTGCGGCGGCCCCATCCAAACGGCCAAAAAGAACGGCTGCTCGCGGGGCTGGCTGCGCAAAAACTCGACCGCGAAATCGCAGGAGGCCTCAGGCTCGAACTTCCGAACGACGATTCGCTCTTCTGTGTCGCGAAAGTAATACGGCAGAAAGTGCTGATGATGACACTGATAGCCGGCCCAAAACTCGAACCCTTGGCGGCGCGGCCCGGGCGGCACGAAGCCCGGCGTGCGCGGGCCGCCGTCGAGATGCCACTTGCCGACGAAGCCGGTGCGATAGCCCGCGTCGCGCAGCACCTCGGCCAAAGTCACATGATCTTCACGCAGCCGAAGATCATTGGCTACCATCCCGTTGCGGTGCGCGTAGGTGCCCGTGAGTAGAACAGCCCTCGCCGGACAGCAGACCGGCGTGTTCGAATACGTTTTGCGAAATCGAATTCCCTCGGCCGCCAGACGATCAATATGCGGCGTTTGCACATCGCGGTTGCCTTCGCAACCCATGGCCGAGGCTCGCATTTGGTCCGGCATGATCAGAAGGATGCTCGGGCGGTTTGGCTTCGTCGGTTTCTCGCCTGCGGCTGCCGCAATCGCCAACCACTCGCACGCCGGCATTGCAACACAGCCGAGGAGAATCGCAAGGCAGGTCGCAGATTTCATGATCGCCGCTCCTAACGTCATCCCAATCGAGAGTATTGATTTCGTGCCGCGGGTGCGGCCGTAAATGAATCGAACGGTGAAAGCCTGGTCCGCGCTCTACAGTCCACAAAAGCCATCGGCGCCGTCAAGCGGCCGATTGTGTTTGACGCCTATCGCTCCCCGCTTTCTGTCCTCCGCATTTTCGCTCAGATGCAATCCGACAAACGTTCCGCCGTCATGCCGAAAGACGAATTCTATCGTCCGCTGCTGCCGCAGGCTCGTTAGCCGCGTTACTTATCCGCCGAAAGTGTCAAGGTGATGCGGCGCACATCGGCCACAGTCTTGCCGGGCACGTCGATCGCCCGAAGGGTCAGCAATCCAGCGCCCGCAGGCAACGATACCTCGCCCAATTCCATCGTGCGAAACTCTTTCATGCGGCTCTCGCCCGCGGGACGCGGGATCGTATCTTGATTATCGTAGAGCGGTGGGTCCCAAGCCTCGGTGATTCGAGCACGAAGCCGAGCGTCGCGGAACGAGAGCTCGACGGTCGCGCCAACGTCGGCCGCGGGGCAGGTATAGTCCATCGTCACACGATACTTCCCGGCCGTGCGGACTTCGATCGGCCACACCATCCGCCCTTCCGTATTGGTCCATTGAACGAAGTAGGAACTGTTCGGCGCGCCGGAACTGCGTTTCACACCGCCAAGGGGTTGGCCGTCGCGCGCAGGCAGGATGGTGATCGGAAACTCGCGGTAGCCCACACCGATCAGCCGCGGATCGATGCCCTTCAGCTCTTCCATGCCTTCGATCGGCGGCCGAGTCTTCGCGTTTGCAGAAGGCAAGACCTCTTTCCGCCATCGTTCGGCAGCCTCTTTCAACTGGTTGGCCGTTTCGGGCTGGTCGGCGGCGACGTTTTTCGTCTGGCCCGGATCGTTGACCATGTCGAACAGTCGGCCATCCGGGTCGAGCCGATGCGTTTGCGACCGCACGCTGATCTTTCCGTTCCATGTGGAATAAATCAACCGCGGGGGCCACGGCCCGTCGCGGCCGAAAAGCAATGGCGAAAGGTCGCGCCCGTCGAGCGGCTTCCCCTGGGGTAACGGAACTCCGGCCAGCGCCGCCAGCGTGGGCAGCAGATCGATCGCCCCGGCGATCTCGGGAACGCTGCGACGGGCGGGAAGTCGGCCCGGCCACCGCCAGAAGCACACCGAACGCACCGAGCCTTCGTCCAGCCCGGCTTTCTTCCCTTTCATGCCGCCGTTGTATCGCCAACTGTTCGGGCCGTTGTCGGAGAAATAGACCACGATGGTCGAGTCCTCCAGATCGAGCCTTTTCAACAGGTCGAGCACGCGGCCCACGTTGTCGTCTTGGTTCTCGACCATCGCCAGGGCGCAGCGGGTTTCGTCGAGGTTTTCACGGTCGGGCATGGTCGCCCGCTGTTCGATCGGCCGATCGCGCCAACGCTGCCAGTACTTTTCGGGAACGGCCCAGGGCGAATGCGGCGTAGTGAAGGGAATGTAGCAGAAGAACGGGCGATCGCGGTTTCGTTCGATGAAGTTGATCGCCCGATCGGTGCAAACATCGACGATGTAGCCCTGGGTTCGAACCCAACGGCCGCGGCTGTCTTCCAACGGCGGATTGAAGTATTCACCCCAATGGCCGGCCGTATGGCCGAAATACTCGTCGAACCCGCGAGCCACCGGATGATACGGCCACTGGCTGCCGTTGTGCCATTTGCCGAAACAGCCGGTTGCGTAGCCGGCGGCCTTGAAGGCATCGGCGACGGTTCGCTCGTCTTCATTAAGCCTTTCTTCTCCGACCGATACGCCGTAAACACCAGTGCGCGGGTAGTACCTGCCGGTCAGGAATTCGGCCCGAGTCGGGGCGCACAGCGGGCAAACAAAGAACCGTTCGAACGATACCCCCTGCTCGGCCAACGAGTCGATTCGCGGCGTGCGCACCATGCGGTTGCCCGAGTGGCTGTAGTCGCCCCAACCAGCGTCGTCCGCAAGAAACACGACGACATTCGGCCGCCGGACTTCCGCCGCCTTACCGGGCTGCAAAAGCCCGGCGAACAGCGCAAGAGCGGCAACCGCGAAGCCGCACAGCATAACCCGATGACTTTCCGCCTTCATCGACGATACCTTTCTCAACGAGCATTCGCGCGATGCGAGCCAGTGATCCCACCGGTTGAACATGCCGGTTCTCGCGGCATATTCACTCTCGACACGATGAACTGAAACAGTCGCTTTCCCCGAAAAGACAATGATCGATTTCACACCGTGCGAAGAATCAACCGAGCCAAGCGTCTGCCCGATTGTCGCCGAGTGCCAAACTCGGTCATTTCGACAAAGCAGGCGCGTTCACTCCGGGAATGGGAACAGGGAACAAGGTGTTCTCCGCTACTTCTTGCCGCAACCATCGTTCGGCCTCGGCGATCAACGATGCCTTTTCCGCTGCCAAGTTGTGCTGTTCCCCGCGATCCGTCGCCAAATCGTACACTTCCCAGGCACCGGGCTGCTTCGTCTTCAAATCGCGGCGAACAAGCTTCATGTCGCCCATCCGCACCGCCACCTGACCGCCATATTCCGGGAACACCCAAATCATCGGCTTGCGTCGCTTGATCGATTGGCAACGATCGGTCAACAGCGGCCAGAGACTCTCGCCGTCCACTGCGTCGGGCTGAGGCGCCGGCAATCCCGCCGCATCACACAACGTAGGAAACCAGTCGGCGAAATAACCGGGGATATCGCACGTTCGCCCCGCGGGAATCGCATCGGGCAGGCGGACGATGGTCGGCACACGAAGCCCACCCTCGTACACACTCCCTTTGTAACCGCGGAGGTCCGCGGTGCTCTCAAAAAACTTCGGATCAGCTCCGCCGACATGGAAACGCCCGCCCTGACGCCCCGGGAGCACGGTGCCGTTGTCGCTGGAAAAGACGACTAGCGTTCGATCCGAAACACCGGCCTTCTCAAGGGCCTGCATCACGCGACCGACGTAATCGTCCAGTTCGGCGATCATCGCCGCATACCCGGCCCGCGGCCGAGGATGAGGCAAGTAGCCGTTCTCGCCGCGGTAGGGCTCCTCGTCCCAATCGGCGGGAAACCGCTCCACGTCCGCCTTCGGGGGATGAATTGCCACGTGAACATTGATAAACGGCAAATACAAGAAGAACGGCCGATCTTTCGCCTCGGCGATAAACCGCTCGGCCTCGGCCATCATCGCCTCCGGGGCATAGTGTTCGCCGATCCAATCTTCCATGCGAACCGTTCCGCTCGGCTGCTTCGCGTGCCCAGGAATGGGCCTCGCGTTCAGCGGCACTTTCTCGCCATTGCGCCAAAGATGCGACGGATAGTAGCTGTGCGCGACTGCCTGACAGTTGTAACCGAAAAACAAATCGAAGCCTTTACGGTTCGGTTCGCCGGAACTTCCCACCGGCCCGAGCCCCCATTTGCCCATCGCACCGGTTCGGTAACCCGCCTCTTGAAAGACCTGAGCGATCGTACGGGCCTTTTCCGAAAGCGGATACTGCCCCTCGGAGAATTGCGGAAGATGACGGCTCGCTTGCATATTGCCGCGAATCTCGGCGCGGCCGAGATGCCTGCCCGTCATCAGCACGCACCGCGATGGGGCACACACCGGCGCGCCCGAGTAGTGTTGCGTCAATCGCATTCCTTGCGCCGCCAAGCGATCGATGTTCGGTGTCGGCACTTTCTTCTGGCCGAAGCAGCCCACCTCGGCCCAACCGAGATCGTCCGCCAGAATGAACACCACGTTCAGTCGCGAGCGCGGGTTCGACGTTGACGCCCCCACTTCAGCCGCGGCGGTCTGCTGTCGGCAGAACGAGAACCCAACAATGACGAGACAGAACAGCGCTACGAAAGACGCCCGGAGCATCGACGCGTCCGGACGCACGGGTGGACCGCCGGCCCTTACCAAAGGCATTCGCAAAGCCCCCAAGCCGAGTTCGCGCCCATCTGCCGATGACACAGGCAGCCTCCTGAACGAATTGCGGACTGCAACAATTGGAACGCGCTGCAAAAGGCGGGCAATGGCGGTGTGCGGACGCCGAAGGGCGGTTGTTTCTTCGGCCGCCCATTCTCGACCTGCCGGCCTACATCATATTTCTGCCGCCGCTAAGTGTCCAGCATCTGCCGGCTCAGGTTTAGCAAAAGACCGCCCGCGCAAAAAACGAGAATGCCCCCGGCTCAACGCCCGAAAATCAAGAGCAGCCTGATTATGGCCATTCGCCGCTCAGTCGCCGCGCCAGCGCCGTCGAAACCGCTCGGATCGCCCGATTAATCGGCAGTGTTCCTCGAGAATCGGCTTCTCTTGAATCCAAGGGTTGCAAACAAACGAACGTTTTCGGTGTTGTTCCGGGCGAACATTTCGCCGAGAGGACTGGTGCGTCATCGAATCGGGCTTCCCTGACTGCCCCGTAGATAGACTCAATAATCCATCAAATCGGCGTTCCTCTGGTTTCAGAAAATCCACAAGTCGAAAAGCCTCACCAATGATTAATGGCATACATCCGCCGCATATTTCGGCAAAAACGAACGGGGACAGTCTCGACCGGATAACGTTGAAGCGGCGCGAGCCAAGCGAGGTGGATCTGGCTGCGATCGAGGGCGCGGTTCGGGTGATCCTTCGAGCCGTCGGCGAGGATCCCGACCGTGCCGGGTTGCAGGATACGCCACGTCGCGTGGCTCGTATGTATCAAGAGATGTTCGCAGGGCTGCGGTCTGATCCAGCCCGGCACCTGAAAGTCGTTTTTCCCGAGGAGTACGACGAACTGGTCCTGGTCCGCGACATCAGCTTCACCAGCATGTGCGAACACCACCTGCTGCCGTTTTCGGGTGTAGCGCACGTTGCATACCTTCCCAACGGTTGCGTCACTGGGCTGAGCAAGCTGGCTCGGCTGGTTGATGACGTGGCCAGGCGTCCTCAAGTGCAAGAGCGGATGACGCAGATCATCGCGGATACAATTGAATCAGAGCTATGCTCGTCCGGCGTGGCCGTGGTGATCGAAGCGGAACACTCGTGCATGTCGATTCGCGGCGTGCGCAAACCAGGCAGCTTGACCGTTACCAGCGCGCTGCGCGGCGTGTTTCGTTCGAACCCGGCAAGCCGCAGCGAAGTGATGGCGCTGATTCTCGGAGGCGCTAAACGCTAGGCCCGGTTTCGATCACCTGAGCGTTCGTATGACGCATGCAGCGCGAAGTGGAACAGCGGAAGTTTCCCGGCAGTGTTGAGGCACGAGCGAGTGCAATTTTCCGAATTCGGTGTCGCAACTCGTCTCTTCGTCATCAACCAGATGAATGTAAGGACTTTACTGAATGAAAACCTGCATTGTCGTGGGCAGTCATCGCGTCGATTCCGAGTCGGCTCGGGTCGCTTCCTACATCGAACGGCGACTCAAAGCGATTTCCGCGGCGGAGACAGTTGTTGTGTCGCTGGCGGGCAATCCGTTGCCCCTGTGGGATGAGGGCGTATGGGGCGATGACCCCAAATGGGAATCGGCTTGGAAACCGATTGCGCGACAGTTGGCTGAATCCGATGCTATTGTCGTGATCTCGCCCGAGTGGTCGGGCATGGTGCCCGCCGGGCTGAAGAACTTTTTTCTCCTTTGCGGAAACGACGTGCTGGCGCACAAGCCCGGACTGATTGTGGCGGTTTCGGCCGCACTGGGCGGAAGCTACCCCGTGGCCGAACTCCGCATGAGTAGCTACAAGAACACGCGGCTCTGCTATATTCCGGAACACGTCATCGTCCGCAACGTGGGCCGAATGCTGAAGGGGGATGCGCCGGCCGATGAACACGACGCCGCGCTGCGATCTAGGATAGACTACTCGTTGAGACTCCTACTCGAATACGCTAAAGGACTCGCGTTGGTTCGAGCCTCCGGCGTCATTGACCTGAAGCAATTCCCCTACGGCATGTAGCTGGCGCTCGGACGCAGGAATTCGCTGTCCGTCTCGCAGTTGTTGACTACTACGTTTCGATTGCCCTTCAGCCAAGCGGTTTCGTTTCCGTTTGCTCAAGGCTGTCTCATTTCCATGTCTGAAGACCGCAGCCGCATCGTTCTCTTGACCGGAGGCACCGGCTACATTGGCGGCCGGCTTCTCTCTCGATTGCTTCAGCATCGAGGCATTCGCGTGCGCTGCATCGCCAGGCGCCCGGAACATCTTCGGGCGGCCGTCGCAGGCCGTAACCGCACCGCTCTTGAGGAGCACGAACGCCCGTCACACGTCGAAGTTGTCGCCGGCGACTGCCTTGATCCGGAAAGCCTGTCGTCTGCCCTCGCAGGCGTGGATACCGCGTTCTATCTTGTCCATTCCATGGCTGTCGCAAGCGGATTCGCCGAAGTCGATCGCAAGGCCGCAACGGCGTTCGCTGCCGCGGCCCGGCACGCCGGCGTTCGACGCATCATCTACTTGGGCGGATTGGGTAATCCGGCCGACCGCTTATCCGACCATCTTCGCAGCCGGCATGAGGTTGGTGAATTGCTGTTGCAATCCGGCGCGGAGGTAATCGAATTTCGAGCGTCGGTCATCATCGGCTCGGGCAGCCTATCGTACGAGCTGATCCGAGCGTTGGTCGAACGTCTGCCCGTAATGCTTTGCCCGAAGTGGGTCGCCACGCCGACGCAACCGATTGCGGTTGACGATGTGCTCGACTACCTGATGGCAGCGCTGGATCTTCCCGAAGGCTCAAGCCGGGTGTTCGAAATCGGCGGGCCCGACCGCGTTTGCTACGGCGACATCATGCGCGAGTACGCGAGCCAACGCGGGCTGCGGCGTTGGATGATCTCGGTGCCGGTGCTCACGCCCTACCTTTCCAGTTTGTGGTTAGGGCTGGTAACACCGGTTTACGCCCGCATCGGCAGGCACTTGGTCGAAAGCCTGCGGAACCCCACGGTCGTCAACGATCGGTCGGCCGAAGAGGTCTTTCGCGTGCGACCGCGAGGCTTGAGTGAAGCGATTCGCTTGGCGATGGCAAACGAAGATCGAGAGTTTGCCGAAACGCGATGGTCCGATGCATTGAGTGTCGCCGGTCCGATCAAGAGTTGGGGCGGCGTCCGTTTCGGCACTCGGATTGTCGATTCGCGTACAATCGCTGTCGGCGCACCGGCGAAACAAACCTTCGAAGCAGTGACGCGGATCGGCGGCCCGACTGGCTGGTACTTCGGCAATGGGCTGTGGCGCGTTCGCGGTTGGATCGACCTGCTGTGCGGCGGTGTGGGGATGCGCCGCGGCCGAAGAGACCCGCAGAACCTGAGGGTCGGCGATGTCGTCGATTGCTGGCGCGTGGAAGACTTCCAGCCGGCGAAACGGCTTCGGTTGCGGGCCGAAATGAAGCTGCCCGGGCGAGCTTGGCTTGAATTCGAAGTCGAAGACTTAGGCGGGAACGCGACCAACCTGCGGCAAACGGCCATTTTCGATCCGATCGGATTGGCCGGCCTGGCGTACTGGTATGCTCTTTATCCGATCCACTGTGCGATGTTCGCGGGAATGCTCAGGGGAATCGCGCAAGCGACCGAACAACATCCGGCGAGCGATGCCGATCCGCCGAAAGCTCCTGCCCGCAGTTGATCCGCCCGAAACGGCACGTCACCGCGAGCAGGGCCATTGGAGCGATCAATCCTCACCCATCGCGGCCGCCGAAACAGCCGATTCCTCGTCGGCTTTGTTGCAATGCGGGCATTCAACGGGCATAAATAAATGCGCACAATGACGAATAGACTCCCGCCATTACGCCGCACGCCATGCGCGAGGCGGCGGGAGAAACGTTGAGAGCTATTGTAAGCATTAGAAACAGCAGTCGAAGCGAAACATATTGCCCACAGCCGCCGGTCAATCTGATGCTGTTGTTGGTTATCTCCAAGCCAAAAGGGGAATGGCGTCATGAGATTCGTTTCGCATTGCATCATCGCCGTTGTGGTTGCCATTTCACTCTCGACGGCATCCGAAAGGCGACTCGCTCTCGGTGGAGAAGCTGCTTCGTTGCGGGCCGGCGCGGCGGCGGTCGATATCACGCCCCGGGAGTTTCCCGTCAACATGCCCGGCGGGTTCAACGCGAACCCGGCCGACGGGGCGCATGATCCCCTTCATGTTCGGGCCCTTGTGCTAAGTCGAGAGAAAGAAACGGTGGCGATCATCGTTGTCGATACTTTGGGGCTTTCGCGCGAAACGGCCGACGAGGCCAAAGCGGCGATTGAGCGTCGGTGCGGCATCCCTCCGCAACGGGTTCTAATGTGCGCTACCCATACGCACAGCGCGCCGCCCTCGGGCGCGAAAAGCGGCCCGCCCCAGGCCGTTGCCTATCGCCAGATTCTGCTCGACGGGATTGTCGAAGCGGCATCGCAAGCGCAGGCTGCGTTGCGGCCGGCGACCGTGGGCTACGGCGTTCATCCGTTGCCGGAGGAAGTGTTCAATCGCCGCTGGTACCTGAAGCCCGGCAAGATGCCGCCGAATCCCTTCGGGCGGTTCGACGCGGTGAAGATGAATCCAGGCACCAGCCCAGATGTTCTCGATCGGCCCGCCGGCCCGACGGATCCAAGCCTCACTGTTTTGTCGGTCCAAGATACCCGCCGGAAGCCGCTGGCGCTGCTGGCCAATTATGCGCTGCATTACGTCGGCGGAATACCGCAGGGCAAGGTGTCGGCCGATTACTTCGGGGAATTCGCCCGACTGATGCCGTCGCGATTGCGCGGCGACGAGCATTTCGTGGCGATGATGAGCAATGGGGCCTCGGGAGACATCAACAATATTCCCTTTCTGGTGACACGCCCGCCGCGCGAGCCCTTCGAGCAGGTCCGCATTGTCGCACAGAAGGCAGCCGACGCAGCATGGCATGCGTGGCGGTCGATCGAATCGCATCAGTCCGATGTGGTGCTGGGAATGGTTCAGCGCGAAATCGAGCTGCGCTATCGCCGTCCGACGGCCGAGGAGCTCGCAGCCGCCAAGGCGGTTCTTGCCATCACCGACGCGAACGAGCGGGAAAAACTTCCGCGTTTGGCTGAGCATTATGCGCGCAATACAGTAGCCGCCGCCGAACGCACGGAAGACACCGTGAAGGTTGTTCTTCAGGCCGTACGCATAGGAGACTTCGCAATCTGTGCCATTCCCTTCGAGGTGTTCTGCGAAATCGGTCTCGACCTGAAGAAACGAAGCCCATTTGCGCGAACGATCGTGATCAGTCACGCCAACGGCAGCAACGGCTATCTGCCCACGCCCGAGCAGCATCGGCTGGGCGGGTACGAAACGTGGCTGGGAACCTGCCGTGTGCAAGAAGATGCCTCAGTCATTATCGCCAACCAATTGATCGAAATGCTCGGCGAGTTGAGTAAAAAGTCGGATTCAACCGGGCAGGCTGAAGTGAACGCCCCTTCCAATCTTTCCGCGGAATGAAATGGAGTGAGGGATAGCGACACGGCTTGTTAACAGCCCCTGCGCGCAGCAGCCGGCGTGCAACAAATGCCAAAGGACCGACTCCTATCGTCGGCGACGGTTTGCGGCGGTTGACTGCTCCCGGCTTTCCAACAGACTAAACGGAATGGATAGGCGTTGGCGATGCCGCCGGGCTACCGGCGTCCGTTTTCTACTCCTCTTGCGGGAATTGCCATCATGGCTGCCGTTCAGATTGGCGACATAGCCCCGGATTTCGAGATGACCGCCCACGACGGAACGGTGTTTCGGCTTGCCGAGCATCGTGGAAAAGTCGTGGTGTTGTTCTTCTATCCACGGGATGGTACGCCCTATTGCACTCGGGAAGCCTGCACCTTCAGAGATCACTACGAAGAGTTCGTCGCCGCCGGGGCGGTAGTGGTAGGCGTCAGCGCAGACGGAACCGAGCGGCATCAGGCCTTTGCCGCCCGGCATCGCCTGCCATTCATCCTATTGTCCGATGCAAACGGCTACTTGCGAAAGCAGTACGGAGTGCCGAAAACCTGGGGGATCTTTCCCGGCAGAACCACCTATGTGATCGACCGGCAGGGTAAGGTGCGTCACATCTTTAGTAGTCAGCGTGCCGTTGACCGCCATGTGGCCGACGCCCTGGCCATTGTCCGTCAGCTTTCTTCAGACAGCCCGGGCGGCAATCCGCCGTAATGGCACCGCTGGTACGGGGCGGTTGGGCCATCGATCTCAGGCGTTCTCGTCGTCCCCCGCAGGCTCGTATTGTTCCGCAGGCTCGTATTGTTCTGCAGGCTCGTAGGGTTCCGCCGGCTCGAAGCCTTTCGCCGGCTGTCGAAACGGTGGGCCTCCGCCGTCCGCGAAAACATCGTCATTCTTCAGGTGAACGATTCCATTCGCCCCGTGCCCGGGGCGCTGCTTCATCTCTACTCGCGAACGCTCCGTGGCCGCCACAACGGTAGTCAACAGCCTCCGAAATCGATCGTGTCGCGTAAAGACGCTGGGCCGGGGCTGGCTGTGCAAGACACTGACGATACAATGGAGTCCATCGACGAATGGGCACCGCGAACTGCGCAAGGTTTGTGCGCCGTCGGCGGTCGTTCCGGACCCGCGCCGAGCGATCGCCCCCGTGACGCGAAAAGGTAGAAAGAAACGAACGAGGCTCGCGCAAGCAAGGCTTTTGTCGGAGTCTCTTCGACGGCACAATACGGATGCGTGGCCGAGTGGTCGAAGGCGGCGGTCTTGAAAACCGCTGTGGGCGAAAGTCCACCGGGGGTTCGAATCCCTCCGCATCCGCTGGACAATGATGACAACGATTTGCCGAAGGCATCACCCCACGGTCGAAAGAGAGCCTCTCGGCCAGCCTACCCGCGGAAACCGTGCTGCGTTTCGACACAAGTGCGAGCATCTCTCGCCCTGCCATGCCCTCCGCCGCAAATTCGTTCAAGTTCCCCAGACGCTCCGCCCTCGAACATGCAGCCCGAAGTCGTCCCGAGGCACCGAAACGCCTTTGGAGTGCAACGCACAAGACGCGAAGATAGAATAATGATTGATTCGAAAAGTCGGACCGACCAACGCGACGACGGCCCAGGCAATCGCATGGGCGGTCCGAACAAGGAAGAGCCGCCGGCTCGGCCAGAGTGCGGACGGGTTGATTTGTTTCTCGGGTGACTGCCATCCCATCTGTAACCCTGTCGGTTTTCTTTTACTGAAACTCAGTTTTTCAAACAAGTGAGCGGCACAATGACTGCCCCGTGGATTACCTACCGGCCCGAACTGAAAGTCCTCGATTGCACGATTCGCGATGGGGGATTGGTCAACGACCATGTCTTCGGCGACGATTTCGTCCGGGCGGTGTATGATGCCTGCGTGGCCGCGGGCATCGATTATATGGAAATCGGCTACAAGGCGTCGAAGAAGCAATTCTCGCGCGAACGGTTTGGTCCGTGGAAGTTCTGCGATGAGGAAGACATTCGGCGGATCGTGGGCGATAATCCGACGCAACTGAAGTTGGCCGTCATGGCCGATGCCGGCAAGAGTGATTGGCAGACCGATATCTTGCCGAAGCGCGACAGCGTGCTCGATTTGATTCGTGTGGCGTTCTACGCCCATCAGGTTTCGGAAGCCCGCGAGATGATCTTCGACGCGCACGAGAAGGGCTATGAAGTGTCGGCCAATCTGATGGCGGTTTCGACGGTCAAGGAACAAGAGATCGACCAAGTTCTCGAAGTACTTGCCGAAACGCCCGCGTCGGTGATTGTGGTCGTCGACAGTTACGGATCGATGTACGCAGAGCAGGTCGAGATTCTCGTAAAGAAATATCTCGAGTTCGGCAAGGCGACCGGAAAACAAGTGGGAATGCACGCCCACAACAACCAACAGTTGGCCTTTGCCAATACGATCGAGGCGATCATTCACGGCGCTAATCGGGTCGATGCCACGATGGCGGGGCTCGGCCGCGGCGCAGGCAATTGCCCGATGGAATTGCTCATCGGATTTTTGCGCAATCCGAAGTTCCGAATTCGGCCGATTTACGAGGTGATTCAAAACCATTTATTGCCACTGAGTCGGCAAGTCGAGTGGGGCCCGTATGTGCAATACATGATTACCGGGCAGTTGAACGAGCACCCGCGATCGGCGATTCAAGCTCGGGCAAGCGACAAACGCGATGCCTACCTAGAGTTCTACGACAAGCTCGTTTCCGATTACTGACTGACCCGAGCTGCCGCGAACATGCCCGCCGATCGGCACGCGACTTGCGGCCGATCGGTCGAATCCTTGGAGAATCGCGGGTAGGGTCGCTCGCGCTGCGGGCGACGCGGTTTTGTCAGCGATAATGATCGCCCACTGCGATATTTTGGGGCGTTCTGCGGCTTTTTCTCCACCGCGGTTTTCCTTAGAATAAACAGATTCGCCGACGGGTTTGCTCGATTGTTAGCCCCGCGACGAGTAGCGAGAGCGGCCAACAGCAGTCGTCGCGTGTTGAGCGGTAGCTCGGCGCGATCGCAGTATTTCACGCGTGCCACGGCACTGCGACATGCGGGAGTTCCGCAGGCGATTGCCTCGAAGCCCCCTCGCAGAGCGAAAGGGTCGCCGGTCAAACGGTGCTGCCGCACCCGGCCGAGAACCCGTTCCCGCTGGTCGCAGTAATTGACGCTGAGAGAACCAAAGCCGGGACCGCCGTGCTCAAGCGTTGGTATCGAATTCCCAGGAGTGGTTATGCTCAATATTCGCCGCATCGACAGTCAGCGCGATGATATCGGCCGAGCAATGGCTGACCTCCGCGCCAAACTGAGTCCGCGCGGCGATGTCGTCAGCCCGGCCGGCCGGCAACGAACGATCGAAGTGTTCGGGCGTGAACTGACGCCCCAGGAGGTCGTCGCGCGGATTTGCGCCGACGTGCGCGAACAGGGCCTGCGGGCTGTGCTCGATTACAATCGCCGCATCGACAAGGCGGCACTCGACTCCGAAAGCATCCGCGTTCCGGCCGACGAATTGGCGGCAGCCCACGCGGCGGCACCGCCGGAATACCTTGCGGCCGTGCGGCGAATCCGCGACCGCATCGCCGAGTTCCAGCGGGCATTGCTGCAACGCGATGTGCGGATTGAACGCCCGGGCGGATGGCTGGCGCAACGATATTTGCCTTTGAGACGAGTGGGCGTTTGCGTGCCCGGCGGTGCGGCGGCCTATCCATCGTCTCTGTTGATGACCGTCGTGCCCGCCCAAGTCGCGGGCGTGTCGGAAATCGCCGTGATGGCCCCTCCGACGCCCTTTGGCGCGTACAACCGCGAATTGCTGGCCGCCTGCCGCGAGTTGGGCGTCGATGAAGTGTACCGAATGGGCGGGGCGCAAGGGGTGGCGGCCCTGGCCTATGGGGTCGAAGGCATCGAGCGAGTGGACAAGATCGTCGGTCCCGGCAATCTTTTCGTGGCGTTGGCCAAGAGGTACGTTTTCGGCGAAGTGGCGATCGACTCGATCGCCGGACCGAGTGAAGTGGTGGTGATTGTCGATCATTCGACTAATCCGAAATTCACCGCAATGGACCTTCTGGCGCAAGCAGAGCATGCGCCCGGCGCGAGTATTCTCATTGGATGGGACAAGCGCGTTCTCGACGCCGCCGTTGACGCGGTCGAAACGGCCTTGGAAACGCTTGATCGCGGCCCGTTGGCTCGGCAAAGCATGGAGGAGTTCGGCGCGGTGATCTTGTGTCGCGATGCGGACGAGGCATGTCGCCTGACCGATCTGATTGCCCCGGAACATCTCCACATCGCCACGGCGGACGCCGAACAGCTTGCCGCCCGCATCCGCCATGCCGGTGCGATCTTTTTGGGCAACTATTGTCCGGTAGCGGCGGGCGACTACGCGGCCGGGCCGTCGCATGTGTTGCCCACCAGCGGAACGGCGCGCTTTGCGGCCGGATTGACGGCCAACGATTTCCTTCGCGGCAACAGCCTGCTGTGCTTCGACCAAAACGGTTTGGCCCATCTGGCCGACGACATCTGCCTGCTGGCGAGTGTCGAGGGGTTGACCGCTCATCGCGCCAGCGTCGAAGCGCGCATCCGCGACGGCCGCTGATAACCCGATAATCTCGCTCGGTTTGCCGGCGCCGCGGAGGCGGCACACAAGTTTCAAGACAAGCCCGCAGCGTCCCAACTGACGAATCGGGATCGAAGTCACAACAACAGGGCACCGCGCGACGACGGATGAACGAAGCAGGGAGTTGACAACGTGGGAGCGAAATCAGCAAGCCCTGAGGCCAGCGGGACGGAACCGCCCTTCGTCGAACTCTTCACCGACGGCGCATGCAGCGGTAATCCGGGACCGGGCGGCTGGGCCTTCATTTTGCGACATCCGGCCAGCGGAAAGCAGATCGAACGAAGCGGGGCGGAACGTCAAACCACGAACAACCGCATGGAAATGATGGCCGTCATCCGCGGCTTGGAATCGTTGAAGCGCCGTGCGCGGGTCGATTTGGTCACCGATAGCACCTATGTCGGCAAGGGAATAAGCCAATGGCTGCCCAAATGGAAGAAGGCCGGCTGGCGACGCCGCGAAGGAAACCGTTGGGCCCCGGTGATGAACGAAGATCTCTGGCGACGGCTCGACGAATTGCTTGCTCGGCACGAAGTGCGCTTTGTCCACGTGCGCGGCCATTCCGGCCATCCCGAGAACGAACGTTGCGACGCGCTGGCGGTGGCAGCCTATCGAGCGTTGATCGAATGACCGACACGGCAATCGGTGCGGCGTGATCGCCGGCGCGTTCGAAGACCGCACCTTTTCCGT
The DNA here is from genome assembly GCA_964631235.1 of uncultured Planctomycetaceae bacterium. GTDB lineage: Bacteria > Planctomycetota > Planctomycetia > Pirellulales > Thermoguttaceae > JARKPK01. Next base: position 133,731 of record CAZVZX010000008.1, on the reverse strand, counting down.
CGGCGCGATTGCGGCCTACGCGCCATTCGCCCAATGGCCGACTGCCTCACGGCCAAAACCACTCAACAATGCCCGGCCGGCTACGGCTCATTGGGTTGTTCGCCGCCTTCGTCTGAATGATCTTCGCAGCCACTTTGCCAACGAGCGATTCGTTCCTCAGCAAAGGCACGGAAACAGTCGGACTCAATCGCCCGTCGCGCCTCGGCTAGCAGGCGGTGGTAGTAGGTCAAATTGTGGATCGAAAGCAAGATCGGCCCAAGCATCTCATTCGACACGAATAGATGCCGCAGATACGCTCGGCTGTATCGGCAGGCCGGACACGGGCAATGTTCGTCGAGCGGCCGCGAATCGAGCTGATGGACCGCATTGCGCAGCCGAACCGGGCCGTCGTCGGTAAATGCCATCGCGTTGCGACCGTTGCGGGTCGGCATGACGCAGTCGAACAGATCGATGCCTCGCCGCACGCATTCGAGCAAGTCTTCCGGACGGCCCACTCCCATCAAGTAGCGCGGCCGATCGACGGGAAGGTGCGGAGCGGTCGCCTCGACGACCCGGTACATTTGCTCCGGCGGTTCGCCGACGCTCAATCCTCCGATGGCATAGCCGGGAAAGTCCCACTCGATCAACCGTTGGGCACACTCGGCACGCAAGTCCAGATCGAGGCCGCCTTGCACAATCGCGAACAGCGCCTGATCGCCGCGCCGTTGCGCCTTCCGGCAGCGAATCGCCCACCGAATCGACCGCTCGGTGGCATCGCGAATCACGCTCGCCGAGTTGGGCAAAGCCACCACGTGGTCGAGCACCATTGCCACATCGCTGCCGAGAGACTCCTGGACCGCCACGGCCCCTTCGGGCGTCAGCTCCACTAATCGGCCATCGACATGCGAACGAAAACGAGCACCCGCCTCGGTAACCTTGGTACGTTCGGCAAGGCTGAAGACCTGAAACCCGCCGCTATCGGTGAGGATCGGGCCATCCCAACGCATGAAGGCGTGCAACCCGCCCAAACGCGCAACAGCATCGGGGCCGGGCCGCAACAACAAATGATAGGTATTGCTCAAGACGATCTGCGAACCGGCGCGGCGAAGCTGCTCGGGCAAAACGCCTTTGACGCTGCCTTGCGTGGCCACCGGCATGAAGGCCGGAGTTTGCACCGTACCGTGCGGCGTCGTCATGACACCCGCGCGCGCGGCGCAGCCGGAATCGCAATGGCACAACCGGAAGGCGAACGAACCGGCCATCGAGCCATCACTCGCCGCGAAGCTTCAGCCCGAGCTGTTTCAGCTTGTCGCGGACTTCGTTCAGGCTGGTCACGCCGAAATTCTTGCATTCGAGCAGTTCGTCTTGGGTCTTGCGAATCAGCTCGCCCAGCGTATTCAATCCCAAACGCGCCAAACAGCGACGGGCACGCACCGAGAGATTCAAATCGGAAACCGGCTTGCTCAACAACGCTTGCTCATCGGCCGACAGTGCCGTCGGTTCGAATGTCTCGACCACGACCCGGTCGGGCAAGGTTTGCCCGAGGCGCAGCCCCTTGCTGGCGAGCATCTCTTTGATTTCTTGCAGGCTCGTTTCGCCGAAGTTTTTGCTGGCCAACAGGTCGGCCTCGGTGCAGCGGCACAGGTCGCCGAGCGTCTGGATGCCCATTTTCTGCAAGCAGTTCCGGCTGCGCACCGAAAGCTCGAAATCGGCCACCGGGATGCTCAGCACTTGGCTCATTCGATCGCGTTTCTTCTCCGCGTCTTCATCAACAAACTGCTCGTGCGAAGCCTCCGTGTCTTTGAAGTACAAAGCCGCCCGCGGATGATCCGGATAAACGTCGAGAATGCGTCGATAGCATTGGGCGGCCTTGTCGTACTGCAAAGCGTCTTCGTACATCAACCCGAGATTGAGAAGCGAACCGACATGGGCCGGAAAACGATTCGCCGCCCGTTTGTACAGCTCCATCGCAACGTCATCGTTGCCGTAACGGTCGTTCTCCAGAGCCAGGCCGAACAAAGCCCCTGGATGATTGCCGTCGGCTTCTACCGCCCGCTCGTACAATGCAACGACTTCGGCCGGATTCCCGCCCAACTGCGCCACCGTGGCCGCCCGTTGCGCCAGATATTCGGCCGTTTGTTCCACTGCGCCGGAAAGCCGGTCGAGAGCCTGCAAGGCCGCGCGGCAATCGCCCATATTGCGAAGCACCTCGACCCGGGCCAGCGCGCAAGCGTTGGCATCGTAGCCGGCGACTTCCGCCGCCTTATAGACTTCGAGCGCCTCTTGATACTGCCCTCGCGCAAAATACGATTTACCCAGATAGAACTGGGCCATCGCACCGCCGTCGCCCTTCTTGAGCACTTCGATGGCGCGGTAGTACCGGCCGAGCAGATAGAGGCAGACGCCCAAACGCACATTGCTGGCCGGGCTTTGTTCTTCGCGGCTTTGCAATTCGTTGACCGCGTCGCGGAACAACTGATACTGAACGTAGTCGCGCGAAATGGTCTCGACGATTTGATGCACTTCGTGCGGTCCGAAAGTGCCGCTAAGCAACACGACCTGCCGAACGTCAAATCCTGCCGTCTGCTGAACCATTCGATAGTCTCCGAAATCGCCTTAGGGCCGAAACGCCTCGGCCGTCATCTTCAATCGCAGAAGGCGACACCGCACCAAATCGGCCCGAGCGCCGTTCCGCCCCCCTGCTCTGCCCCCGATGCTTCGCCTTGCCGGAAACAACCCGGGCCAGCGGTGTCGCCTGCTTTGTTCGGTATAGCCCTTGCCGCTCGCCGAACCCCATCGGGCGGCCGAACCGCCCGGCCTTGCCGTCGCACACATCGAGCCCATCGCCCGAAATCGTGTAGTCCCTCGCGCCGCGGCGCACGCCGAAAAAACGGGCGTCGCGAAGCGTTCGCCTTGGGAGTTGCGCGAAGGCCGCGCGTGCGCGTCGTCCGTGCCTGCGGCCCAGCGATTCGGCCAGTGTAGTCGTTTCGAGCGACAGCACCGGCGCCCCCGAAACGGCTGCGCCCGGCACGCCACCAACCCGCGCAAACAAACCAAATACTATAGCTTATTGGGTTTTATGCGACAATGGCCCAGCCATCTTTGCTGTAGCGCAGCTACAACACACATTCGGGCGGTGAAGCAGCCGGCAACCGCCGGCGAGCGCTCGGCGACGGACCACAACCGAAAACACCGCAATCAACCGCGGCTCAACACTCGGTTTCTGCCTATTTGCGGCGGTGAGTTGTATTCTGCCCCCGAATCGTTCGATTTGTGAAGAAAGTCGGTTGTCTTTTCGACAATCAACGCCGGTCCCGAGACTAAAGAAAAAGTACGCAAAACCCGTCGCAAAGGCAACTTAGAGTCTTCCATCTCGACACCTTCGCGATGCCGATCACGCGGAACGAATCCGACCGGCTGTTCTTTTTTAATTGCGGCCGCACTTGCTTCCATGACGATTCAAAGTCGTTGCAGGGCGAAACCGTCGGCTTGGGAGCCGGTCCCGCCGGGGCTGACTCGCCAAAAAAAGACCGCCAACAACGGAAATCGGTTCAAACGGGGCCGCACGCAAGAGAGCAAGAGAGGCGGTTGCCTGTGCCGACGCCCGCTTCCGCGATTGTGTGGACCGCTTCAGTAACGGCACATGCCAGCTCGCTCCTGAATTGCACGCATTCCCCCGCACGCTGGATTCGTGAAATGGCGAGTCCGCACGCACGGGCAACGCACGCAATCATCAACATTGATCGGTCATCGCCCAGTTCTTGTCCGATGCTGGTCAACCGATTGCATCAAAGGCTGAACCGCAGGATGGCAAACGAGCAGTACCGCAATCGCCTTTCCCCAGCCCGGCTTGTTTCGCTTGGCCCCTTTCAAGAAACATTCGGCTCTTAGCGAAGCACGATTGCGTATCGCGTTGTGTCACAGCAGGGCAGGTTGAGATGGAGGTTCGATGCGGTCGTTGTTCCTAGCCGCCCGATCAGCTATAATCAGTGCTAGTGGGCTGGTACCTCTCTCAAGCGAAACCCTTCGTACTCCTGCGCGAGCCGTTTCGGTGTTCCGAAAGGCGATCGCGATACACAACGCTTTCCAGTCGCCAAGCAGAGCGAATCTCGCTCGGCACCAGGAAAGCATGGTTGCACGGTCGGTTGTTCGGTGAAATCGGATTCTCGCACGTCGGTCGTGTTGCTTTGCCGATTTTGCGGGTGGAGGCGGCCAGTCGCGACTGCGGCGCACTGATGCAGTTCAATTCCGTTTTGTCGGCAGGCGTTTTCTATCGTTCAGCCGGTCGTCCAGCGCACTGTTTACGTACTTTACGTAGTCCTTAGGTACGTTCGCCAGAAGTGGATTCGTTGCGGGTTGGCGGCCGTTTTCGGCCGGCAAGCTCGGCGGAGGCGCGCGAAGCGAACGAAACGTGATGAGCGACGAACTACGCGAGGAATGCGGCATTGCCGCGATTTATCACTTGCCCGGACGGGGGTTCAGCCCGTTGTGCCCGGAACAGGGCCCCGACGAGATCTCGCGGCTGATGCCGCGCATGCTGCTCGACGTACAGAATCGCGGCCAGCTTGCCGCCGGCATGACCACCTACAATCCGCGGCGACGGCAACTGATCGATACACACAAAGAGGTGGGGACGGTTGCCGAAGTCTTCCGCATGAATCATCGCGCTCAGTACGAAACGCTGATGAAGGAATATGCAGGCGTGGCGGCGATCGGGCACGTGCGCTACGCCACGTGCGGCGCAGACGACCGAAGCTACGCACAACCGTTCGAACGGCATCACATCAAGAAGCACAAGTGGTTCAGCTTCGCCTTCAACGGTCAGTTGGCCAACTATCTTGATTTGCGCGAAGAATTGCTCAGCGACGACGACAACTATTTGGCGCGCGAGACCGACACGGAAGTCTTCATGCATTGGATCAGTTCCGCCCTTTCGGTCGAGCAGCCGGTGCCGTTGGTCGAGGTGTGCCGCGAGTTGTCGCGGAAGTTCGACGGAGCGTATAGCATTGTCTTTCTCGATGCCTTGGGCAACATGCTCGTCGCCCGCGACCCGTTGGGCATCAAGCCGCTCAGCTACGCCCTCGAAGGCCCGCTGTTCGCGGCCGCCAGCGAAAGCGTTGCGCTGTTGAATCTCGGGTTCGCCGCCGAAAACATTCATTCGCTGCCGCCCGGACATGCGGCAGTGATTAGCAATGGGCGTTTTTCGGTCGAGCGTTTTTCGGATTCGCGGCGTTCGGCCCATTGCTTTTTCGAGTGGGTCTATTTCGCCAATGTCGCCAGTTCGCTCGACGGCCGAAGCGTGTACCTGGCGCGCAAGGCGCTGGGCGAGGAGCTGGCGCGCCTGGAAACCGTCCCCAAAGACGACGACCTGATCGTCGTCCCCGTGCCCGACACCAGCAAGGCCGCGGCGGACGCGATGGCCTATTCGCTGGGAGTGCCGTGCTTGGAAGGGCTGATCCGCAATCGCTACACGGGCAGAACGTTCATCGAGGGCACCGGCAGCCGACGCCGCAAGGCGGAAACAAAATACACGCCGCTCCGCGAAGTGCTCGAAGGAAAGCGAATCCTGTTGGTGGAAGATTCGATCGTCCGATCGACGACGATGAAGGTGCTGCTCGATCGCATTCGGCGGCTCGGCCGTGCCCGCGAAATTCACGTTCGGGTTGCCTGCCCGCCGATCATCTCTCCCTGTTTTTACGGGATCGACATGTCCACCGTCGGCGAACTGTTCGCGCCGCAGTTCCTCCGCGGCGGACCGCTTACCGAGGAAGTCGAGGCACGCATGGCCGACCAATTGGGCGCCGATTCGCTCCGCTACCTGCCGGTCGATGCAATCGAACGCGCAATCGGCATCCCCGCCAGGGGACTTTGTCGGGCGTGCATCACCGGCCAGTATCCCACCCCGTGCGGGCAGCAACTGGCGGAAATCGCTCATCAAAACTTTCGCAACAATATCTCCGGACGCACCTACGACGCAGCACCGACGCGGTGAATTGCAGGCTTCCGTTGCTTGCCTTGCTTGTTCGCCACACGGCATTTCGCGCCGCGGGATTGCCCCCTTTGAGCAATCTGAACATACTCCGCAGCAGTGATGCGCGGATGCTGCCGTGCTGGCGAGGTCGTCTGGACCGAATGCCTCTTTTCCAAACACCAACCGCGAATTCCGGTGCTCCCAACAAAGAAGTCCGGCAACCGACAGCGTCAGGTTACCGTCGGGAGCGGCGCCGTTTGGTTGGCGGCCCTTTCGACCTGTGGTAAGCTCTGGGCTTTGCAACGCGAATGCTGCGCGGCATAGACGATTGTGACGTGCAACTTGAAGGCACTGTATGTTGGGCCGACTGCGTTGTGCAGTAGGCGACGAATTCAATCTTCTGTTGGAGGCCGAGAAGATGACTGAAGAAGGTGTCGGTGGGAGTGGCCCGCAATGGCAGCCGCTTAGCGCCATCCAACGCCGTGTGGTCGGGGTGTTGGCCGAAAAGGCGAAGACGACGCCGGAGAATTATCCGATGTCGCTGAATGCGATTGTTTCGGCGTGCAATCAAAAGAACAATCGTTTTCCGGTCTCATCATACGAAGCGGATGCGGTGGAAGAAGCGTTGGAAGAACTCCGCGAGATGCACGCCGTGGCAATGATCGAAGGCGTCGGCCGAGTGCCCAAGTTCCGCCACTTGCTCTACCAGTGGATGGGGGTTGATAAGGTCGAGTTGGCCGTGATGACCGAATTGCTCCTTCGCGGTGCGCAAACCGAAGGTGAGCTTCGCGGCCGAGCAGCCCGGATGGAGCCGATCGCCGACCTAGCGGCGCTGCGGCCGGTACTCGACTCGCTGAAGCGCAAGGGGCTTGTCGTTGCGCTCACTCCCGAGGGGCGCGGTCATGTAGTTACCCATAATCTCTATAAGCCGCGAGAAATGGAGCAGTTGCGGGTTCAATACTCGGCCGGCAGCGTCGCTGCGGAATCGCGGACCACATTCGAAACTGAACACACGGAGCGCGGCGCAGGCTCAGACGCAGACGTCGGCGGTGGTTCCGGCTCAGAGGCGGCCGCGGGCCGCGAGGTAACCGCCACGATCGACGCCTTGCGGGCCGATGTCGAGCGGTTACGGGCGGAAGCGGCGGCGCTGAGCGAACGGCAGGTTCGGCTCGAAGCCGAATTGCAGCGGCTCCGCAGCGAGTTGGGCTGCGAATAAAGGAATGCGATTCGCTGTCTCACTTCCCTGCGAGGAAGACTGGATCGTTCGATGGCAGTCGAATGCACATCGACTCCACAGCGGCAGATCTCTTGTACGCAACTCGCGCCGTTCGCTGTTGTCTATTACTTTCAGGGCCCAAGCCGCCTCAATCGCGGCAAACCGAGCCGTTGGCGGCAACGCGGCAGTTTACGGCCCAAAAATGCTGCTATCGCCATCGCGCCGCTGACGCTTCAGCTCGTCCATGAGGAAGCATATGCCTCTGAGATACTCGGCGGCAGCCTGCTGGGTATTTCCCTGAGTGATAAATCGTCGGGCGGCGTCAAGCCTGCTGTCGAGACGCGCGAAATCCATTTCCCATCGCTCGGAAACAGCGGTTTGCCTCAGTTCTTCGATCATCTTCGCCAATCGATCGACCAATTCGGCGGTCGCACTGCAATCGACGGCAACGTACGGCCCGCGTCCCAGGGGCCGCCCATCGTACGGAATGCCTCTGCCGGACACCGCGTTGTATTGGGCAAGTGCGACGATCGCTGCCGCAGCAGCAGCGCCCAACGCAACGACCGCAGGCAGCCACTGCGCCATCATGCCCAACATCGCGGCCGTCGCTATCGCAACCCCAAGCCAAATCCATACCCAGGGCGCGACGCGACCGTGCCGAACCGGAGCGGGTGCCGCGGGCGCTGCGTTTCCTGCCTCAGAGCACACCTGCGGACCGAGCACCTTGACGACAATCACCGTGATGTTGTCGGGGCCGCCGCGCAAGTTGGCCAAGTTGACCAATGCGGCAACGGCCTCCTCCGGAGGTAAGCAAGAAGCAGTCAGGCCGATCTCTTCGTCCTTTACCGGCCCAGACAGCCCGTCGCTACATAACACAAACGTGTCGCCGGGAAGCAGCGGGTGCGGGCCTTCCAGATCAACGCGCACGACAGGATTCGGCCCAAGCGACCGAGTGATGATGTTTTTGCCCACCAATTCAGCCGCGCCGGCGGGCAGCTTGGCTTGGTTATAGTTCATTTCCCAAACCAAGCTATGGTCGAACGTGATTTGTTCGAGCCGCCCTTGGCGAATTCGATAAACTCGGCTGTCGCCCACATGGGCCACAAGCGCTCCCAGTGGCAAGAGAGCAAGCACACTGCACGTCGTGCCCATCCCTTTGAAATCTTCGCTCGCTTGCCCGCGCGCGTGAATCTGTTTGTTCGCGTCCCAAATGGCATTGACGAGCGCCTCGGGCGGCGATAGCGCAGAAAGCTTGTGATAGGTCAACGGAATGACATCGGCGGCAATCTTGCTGGCCAGCTCGCCGGCTGCGTGCGCGCCCATGCCGTCGGCCACCAAGAACAGATGCCCCCGAGCCTGCCAGGCGGATTGGTCCGACGCCAGTGCCACGTTGAACGCATCTTGGTTATTGGCGCGTCGCAATCCGACATCGCTGGCGGTTGCGTATTGCAGGCAATGGGCCCAGAGATCAGCGTTTTGATGCATGGCTAATCGATTCACTCGGTTGCGAGACGCGCTGGGGCAGCCTGGTCGTTGCGACGGCTACGCGCCGCATGCCCGCCGAACATCGGCCCCACACATCAGCACAGCAGCGAGGCCGGCGCGCAGGGACCGGTTCGATCACGGAAAAACCGGATCCATGAGCTTTCCTAAGACGAATAAATGGTTCCACACAATCGCGAAAGCCACCGTGGTCGCAACGACGCGGCATTCTTGCGTGCAATCCTTGTTTGAACCGCATTTCCGTCTACTGCGGTCTTGCTTGAAACCCATGCAGGTGCTACCGCTCAGCCAACGGTTGACATGAGCGTAACCCAAAGGGGCTTCCGTTGGCAAGAGCGGAGCCGGGGTGATCCGCCTTATCGGCGAGGATGAAACGACGGCCGACATCCGTTCGAACAGCCTATTCAAATGGCATGTGCCCGTCGCAAATCGCTTCGCGTCCCCCCTTTGACGTTGCGTGCCCGTTTTGCTAACTTGGCATTAAGTCGTTCCATACAATTGCGAAAGCGGCCGCGGTCGCAACGATGCGGCATTTTTGCGTGCAATCCTTGTTTGAGCCGCTTTCCGTCTATTGCGGTTTTATCTAGGTCGGGCGTGTGCCGCGATTGAGTCAGCGGCGGTCGTTGTTGCCTCTCGGCGAGGGCCGGGTTCGATTGTCGTGCGGGCCCCCGTCGCGATGTTATTTTCGGGTGCGACGAACTTTGGGTGCGGGCATTGCCCGCGTCGGGCTCATTCAGTCTCGGGAGATTATCCAAACATGGGTCGCTTCATCGCATTGAGCGCGGTCGTGGCTTTGGCGGCAGTTGTTTCGGCGGGTTGTTGGGGGCGCGGGCCGGCTCGCGTCGTGGCTCCCGAAATCAACCCCAGTTCGGCGTCTGCCGCAGCCATGGAACAGTACGACACGAACAAAGACGGGAAGATCGAGGGTTCTGAACTCGACGCGGCGCCGGGACTCAAGGCCGCGCTGTCGCGGATCAATCCCGGCGGCAAATCGGTGGACGCCGCTCAGATTGCCGCCCGGATTCAGAAATGGAAGGATTCTCGGGTCGGCCGCACGAGTGTCGCATGCACGGTTACGCGTAAAGGCCGTCCGTTGGCCGGTGCCAAGGTGACGCTTGTTCCCGAGAAGTTCCTCGGCCAAAACCTGCCGATTTGCACCGGCGTCTCCGACGAGAGCGGTTCGTGCAGCATCAGCGCTCCGACGACTGGCCCGCAAGATCCTCCCGGAGTGCCGCCGGGAATCTACTTGGTGCAAATCACCAAAGACGGCGAAAACATCCCTGAACGATACAACACCAAGACCACACTGGGCATGGAAGTCGCGTTGGACGCTGAGGGAATGGAAGTGGGCTACCGTTTCGACCTGAATTACTAATTCCGCGCGTGCGGCCTGTTTCGCGGTGCGATCGGCTTTCGCAGGTTTCTCTTTGCCGGAAGTTCTCCCCAGCCGGCAATCGACTCGCCAATAAGCGCAATAAGCGGTCCTCGGACAAATGCCCGAGGACCGCTTTGCTCTTTCTGATCCTATTCCGGCGTGTTAGCGGTAGCTGGTCCGCGTGGCGGCTGCCCGCCAACCATCTCGATCGACTCGCGGCGAGCCGGCCGTTGTTTCGGGCGGCGCCACGGGCATTAGCGGCGTTGCCGATGATTCAATCCGTTTCGGTGCGACTACCTCATCGGTTTCGTAAAGGATTCGTGGTTTGCCCACGTATTGGCCGGCCGGGGGCGTCGGGGTTACGCTGACCTTCGGCGCGGGGGCGGGCTTCACCGGTGACGAGGGGCGGCGGCCCTCGTGAATCACTTCGCCTTCAACGACGGCCGGGGCCGGTCCACCGCTGGGCGCAGCCGATCCGCAACGGCAGCCGGAACCAATGTAGTTGCCGTCGTGGTCACAGCCTTCGCAGCCGATGCGGGTGCCTTGAATTCCCGGCCAGTATGTTTCGCCACAGCCGTTACAAGGGTAGCAGCCCAAGTTGAAAAGCCCCAAGACGAAGTCGAGCGGTCCCAACCGCCGTTCACAGCAACACTCGTTGCCGCAACGCGGGCCTGCCGCACAACAATCGACTGCGCCGGCCACCGGGTTGCAACCGACTCCGCACTCGCCGCCCGCGTAGCTCGGGCAGCCGCAGTGTCCGCCCAAAACACAGCAACCCGCGCTGGCGGCAGTCAACGCAACGACAAAGCCGACAACGATCAGATTCTTCGACATTGCAAGCACCTCAGATATGCAGAGGCCCGGTCGATCCAACATGGAGTTTCATTCCGAACGAAATAAGCTCCGATGAACTTGCCGGCCACCCTAACGGCCCATTGGAAAAGTCGTTTCCTGGATTTGCGGCTGTGTGTGCTTTCCGAGAAATTCGCGGGTTGAATTCGCTGGCATCGTTTTCTTGACGAGCTGTTTACGATCAGGCGGACGGAGCAACGCTGTCCACTTCGCCTGTCGGCGATCAAGCAACCGTTGGCGACCTCGCGCGTCAATTCGCCCCGCATCGGCCAGAGAGCAACCCAACGGCCGGGTTGCCCTTCTGGCCGTCCATAGGCTTCTATCGGCCAGAAAATCGCTACAATCGAGAAAATCGTCCGTTTCGGAATGGTTTTCCCACCCTATCCAGCTTCGCCCGTATCGTAGCCGTTAGTATCGAGTGCTTGCGAGTTCAGTTTACCGAGCTCCACTGCTTGCCGCGTTCTTTCGACGCTCCTGACAAGCTAGGAAGAATGCAGAAAAAGGCGAGCCGTTCTCTCTTGTGGCCATCGAGCTGCTCGCTGGTTCCCGGCCGTCTCAAGGGAGTAATGCCGTTGATGTTCAACAACCGCCTCCAACTTGTGCGGCCTCTCGTAATGTCGCACAATAGAGATCGTTGAAGCGACGCATTGCCGCTTCGGCAGAGCACTTTGTTACCAGCCCGTTGAAAAAAGTCGTTATTGGATCCGCGGCTGTGTTTTTCCGCAGAGTTCTCGGGCTGAATTCGTTCGAATCGTGTTTTTCAACGGGCGCTGAAGGGAGTGGACCATGTTGGTCGCATGTGTTTATGTGCATGTCTTGCCCGAATACCGCGATGCCTTTCTGGCGGCGACGCTGGAAAACGCAAGCAATTCGATCGAAGAGCCGGGATGCCTGCGATTCGATGTCAATCAAGGTATTGAGAATCCAGACTATTTTTTGTTGTACGAAGTTTACCGCGACGAGCAGGCGGCCACCGCACACAAATCAACTCCCCACTATCTGAAATGGCGCGACACGGTGGCCAACTGGATGGCCGAACCCCGGCAGGCAGTCCGCCACGTGAGCCGCTTTCCCGAAGCGGACGTTCAGTGGTCCGCCCGTCCCGAGCGAGGCAAGGCTGGGTGATGACTGCCAGAAGCTGCCGCAGCCGGTTGGCGACACCCCCATCTACGGCCGAAGGAAGGGATTTACGGCCGAGTGGCGCTCGGCCGCGACGGCAACACGTGTTCCGGAGCGTGGAAAGCCGCGGAATCGGGCGTCGAGCGTATTTCCATCGATTGAAGCCGTCGCTTCGAAAAAGTCTCTGTCGTCGACCGGTCGCTTGATCGCGAGAAGTTGCCGCCGTTCTTTCTGCTGCGCGACGGCTGCCAAATTGGCACGGTCTTTTTGATTTCCATCGTCGCGACAGGCAACCGCCCGCTGCCATCGCAATCGCAAATCATTTCTCATTCTAGACTTGCGCATCGAGCATGTAGTATTGGCGCGCCAATTGCGTTTGGTTGGGTGCGAAATGGATCAGGCTGCCACTATTGGCCTGTGGAAGTCCCATAAACAACGATTGTTTCCAGCCCGCAACAGGAGGAATCCGCTGTGGCAAAACAACTGGTCTTTGAAGACGCGGCGCGGCAGCCGTTGGCCGCCGGGGTCGGAAAATTGGCCCGAGCGGTCGTAAGCACTTTGGGGCCGCGCGGTCGCAACGCCGTTTTGGACAAAGGTTGGGGATCGCCGAAGATCACCAAAGACGGCGTAACGGTGGCGAAAGAAATTGATTTGGACGACCCGTACGAAAACCTGGGCGCGCAGTTGGTCAAAGAGGCGGCCTCGAAGACCAACGATGTCGCGGGCGACGGGACGACCACGGCCACGCTGCTGGCCGAGGCGATCTTCCGCGAGGGGCTAAAGATGATCGCCGCCGGAGCGGACCCGATGTCGCTTTCGCGTGGAATTCACAAGGCGGTCGATGCGGTCGTCGAGGCCATCAAGAAGATGGCCGTGAAGATCGACGAGAAGAGCAAGAAAGAGATCGCTCAGGTGGCAACGATCGCGGGCAACAACGACCCGTCGATCGGCAACGTTCTGGCCGACGCGCTGTTGCGCGTGGGCCGCAACGGTGTGATTACGGTGGAAGAGGGCAAGTCTTCCGAAACGACGTTTGAAGTCGTCGAGGGAATGCAGTTCGATCGCGGCTACCTGTCGCCGCATTTCGTCACGAATCAAGAACAGCAAACCGTTGAGTTCGAAAAGTGCCTAATCCTTGTCCATGAAGACAAGATTTCGAGTGCAAAGAACCTGGTGCCGCTGCTCGAGGCGGTGAGCAAGGAAGGCCGGCCGCTGCTGATTATCGCCGAAGAAGTCGAAGGCGAAGCGTTGGCGACCCTCGTGGTGAACAAGCTTCGCGGAATCTTGCAAGTGTGCGCGGTCAAGGCGCCAGGCTACGGCGATCGTCGCAAGGCGATGTTGGGTGATATCGCCACGCTGACCGGCGCGCAGCCGATCTTCAAGGATCTGGGAGTGCAGCTTGACGGAGTGAAGCTCTCGGATCTTGGGACGGCCAAAAAGGTGGTCGTCACCTCCGAGGAGACGACGATCGTCGGCGGCGGCGGCGACAAGAAGGCAATCGACGGCCGCGCCGAACAAATCCGCAAAGAGATCGAAACGACCACGAGCGACTACGACCGCGAAAAGCTCCAAGAGCGTCTGGCGAAACTCGCCGGGGGCGTCGCGCAGATTAGCGTCGGGGCCGCGACGGAAACCGAAATGAAAGAGCGGAAGGCGTTATTCGAAGACGCCCACCACGCGACAAAGGCGGCCCTGGAAGAAGGAATTGTGCCCGGCGGCGGCGTTGCGCTGCTCCGCAGTGCCAAGGCTCTGGAGAAGCTGTCGCTTGAGGGCGACGAAGCGCTGGGCGTGAAGATCGTTCAGCAAGTGCTCGACGCGCCGTTGCGGGCGATTGCCGAAAACGCGGGCAAGGAAGGCGCGGTGGTCGTCAATCGAGTGCGGCAAATGAAGGGCAAAGCTGACGGTTACGACGCCGACAAGGACGAATACTGCGATCTGTTCGAGGCGGGCGTGGTCGATCCGGCCAAGGTCGTTCGCACTGCCTTGCAGAATGCCGCGAGCGTCGCCAGTTTGCTGCTGACCACCTCATGCTGCGTGACCGACATCCCCGCCAAGGAAGAAAAGAAGCCGGGGCCGGGCGGGCACGGGCATGATCACGATATGGGAGGAATGGGATTCTAACCGCGAAATCGGAGATGCGGTTTGGGCGATGGCCGCTCTGCGATTCGCCTGGGCGACATGCTCTCAGCCGCTCTCTGACCGACGCGGGCCGCGCCGGCCGAGCAGTCGTCGAACCAGGAGTGCCTCGAACGGCCCGGCTCGAAGCGATCGGTTGCCTCGCGGCAGGACGATTCCAATTCTCGAAAACGTTTTTCGGAAATATTCACATCGATAAACCCATTCAATAAGGAATCAAGCGATGAAGGAAATCAAGCTGCGTCCGTTGGATGATCGAGTTGTGGTGGAGCCGATGGAAGCGGAAGAGACGACCGCCGGCGGGATCGTGTTGCCCGACACCGCCAAGGAAAAGCCGCAGCGCGGCACCGTGATTGCCGTGGGTCCGGGCAAACTGCTCGACAACGGTTCTCGGGCCGAGGTGGCGGTGGCCGTCGGCGACGAGGTGATCTACGGCAAGTACTCGGGGTCGGAGGTCGAAATCGACGGCCGCGAGGTGAAAATCCTCCGCGAGAGCGACATCTTGGCGAAGGTAGTCAAGTCGTAGATTTCCGCCTGCATCTCGGACCTTTCTGATTGAAGGAACGCCAACGTGCCTAAGCAATTGCTTTTTGACGATCACGCCCGAGCGCGTTTGTTGCAGGGCGTTAATAAACTGGCCGATGTGGTGGCAGTCACCCTCGGCCCGACCGGCCGCAATGTCATCCTCGACAAGTCGTACGGCGGCCCGACCGTCACCAAAGACGGCGTTACCGTGGCAAAAGAGATCGAACTGGAAGACCGGTTCGAGAACATGGGCGCCAAGCTGGTCAACGAGGTTGCTTCGAAAACCTCCGACATCGCCGGCGACGGCACCACGACGGCAACCGTGTTGGCCCGGACGATTCTCGCCGAGGGTCTGCGGAACATCACCGCCGGCAGCAACCCCACGGCCATTCGCCGCGGAATCGATAAGGCGGTTGCCGCAGCCGTCGAGCATCTGCACAAGATGGCCAAAGCGGTGACCAGCAAGGAAGAAATCGCTCAAGTTGGTGCAATTAGCGCCAACAACGATCAGTTCATCGGCAACCTCTTGGCCGAGGCGATGGAAAAGGTGGGCAACGACGGCGTGATCACCGTCGAGGAAGGCAAGACTGCCGAAACCACCTATGAAGTCGTCGAAGGCATGCAGTTCGACAAGGGCTACCTGTCGCCCTATTTCATCAACCGCACGCCCGAGATGGACTGCGTGCTGGAAGACGCGCTGATCTTGATTCACGAAAAGAAGATCAGCAATCTCCGCGACCTGATCCCGCTGCTCGAAAAAGTGGTTCATGCGGGCAAGCCGCTGCTGATTATCGCGGAAGACGTTGAGGGCGAGGCTCTGACTGCGTTGGTGGTCAACAAGCTCCGCGGCATTCTCAACGTCTGCGCGGTGAAGGCGCCGGGCTTCGGCGACCGCCGCAAGGCGATGTTGCAAGACATCGCCATTCTCACCGGCGGCACGATGATCAGCGAAGACCTGGGATTGAAGCTCGAAAACTTGCAACTGAACCAGCTCGGCCGGGCGAAAAAGATCACCGTGGATCGCGAGCGGACGACGATTGTCGAGGGCGGCGGCAAGAAAGCCGACATCAAGGCCCGCATCGACCTGCTCAAGCGGCAAATCGAAGAGACCGAGAGCGACTACGATCGCGAAAAGTACCAAGAGCGATTGGCCAAGCTCAGTGGCGGCGTCGCGGTGATCAAGGTGGGGGCCAGCACGGAAGCCGAAATGAAGCAGAAGAAGGCCCGCATCGAAGACGCCCTGCATGCAACGCGTGCGGCTGCTCAAGAGGGCATTTTGCCCGGCGGCGGCGTTGCCCTGCTGCGTTGCCGAAAGGCGTTGGACAAAGTGCGTGCTTCAGCCCGCGGCGATGAGAAGATCGGGATCGACATCGTCTATCGAGCCCTGGGCGGCCCGCTGCGTCAAATCGTCGATAACGGCGGAGGCGACGGGTCGGTGGTGGTCGATGAGGTCTTCGAAAAAGCCGATTCGATCGGCTACGACGCCAACGCCGGCAAGTACGTCGATATGTTCAAGGCGGGCATCATAGATCCGTTGAAGGTCGTGCGCACGGCGCTGGAAAACGCCGCCAGCATCGCCGGATTGATGTTGACGACGGAAACGCTGGTTACCGACTTGAAACCCGAAGACAAGAAAAAGGCCGCCGCTGAAGGAGCGATTCGCTGATTCCCCGGGCAGCGGAAGATGCGGCGCCGCAGTCGCCGGCCGGCGCCGGATGATCGGATCGCACCGGTGCGATCGCGCAGTGACGGTGTAGCGACCCGCGGGCCACCTCGGCGGCGAGGTGGCCCGTTTTCAATCGGCGTTGCTGCATGATGTCGGCGGCCGCGTCGAATCGCCTCGGATCGGCGGACTTCGGTGCGAAGGTTCGCCCGGTGTCGCACGCAGATGAACGGCGGTTCGCCATGACACGTGCCGCCTGCCCAAACAATGATCTCTGAACTGATCGACGGCGAGTCATGCCCGTTATGGCGGCCAAACGCGATTACTACGAAGTGCTTGGGGTAAGCCGGTCCGCCACGGCCAAGGAACTGGCGGAGGCGTACCGCAAGCTCGCGCTGAAATACCACCCCGATCGCAATCCCGGCGACCCGGAGGCCGTCGAGCGATTTAAGGAAGCGGCCGAGGCCTTTGAAGTGCTCAACGACTCCCAAAAGCGGCAGTTATACGACCGCTACGGGCACGCGGGGCTAGAGAACGGCGGCGCGCCGCGTTTCCACGATGTCAACGACATCTTCTCGGCCTTCGGCGATCTGTTCGGCTTCGGCGACATCTTCGGGGGCGGCGGCGGTCGGTCGCGCCGCGGCGCCGACACTCAATGCGAAGTGACCATCGATCTGATCGAGGCGTCGCGCGGGGTGACCAAGGAGATACAATTTCAGCGGATGCAACCATGCTCTGCCTGCGGCGGCAGCGGGGCGCGGCCGGGAACCCAACCCGAACGCTGCCGCTACTGCGGCGGCCGGGGGCGCGTGGTGCAGTCGATGGGCATCTTTTCGATGCAGACGACTTGCCCCTCGTGCCGGGGCGAGGGCGTGATGATCCGCGAAAAGTGCGAGAATTGCGAGGGCGAGGGATACGAGCTGCGCCGGGTTTCGCTCCGCGTGAACATCCCGGCGGGCGTTGACGATCAGGTTCAACTGCGCGTTCGCGGCGAGGGCCATCCGAGCCCAAGCGGCGGTCCGCCCGGTGATTGCATTGTTTTGGTCCGCGTCCGTGAGCACGAGCTATTCCAACGCAACGGCCAGCACTTGGTGTGTCAGGTGCCGATCAGCTACAGCCAGGCTGCGTTGGGGGCGATGATCGACGTGCCTACGCTCGACGGACGACGGCAGATCGAGGTCCCTCCGGGCACGCAATCAGGCGACGTTTTCCCGTTGAAGGGAATGGGCATGCCCGATCCGCATTCGCGGCGACGCGGCGATCTGCTGGTGCAAGTGCATATCGAAGTGCCGCGAAAGCTGTCGCCCGAACACGAGACCCTGCTCCGTCGGCTGGCCGAGATCGAAGAACGGCAGGTTTCGCCTCGAAGGAAATCGTTTTTCGAGAAGATTAAAGCCTATTTCCAATCGCAGTGATTAGCGTTATCAGCAAACCGTCGATCGGCTTTTCGGGCGATGCGTCCGTGCGGCCGATTCGCCCGCGGACCATCAATTGCAACGATCCACAGCCGTCGGCAACAGTGCGAGGGCGATAACCGTGAGCAAACACGAAAAACATCACCAACACGACGCAAAGCCAAAGCCGCAGGAAAAACCGGACGCCGTTGCCGACGCAAAGCCGCAGTCCGATGCCGGCGCGCCGGCCGGGCAAGCTGCGGCCGAGTCGCCGGACACAGCGCAAGCGGGGGCAGACGCGGCTCAATCCGCTCAGTCGCCCGCCGATGCGGCGCTGGCCGAGATGGCTGCGCAACTGGCGACCGCTCGCGACCGAGAGCTTCGGCTGCTCGCCGAGTTGGACAACGCGAGGAAACGTGCCGAACGCGAAATCGCCGAAGAACGCCGATACGCCAATTTGCCGCTGATGCGCGACCTGCTGCCCGTGCTCGATAACGTGTTTCGGGCGATCGAGGCGGCGGAAAAGTCGCCGGGGGCTGAGTCGATCGTGCAGGGAATGCGATTGGTAGCCGAGCAATTGGAGAATGTGTTGCGCAAACATCATTGCGTGCGGATCGAGGCGAACGGCGCCGCGTTCGATCCGCATCAGCACGAGGCTATCGCACAAGTCGCAAGCAAAGAAACACCGGCACAGCATGTTGCCGCGGTGGCCTTACAAGGGTTCCGGTTGCACGATCGCGTCGTTCGGCCGAGCCAAGTGGTGGTTTCCTCTGGGCCGCCGGCGGAAGAGGCGGCCGCCACGAAATCGGACCCCGGCGCATCGGCCTCCCAAGCCGAGCCCCACTCGCCGACATCCGATTCGTCGAGCGGCTCTGAAAGTTAGCATCGTGCGGCCGTTTGCCATTCGGCGGCTTAACAGGAGTGCGCGGCCAGGACGCAATCGAACAAGAGGTAGAACCACGTCCGTCAATGTTTGGACGGCCCAAAATCGATGGGCGGTCAGCCATCGGCGACGCCGACAGCAACGAACACGTTTGCGGCAATGATCCTGGTACAAGAACAGCAAGAATAGGAAGAAAAGCGGAAACACCGGAGGTTTCCTGAACCACATACGGAGGTGGCCGCCCGCGGTCACAATGCGAATAACCGCGAAAGACGGAAAGTGGTTTAAACGGGACATGTTCGCGATCGGCCGCGTCGTTGCGACCGCTTTCGCGATTGCATTGAGGCATTTAGTGTATGATTGTTGGTGGACGATAAACGCCGTTTCTTTGCGAGCGGCAACTCAGCGACAACAAGACATGCGCAACGAGCGACAAGGTTTGCGTTGTCTTCGCTGGATTGATGCTTCCGAAAACGGAGATC
Organism: uncultured Planctomycetaceae bacterium; assembly: GCA_964631235.1. Taxonomy (GTDB): domain Bacteria; phylum Planctomycetota; class Planctomycetia; order Pirellulales; family Thermoguttaceae; genus JARKPK01. Next base: position 114,633 of record CAZVZX010000008.1, on the reverse strand, counting down.
TGCGAGGGTTACGAACATGCCGACGTATGATTATCACTGCGACGCTTGCGATCATCAGTTCGAGGAATTCCAGTCGATCACCGCCGATGCCTTGACCAAGTGCCCGGCGTGCGGCCGGAATAAGTTGCGACGTCTGATCGGCGGCGGAGCCGCAATCGTATTCAAGGGCTCTGGTTTTTATAAGACGGACTATCGCAGCGAATCGTATAAAAAGGCGGCGGCCTCGGATTCTTCGGCCGGCAAGAGCTCGTGCGGCAACGGGGCGTGCAAAGCCGAGGGCAAGTGTGCAGCCGCTCCGAGCAAGTAATCGCGATGCGGCTTGCAAAGCCGATTTGGCGCGACGGCGTTGTCCTCGCCCACTGAAGCAAGGTCGTCGCGGAGATTTCGGCTCGACCGTTGCTGGTCGTCACGCGGCCGACTGCTTTGCGGACGGTGGCGCTGCGCCATTCGGAAGGCGATGGCGTTACCCGAGTGGATTCCGAAGCTCGCCGCAAGGCTCGGTTGTCAGCCGTTCTGTGTCGCGTTAGTCGCAGTTGGTCGGCATGGCGGTTCGACGATGACTCGTGTCAAATGCCCGATCTGTCGTAAAGAGTTCGAAGCCGAGCAAAGCCCGGCGATGCCGTTCTGCTGCGAGCGGTGCCGGCTAATCGATTTGGGCCGTTGGCTCGACGAACGCTATTCCGTGCCCGTTGACAAGGCGGAGGAAGGCGAGTCGCACGAACCGACGACTCAGGACGATCGCAACGACCGTTGAACCGTCGCAGCACCCGAGCAATGTCGGGCGATTTTCCTGTTCTTAAAGCCGCTTTGTCTCACCCCTGCCGAACGCCTGCTTATCGAGAGCACCGCGAACAATGGAAAGCGGTTCAAACGGGGGCTGCACGCAACAGCGCCGCTTCGCTGCACCGGCGGCCGCCTCCGCAATTGTGCGGGACTTTCCTAATCGCGTCGCGGGCTTCCCTCTGTTCGTCGCGATTCCCGCCCGGGTATAAGTCACTGGCTCGATTCCGCACGTCCGCTCTTGCCTCGCCCACCAACGACGATCACAATCGTGGCTAACAGCCGTTTGTTCGCGCCGATTTCCGGTTTGCCCGATCGGCAAGGGGCGCGGAACAGCACGGCTCGATACAGAGCGTCTGTCACTTGCGTTTCGGGGTGCGCCGGCCTTCGAGAGGGTATTGTCATGCAGGCGTCAGCAAGCGTTGTGCGGTGGCGGTTCGGGCTGCGGCATGCGAACGTGCAGCGATGGTCGGCCCTGGCAGTCGCGGTTGCGTTGACCCATGCTGCGGCGCAGGCCGAGCAATGGGATGTCGGGCCCGGCAAACAATTCACCCGAATCGAAGACGCCGTGGCGCGCGCGGCCGAGGGCGACGTGATCCGTGTTTTTCCGCGCGAAGGCGGCCGCCCGTACGAACGAACCGCCGTATTCGTGCGGCAAAAACGGCTCACCATCCGCGGAATTCCGGCCCAGCCCGGGCAGCGCGTGGCGATCGACGGCAAAGGCTTCGATTATAGCGGCCGCGGCAGCACGCCCCGGGCCATCTTCCAGTTCAATCCCGGAACGGACGATTGCGTTCTGGAGAACTTCGAGCTCTTCGGCGCGAAGAATGAAAGCCACAACGGCGCCGGCGTGCGGATCAATCAGGCGAACAATGTCGTCATTCGCAACTGCTCGATTCACGACAACGACATGGGAATCATGTCGAACGGCGACGGATCGCTGGAACGCGGGCGCAATCAACTGATCGAGTATTGCGAGATATTCCGCAACGGTACAACCGCTGATCCGGGCAAGAACCATAATCTCTATCTCGGCGGAACCAGTGCGGTTGTCCGGTTCTGCCATATCCACGGCAGCACAACCGGACACAACTATAAGAGCCGTGCTCATTACAACCGGATCGAATACTGCTTCATCTACCATTCGGCTAACCGCGAGTTCGACTTGGTCGATGCGGCAGAAACCTCTCAGCCGAACAGCCACACCGTACTTGTGGCGAATGTGATCGTCAAAGCCCCGAAGTGCGCAGGCAATCGCGCGGTGATTCATTTCGGCCAAGACGGCGGCCGCGAGCACGATGGGACGTTATACCTGTATTTCAATACCGTGGTTACGCCGTTTGTTGCGCCGGTCGTTGAATTGTCGTCGGCGAAGACATCGGCGAGATTGGTCGGCAACTTGGTGGTTGATCCCACAGCGAGGCAGGCCGGTCAGGTGCTGGCGACGGCCCGCGCGGGTGCCAAGATCGCGCAGGTGAGCGGCGACTACAACCTCTTAAGCGGCAGTTTTTCCGCGGTGGGAGCGTCGATCGATGTCGAAGCGCAGCGGTTGACCTCGCCGCCGGCGAATTGGTTCATTTCGCCCGATCGTTTCGACTACCGCCTGACGCCCGAGGCCGCTCGAGTTGCCGTTTTTCGCGGCAGCCTCGACTTGCTGAAGTTGCCTGCCGCTTCAGAGAAAACGGATTCACCGGAGAAAATTCTGAACTGGCGGTATCGGCATCCGGCGCAGCGCGAGGAGCGGCCCGCCGGTTCCTCCATTCTGCTCGGTGCGATGGGGCAGTAGTTCGCTTCGCATTCGAGGCATCGCTGACAGATGATTCGTGCCCCATCGCACGAAGGCTGCGAGATGGGCGGCCCGCAAGGCACACCGGGTTGGAGACAACAGACGCGGCCATGGTTGAGAACACTCTGAACGGTGATCATTTGGCAGCGGTGATCTGTTCGCAAACGTTCATCAGAACGTGCGAATTCTGGGAAGAACTTCCCTCGACGAACGATCGGGCGGCCGTCTTGGCGGATGCAGAGCCCGCAACGCTTCCGCAGCTCATTTGGGCCGAACGCCAAACGGCCGGACGCGGGCGCGGTTCCAATCAGTGGTGGTCGTCCGCTGGGGCACTGACCGTCAGCTTCTTGATCGAGGGCCGCGACTGCATGAGCCGATTCCCGGCAACAGCCGACGCGGACGACACGGCCGCACTCAACCGGCTCGATCAGCCGGCGGCAAGCGATCGATGCGACATAGCCCCTGCCGACGCCTGGCCTGGGCAACGTTCCGGCCTAGTTGCGTTAGCAGCGGCGTTGGCGGTCATCGACGCGGTGCGTCCGTGGGTTGACGTCGAAATCGGACTGCATTGGCCCAACGACGTTTTTGCGGTCGGTCGAAAGGTGTCGGGCGTGCTAACCGAGGTGTTACCCAACGGCCGGCATGTTATCGGCGTGGGAATCAATGTCAACAACGCGGCATCCGCCGCACCTGACGAGATTCGCAGCCGGCTCGTCAGTTTGGCAGACCTGCGCTCGGAGCCGGTCGATCGAATTGCCCTGGCGATCGCTCTCTGCCGGGCATTGTGCCGATGGCTGGCCCAGTTGAAAGAGAACGCCCATGCCGTAGCGGCGGCCGCCGATGATGCCTGTTTGCAGCGAGGATGGACGTTGACCCTGCGCAACGGCCGAGAGGAATGTACCGGGCGATGCGAGGGGATCGATCGTTGGGGACGGCTCTGTCTCTCTGTCCCGCCGGCGGGAGTCCGCTGCTTCGCAAACGGGACGTTGATTCACCGCCCGGAATGAGCCCGTCGATGAAATCGGTTCTTTCGCGCGCGGTCAGCTCGCACTGCGGCCGACGGCGAGACCGCACGACGATTCTTCTTTCGTTGTCGCCGGCACAAGCGCCGACCGCCGAATTACCTCGCAGAAGAGCCCCCTTTCGGCAGCAACGCCAGCGGCTCTCCCAAAGAGGGTATCGCCGCACGGCCGGCGAACGGAAAACGGACTATGCTATTTGGATCGCTCGACGGCAGTATTGGGTCGGACCAACCCAGGATAGACGTCGAGATCAAGCGGTTCCACCAGTCCGGCCCGAAAGCGTTCCAAAGCGATGGCGCCCATTACGGCATTGTCGGTGCAAAGTTTCAATGGAGCAATCACCAAGTCGAAACCGCTCTGTTGGGCTTCGGCCTGAATCCGCTCGCGGAAGCGGGCGTTGGCGGCCACGCCGCCGCCAACGCATAGGGTTGACAAGCCCGAAGCCCGCAATGCCTGCATCGCTTTGGCCACAAGGCAATCGACCACGGCCTCTTGGAAGCTAGCAGCGACATCGGCGACGAATTGCGGCGACAGGTCGAGTTTGGAAAAATCGGGCTTGCCCGGGCCGACCAATTGGTAGCGCACGGCGGTCTTCAGTCCGCTGAAACTGAAATCGAGCCGGGCATCGTCGATCAGTGCGCGAGGAAACGAAAACGCTCGCGGGTTGCCCCCCGCGGCCGCTTTCTGAATCGATGGTCCGCCGGGAAACGGCAGGCCGAGCATCTGAGCGACCTTGTCGAACGCCTCTCCCGCGGCATCATCAATCGTGCCCCCAAGAAGTTCGAACTCCAGCGCGTTTCGGCAACGGTACAAGCTGGTGTGTCCGCCGCTGACGATCAGTCCGATGCAAGGAAAAACCTCGCGTCCGGCGGCAATTCGACACGCGTAGATGTGGGCCTGAAGATGATTGATGGCGATTAACGGTTTTCCGCAGGCCACACAGAGCGTTTTGGCGGCAACCAAGCCTACTAGCAACGAACCGGCCAATCCGGGCGTATTCGCCACGGCCACGGCGTCGATCTCGTCGAGGCGCAGTTGCGCGCGGTGCAGCGCCTCGTCGATCACCGGAAGAATGCGTTCCAAATGGGCGCGCGAGGCGATCTCGGGCACAACGCCGCCGAACCGTTGATGCAATGCGTCTTGCGAAGCAACGACTTCCCCGAGAACGGTCGGACCGTCGCCGACGACGGCAGCCGCCGTTTCGTCGCAGGTTGTTTCGATGCAGAGGATTCGCGCCATTTTGATTCTGTCGAAAAAACGTCGGGCGCCGCCCTAACCCAAGGAGCGATTCAACACAACGATCCCAACCGCAATAGATTCTTGAGAACAAAGCCTCGTCATTGAACAAAGCCGCGCAATCGAATCGCTCGCGCCGGCAACGGCTCCGTGTAGAACTCAAAGCGGCTGAAGACGGACATTGTCGGACCAGCCGCTACGATTCCAACTCGACATCGTCGGCATCGAAGACCGGACCGTCGACACAGGTTCGACGATAGTCCCATTGGCCCGATGCATCGCGAATCTTGGCAACGCAACTAAAACAGATTCCGATGCCGCAGGCCATGGGCGACTCGAGCGAAAGCCGGCACGGAACCTGCAATCGCCGCGCCTCGGCCGCAGCAGCGGCCATCATCTTTTCCGGGCCGCAACAGGCCATCAGGCAAGGCCGCGGACCATCGGCAACGGCCGGAGCGATCAGGTCGGTTACCAGTCCTCGTTGCCCTTGAGAACCATCATCCGTGCTGATGCGAACATCGACTCCGAGGCGGCGGAAGTCTTCAACGCCGGCCAGGTACTCAGCCGTTCGCACGCCGTAGCACAGAGTAGTCTTCGACGCTCGAAATGCAGGCCGCGGCGGTTCGCCGAACTGCATCAGGCCGAGGGCCTCTCGGGCCAAGGCCATGAAGGGTGTCTGTCCGATCCCGCCGGCAACCATCAGCAGATGTTCGGTCTGTTCTGCGGCGAAACCGTTGCCCAACGGTCCCCAGGCTTCGAGTCTCGCCTGCGCGCCGAGCTCGGCCAACGCGCGCGTGAACTTGCCGACCACGGCATAAACGACATCGACCATCTGCGGCCGGCCCGCGCCGTCGCAGGCTACGTCGTAAAGAGCCAGCGGCCGACCCAATAAGGGGTCGTTACAGCCGGCCAAACGCAGCATGACGAACTGCCCCGGCACGATCCGCTGCGCGATCGGCGGACAAGCGATGCGCAGTCGATAGGTGTCGCGCGCCAGCCGCAGGTGCTCGACCACCTCGACCGCGCCATGCCATGCCCTGTCGGCATAGCAAGTAGTATGTTCCATCGGCATCGATGTTCTCTCCGGGCCGCGGAATGCAGCAGAGAATCGTGCGAGCTATGCCCACCGAGAAACGAACAACAGCATTGGACGGAGTTGAATCCGCCCCAAAACGCATCTCCCTTGCTCGACTTTTCGATTCTCGAAATAAAACCGCGGTAAACAGAAAGCGGCTCAAGCCGCATCCCTACGCAATTGGCCGCTTCGCTGCGCTGGCGGCCGCTTCCTTAATTGCGTGGGACTATTTATATGTTCCACACCATTGCGCAATCCCCGTTTGAGCCGTTTTTTTAGCGGCTTTGTTTTGGATGTTGGGCCTTGGGCTCGACGAAGCCCATCGTGATCTTTCATCCCCTGGAGGCGCAACGGAAGCAGCAACACCGGCTCCACCCGCGACAACGGTTACGAACGGAGGCCCGCCGCCCGACGGAGCTGCTCGACTTCGCTGCGGGTTAGCGGTCGGGCAGCCCCTAAAGCAAGCGAGCCGAGGCGAATCGGTCCGACCGCCAAACGGGTCAAACGCATCACTTTGTGACCAACTCGGGCCAGAACTCGGCGGACCTCACGGTTCTTTCCCTCGCGGAGCACCAGTTCAAGCACCGTACTTTCTTTCTGGTGCGATCGCACATAAACCTGTTCGACGCGCGCCATTCCCTCGGCCAAATGGATCCCTCGCTTCAATCGTGCCAGCACGTCGGGGGAAGGCCGACCCGCGACCAACACACGATAAGTCTTCGGCACCTCGTACCGCGGATGGGTAAGCCGTTGAGTCAGCTCACCGTCGTTCGTCAACAGAATCAGCCCTTCGCTGTTGAGGTCCAGGCGGCCCACGCAAAACAGCCGAGCGTCGCCCGCCGGCGCCAAGTCAACCACCCGAGGCCGTCCCGACGGATCACGATTCGTGCATACCACACCGGCCGGCTTATTGACCGCATAGTAGAGCAGGCGAACCGGCTTCAGCAGGTCACCGTCCACCGTGATGCGATTTCGCTGCGGATCGACGCGCGTGCCGAGCTGCGTGACAGGCCGGCCGTCCACTTCGACCCGCCCGGTAACGATCAGTTCTTCGCACTGCCGCCGACTACCGAAACCGGCAGCCGCCAGAACCTTCTGAAGTCGCGTTCCGGCCGCTTGCTCCTCCAACGCAGGCAACGGCTTCGGCAATACAGGTTTCGGCTGGCGGCGCCCAGACTTCTCGATTTGTCGGTCGCCGGAATGTGGGCCGCCTCGAAAGTTCACCACCCCGGGTTTTTCCGTTCGGTTCCGCGAGTCAGTTCCGCCCCCCCTTCCGGGCGAAACGTCGCGATCGCTACGGCCCATCCCACGGCGACGGATCGAACGATCGATCCGGCCCGAGGTAGGGCCTCGATCCGCCCGATCTTTCTTTCTTCCGCCCGATGTTCGCTTCATGGTCGCTCCGCAGCAATAAAACAATGAACTTGATCAACGCGACCCGGCCTGTGGCGTCTTCAAGTCGTTCGGAAATGGTCAGTTCCCGCAGCGTTGTCGCGGGCGCCGATTCGGGCACCGACAGCCGACCATCATATCGCCTTTAGAGAAGCGTCGGAAGTGGTTCGACTACGCGCAGGCCGTCACTCGCCTGCTGTTCGTCGGCATAACATCCGCGCGCCAACGCGTGCCAAAGATCGGCCGCGGGTTGGGGCGATCTCGTCGTCGCGCCAGCGGGAATGGTTGCCACCCCCGAGTGGAAACCGGCCCAAATGAAGATCGCTTGACGGACAACATACCGCGGTCGACCAAGAAAGCCCCGGTTTCAGCACCGCCCGCAATCAGCCGAATCGTAGCGACTGCGGCCGCTTCCGTAATCTTGTGGAGCTATTTGGGACATCGGGCTGCTCTCAGCACAAGCCGCCCGCCTTTTCGGAACTCGATAAAAGCGTTATTCTATAGGGCCTTACCGCTCATTAGCGGTCTATCGGCGGTTGCAGCCGGCCAATGCGGCCCACACCGCGACAATCGCGTCAGCGGTCAAAGGCGACGTTTCGACACAACGGAATTGAGCCGATGCCTTTGCGGTCGGCCTTTGCCGCTAAAGTCTTTGCCACGAACAACATACGCAACGGATCGTGCCCCGATGAAGACGGACGAACTGCGAGAAAAGTACCTGGCGTTCTTCGAATCGAAAGGATGCGTGCGGCGCCCTAGTGACGTTCTGGTGCCTCGCTGGGATCCATCGGTCCTCTTTACGCCCGCCGGAATGAACCAGTTCAAAGACCATTTTCTCGGTCGGTGCAAGCTGGAGTTCACCCGGGCGACCACGTGCCAAAAATGCTTGCGCACCGGCGATATCGAGAACGTGGGCCGAACCGCCTATCATCACACGTTCTTCGAAATGTTGGGCAATTTCAGTTTCGGCGATTATTTCAAGCGCGAAGCAATCAATTGGGCTTGGGAGTTTCTCACAAGCAAGAAGTGGCTCGGGCTCGATCCTCAGCGTCTTTCGGCCACCGTGTACCTCGACGATGACGAAGCGGCCGACATTTGGCAACGCGATATTAAGCTCCCGCCGGAACGAATTCAGCGATTGGGCGAAGACGAGAACTTTTGGCCGGCCGGCGCACCTTCGCAAGGGCCCGATGGCGTCTGCGGCCCGTGCAGCGAGATCTACTACCACACCGACTACGGATCCGTGGAAATCTGGAACTTGGTGTTCACCCAGTTCAATCGAGTCGGCGCGCCGCCGAACAATCTTCGCCCGTTGCCGAGCAAGAATATCGACACCGGCATGGGTTTAGAGCGGACGGCAGCCGCGCTTCAGGGAGTCGATTCCAATTTCCACATCGACATCCTTCGGCCGCTGGTCGAAGCGGCCGGCGAGGTGTGCGGCCTGCGTTACAACCCGGGCGACGAGAATGGTCGTCGCTTGCGCCGTATTGCCGATCACATTCGCGCGTGCGCGTTCGCCATCCATGAAGACGTTCGTCCCGGCCCGAAAAAACAAGGGTACGTCATCCGTCGGTTGTTGCGCCGCGCGGTGCTCGATGGGCATCAGATGGGCGTGCGTCGCCCGGGGCTTTTCCAGTTGGTCCCGCTGATCGCCGAACTGATGAAAACACCCTATCCCGAGCTACAAGAGACGGTTGCTCGCGTTCAAGAGATGATTAAAGCGGAAGAAGAGCACTTCTTGGGCAACCTCGATTTGGGCCTGAGCCGGATCGAATCGCTGTTCGCCGAAATGAAACGCCAGCATCGCGGCGTCATTTCGGGCGCGGAAGCGGCCGATATGTACCAGACCTACGGTTTTCCGCCCGAATTGTTCGAGAGCATCGCCGCGGAACACAATCTGACCTTCGATTGGCTCGGCTTCCACGACGAAATGGCGCGGCACGCGAAAGAGTCGGGCGCCGGCCAGGTCGTTGATGTCTTCAAAACCGGTCCGATCGAATCGCTCAAACGCGTCGTTCATGCGACGCAGTTCGTCGGTTACGATGCCACCGAGGCGGAGGGGGCTCGGGTGGTCGGCATCGTCGCCAACAACCGCCTTTGCGACCAATTGGAAGAAGTCGGGCAAGATCAATTGGTCTCGATCGTACTCGACAAAACGCCCTTCTACGGCGAAAAAGGCGGCCAAGTGGGCGATACCGGTTTCTTGATCGACGGCGACATGCGGTTCGAAGTAGTCGATACTCAGATCGACGGCGAGCTGGTCTTGCATCGAGGCCATTTACGATCGGGAAAGATTACGCTTGACGAACTCGTCACGGCCCAGGTCGATCGCGAGCGGCGGCAGGGAATCCGCCGCGCGCATTCAGCTACCCACCTGCTCCACTTCGCGCTGCGAAAAATCTTGGGCGAACACGCCGTCCAACAAGGCTCGAAAGTGGACGACGACTGGCTCCGGTTCGACTTCGCGCACAACGCCGCCCTCTTGCCGGAACAGCTTAGGGGAATCGAAGAGAAAGTTAATTCGCTCGTTCTTTCCGGCGATGCGGTTACATGGGTCAATGTGCCCCTGGCGGATGCCCGCCGCAGCGGTGCGATGATGCTTTTCGGCGAAAAGTACCCCGACGTGGTTCGCCTGGTGACGATGGGCGATTATAGCAAGGAGCTCTGCGGCGGCACGCACCTGAAGAACACAGCAGAGGTTGGCTACTTCAAAATCGTTTCCGAAGAAAGCGTGGCCGCCGGAACGCGCCGAATCACCGCATTGACGGGGCTGGCCGCCGTGCAGCAGGCGATCCGCGAACGATCGATTTTGGCCGATATTTCCGCGCTGCTCCGTGTGCCGCTTGATAATATCGTCGATCGGATCGAGTCGCTGCAAAGAGAAATTCGCCAATGGAAAAAGCAGGCGGCGGCGGGCGGAAAGACGCTGGCGGTTAGTGTTGAATCGCTGCTGGCCAATGCAGAGAAAATCGGCGACACAAATGTCGTGATCGCCGAACTGCCGCCGACGGCTCCGGCCGAATTGCGGCAATTGATCGATCAACTGCGGCGAAAGGCGTCGCCGCTGGCCGCCATGCTTGCGTGTCGCGATGAAGAGGGAACGAAACTAACATTGCTTGCCGGACTGAGCGACGACTTGACCGCAAAGAAGCTCAATGCCGTCGATTGGGTGAAGGCAGCGGCGGCAGTGGTGGGCGGCAGCGGCGGCGGGCGCCCCGACATGGCGCAAGCAGGCGGCAAAACGCCGGAGAAACTGGGCGAGGCGTTGGATGTCGCTCGCAGCGCAATTCGCAAACAGCTCGGAGCCTGAATCGAAGCGAACAAACACGAGAACGACGGCGATCGCTGCTTCTCTGCCGGCATGCTGGCCGAAGATCGAGCGGTGGCAGGGTTGAGTACCGTTTGCCGCAGTTCTCGTTTGGAGTTACAATAACCCGTTTCCCGATGTTTGTTGCGCCAGTGCCGATCGTTCGTTGAGGGAAAAGGACTTGCAGCCGGTGTGCGCAGAGTTGCCCCCGAAGGATTCGCTTTCGCCTTCGACGGCGGTCGGGCCGATGGGAAACTCGATGCGCAACATGACCGCAGGCTATTGGCGCGCGGCACGGGATGAATCGCACGGTCCCCGATCGACGCGGGCGAGCCTAGGCCCGAGAGTCTTCGCAGCCCAATACCGATCCGTTGGATGAGAACGAGTGATATGGCGATAGGGCAACTGCCAAAGCGGCGCGTGGTGATTACCGGAGTCGGCGTGATTTCGCCGTTGGGCAATTCCGCATCAACCGTGTGGGATGTGCTCTCGAACGGACGATCGGTCATCGACACGATTCGTTCTCTTCCGATCGACGGTCTGCCGATCCGGATCGCGGCAGAGGCTCGACAATTCGCCACCGACGATATCGATAGTTTCGGGGCTCTGCAAAAAGACCGAAAAAAAGCCATCCGCAAGGCTCTGAAAATGATGAGCCGCGAATGCCAAATGGGGCTCGCGGCCGGGCAGTCGGCGTTGGGCGACGCCAAACTCGATGAGCAGGCGATCGATCCAGAGCGAATCGGCGTCGAATATAATGCCGATTTCATGATCACCATGCCCGACGATTTCACCGATGCCATCGCGGCCTGCCTCGACGAGTCGGGCCGATTCGTATTCGATCGTTGGGCAACCGATGGAATGCCGCGGATGAATCCGCTTTGGCTCCTTCGTTACTTGCCCAACATGCCCGCCGCCCATTTGGCCATTTACAATGACTTGCGCGGGCCGAACAACTCACTGACCCTTCGCGAGGCCGGCGGCAATGCGGCTCTCGTCGAGGCATTTCAAGTCATTCAACGCGGCGCTGCTGATGCGATGGTTGTCGGCGCAACCGGCAGCCGGCTGAATCCGCTTCAGTTCGTTCACTTCATTCAACAAGAGCAGCTTTCCGACGTGAACGACGCACCGGCCGAAGCCGTTCGCCCCTTCGATTTGAACCGCCGCGGAACCGTCCTCGGCGAGGGAGCCGCGGCCGTGGTTCTCGAAGATTATGAGTTCGCCGTAAAACGGGGTGCCGCGATCTACGGCGAATTGCTGGGCGGGGCCGTCACGGCTTCCACCGGACCTCAAATGCGGGCCGACCGCCGAAAAGGTCTCGTCAATGCAATGACGACGGCCCTGCGACGATGCCAATTAGACCCTGCTGCCGTCGGACACGTCAACGCGCATGCGTTGGGCACACAAGCGTGCGACGAGGAAGAAGCCCAAGCAATCAACGATGTCTTCGGCTCCGCTGGCAAGAAGGTGCCCGTGGTCGCCGTCAAAAGCTATTGCGGCAATCTAGGTGCCGCCGGCGGCTTGGTCGAACTCGTCGCCGGCCTTCTGGCTCTGAAGAACGACCGACTGTTCCGCGTGCTCAATTATCGAACACCCGATCCGAAATGCCCCGTCCATCCCGTGCTTGAAGAGGGCGTTCCCGCAGGCGACAGCTTCATCAACATCAACGTCACCCCGCAAGGTTTGGCAAGCGCTGTCGTCGTTCGCAAGGTCGAATAGTGACGCGACGCAATTGATCAAACGAAATGCACCGACAACGAACGGCTGATTGTGCTTGATTCAAGTCGCACAGACGGAAGACTCTAAACCGGCTCGACCGCCTTCGGAACCTTCGCAGAATTTCTCCCATCTGAAGTCGCCGAAAGGCACCCTTGCAAAACAGATGAAGGAATCTTATCTTGTAAATATAGGTCGTTGGTTTCTCGATCGGCGTATTGAGGGCGTCGCCGGGAAGGACGCTGGAGACCGTTGCGGGAGTAACTCAGTGGTAGAGTGCTAGCTTCCCAAGCTGGACGTCGCGGGTTCGAATCCCGTCTCCCGCTCTGGGGCGGCGCGCGGTGGAGCGCACGATGCAGAGCACGGTGCATCGGCAGCTCGGTTCACTCCGAGCGCCAACCCCGAAACCAATTTGTCTGTGCGAATTGAGCGTAACGCAAGCCGCTGTTAGCTAAGCTCTGAACCAGCAAAGCCGACAGCATCCCAAGGACCGTGCTATCTGACGGGCCACACTCTGGCCGGCTGGTAGCTGTAAAAGGGCGCCATCGCCACCCGCGAGCCTTGACGGTTGCCGGATGCCCGCTGCGCTTCCGTGCCGCCATCTCTGTGACCTCCTGATCGGCTCGTTCCCTGCGAAGACGATAACAGATCGGGTGGTCCAAAAACCGGGGGCCGCTTCAAAACAACGGAAGCCGCTTCACCTTGCCGATCGGCTCGATCGCTGTGCCGAGGACAACACGTCGCGTGATCCAAGATTCGGCGGCCGCTTCAGCTAACATCGCAGTCGGCCAAGAATCCAGGGGCCACCTGAATGACGCTTTGTTAGTCCAGCAGCTTCAATTCGCCGTCGGGGATGTGGACAACCATATTGGGGCCCGCTTTGACCTTCGGCAACTTGCTCCATCTCGTCGCGGCGTTCTGCCAGCGGTTCACGCGTGCAGCGTCGAGCGCGGGGTCGGCGGTTTTGACGCGCCAAGCGTGCAGTGCCGTTTCGAGCTTCGCGCGCACGGTCTGGTGTGCGGGATCACTGGCAAGGTTCTTCGTTTCGCCGGGATCGGATTTCAGGTCGAACAGCTCGACGGGCGATTGGTCCGCGGTTGGGGTCAGGTTGAGCAGCAGTTTGAAACGCTCGTCGCGCACGCTGCGCTGGATGCGGAGTATTTGCGGCTCGTGGAAATTCATCTCGGTGAAGAGAAACTCGCGTTTGGCCGAACGTAGCAGCGGCTGGCCGGCAACCTCATCCGGCACGGCAACGCCTGCGACTTGAAGGATCGTCGGCATCAGATCCACCGCCGAGGCGAGGTCGTCGCGGGTCTGTCCCGGTTCGATGCCGGGGCCGCGCATGAGCAGCGGCACATGCACGCCGGGTTCGTAGCTCCACGTCTTGCCGCGCACGATCGGCAGGCCGTTATCGCCGAGAAAAACGACCAGTGTGTTGTCGGCCAAGCCGGCGGCATCAAGTTCGTCAAGCAGAAGCCCGACGCCTGCGTCGAGGCGGCGGATCATGTTGATCATCGTCGCCGTCGTTCGCTTTGCGGCCTCGGGCGGCGTTCTCATCGGATATGGATCGAAAACGTCGGCCGGCTGCAAGGGATTCTTGGGAAAGCCGGCGATCTGGTCCACTTCCGGCGTGTATGGTCCGTGCGGGTCGAAGTAATTCACGTAATAGAAGAACGGCTGCTTCGCTGCCTTCGCCGTGGCAAAGAACTTTCGGCTTTGCTCGGCCACCCACACCACATCCTGCGTCGGCGTCGCGGCAACTTTCTTATCGCTCATCCAGTCCCACGGAAAATCGGCCGCCGGTTCGACGTGGAGCTTGCCGATGATTCCCGTCGTATAGCCGGCGGATTTGAGCAGTGCGGGAAGCGTCTTCTGGCCGGGATGCATCTTGAAGCCGAGATGCGACAACCCAATCTGGCCGTTCTGATGCGGCCAACGTCCCGTCAGCAAGGCCGCGCGCGACGGGCTGCATGACGACTGCGCGACGTAGAAATTCTCGAATCGCGCGCCCTGCTTGGCGAGTGCATCGAGCCGCGGCGTCTCGAAACGCTTCTCGCCGTAACACGACAACTGGCAGCCAAGGTCGTCGGCGGTGATCAGCAGGATGTTGGGCCGCTCCGCAGCGGGCAACGCAGCCAGCGGCGCGAGCAAAACGACGGTGACAAGTGAAATGGCCAGTCTCATTTGGTCTTTTGTCCTTTCTCGGGGGCTTTGGACTTGTGCGCTTCGGTGTCGCTGTAACCGGCGGCCTTGCGCTCTTCGACAAACTTCAAGGTTTCTGTGAAGATCGTCATATCGCCGGTGATGCGCGGGTCGTGTGTCTGACGCTGGTAGGTTTCCAAACGGGCGCGGAGCTTCGCCTTGACCTCGGCGAACTCGGGCTTGTCGGCAGCAGACTCGCTCATCGCTGCCGACTACGGCCGTCGCTGATCAATGCGTCGAGTTGCGCCGTCATCCGCTGAACGATCTCGGGATGCGCCGCCGAAACGTCCGTCGTCTCGCCGGGGTCATCGGCAAGGTTGTAGAGCGAGTGTTTTGCCTGCGGAAGCGGAAGCTCCGTCTTGCTTACGCGGGCCTCCGGTTTTCCTCGCTTGACAAGCCGGACCAGCTTCCATTGGCCCGCCCGGAGGCCGAAGTTTCCGCTGCCGTTGTCTTGTTGAAGAAGATGATCGCGTCCCTTGGCGCCGGGCTTGCCCAGCAAGGCATCGAGCACGTTCATGCTATCGAGGCAACCGTCCGCCGCGAGTGTTTCTCCCACGAGGGCCGCAAACGAGGCGGGAAAATCGACCGTGCAAACGATCTCGTCCGACACGGCAGGCGCAATCCGTCCTTTCCATCGCGCGATGAATGGTATCCGCGTGCCGCCTTCCCAAACACTATACTTTCCGCCGCGAAATGGCCCGGCCGGCTGATGATCGCCAAGCTTCGCGACGGCATCGTCCTTGTAGCCGTCGTCCAACACCGGACCGTTATCGGAGCAGAGGACGACGAGCGTCTTCTCCGCGAGGCCGAGACGGTCGATCGTTTTCATCAGCTCGCCGACGCACCAATCGAACTCGAGAATGCAATCGCCGCGGGGGCCCAATGAACTCTTGCCCTGAAACCGCTCGTGGGCAACGCGCGGCACGTGAATGTCGTGCGACGAAAACAGAAGAAAGAACGGCCGGTCTTTGTTGGCCTCGATCCACCGAATCGACTCCTTGACCCATGTATCAGCCAGGTCTTCATCTCGAAATCGGGCTTTCATTCCGCCCGTGTAAAACCCGATGCGACTGATTCCGTTGTGGATCGTTCCATTATGCCCGTGCGACCAATCCATCTTCAGCGTGTCGCGGTGAGTCAGCCCGGTGGGATGGTCTTCGGCAGGTTTCTTGTCGCCAACCCACAGCGGGTCGGAGGGATCGAGATTCTTCACGCGGCGCTGTTCAACGAACACCTGCGGCACCCGATCGTTCGTCGTCGGCAGCAGAAAGCAACGGTCGAAGCCGATGTCGAGCGGGCCTGGGGTGAGCTCGCCGTTCCAATCGGGCGCCGGATCGCCCAAACCGAGATGCCACTTGCCGACGATCGCGGTAGAGTAGCCGGCGCGTTTGAGGATGCCCGGCAGTGTTTCCGTACCGGGCTTGATGATCGCAGGGCCATTCGGCGGTGCGATGCCGGTGCCTTTCTGTCGGAAGGCGTAGGTGCCGGTGAGCAGCGAAAACCTTGTCGGAGTGCAGGTGGACGCACTGCAATAACCGCTGGTGAAGCGCAAGCCTTCACGAGCGAGTTGATCGATTGCCGGTGTTTGCAATGCCTTGGCGCCATAGCAGGAAACGTCCCCATAGCCCAAATCATCAGCCAAGATCACGATGATATTGGGTTTCTCCGCCGCAAAAGTATGCGAGGGACTGATCGACGCGAGACAGATCCAGGCGGCAACGACAACGAACGCATGGGCGAGCCATCGCCCGGCCGCATCGATCAGGCGTGCCCGCCGGCCGGATTCCAGTGTCTTCTTCGGAAGTGTGACGACGGGGATCATTTGCTTCCTCCATTAGACAAACCAGCGAAAAAGGGAAAGCGGTGCAAATCGAGACTGCGCGCACGAAGGCTTCCGCAATTGAGTGCAACTATTTTGGATTTCGTTTGGCGGCGCGGCCGCTCGGTTTGGCGGGGTCGTAGTTTGGGTTTTCTATCGGAAATCGAGCGCCGACGGCTTTCTGCCACGCGGCAAGCTCGGCACGCAGCTCGGCCGCACGTTGCGGCTCTTTTTCGACCAGATCGGTTTGCTCGCCGATATCCCGGGCAAGGTTGAACAGCTCGATGCGATTGTCCTCGGCCCATTCGATGAGCTTCCAATCGCCGTGACGCACGGCCGCACTCGGTGCGCCGCCCTGGTTGCCGTAATGCGGATAATGCCAAAAGAGCGCGCGATCTGCGATCGTGCCCCCCTTGAGCAACGGCACCAAGCTGGTGCCGTCCAACACCTGGCCAGGCAACGGCTTCGCCCCGACAACGTCCAACAACGTGGGGAAAAAATCGGGGCTGCTCACAGGCGCGTTGATCACACTGCCGGGCTTTACCGCCACGGGCCAGCGAACGAGCAGCGGAACGCGAATGCCGCCCTCATAAAGCCAGCCTTTTCCGCCGCGCAACGGGAGGTTCGATGTCGGCCAGCCTTCGCTGGTGGAAAGGCCGCCGTTGTCGCTGGTGAAGATCACCAGGGTGTTTTCCCGCAGGCCGAGCGCGTCGAGTTTGGCCAACACCTTGCCCACGGCCAAGTCCATGGCTTCGACCATGGCCGCATACACGGCATGCTCTTGCACGAGGCGAACGTCGCGTTCGCCTTCGCGGCCCCACTTTTCTTGCAGTCCGAGGCGGGCACGCTTTTGTTCGTATTTCGCGCGTAAGTCATCGCGCGCCATCAACGGTGTGTGAACATGGTAGAACGACAAAAAGGCAAAAAAGGGGCGACTTTTGTTGGCTTCGATGAACTTGGCCGTTTCCGTGGCAAGACGGTCGGGCAGATGCTCGCCGTCGGGCCCGTCGGGCAAACGCGGATTTCCGTAGGGCGAAAAATACTTCTTTCCGCCGTAGGGCCCACCTTTGTCAGTGCCTCCCATGTTCACGTCGAAGCCCTGGTTCTCAGGCCACCACCCTTCGGGGCCAAGATGCCACTTGCCGGCAAAGAATGTCGCGTAGCCCGCGGCCTTCAACGCCTTGGCGAGCGTGGGCGCATCGAGCGATAATCGGTCGCTGTAGGGGGCGGGAAGAAGTTTGGTGTTCCGCTTCCATAGTTCGGGGCGGAGCGGCGCGCCGATGTAGTCGGTAATGCCGGTGCGTTGCGGCCACTGTCCGGTGAAGATGCTCACCCGAGTCGGCGAACACACCGGGCAGGCCGCATAAGCATCGGTGAACAGCGCACCATCCTTTGCGAGTCGATCGATATGGGGCGTTTCGTAGAACGTGCTGCCATAGGCGCCGAGATCGCGCTGTCCCAAGTCGTCGGCAAGAATGAACACGATGTTCGCCGGCGCGGCGGCAACGAGATTGGATGGAAGGCAGCAAAGGAACAAGAGAAGGAAGATTCGTTTCATCGTCGTGATCCCATGCCTTGAGGCTCGTACGACTCTCGTTCGCTGCGGTGCGCGTTGCCAACGCTTGCTCGGAATGTCGTAGGCCGCTCCTCGGAGCACATGTCGGAAGCCCGCAGATTCGATCTGCGGCATCAGCGGCTCCACTCCGAAACAATCAACGGTTGTGCGCAATCGGGAAAGCGGCCAGCCAAAAACAAACGAAGCTGCCAACGGCATGTTGTCCATGGTCAGACCACTTCCCGTTGTGCGGTTGTGTCTATTGTGCATCGCGCGTTCGGGATTCGCCAGTGCTGAATCGGCCGATAAGCCGCGCACCATCGCTGGAGACTGCCCTCACCCCAAAAGGCATCGACAATGGAAAGGGCCGGCGAATTGGCCCATCGTGCCGGCTTCAACTCGCACGGTGGGCGTTGCGGCCATTTTGCTGATGGAAGGCGGCTTACTCGGCAATCCGCTTGGCAAAAGGAGCGAAACGAGAAGGATTGCCGCGGTTGGCGATCACTGGTCGGCTTGGCCCGGGTGTGCCAAAGCCCGTCCAACTTCGGCCAATACCTCGACGCTTGCGTCGTCGAACTTGCCTTGTTTGTTCGGGCCAACATTGAGCAGGAAGTTCGAGCGCCGGCCGTTGACGAGTTTGAGCAACTCGAGAACTTGCTTGGCCGTTTTGGGGCGGGTTCCTTCGCTCCAAAACCATTTGTGCTCCAAGCACCAGCATGTTTCTCCGACCGCGGTGTTGCTCTCGGGGAAGTGCCGCATTTCCTTGACCGCGATGTCGGCGTATGGCGTGCCCTTCTTTCCCCAATCCCACCAGTTCGAACTATACAGCACTGTGCGCGGCAAACTGCGATAGAATGCCCGTGCCTCTTCCTCAGGCATGATCTGCGGGTCGAGCCCGTCGTTCCAGATATAGAACACGTCGGGGTACTTCTCGATCAGTTCGGTGATTTGCGCTAGTTGATACTTCTTCTGCTCCTCCGCGCTATGTGTTGCGGGATCGCATTCGGGCGGCAGCACCTTGTACTTGGCGGCGAACCCCGGATGACGCCAAGCGTAGTAAAGACCAACCTTCAGTCCGCGGTCTTTGAAGGATTTGACGAACTGAGCCACTAGGTCTTGTTTGTAAGGGCAGTCGGGATGGAAAACGTCGAAGGTCGTGTATTTGCTGTCCCAGAGACAAAAACCGGAGACGTGTTTTGCCGTCAGAACGGCGTAGGTCATGCCGGCGGCTTTGGCCGCTTCGGCCCAAGCATCGGTATCGACTTTGCCGCCGGGATTGAAATCGGCGGGATCGGCGTAGCCGGCAACCCATTGGCCCCCTTTGTAGGTCTCCATGTTGTAGTGAATGAACATTCCGAACTTTAATCGCAGGAACTCTTGTTTCAGTTCCTCGATGACAGCGGACCGTTCGTCCGACGTTCGGTCGGTCCGCGCCGCCGCTTCGCCGGCGATTGCGACGTTGCCGATCAAGGCTGTCCAAAACAAAGCGGACACGATCAAACAGGCTTTACGCATCGCGGTTAACTCCCTTGCGACACCACAGGCGAACCGTTCGATCTGCCGTTGTTGCGGAGCCGCAGCGTATAGTCTTTCGTCAGGCCGTCGAGCATCATGGTTACCAAGGTGCAGCTCATACAGTAATCGCGCACTCCCAGCGGCTGCCCCGTGAGCGAATCGTAGTGCTCGCTGATTCCGTTGCGCAAGGCGTTGGCGACCGTCTTGTCGGCGATGGTCGCGGCCAGTTCGGTGTAGCCGTAGGCGGCCAGGCCGCCGGCGATTTGATAGTTGGTCGGCGGCCAGACATCGCCGCGCCAAAAGGCATTCGACTTCCACCGCTTATCATTCCGATCAACGGTGGGCACCGGCAGCGGAGTCATCCAAGAGGGCGAAGCAAGGACCTCGGCCATGCGACGGGCCATCGCCGCCGTGGGAACGCCCGCGGCCAACGGAATCCAACTGCCGATGGTGGCCACGGGGATTTTTTCGAGCGTGTCGCGTGTGACCGTCAGGAAGGTGCCCGCCTTCTCATCCCACATATGCCTTCGCATGCCCTGGATGCCCTTCTCGACGCGCCGCCGTCGGCGAGCGGCCATGGCCTCGTCGCCGGCTGCTTCCGCTAAGCGCGCAAGGCTGCGTTCGGCCAAGATCAAGTACGCCGTGTTGCCCGGCACGCAGAGGTCGCCGTACCACGGCCCTTCCTTCGGCCCTTTGCGTTGCGGATGGACGGTCAGCCGCATGTCGTCCATGTTGCATTCGTAGTCGAACGTTTCCCACTTAGCGTGCTGAAGCGTGCCGGAATATGCGCCGACGGCGATCAATCCGTTGTCACGTAGATCTCGCTCGCGCCAGAACCAGTCGTGAAATCGCTCCAGCCGGCCGAGGCATTGAGCGAGCAGCGCCCGGTCGCCGCTGCGCCGAAAGACTCGCTCGACGCCCCAGGCGAGCAACGGAATCTGCGAGAATTGACGCACCTCTTGCGGGGCCGTTTTGATGGCCACCGTGATCATGTCGCGGGCGTGCTCCGGAGCGTCGCGGTTCCAACGGTCTTGGAAATCCCAGTAGTTCTGCATGATGTCGCGGATGACAGGCTGGGCATCGGGCAAAATCGCCAGCAAGTCGATCACGAACATCGTGTCCCAAATCCACTGGCCGAGGTAGTACGGCCCGCCGGGGCGAACCCATGTGTGCTCCAGCGGCGGCGTGGGTGGCTGGAGCTTATCGAGGATGCATTTATCGAACACCCGCTGCGCCAGCGACAAGACGTCGGGAGAATCCGATTCGAAGAACTCGCGAACGTCCGGACGCCTCGGCAGAGCCGCACAAGCGAGGCCTGACGCGAAATCGGTAAGCGCAAGACCACCAACCGCCGCGACACCGGCCATCTGTAGGAAATCACGACGGTCCATGCCGTCAAGCCTCGCTCGCTGCGAATTCCATGGCGAACCTCGCGGGGATGGTCATTTGCCCGACTTCAGCAACTCTACCATCGCCTTGCCCATCGCTTCGCCGACATCCATATACACTTCGGCCTTGCCGCCGTAATGGCCGTTTCCACTGCCGCCCTGGGCCATTGGGTTCGTGTAGATCGTCGCCACGTTGCCTTTGAACTCGGGATACTTGCCGCTGGCGCCATCGACCGCGAGCTGGGCGTTGAGCACTAGCCCGCCGTTGCCGCCGCTGCCTTTGACGGCCTCGCCCAACGTGGCGAGCACAAACTTCGCGTTGGGGGCGTTGAAGTCCTTTCGCAACTGTTTGATGAACCGAACAAGGTTTTCTTCATATCGGGCCGAATGGACGGGATTGCCGCAGTCTTTCTCGCCCTGCCAGAAGAAGAATCCGGCAACTTCATAGCTCGTTGCGCCCGGGCAGTACTTATCGAGTTCCGAAAGCACCTTTTTCGCGTAAGAAACGTCGTCGTCGTACTGCTTGCCCGCATACCATTCGATCGGTTTGCCGTTCTTATCGACGAACGGCGGCGGCTCGGTGGCAACGCCCTTGGCCGGATCGGCGTCCCAGGAATCGGGGCGATCTTTGTAGCCGGCGAAGACCTTTGTGGTGGTCTTGCCGGAGCGGTCGGTGACCTCGGCCAAAAAACGCTCGCTGCCCGGCGGTAACAGATCCCAACCGAGGCTGCGATTGCCGATGCAGCTTTTGAGAATCATCACCGGCGCGTCGATTGCATCGCCCACGTGGTGCGCAATGCCGAACTCCGGCCCGATCGTCTTGCAGGCTTTAACTGTCATCCATTCGTTGTTGAACTGCTGCATTCCGCTGCCGCCTCGGCCCTGCATAACGCGAACGTAGCGGACGTCCGGACGCTCGATCCAGTTGCCCGACTCGTCCACGAGGTAGGGATACTTCTTCTTCGTCTTCACGGCGTACTCGAGCGTTCCGTCCTTGTCGCCGACGATCTTTCCCGCCCCAACCATGTTCGATTGGCCCATCAAGATGAACACCTGAACGGGCTTTTTCGCGTCCGCCGCTGTTGCACACGAAACGCCGATCACAAACAGGGCCGTAAGGCACGCCATTGCGCAAAAGACTTGCTTGAACATAATCTCTGCTTTCATAGAACCACAAAAATCGAAGAATCCTGAAGTGTGATCCGACAACATCATTGCCGTCCGCGTCGCCCGTTGCAACGCCGCCGTCGCTACTTCACCGGCGTCAGTGTGAACTGCTTGATTGTAAGCCCGCCGCTGGGGGCGGGGCGCGTAAAGTGGAGGACATTGGTGCCCTTGACCAGCGTGATTTCAACCGGCGGAGTCGATTCCCATCGCCCGACCGTGTACGGCACGGCGATCTCCACGGCCTGCTGAGCGTTGTTCTGCTTAAGCAGCAGCTTTTGGTCGGACTGCACGGTAACCACTTGCGCAACGAGCGTGTACTTTCCGGCCCGCGGCACGTCCACCGCATATTCGAACTCTTGCGGGTTCTTCAAATCGCGAACGCAGTGCAATTGCACTCCGCCGAAGAACCCCTTCATCGCCAGAAACTGCGCGGAATTGCCCGTCGGCTTGCTCAGAGCAATCGCCGGGATAGTGATGACGCCATTGCGATCGACAACGACTTTTCGATCGGCCTCGCTAATCGGCGTCTTCTCGACCGGGACGGACTCTTTCGACTCGTTCGACTCACCGATGTCTTCGCCCAAGGGCCCCAAGGCAACAGCCTTCGATTCGGCAGCGATGGCCCGCTGGCGATAGAGCGCCGCGCCGTTCCAAAAGCCCGACGGCGGCGAGTTGAAGCCGAACGCCCGTTTCTCGCCGAAGATGTCGCCGAGCCACTGCGCCCGCTGCACTTGGAGATAGGCCTTCTCATTCTTTCTCGCCTGCGTCATCAGCACGAAATCGGGCCCTTGGCCGAAGTCGGTCCAGCCCCATTCCCAGCCCGCGCCCAGATTGATCACCCATCCCTGCGGCGTCCAGCGGGCCAAGGCGGCATGGCCGCGCTGCGGTCGAGCAACCGTCGGAATGCCGAAGCTGCGAAGGATGAACCGGCCGAAGAACGCCCGACGCCCGCACACGCCGCCGTTCTTGATGATGTTCTGATAATTCTGGAGCGTCGGCAGATCGTTCTTCACATCCTGCGAACCGTATTTGACATCCGTCTTCACAGCGATCGAGTACCGCCAACCCTCGTTGTCGGTACGAATGTGGTCCGGCCGATAGTTGCGCAACATCTCGCGGCCCCAAGCAAGGATCTCATCGGGAGCGTCGGAGTTGACCACGTGCCGATACTCCCAGGCCGACAAGCTCTTGAACGCCGGATCCAACTCGCCGTCGAGAAAGGCTTTTTCGTAATGCAAGTAACGCTTGACCGGATCAACAATCGCCGGAGCGTCGGTACTCGCCTGCGGGTTGCTTTGGGCAATCGGCACGGCATGTTCCAAACTGACGGCCAACGCCAAGCGGCGAAACAGACCGGCACCGGCCCGCGAACTCGCCTTGTTGATCGCTTCGAAAATCTCCATTGCTCGGCCGTACTTCCCGTCCTTGGCGCCATCGGCGATGAGCATTTCCTGCATCACGCGAGCATCGCCGAGCAGCTTCTCGATTCGGGCTTCCTGCTCTTGGCCCTGTTGAGCGTACTCGGCTAATCCTCGCGGCGTGGCTTGGGCCAAAACGGCCGCTTTCGCCAGTTTCGCGTCAAGTGCGTCGGCAGCCAGAAACGGTTGCACCGCCTTCATCACCGACTCGACAGGTTGCCGAGCAGCGGCCTGCGCCTGTGCAAGGGCAGCCTTGGCGGCTTCGCGGGCTTTGGCGGCCGCCTCTTTGTCTTTCGCGGTCGCCGTATCACGCATCGCGTTCAATTCGGCAGCCATTGCCTTCGCCTCGGCCGTGTAGGCCGCGATGAAGGCATCCTTATCCTTCGTGTCGAGCCGCGGAAGCGACCTGTTGATTTCTGCCCGCAGCTCGTCGAGCATCGACGAATAACGGGCGAGAAGCTTTTCGCCCGCAGGCGTGAGCGCAACTGGCGGCGAAGCCTTGGGCGCCGCCGTCCAGGCTTCGGAAGCACTCAGAAGAACAATAGCCAACACACAGCCGAACAGCCTCGTTACACTCACAGTCTCTTCCTTTCCGATAGCAGATACATCGCCCGATTCATGGACTGCCGCCATGCACTAAGTCGAATACCGATCGATGGAACGGCGTGTTGTGGCACCCTTCAAATGCCGCCGGTCTCTCAACTTCATGTGGTGGGTAGGAAGGCAGGCTAAGGCGGGGCGGGCCGACAAATCCTTTTCTAAATTGTCGGTGTCACAACAGTCTCATACGATTACAAAACCGACCGCGGTCGCAACAACGCGACTCTCTTGCGCGCCATCCCGGTTTCAACCGCTTTCCGTCTTTCGCGGTCCTATTCTGTCACGTCAGCGATCGAGGGCGGGAAAGCGGTGTATCAAGGCTCCGACTCGTATGAAATCGAGCGCAGCCGCTCGATCTTGACGAACCAGCCCAGCGGAACGTTCAACGGAGAGCCAAGGGCCCTTTCCTCTATTCTCCGCCGACCGAGTCGCCTCGCTTACGGCCACCGTCCTTCCCGCCCTTCTACCCGGTGTAAACGTTCTTCTTTGTGGGTCGCTTGCAACAACTTTTCTGCTGTAGCGTTGTTTCTCCGACTACGATCGCCGCCGAAAAAGGAACGGCCCGCACAACAAGGCAATTGCAATCAGCGCCCAAGCGCCCGGCTCGGGCACGGGCTGCGTTCCGGGGCCGGCATCGCCGACTTCCGCTCCCGCAAAGCCGCCCGAGCCGCTCCACGTGAAGCCGGTTCCATCGAAGATTTCCAAGAGGTTGATAATGCTTGTGCTTGCCGCGCCGCTGTTGGAATTGATCTCCACAAGGCTGCCCGATCCGATCGTCAGCGAATCCTGGCGGATGTGTCCCGTCACCAGCGTTGCAGCCGAGACGGTGCCCACCGAAGTGTCGCCGGCGCCGTCGATCACGGCCGCATTGATCGCCCCTTCCAGGATGTTCACTGCACTCGCCGAATTGAGCACTCCGCCGGTGAGATTCAAGGCGGCGCCTGCGGCCGCACTCAATTCGAGCGGGGTTGCCGCTGTGGACGCCACCTGAGCGCTGATGGTATGGCTTCCGGCAGACGCGGTGATCGACGCGTTGCCTGTTCCGCCGGTGTTGTCCATTGTCAGCGCGGCGCCGGTATCGCCGCTGATGGTGTACGGCGATGCGCTGTCGAACAGCACTTGGCCGACGGTCTTACCAGCTTCGATGGAAACAGCCCCCGCCCCTGTAACAGTGAATTTCGCCTTTTGACCGGCCGCGGGAACCGCGCTTTCGGCCCAATTCGACGGGTTCGCCCACAATCCGTCGAGTCCGGCACCGGTCCAATTCCGCGTCACTGGCCCTGACGGCCCGGCGCTGAATTGTAAGAAGATATCACCGGCGTCGAAATCGGTGCCCACCACCGTGGTGAACGTGCCCGTCGGATAAACGGCATTGGTCAGTTGGGAGAAGTTCGTGTCGCCGATGTTGCTATTGGTGTCGATGATCTTCCAGGAGTGATTGCTTGTCCAGAAAGCATCGGGCGTAGCGTAGTCAGGTCGTTGGCTGACGGGCAGCAAGCTGAAATCCAACGTCAACTTCGACTGCCCGCCGAGCACAAGGTGTCCAAACGGCATGTAGACGAAGTCGAAATTGGAACCGGGAAAGTCCGTTGAAAGCGCACCCAACTGCCAAACCATACCGGCGCCCGATCCGGCAGCCGACATATTCAGTCCGTTGTTCAAGGTAATCTGGCCGACGGAGGCCCCGGGAGCAAGCGTGCCGCCGTCGTTGACGGTTACGGGGCCATTAATCGTGCCGGTGCCGCCCAGCGTGCCCGTACTATTGACGACAACCGCAGCCGTGTTGAGCAACGATCCATTGACCAGCAACGTGCCGGCATTGACGGCAGTCGAGCCGGTATAGGTGCTGTCGCCCGAGAGAACCACAGTGCCCTCGCCGGTCTTCGTTACCGCGGTTAAGGCGGCAGCGGCCGTCGCTTCCGCGAAGTCCTGCCCAGTGGGATTCTGAATCACCCCGGAGAACGTTACTTGCCCGCCTGCGGCCGCCGTGAGGACGATGCCACGGCTCGTTTGACTGGCCGTGCCGAGATGGATCGCGCCGGAGAACGTCGATTGGTCGGCCGTGTTGCCGCCCAGCGTCAACACACGGGTGCCGGTATCGGTGCCGTTATTGGTCGCCAGGCGGATCGTTCGAGCGACGGTGTACGGGCCGCCGATCAAAATGCTTGCATCGGTGTTGCCGCCCGCCACGCCGAAGGCGATTTCGCTCGTGGCTTTGCCGAAAGCGCCATTGGCATTCGAGGGGGCGTTGGTGCCGACGATCAACGTTCCCGTCTGAATCGTTGTCGTCCCGCTGTAGGTGTTCGCTCCGGAGAGAACCCATGTGCCGGTGCCGGCTTTGACAAGCGATGTCGTTTGCGTGCCCGTGCCGTTGTTATTGTTGTTGATCGTCCCAGAAAGCGTGTTCTCGGCCGTACTTGTGCCGGAGAGGGTAAGCGTCTTATTCGCCTGTCCGTTGCCCGTCGTGAAGAACGAGCCGATCACGTTGCCGGTCAACACGAGGGCCCCAGTACCCGATGCGTCGATCGTAACACCCGCCGCACTGCCGCGCATGTCGATCACACGGTTGCTGGTGTGCCCCGAGCCGACATACTTCAGCGTTCCGGCCGTATTCCGATCGCCGACACCGATCGTGCCGTTGGCCACCGTGGTCGGCGCCCCGAGGGAGCTATTGCCTCCACCCACGTTGCCGATCGAGTCGAACTGCAGCGTGCCGCCAAGGACGAGGGTTTGCCCGGTGTACGAGTTGTTGCCCGTCAGGGCTATCGTGCCGGTGTTGGAAACGACGATTCCCAGACTATCGCCCACATCGGCGATGTCGCCGGAATAGGTTTGGGTGCCGGAAACGTGGAACCCCAGCATGACATTGCCCGAGTAGCTCACCGTGCCGCCGGCTTGTCCTCCCAACCCAGCGAGCAGTCCGCCGATGGTGCCCTCGCCGCTCAGGCCGGTCGTCCACTGGCCCGTGCCGCCGACGGCCACACTCAACGTGGCGCCATCTTGCACAGCCACCTCACCGACCGCGGGCATCAAGTTCGTCTTCATGAAGCGCAGCGTGCCGGCGCTGATCGTCGTTCCGCCATCGTAGGTATTGGCGGAAGAGGCGTTGAGGATCAGAATCCCCGGTCCCGCCTTGGTCAAACTGGCCGCAGTGCCAGCCGTATTGCGAATCACGCCAGTGATCGTTGCCCAGGTGCCTTGAGTGGTCGCGTTAACTGCGATTGTTCGCGCGTTGCCATTTAGGTCGAGTCCCTCGGCAAACGTCAAGGACGAGCCAGCCTGAGCGGTGTTCGCTTGAAGAATGAAGGTGGACGGATTGAAATACGCGCTACCCCACACCAATTCGGTCACGCCGGCGATGTTGACGGTCATCCCCGTCGCACCATTCTCGCTGAATCCGCTGGCACCGCCGAGGATTTGAACCTGCCCAGCGCCATCGCCCAAACTGCGAGTGAAATCATCGCTCCAGTAGTGCTCGATGACCCCGCCGTTCAGCACGAGGTTGCCCGAGCCGAGGGTGGCAGGCGATCTGACCCGCACAACACCGCCATTGATCGTTGTTGTACCGGTGAAGAACGACGAGTTGTCTCCTCCCCAGACTAGCAAGCCTGAACCATTCTTTATCAGCCCGCCCGAGCCAGAGATAGATATCGGAGCTTGGTTGACAACAGCGAGCATTGTCGTTCCGCTGCCATCAATCGTTAAGTTGAACCCCGCAGTGTCAATGCCGGGGGTGTTAATCGTCAAGGCGTTCGTCGAGTTGTTGGTCCACGTTTGGTCGCCGCCGAGCGTGATCGGGCTGGCAATGGTTACCACGCCGGAGCCGGCGTTCTTGGTAATGCCGTTGTTCAGCGTGATCGTCTGTCCGGCGGAGCCCAGCGTGTAGGTGCCGCCGAATGTATTGAACGTCAGCGAGTTGACCGTCGTCGGACTCGCCAGCGTGACCGCGCCGCCCGTGCCGCCGTTGCCGAAGACGGCATCGTCACCGGAAGTCCAATCGGTGTTGGCCGAGCCGGTCCACCACTTGTTGGCATCGAGCCAAGCGCCGGCGCCGTCGGTTTGGTTGGCCGTGGCGCCGTTGGCGTCCCACGTGACGACCGCCGCCCGAGCGGACGAATTCGCGCCGATCGTCATCAAGGCGGCAAACAAGCCTAATTTGGTCCAGCGGAGTGAGAAACGGGGCATCGTGTCTCTCCTGAAACAGGCAGGTTGTTTTTGCTGAGGAAGGAGGCCAACACTCGGCGCAGACTGCTACTGTTTCAGTGTGTATGCGAAAAACAAAAAGTCGATACCACTTTTGCGACAAAGTTCATTGTTTTTACGACAGGCGCGAAGTACACCTTGCCCGCGCATGAGAACCCGGCGAACCGGCTGGAGAAAGGGTTGCGGCCACCGCAGCTTCCACCGTTGGGCGGCTGCCGAGACCGAGATTAAATCACCGTGCAAGGGGAGAACGCCAAGCAGCCCGTGGAACAACACGATTCCACGGAATTCGGCCCGCGTATTCTGCACAAAAAGCACACGTCTGCGAATGCAGGACCGGCTTGTTCGACGGGCCGCTAGACACCGTCGCGTTCTTTTCGCTCGTGGCGGTACTGCAAGGGGGTAATTCCCAGCTCGCGGCGGAAGACCTGATACATCCGCTGTTCGACGCGAAAGCCGACGTCGCGGGCGATGTCGCTTAGTCGCCGATCGGTTTGCACCAATTCTCGCTTGGCCCGCTCGATCCGCACGCGACGGATTTCGGCGGCGATCGGTCTGTTAAGGTATTCTCGGAAGCGGCGTTCCAGCGTTCGGATGCCGCTGGCCACCGCGCGGGCCACATCGGCCGTGACAATCGGACGATGGCTGTTGGCCGCGATGAACTCGAGCGCCGCGCGCACCAGCGGATGATCGACGGCAAAGAAATCGGTCGATTCGCGGACAACAAGTCCCTGTGGCGGAAGGAACACATGCTTTGGTTCGTTCGGTTCCTTCCCCTCGATCAACCCGTGGAGGAGTCGGGCCGCCTCATAACCCACTCGTTCGAACCCCACTTCAACGCTCGTGAGCGTCGGACGAGGGTGTTCGCAAAAGGTGAGCTCGTTGCAGCCGGTGATGACTGCAACGTCTTCGGGCACGCGCCAGCCCCGATTACGACACATCTGCACAACAATCCGCGCGTGCGACTCGCTTCCGACATAAACCCCGATTGGAAGCCGCCAATGCTTCGTCCACGCGACGATCGTCCGCAGCATCTTTCGCCAGTGCTTCAGCGAGCCGAGGGCGTCGAGCGCTACTTGCACCGACAAACACGGGAATCCGGCGTCCTCGACGGTTGACCTGAAGACGGCGACTTCGGCGGCCTGAAAATGATCGTTCTCGGCGGTCATGGCGGCAAAACGGCGAAATCCGCGCGAGAGCAAGTGCTCGGCCCGGAGGCGTCCCATGGCCGAGTAGTCGGGGAAGACCCCCGGCAACGATTTTCGCACCGGCGAGCTGTACCAGACGTTGACCAACGGCACTTTCAGCCGTGCCGCCCGAAGAGCCAGTTTGCGCGTCGCCCGGGCGATGATGCCATCGTAGGGGATCGTCTGCGCGTTTCCGTTGATCAGCGTTTCATCGGCATATTCGTCAATGATCGATTCCCACCCTTGCTCTTGCGCATATCGCTGCGATCCGGCAAAGATGCCGGCATGCCGCTTGTACGGCCAATCCAGCTCCAACATGATCGCGATGCGAGGCTTCGGCATAACATCGTCCTACAATTGCAAAAGCGGCCGCCGGCGCAGCGAAGCGGATTTGGTGCGTGCCGTCGCGGTTGGAACCGCGTTGCGTTGTTCGCCGTTTTACCCAATCTGTCGCTAAAACAATGAGGTTTTACGGGAAATCGCTCTTTCGCTCATCGCCCAGTACAGCGTAAATAGGATCATTCCGGAACGCAAGCTCCAAGTGGCGCAGGTCGGCGGCACCGCGAGGGCGGGGACAGCCGCCGAAGCGTCCAGCGACCGAGGCGCAGCGACACGCCTCGCAGCGAAACTGGTGCCGTCGTTGACGTGTCGTCCCGCGCGCGTCATTATTGTTCCGACCGTCCCCGCCCCGGTTGCAGCCCTTGAGAGTACGCTGGGGCATCAAGCGTGCCTTGCGGTGTGAAGTTCGACAACTCAAGACCGAGAAAGCGGTTCACGCCTATGCAGTCCGACGAGCGTCAAGAGAATAGGGCGACGAACGGCGCCGGCCAAACTCCGCGTCGGCAACGCCGCTTCGGCCGCACGTTCTGGACGCTCAACGCCATCGAAATGTGGGAGCGGCTGGCGTTCTACAACCTGCGGGTGATGGCGCCGATCTACATCATGCAGGCCGACAACCCCGGCGGACTGCATCTCAGTGCCGCCGATAAAGGCGCGATCTATGCGTGGTGGGCCGTCTTTCAATCGCTGCTGCCGATGGTTACCGGCGGATTGGCCGACCGTTTCGGGTATAAACGGACGCTTGGCTTCGCGCTGAGCCTGATGCTCACGGGCTATGTGATGATGGCGGTGCTGCGCGATCTGCCGTGGATCAGCAACTACTGGGCGTTCTTCCTATCGATCATGACGTTGGCCACGGGCACTGCGTTCTTCAAGCCCAGTCTTCAAGGATCGCTGGCGCACCAGTTGACGAAGGAAACGTCGTCGGTCGGTTGGGGGATATTTTATTGGGTGGTCAACGTCGGCGCGTTCATCGGCCCGTTCATGCCCTCGCTGTTGCAGGCATTGGGCACCGTGTTTCCGGCCATTCTCGGCGCTGAACCTCACTCGAAGGAAGCCTGGCGGCATCTCTTTCTCGCTTCGGCACTGGTTACCTGTTTCAACTTCCCGCTGATGTTGATGATTCGCGATACGCCCTCGGGCGCTTCGCAAACCGAGCCGATCTTCGGCGTTTTGCGGCGAACATTCGTCAATTTCTTCGAGCCGAGGCTGCTCTGCTGGATTTTGATCATGTCTTGCTTCTGGCTGATGATGTACCAGTTGTGGGATCTTCAGCCTAACTTCATCGCCGATTGGGTCGATAGCGGTCCGATGGCACAATCGCTGGAACGGTTGCCGCCGGTGCTGCGCGACGCGCTAGTCGAAAAAACCGATCGCGGTCCGATGATCCCGCAGCAACTGTTGCTGAACTTCAATGCCTTTTTCATCATCGTGGGCGTCGTAGGCGTTTCCTGGCTCACTCGGCGAATGCGAACCCTGGCCGCGATGCTGATCGGAATGGTGGCCGTGACGGCCGGTTTGCTTGTTTCCGGCTGGACGCAGAACGCCTGGATACTTGTGGCCGGCATCCTGTGTTTCTCGATCGGCGAGATGATGACCGGGCCGAAGAACAACGAGTATCTGGCATTGATCGCGCCGCCGGGCAAAAAGGGACTTTATTTGGGCTACGCCAACATTCCAATGGGGTTGGGCGTCTTCGTCGGGTCGTGGCTCGCCGGGCTGATCTACGGCCGCTTCGGCGAAAAGGCAGTGCTTGCCCTCCGCTATTTGGCCGAACATACGCCCTTTGGCGCGGACAAGGGTTGGAATGGGAATCCGGCGACACTCGAAACCGCCCTGGGCGTGCGTCGCACCGAAGCCATGCAGAGACTTCAGGAGGTGACCGGCCTCGATCCAGCAGCCGCTACGAGGTTGCTTTGGGACACCTACTCGCCGCAGTACCTGTGGATTCCTTTCGTCCTGATCGGAATCGCCGCAACCATCGCCTTGTGGGTTTTCAGCCAGCGGGCGAAACGCTGGGCCGACATGAATGCCTGAAGCGTCTCGCGGGTTCGCCCATGAGATGCCTGTGCCATCTTGCGCTGATCAGAAAGGATGATGCCGCCCAAATGAATCGAATCGCAATTGCGTTAAGAGATAGTTCTTCCCGGGCGTCCTCGAATTCGTCCACGGTTTGGTTTCGGCGCTGCTCGTCTGCGCAATGGATTATTCCGTCGCTTGTCGGCGCTGTCTGCCTATTCTTGTTCATCTCGAAGGTGGGATCATCGGCAGCGGCGGCCGAAGCGATCGCTGCGAACGTGATTTCACTGGAGGGAATCTGGCGATTTCGGCTCGACCCGCAAGACGTCGGCGTTGAACAGGAATGGTTCGCTCAGCGGCTTGACGATACGGTCCGCCTTCCCGGCACGACCGACGAGAACCAAAAGGGCATCCGAAAGGATGAGCAGTGCATCGATCGGCTTTCGCGCGTTTGGTATTGGAAGGGGCCCGCCTGGTATCAACGGCAGGTCGCCATCCCCGAAGGCTGGAAAGGCAAACGAATCACGCTGTTTCTGGAACGATCGAAGCATACGAGAGTGTGGGTCGATCGCACATTCTGCGGCGGGGAAGACACGCTCAGCGCACCGCAGCTCTTCGACGTTACCCGAGCGATCTCCCCCGGCGAGCACACGATCACCGTGCTTGTCGATAATGCACGATTGCCGCCGGTCGGCCCGTCGCATGCCGTGGACGAACGCACGCAAACCAACTGGAACGGCATTGTGGGCCACATTGAGCTTCGCGCCACCGACCCGGTATGGCTTGACGACGTGCAGGTTTATCCCACCGCAGCGAAGAAGCAGGCCATTGTCCGCGCAACCGTAGGCAACATTACCGGCCGGCCGGTTCAAGGCACGATCACCGTGCGTTGCGAAAGCGAGAATTGCCCGAAGCCGGTGCCCTTGAAGACGCAGTTGACGCCATTCACGGCGCCCGCCCGAGAAAACGTCGTCGAGTTCCTCTACGAGCCCGGTGAAGAAACGCCGTTATGGGATGAGTTCCAACCGGCGTTGCTCCGCCTGCATCTCACGCTGGACGTCAAAGCGGACGAACTGGCTTATCGCGACACTCGGACGGTTCGCTTTGGAATGCGCGATTTCATCACGAAACGCGGGCAATTCAACGTCAACGGCCGCGCCGTGTTCCTTCGTGGCAAGCTTGACTGTTGCTTCTTTCCGTTGACCGGCTACCCGCCGATGGACAAGGCCGGCTGGCTGCGGGTGTTTTCGATCGCCAAGTCGTACGGAATCAACCATTATCGTTTTCATTCCTGGTGCCCGCCCGAGGCGGCCTTCGCCGCAGCCGATGAATTGGGTGTTTACCTTCAGCCCGAACTTCCCAACAAACGGAGCGGGTTTGCCGCTCCCGAAAGTCGCGAGGCGGCCCAACACAATATCGACAACATCGAGGTGGAAAGCACCCTGAAGGAGAAGTCGCTTTACGAGTACGCCGAGCGCGAGGGAGAGTTGATTTTCAAGGCGTTCGGGAATCATCCCTCCTTCGTGATGTTCACCTTGGGAAACGAATTGGGCCGCACCGAGGGCATGTTCTCGCTGGTGGCCCGATTCAAGAAGACCGACCCGCGTCATCTCTATGCTCAGGGGTCGGGCAACATGCACTGGAGCCCCAGCTTGGCCCCGGGCGACGACTTCTGGGTCGCTGCGAAGACGGCTCCCGATTTGCCTGTCCGCGGTTCGTTTGCCGTGCTCGATCCGATTCGGGCGCATATCGAACACCGACCGCCATCGACATTAGTGGACTACTCCGCGTCGATCGCCGGCATTCCGGTTCCCGTCGTGGCGCACGAAACGGGACAGTTCCAGGTGTCGCCCGATTTTCGCGAAATCCCGCTCTACACGGGCGTTGTGCGGGCGAGGAATCTCGAAATCTTTCGGCAACGTCTGGCCGACGCAAAGATGCTCGATCAGGCGCACGATTTCGTTCGGGCGTCCGGGGCGCTGGCGGTCATTTGTTATCGTGAAGACATCGAGGCCGCCCTGCGGACGCCCCGCTTCGGCGGCTTCCAACTGCTCGATCTGCAAGACTTTCCCGGGCAAGGGACGGCCTTGGTGGGCATCCTCAACGTCTTTCTCGAGTCGAAAGGCCTAATCACGCCCGAGGCATGGCGGCAGTTCTGCTGCGAAACCGTGCCGCTATTGCGGATGAAAAAGTACACATGGACGACCGACGAGACGTTCCTCGGCCGCGTTCAAATCGCCCACTATGGCCCGGCCGACTTGGCGGACGCTCAGGTCGTGTGGCACGTTGAAGACTCGCGCGGGCGCACCGCAGCAAGCGGGCGGCTCGATCGGCAAACCATCAAGTGCGGCACGGTGAGCGAGGTGGACCTGTTCGCCGTGCCGTTGGCCGATATCGCCGCGCCGCAGAAGCTAACGATCAAACTGGCGATCGAAGGCACGAACTACGCAAACGACTATCCCCTTTGGGTTTACCCGCCGAAGATCGACACCGGCGCACCGCCGGGCATACTTGTCGCCGAGAGCTTTTCCGCGGCAGCGACGCAACAGCATCTTGCGGCCGGCGGCAAGGTGTTGTTATTGCCCAAACTCGATGAGTTGCCGCACAGTGTCGAGGGCGCGTTTCAGCCCGATTATTGGTCGCCGATGTTCGCCGAGGCGGCCAAGAAGCGAGGTGCCCCGCTGCCGCCCGGCACGCTCGGCATCCTTTGCGATCCGTCCGCACCGGCGTTGGCCGCGTTTCCCACCGAGTTTCACAGCAACTGGCAATGGTGGCACTTGGTGAAGAATTCGCGTCCGATCATTCTCGACGAAACGCCGGCCGACTACCGCCCGATCGTGCAGGTCATCGACAACTTCGCACGGAATCACAAGCTTGGTCTCATATTTGAAACGAAAGTCGCTCGGGGTGCGATGCTGGTTTGCGCGATCGATCTGCGGAGCATCCAGAACAAGCCCGAGGGCCGTCAGATGCTGCACAGTCTATTGAGATACCTGAATTCGCCCGCCTTCGCACCGGCGGCTCGGCTCGATGAATCCCTGCTTCGCAGACTTCTCGGCGACGGGCCGTAGCTGCACCGCACGGAACAACCGAGCGGAACTGCCACGCCAAGATCGCTGCAAGTCTCGCGATGTCAACAGCTTAGCGACATACAGCGAAGGCGGATCATCAAACGGCGTAGGCCAACATTCCGGCCGCCGAAAACACCTTGGCTTGCGAGGGGGCCGCGGTGTACAATCCGCGCCGCTCTGAGGGCTTGCTGCCGCACGAGGGATCCGCCGGAGATCGGAGAAATACCCTCGGCACGCGAAAGCCATTCGGATGACGATGGGCACACGGCCGAACTGCGATCATCGCGCAATCGAATCGCGATTGCCGGGAATCCGATTTGTCGGCCGAGGATACTGAGGAAATGGTTATGCCGTTCTTTCCGCACCGCCAGGGTTGTGCATCACTGGTTCAGGCCTTGCGTCAGCGGGCCATCGAACTCGCACGACGGCTTGCCGTGTGCGAGATCGCGGCGATTGCGATCGGGTTGGCGATCTTCTCCGGATGTGCTTCGCCGTATCGGTCAGACCAGGGAGCGTTGTTCGGCGGGCTTCTCGGGGCCGGAACCGGTGCGTTGGTCGGCAGTGCCGTAGGCAATGCGGGTGCCGGCGCCGCCATCGGGGCTGGAGTGGGTGCCATCAGCGGAGCGGCGATCGGCAGCGAGTTAGACGAAATCGAAGCCCGCAACCGCGCCGAGATTGCGCAGCACTTGGGAAGACCGGTTCCGGCGCAGCCGGTTGCCGTTGACGACATTATCGCAATGAGTAAGGCCGGCGTGGACGAGAACCTGATTGTCAATCACGTTCGCGCACACGGGGTGGCCGCGCCGCCGACTGCGTCTGATCTGATTCTGTTACAACGCGAGGGCGTCAGCGCTCGGGTTGTCGCTGCCATGCAGGAACCGCCTGCGCCTCGGGCCGCTCCGGTTTACGGAGTTCCCGTTTACTCCGCGCCGCCCGTTTACGCGCAGCCCGTATATGTTCAAGAGATCTATTACGGACCGCATTGGCGTCCGTATCGATGCGGGCCGCCCTGTCGGCCTGGGGTGTCTTGGGGCGTTTCCGTCAGCGGACACTGAACGCAGTAGTCGCATCGGCACGAGCGACAAGTCGCTGTTTTGATGGGCGATCTCCCTTGCCTGAAGCGAGCAACGGGAGTACAACGACCCGGCATGAGCCTCGCTTGGTGCTGTCCGTCTATCGCCCCTGTTTCGCCCCGCGGCGACTGCGCTGTGGAGCTGCCCTGGCGTGATCCTGCCGAAGTGTTCCCGCTATTCAGCCGTTTGCCGCACTGCATTTTTCTCGATAGTGCAGCGGCTCATCCATCGTTGGGACGCTACAGCTACTTGTCGGCCGCCCCGTGGCGTTGGATCGAGACGCCCGCGACCCGCTCGGATTGCCTCAGCGAACTGAAGCGAACGCTCGGCGAGATTCGTTCTCCCTCGCTGCCCGGCCTGCCGCCGTTTCAAGGCGGAACGGCCGGTTTGTTGAGCTACGAGCTGCGGCACACGTTCGAAGAGCTGCCCGAAGCCCGATACAACGAACTTGCGATGCCGGCCGTTGCGATGGGCGTTTACGATGTCGTGTTTGCCTTCGATCATGTGCGGCGTCAAGTGTGGGGCATATCGCGCGGCTGGCCGGCGGAAACGCCGTCGCAACGCGAGGCCGTCGCCCGGGCGCGATGGGAGTTTTTCCGCCGGTTCCTCGCTGCTGGGTGGCCCGAGCGGGCGATCGAACCTCGCGTGGGCGATACGGTCTCGCCGCCGACGGCTGATTCGCACGGTCCGGTTGGATTGGTCGCTCCGCGATACCCTTGCGGCAGCCTCGCGGGGGTTCGAAGCACGTTTTCGCGCGAGGGCTATCTGGCGGCCATTCAGCGGGCCATCGACTATATCCGCGCAGGCGATGTCTTCCAAGTCAATTTGGCCCAAGAGCTGATCGTTCCGGCGCGATGCCGAGCGGATGAGCTTTATTTGAAGCTTCGCCAATGCGACTCGGCTCCGTTTGGCGGCTATTTCGATTTGGGCCGTTACCAAATCGTCAGCGCGTCGCCCGAGTTATTTCTCAAAGTGGACGATGGCATCGTTCATACGCGGCCGATCAAAGGAACGCGCAGGCGGTCGGGCGATGCGGCCGCCGATGCCGAAGCGGCTCGCTTGTTGCTGGCCAGCGAGAAGGATCGGGCCGAGAACATCATGATTGTCGATCTGCTGCGCAACGATCTTTCGCGGGTCTGCCGGCCGGAGAGCATCGCGATTCGGCAGCTTTGTTCGATTGAAGAATACCGGCATGTCCTTCATCTGGTGTCGGCCGTCGAGGGGCGTTTGTCAGGCGATGTGGACATCGGCGATTTGATTGCGGCAGTGTTTCCCGGCGGATCGGTCACCGGCGCGCCGAAAATACGAGCGACCGAAATCATCTCGGAACTGGAGCCGACGTCTCGCGGCGCCTACTGCGGATCGCTGGGCTTTGTCGGCGCCGACGGCCGCACAGAGCTTAATCTACTGATTCGCACGATCACTGCCGGCGGCGGATGGTGGCGGTTTTCGGTCGGCGGCGGAATCGTCGCGCAATCGGAGCCCGAGCGAGAACTTCAAGAGACGTTGGACAAGGCTGCGGGTTTGCTGGCCGCGATTGCGGCAATCGACCGCTGAGTATCTACCAAGCAAGCAATCGCGCAATCGGTGGTCCGCGCCGGCCGACGGCAGCTTGCAGCCTTTTCAGCCGTCATTTCACTCGCTACTAATGCCCCGATTGGGCGCGCTTTCGACCGACGTACAACGTGGCGATGCCTCCCGAAAACGGATGCCGCTGAAGGCGATCGAGCCCGGCAGCCGCCATCCGATCGAGAAACGCTTGTCCTTGCGGGAACGCCTGGACCGTTTGAGGGAGATACTGATACGCCTGTTGATCATTGTCGGCAAGCGATTGCCCGATCCGCGGCAGCAAATGGCGGAAATAGAACCGATACAGCGTACCAAAGGGCCAGCGGTGGGGCATCGAGAACTCAAGCACGGCCACGCGGCCGCCGGGCCGGCACACCCGCGTCATTTCGGCAAGCCCGCGGTCCGCATCGCTCACATTTCTCAGTCCGAAGGCCACACACACCAACTGAAAACAATTGTCGGAAAAGGGCAGCGCAAGTGCGTCGCCTTCGAAAAGCCGGACTCGATGCGACGCACCGAGTCGGAAGAGCTTCTCCGCTCCGCGCTGAAGCATGGGCCGGCAAAAATCGACGCCGAAAATGGGCGTCCGCTCGTTGCTCGCCCGCCAATAGTCAATCGCCAGATCGGCCGTGCCTGTGCAGACATCGAGAATGGGAGCATCGCCTTCCGGCGGAACGAGCCGAACAACCCGGCGCCTCCACCGGCGGTCGATTCCCAACGAAAGAAGGTGATTGAGCAGGTCGTAGCGCCGGGCGATCTGTCCGAACATGGAACGGACGCGCCGCGCGGATTTGTCGATTGTGTCAGTCATACCCGATATTCTATGCGTTTCGGCGGTCCGCGGCCAAGCGGTTGGGTTTCGTCGATCGGCCGATTGGGTCGGCTGGTGCCAAAGTGAGTGCGAATGTCCTTGAGCGGCCCGACGCATTGAAGGCCGATTGCCTGCCGACCCGATGAACAGTCAATGCCCACATGCCGGGGAATCGCCGCCCGGCAACCGTCGGTGTTCCATCCGGAAGGAATCGTCGGTCATCGTTCCGATCACTCGCCGAAAAGCTGATTCCGTCGCCGGCTCGCACGCGCGCGAGAACTTTGGCCACGACACGTCGGTCTCGTTGCATTCGTACTCTGAGAAACAACGGATTCTCGAAGGGGTGACTCAATGACGCCCAAATGCGATGTGTTCGCACTGCCGCCGTTGGCCGATGCCGACGACCTGCGCGGAGCCACGGCCGTGGTGATCGACGTGCTGCGTGCCTCGACGACGATCATCCACGCGCTGAATGCAGGCGCGAAGGCAGTGATCGCGTGTCGCGAGGTCGAAGAAGCGCGGCAGTGGCGTGCCGAACGGAACGGGGTCGATGTCGTTCTCGGCGGAGAACGCGGGGGACTGCCCATCGAGGGATTCGATTTAGGCAATTCGCCGGAAGAATACTCGCCCGATCGCGTCGGCGGACGCACCGTCGTGCTTACCACCACCAACGGAACGGCAGCCATCGAGCACGCCCGAAAGGCCGAATCCGTGCTGATCGGTGCCTTTGTCAACGCGACGGCCATATTCCGGCACCTTCTGATGGCAGACCGCATTGCTCTGATTTGCGCGGGAACGGACGGTCAGTACAGCCTCGACGATCTGTTGGCAGCGGGCTATTGGGTCAATCGACTGCAACACGAAAGCGGTTTGACATTCGCCTACAACGCTCAGGCCATCACCGTGCAAGAGGCCTGGCGCACGCGGTTTGCGCCGTACGACACCGCAGGCGGTGAAGCGATTTCGCCGGAACGTCTCGCCGCTCAATTGCGCAACACGCCGGGCGGAGCGAATCTGATCCGTGTCGGCCTGGCCGACGACATTTTGTCTGCCGCCCAGATCGACCGTTTTTCGCTGGTGCCGATCGTTGATCCGAGCGACGGACAGATTCGGCCCGCTCCGCCCCTGACGTTGGAAAAGTGATCCGATCTCAGTCGGACTAATCGTTCGATCCGTTGCAATCGGCCTTCGTGTCGTTCGGCCGCAAAACATCTCGTTCCGCCGGACCGCCGCGAAAATTACCCGAGCGGGCAAGCGTCGGAATCGCCGCAATTCTAAGTATCACCGCGAAAAACGGATGGCGGTTCGAACGAGGGCGGCACTCAAAAAATCCGCTTCGCCAAGCCGGCGGCCGCTTCCACAATTGTGTGAAACATTCGGCGAGGATGCGGCCCCACCGTTTTGCCTTCGAGCGATTCGTGACCTAGCTTTTTCATAGAGGGTTGGTAGACGCGCGGCGGCCGTGTTCTCATCAGACGATGCCGGCCGAGCCTTTTGGCCAACCATCTTTTTCGCTTTTCGCTGGTCTATTCACCGCCGAATCGCGTACGACAGGGGCCCTTTCGTTGCTTGGGGCGTGAATGCTGGTCGTACCGGAACTTCGTGGAGGCGTTGTCATGATTCTTCGAGGAAAGCACACCGGCCGAACGCCGGGAAACCGTCGCGGAGCGGTGGTGGTTCTGGCCGCCTTTTTCATGGTGGTCGTATTTCTGATGCTGGCATTTGCCGTCGATGTCGGGTACATCGTCTTGGCACGAACGCAACTTCAGACATCGGCCGATTCCGCCGCAATGGCGGCCGCTTCGGTCATGGCCCTGACCCGAGAAGAAATGGAAGCAGAAGCCAAACAGTACGCCGCTGCCAATACGTGCAGCGGCAACCGCGTGGTCCAGCTTCAGTCGTCCGACATTGAATACGGCATGTGGGACACCGCCAGCCGTACGTTCACTCCAACGGCCACCGTGGGCAATGCCGTGCGGGTGACCGCCCGTGCCGACGAGCAGCGCGGCGGGAATATCCCCCTATTCTTCGGGCGGATGTTCGGCGTAGCCAATTTCGCACAACAAGCTAGTGCGGTGGCAATGTGCAATCCGCGCGATATCGTGTTCGTGGTCGACTGTTCGGGCTCGATGAACGACGATAGCGACCCGGCCAATACCGATTCGCTCAACAGCATGTATGCGCCGTTGGGTTACCCCAACGTCGGCACCGAGTTGATG
Source organism: uncultured Planctomycetaceae bacterium (assembly GCA_964631235.1). GTDB lineage: Bacteria > Planctomycetota > Planctomycetia > Pirellulales > Thermoguttaceae > JARKPK01. The sequence goes on along the minus strand of CAZVZX010000008.1, from coordinate 74,164 downwards.
CAGAAGGTGTACGACGATTTCGGCTTTGGTACTTGGCCCGGCACAAGCGAATGGATCGGCAAACCGCTTGGCGTATCGCAAAGCAACGCCTACACGAACTTGACAAAGAACGGTGGGCCGCTGACAAGCTCCAGCATTCCGTCGAAATACCGTATTCTCTCGTCCGATAGTTCGTCGGTTCGCAAGCAAAAAGCCTATTCGTGGATCATGGACGTGCAGATTCCGGCCCTGATGCCTGCGGCAAAGCCCGTGCCCAATAGCTCAACGAACTACAACTACTGGGCTAAGTATATCGACGGCAACCAAAGCGCTTTGGGCTACCGGAGCTACACGCAATTCATGATGTATTACGGCCGCGACGGCAAGCCAGACGGGGTGAATTACACCCCGCTTTCACTGCAAAGCCCGCACTGCCCGATGCATGCCGAGTCAACGCCCGCGGGCGTATTCAACTTCCCGCCCCGCGAACAGCCTACCCATGCCTGCCGGCGCGGGGTGATCGCGGCAATCAATATCGTCAAGCAGCGAAACCAAGGAATCAACGATCCGACGCAGCGCGACTGGGTTTCGATTGTCACTTTCGACAAGACTTCGCCGGGGCCTGTTGTTCGTCAGCCGCTAACCGGCGACTACGACGCCGCGATGCAAGTGGCCACCACTTTTCAAGCCGTAGCCAGCGGCTCTTCGAGTACGGCCACCGAGAATGGCCTGATCGTTGGAGCCGGCCATATCAAGAGACAGAGTCTTGGCGGGCAAGGGCGCGAAACGGCCAACAAGGTTGTTGTATTGCTAACCGACGGTATGCCGAATCTCTACCAGAGCTCGAACACGACGATTAACAACTATGTTTCGGCCAACCCAAGCCCAGACTTTTATCCCAGCGGAACGAAGTACGCCAGCCAGGCAGCGCTGATGCAAACGATGATGATGCAATTGCAGCGATGGCAGGTGTTTCCGGTGGGCATCGGCCTGGAGACTGACTACGACTTTATGGATCGAATGGCGCGCATGGGCAATACCGCGAAAGACGGTCAGTCGCCGCGGGGCAGCGGCAACCCCGCCGAATACGAGCAGCGACTGATCGACATCTTCGAGGAAATCATCCTCAGCCCCCGCGTGCGGCTGGTGCAATAGCCGCGATCGACCAACCGAACGGCTTTTCCGAAGACGGCATCTCGGCGCGAGTAAAAAGCGTCGAGATGCCGTCGTGTATTGCGCGGCGGTGTTGTTCGCGAGAAGGCACCGATCATCGCGGCATTCCCGCTGCATGAATCGCGCACAGGCGGCCCGGCATTTGGCCTCAAAGAGTGGCGGCGTATGGTGCCCGTTGCGGGCGCGCCAATAGTGCCGAAGCCTGCTCGTCACCGACGAAGTCTTCCTTCTTCGGATCCCACTTGAGCTTCCGTTTGAGCAGCATGGCGATGTTGCACAAATGGCACGAAGTGAGGATGCGGTGGTGCGAGGCCACGTCCGAGACCGGCTCCGCCCGTTCTCGAACGCAATCAAAAAAGTTCTGCATGTGTCCGGTCGGCACGCGATTCTTATAGAGCGCGCGGATGTCTTCGTCGAGTCGCGTCTTTTCCTGTTCTGTCAATTCTTCGATGGGCTTGCCGGTCAATCGAGCCCGATTGACAAAGATCGTCCCCTTTTCGCCCTCGAACCGCACTCCATTTTCCGGCCCGTGCTGAACGATGATCTTCGAACCGTTGGCGAAACTCAATTCGATGCGAAATTGCGTGGCGGTATTGTAAGCGTTCGGCAAGAGCACCTTTCCGGCGAAGAACGCAACCGGGTCGAAGTTCTCGGGAATGGTGGGAAAATCACCCTGCCCCTGTATTTCCAGCGGCCCGGTGTTTTCGCACCCGATCCCCCACTGAGCGATATCGACATGATGGGCACCCCAGTCGGTGAGTTTTCCGCCCGAATACTCGAGCCACCAGCGGAACGTGCCGTGACACCGTTCCTTCGTGTAGGGCACTTTGGGCGCCTGTCCGAGCCACATATCCCAATCCAAGTGTTTCGGCGGATCGGATGTGGGAAAGACCTTGCTGCTCGGCCCTGCGCCGATCATGCAGGTTACGGTTAATGTCTTTCCCAGCTTGCCCGAGCGGGCCAACGCCACCGCAGTAAGAAACTTGCGATCGCTGCGCTGTTGAGTTCCGACCTGAAACACTCGTTTGGTCTGCCGCACGGCACGACAGAGCAACTTGCCTTCGTCCACCGTCAGTGTCAGGGGTTTTTCGCAATAGACATCTTTGCCGGCCAACAAGGCGTCGATGGCGATTTTCGTATGCCAATGATCGGGCGTGCCGATGGTGACCACCTGAATATCCTTGCGTTCGAGCAGCTTCCGGTAGTCGGTGTAAATCTCGCACTTCTCGTGCTTGCCGGCGAAACGTTCGGCATGCGAACGATCGACATCGGCGCACGCGATCATTCTGCCGCGACCGGCCGCATCGTTGGCGATGCCCGATCCTCGCCCGCCGACGCCGATGGCGCCAACTCCCAAACGATCCCCCGAGCTCGGCTTCTCTGCCGCCGAGGTCCACACGTAGGGAATGAATGTGCCGGCCACTGGCACGGCCGAGAGAGGCAGAAATTGGCGACGAGTAATCGTTGCGGCCATGATCGATCTCCGATGTCGTGGTAGGGTGATCGCCTGCCTCGAACAGCAAAGCAGGCTGGAGGGATGCTCGACTCTACTGTAAACAAGCACTTCGCGTTTATCAATGCGCACGATTAGGTTTCGCAACGTAGCAGCCACCGACGACGCGGAGTTCGGCCCGGCTCGGAGACGATCCGTCCAAATGAAGCCGCGAAAGACGGCAATCGGTTCAAACGAGGATGGCCCGCAGTCGGCCGCGTCGTTGCGACCGTGGTCGAATCCACAATGGTGTGGAACTATTGGGCAGCCCGGTCCGTTGCAAACGGTCTTCATTCCATCGTCGGCGGCGGGCGATCGGCAACGAGCCGCCAGGAATTGCGAAAGATGGTTTGTCAGTCAGGGGCGAAAACGCTACAATCTGCAATGGCCATCGACTGCCGGAATGACTGCGACCGGTTGTCGATGAACCGAAAGAGGCCATTGCGTTCGACAGTCCGGCGGATGCGAGAAACGGCCGCCGACAAGGTTCGCTCGGCTCTGACTCGGTGCGCAGGCCATTGTGAACCCCTTGGAAACGGCGGCTGTCGGCGGCTCTCGTCTTTTCGACTCGTTTCGACCCGTTTGCGGAGGCCATCTGTCATGCGTATTGTGCTTTCCGAGCGTGAACGCCAGGTGGTGCGTTTGATTTCGCTGGGCTGCACGGTCGAGGAATCTGCGAAGATTCTCGGCCTGTCGCCCAACACGGTGGATAATCACAAGTCGCGGGCGATGGCGAAACTGGGCGTCGATAAGACGGCTCTACTCGTGCGCCGCGCCATCAAGCAGCGTATTTCTCCGCTGAACGACCGCTTGACGGTGTCAGAAAAACGCAAACGCGGCAAAAAGCGCGATGGTTGGAATGATTGATGGTGCTGCTCGGTCAAAGCGGTTGAAGTCAGGCCGAGCCCAACGGTGCAATGAGTCCGTCCACCGACGCCCCTCGCCCTGATTCGCTCCCTCCCGAACTCCGGGAGCAGGTGGACGAACTTCTCGATGCGTTCGAACGCGATCGGCAGGCGGGCGGCAAAGCTCCGATCACGGCCTTTCTCGATAAAATTCCTTCTCCGTGGCGGGGTGCGGTTTTCGGCCTTCTGTTGCGGGCGGAATGCGAGTACCTGGCCGATACCGATCGCGTTCCCGACGTTTCGGAATACTTTGATCGATATCCCGAGTTCCATGCGATCTTGCGCGAGGAGTTTCGGTGCGACGAGACTGCCCGCGATCCAGGCTTGCTTACGGCACATCCCGGCCGCACCGATATTAATCAACCTCGGCCTTCTTGCACCGAGTCGGCCGCGACAGCGAATCTCGCTATGCGGTCCGGGGCGTCACCCGCAAGTCGCCTGCGCCACGAAGTAGGAACCGAGGCAACGTTGGCCTGCGGTGTCCGCGAATCACCCCGAATCGATGCATCCGGATCGGACGATTCGGGAAAATCACCCCGGATTGCCATTATCGGCGGCGGATGGGCCGGCTTGGCCGCGGCCGTCGCCGCCGTTGAGCAAGGATTTCGAGTCGAGTTGTTCGAGGCCCGCGGTCGCTGCGGCGGACGTGCCGGACTGACGATTTCGCTCGCGGACGGCATCCAAGTCGATTTCTGCCGACACGTGGCGTTGGGATGCTGCACGAATTGGCTCGACCTGATTGCGCGCACCGGATGCTCAAAGCTGCTTTTGCCGCCTGAGGGAACCTATCGGTTTGTTTCGCCCTCAGGGCCGACCTGCCAATTCCGTGCCGCACGTCTGCCGTCACCGCTGCATCTCTGGCCGGCATTGCTCTCCCGGACGGACCTCCCTTTTTCGACCCGATGGAGTATCGCTGCCGCGCTCATGCGGCTTGCGCGAAGCCCCGGCCGGTGCGAGCAGACCTTCGCTGCGTGGCTTGCGGAACAAGGCCAAACGCCGCAAGCGATTGCGGGCTTCTGGACGCCGGTAGTCGTCAGCGCACTGAGCGACGATGTCGAGCACGTTTCGCATGCGGCCGGCCGTCAGGTGTTTGTCGATGGGTTGCTTGCCTCTGCGGAATCGGGACGAATGGTCTTTGCTCGTCGCACGATGAACGACGTCATCCAAGCGGTGGTGCAATGGCTCGAAACGAGAAAGGCCGCCCTCCACCTGGGAACGGTCGTGCGATCAGTCCAGCCGGCGGAAACCGGAGTGACGGTGAGAACCAGCAGCGGCGACATGCGGTTCGACTATGCCGTCTCCGCCGTGCCGTGGTGGCAGGTCGAAAGATTAGTGTGTCTGGCACCAAACACGGTCGAATCGGAAAAAGCTCGCACGATTCTCCATCGTGCGACGGAATTGCCTGTCGGGACGATTGCGGCCGTTCACCTTGTCTATCGTCGGCACTGGGCACGGGCGGCCCATGCCGCGTTGATCGACCGAGTTGGGCAATGGTTCTTTGCCGATACTGCTGAGTTGCCTGCCTCCATTGTTTCTGCGACGGTCGCTCCGCCAACGCAAGGCATCCAAGACGCGGCTCTGGTTTCTTCCGTGGCCGGGAGTCGGCGCAAAGAGTCTGTCGGCGAACGACTCGGGTGTTATCAAGTGGTCATTAGCGGGTTGCATCGGCTGCCCGACTTCTCTGATGCGGAACTCGTTGCCAAAGTCCGCTGCGAATTGGCCGCGATTTGGCCCGAAGAAGCCGAAGCCGGTCTCCTTCAGGCCCGTGTTGCCCGGCACCAGCGCGCTGTTTTCGTGATGTCGCCGGGTGTCGATCGACTTCGGCCGAAAGCCGCAGCGATCAGCGATCGTCTTTTGCTCGCCGGCGATTGGACCGATAGCGGCTGGCCCGCCACGATGGAAGGGGCTGTTCGCAGCGGGCGGTTGGCCGTGGAAGCGATCATCGAGCACCTGGGGCGCCCGGCGAACCTGCTTTCCCCAGATTTGCCCAAGGGACGCCTGTTTCGCCTGTTGTTCGGCTGAATGGTTCCACACCATTGCGGAAACGGCCGCCGGCGCAGGGACGTTCTGGCGTGTCGTCACTGTTTGAACCGCTTTCCGTTCTTGCCGCTCTATTCGAGCCGACCGTTACTGGCAACTCCACGGAAAACGGGGCACGTTCTCAGATGCCGCCACCGAGAAGCGAATGGAGGCGGTGCCGGGGCAACACGATGAGCACCTCGGCAAGGATGGCCCGAAACGCTGCTGCGGTCCAAGATAGTAGGTCATTGCCGGAAGGGACTTTGCGACAATGAATGTACGGTCGATTACCGGCCGAAGCGGAGAACGCGATTCCGGCAATGGCCCCCTTTGACCTAAGATCGGCTAACGGCCACAATAGTGGTGTTCTGCGGCTGGCGAAGCCGGCGTCGAATGAGGGGTCCCTGCGGTGGAGGCCTGTGAACCTGGTCAGGGGCGAAAGTCAGCAGCCATAAGCAGTTCCCTTCAGGTGCAGTGGGCCCCTCATTCGGCGCCGACTTGGCTACTTTCGGTTGTCGCACCCTGCCGGCCAACGCTGCGCCCATGACCGACGCCCAAGATCTCAATCCGCGATCGGACGCAACAGAGTCGGGGCACTACACGGTCATCGCCCGACGCTACCGCCCACAAGGGTTCGAAGAGCTGATCGGGCAACAACATGTGGCTCAGGCTCTCTCCAACGCGATTGCCGCGGGCCGGGTGGGGCATGCCTATCTCTTTACCGGCGCACGCGGTGTCGGCAAAACCTCTTCGGCGAGAATCTTCGCCAAGGCGTTGAATTGCGTCACCGGCCCCACCGCCCACCCGTGCAACCAGTGCGACATTTGTCGGGCGATTAGCACGGGCGACGATGTCGATGTACTCGAGATCGACGGCGCCAGCAACCGCGGGATCGAAGAGATTCGGCAACTCAGGCAGAATGTTAATGTTCGGCCCAGCCGTGCGCGATACAAAATCTACATTATCGACGAAGTCCACATGCTCACCCGCGAGGCATTCAATGCCTTGCTGAAAACGCTCGAAGAGCCGCCCGAGCACGTCAAGTTCATCTTCTGCACGACCGAGCCGAGCAAAATCCCGATTACGATCCTTTCGCGTTGTCAACGCTTTGACTTCGCCGGGATTCGCAGCGATTCGATCGCCGAACGATTGGCGGCGATTTGCCGCTCGGAGGGTGTCGAGGCCGAACCGGATGCGCTCCGCCTGCTCGCTCGGCGAGCGGCCGGATCGATGCGCGACAGTCAATCGCTGCTCGAACAGTTGCTGTCGTTCACCTCCGGCAAGATCACCGCGGCCGACGTCCATTCGATGCTCGGTATTGCCGACTACGGCAGACTGGCGGCACTTCTGGCGGCCGTGGCCGATCGAAATGCCGCCGCGGCGTTCGCCGAGCTTGATGCGGCAATTGCCGCAGGCGTCGATTCCGGACAATTGCTCGAGCAGCTATTCGGCTGCTTTCGCGACTGCATGGCGGCGGTTGTCGGCTGCCCGGCGGAGCAAGCCAGTGCGGTCCCCGCCGAAGACTGGGAAACAATCCGCCGCATCGGCACTGCCTTGGGAATCGACGGGCTGACGGCGGCCATGCAGATTATTGACCACGCTCTGGCCCGAATGCGGCTCAGCACGCAAAGCCGCGCGCTGGCCGAATTGACGCTTGTGCAGCTCTGTCGGTTGGACCAATTGACTGCTATTGAAGATGTGATCGCGCGATTCGAAGCCTCGCCCAGTGCGACGACGGGAGCGGCAACCGCGGCATCGATGCCCAGTCCGCCCCGTGCAACCGAATCGCCTCGGGCAGCGGCTGCGCCCCGTTCGGCAACTGAATATGGCCCCGTGCAATCGACGGTGCGCCCGATTACCCCAACGGTTCCATCACGCGGCGATAGGGGCAATGATAGCGGCGATGACGGCAGCCGAGCAGGCTTGTCCGGCAGGGGCGCAACCGAGAATCCGAGTCAGATCGCCGGCGCAACGGCCCCCGGCCCCGCGGCGGCCGGCGCGGCCGATCTGTCCCCGATGTACTCCCCGATCGACGCGAAATCGTTGTGGGAGGCGATCGCGTCTCGCGCCACAGGGTTGAAAGCAGATCAGGCGAAATTAGCCCACCACGTAGAGTTCGAGGGCAACGATCGGCTCGTTGCGTATTTTTCGACCGAGCACGCACTGGCGAAGAATATTTGCGAACAGGCGGAAACACTCGCAGGGTTTCGGGAGTCGGCTCGGGAACTGCTCGGCCGCCCTGTTCAGATCGAGATCCGCATGCAACGGATGCCGGCGACAGACGCTCCGAAAGAGATTGCTCCGATCGTATCGCCGCAACGCCGGTTATACGAATTGGCCGACCACCCGCTGGTTGCCCAGGCCGAGAAGCTGTTTGGAGCGACGCCCGTTCGATGGGAGCCGGCAAAACCGGCAACCAAAGGCCCGAAGAGCGAAGTGGAACACTCCGACGGAGATCTTGGAGATCAAATCCCGTGATCGATCGCGCATTCGATCGATCAGTGAGAACGGGCCGTCGCCGGCGACTCGCAAAGGCGTTGCGACAGACGGGCGAGCCAAATCGGCGATAACAAGAAGACGGCTCGACCGTGCATTGCGCCGTTGCGCTCGTAATCAAGATTTCATGCGAGAGGTTCAATCATCGTGGCGAAAAAGACTCTGATTCGCGTTGGCCACAGTCCGGATCCGGACGATGCCTTCATGTTCTTTGCGCTGGCGGCGAATCGCATCGATACCGGACCATATCAGTTCGTTCACGAGTTGTGCGACATCGAAACGCTCAACCAGCGAGCGTTGACCGGCGAGCTTGAACTCACCGCCGTGAGCATCCATGCCTATGCTTATCTTGCCGAACAATACGTGCTGTGCCGGTGCGGGGCCAGCATGGGCGACCGCTACGGCCCAATGGTCGTCATGCGCAGCGGCGAAACGGTCGATTTGAAAACGGCGCCGATTGCCGTACCCGGACGCATGACGACGGCATTCCTTGTGCTCCAGCTCTATCTTGAAGGACACGGGCCGCGCGTGACCGCCCCGTTCGATCACATTATCAACGCGGTTATCGCCGGTCGGTACGGCGATGCGCCGGTTGACGCCGGCCTGCTTATCCACGAGGGACAACTAACCTACAAGGAAGCCGGACTGGAGTTGGCGGTTGACCTGGGGCGTTGGTGGCACGAACAAACCGGGCTGCCGCTTCCGTTGGGCGCCAACGCCTTGCGCAAAGACCTCGGACCGAAAACGATTGCCGATGTGCATCGTTTGCTGTTGGAGAGCATTCGCTACGGTTTGGAGCACCGCGCAGAGGCCCTCGACTACGCAATGCAATTCGGCCGCGATCTCGATCGCGAAAAGACGGATCGCTTTGTCGGTATGTACGTGAACGACTGGACGCTCGACTTCGGTCCTCGCGGCATCGAGGCGGTGGCCGCACTGCTCGCCCGGGGCCATGCGGCCGGGGTGCTGCCACGGTTGATCGTCCCCGAATTCGTGCCCGTTGACCAGTAACGGATCAACTCGATCGCCGCTTCATCGGCGGACCGTGGCAGTCCCTAAAAGCAATTCGCGCCGAGGCTCCCCCGCTGCCGACGCCGAGGTTGCCGCGTCGCGGGGCACGCAAGAGCCGATGTGATACATTCCGGCGCTGGCGGCCGATCACTTGAAATAGTCGGGCTCGTTTCCCGGCTTCCATTTGATGTTGCAGCCCATGCTGGGCCGCTGATCGACAGGCGGGGCCCCGCCGGAGAGTACGGCATCGAGCGCCGCACGCAAGTCGGCGCCGGTCACCGGTTTGCCGTTTCCCGGGCGACTGTCGTCGAGCTGACCGCGATAGACCAGCCGCCGATCTCGGTCGAAGACAAAAAAGTCGGGCGTGCAGGCGGCGCGGTAGGCCTTCGCGACCTCTTGCGTTTCATCGAAAAGGTAAGGAAACGTGTATTTGCGGGCAGCCGCTTCAACGGCCATTTTTTTCGGGGCGTCGTCGGGATAGGCGACGGCGTCGTTCGAGTTGATGGCGACGACGGCCACTCCCTTTGCCTGATAATCGGCGCAAAGCCGCGCCAATGGCTCGGCGATGTGCTTCACGTAGGGACAGTGGTTGCAGATGAACATCACCAACAGCGCCGGAGCACCCCGAAAATCGCTAAGCGACACGGTTGTGCCGTCGATGTTGCGCAACGAAAAGTCGGGAGCCGTCGTGCCCAGCGGGAGCATCGTACTTAATGTTCTTACCATTACCGCACCTCCAAAATGAAACCGCAAACGACGGATAGCGGTTCACGCGCGGATTGCACGCAAAAAAGCCGCGTCGTTGCGACTACGGCCGCTTTCGCAATTGCCGCTTTCGCAATTGCATGGAACAATTGACGAAGCCAATCGCCCTCGGCCAGAAAAACACTGCCTCATTACGAACCGAAAGTCGGCTGATTCGCTATGTTTGTTCAAGTCCGCATTTGAACAACAATCGCCGGTATGTCCGAGCATACGCACCGCACGACACTGGAACCGTCGGATACAGCCGGCGCGTCTCCGCTGACAATTATAGCGACAGGTCAACACTCGTCGCTTTCTCAAATCGTCTGGGCAAAAAAAGCCGTTGGGCGTTTTCGGCTGTAAGCGACGCGATTTCGCCCCTGCTGACGCCCCGCAGCGTCGCCAAGCGATCAATCGTGTGAACGATCCAGGCCGGTTCGTTTCGTCGCTGTCTTCCGCGAAGAGGCTCGGGCGACAGGTACGGGCTGTCGGTTTCCACCAACAGACGATCAGCCGGCACATGGCGAACAGCTTCGTGCAGGGCCGCGAATTTCTTGTTCGTGTAGGTGACCGAACCGGAAAAGCTGATGTGCAGTCCCAACGCCGCGCACTGTGCCGCAAAGTCCGAATCGCCGCTAAACGAGTGCATCACGCCGCGGAACAACGCGCGGTCGGCACACGACTCGATGACTTTGAGCGTTTCATCCTGAGCGTCGCGGCAATGAATCACCACGGGCAAGCCCGCCGATTGCGCAAGCTCGAGATGCCGCGCGAACCAGTCTCGCTGCGTGTGCAACGGGGCGAAGTCCCAGTGTCGGTCAAGGCCTGTTTCTCCGATCGCCACAACGCGCGGCAAGGAAAGAAGACGGCCGATTTCCGCCCAATCATCGCCGCCTGCCTCGTGACAACAGTTCGGATGAATCCCGACGGCGGCCCACAGCCCGTGCTCTGCCGCAATTGCCGCGGCTCGTTGGCTTGATTGCCGTGTTGTGCCCACGCACAGAATATCACCGATGCCGGCCGCACGCGCACGATCGAGCACCGCCGCCAGATCGGATTGGAACTCGTCCTGATCGAGGTGAGCGTGTGTATCGAAGATCGCTGTGTTCATCAAGACCGTCTCACCAACACAAGGTACGAGCCGTTTCGATGAGCGACCGGTGACCGGTGTTCGTTTGCCGTATTTTCACGAGGCCGCTTTGCTCCACGCAGCGGCAAGCATCTCGGCATGGGCCTTGGCATTGCCCAAGACTTCGAGCGCCAAGTCGCGGGCTTCGGGGTCGCCGCCAAGCACGCCCGCGATTCGCTCGATCGCCGCAACATCGCGGCGATGATGCTCTAGAATCCGCGGCATCGCATACGCCAAGCCGGCGTCGTTCAACGACATCCATTGCAAGGGAAATGATCCGGGATCGGGCCGAACGCCTCGGCGGGCCAACAACTCCGCCGTGCGCTTCGCATAGTGCCGCTGGTCGGCGGCCAAATCGGTTACGGCCTTGATTGCGCTTTCCAGACCGGGCGATGTCCAAAGCGACGTTTGGGTCGCATATTGCGCCAGCGAACAACTCAGTATCTGCAAGAGCCGATGAAGTGCAGGCAGCGTCTCGCTTGCAGCGGCTGCGCCTTGTTCCCTGGCAATGCTAAGTTCACTGATCGGTTCCATCTGAGGTGTACCGTTCGACAAAGGCTGTTGGAAGAATGCGATCTCGCCGCAACAACGACCGACACTTTGGATCGCTGTGAGGACGACCGTTCACGCCGTGTCGATCGGCCGGATCACTCGCCGCGAGACGTTCAATCAATTGACCGCAACGCACAAAACTCGTCAGCCTCAGTACATGCATACCATTGACATGGCTGCCGCCTCGGCCCAAGCCAAAAGACCGTCCCACCATACGAAGAAGAGCAACAAAGGCAACGCAAAGGCGACGACATACGCTCCGGCGGTGGACAATGCCGGAATCCGCCACGTCGGAACTGCTGCTTCGGCATCGCGAAGAAACATCACGCGAACGACTCGAAGATAATAGAACAGACTAATCGCGGTATTCAATCCGGCGATCACCAGCAGCAGATACAACTCGGAGCGGATCAGCGAGCCGAAAAGAACGAACTTGGCCGTGAATCCGGCCAGGGGCGGTATTCCCACCAAACTGAACAACATCGCCGAAAAGCACACCGCAACGACCGGCGACCTTCGACCAAGGCCCGCAAAACTCTCGATGCTTTCGTCGGCTCCCGCTTGTCGCACAGCGGCCACTACCGCGAACGCGCCGAAATTCATGAAGAAGTAGATCATCAGATAGAAGAGCATCGCGGCAACCGCGCTCGTCGTCGCCGTCGCATCGCTGCCGGCGGCAACCACCGCGGCACAGACAGGCATCAAGAGATAGCCTGCATGGGCGATGGTTGAATAAGCCAAGAGTCGCTTGATATTGGTTTGTCCGTACGCGGCCAGATTCCCCAAGGTACACGTCGCTGCCGCCAAGATGGCCAACAGAGAATAGAGAAACTTCCTCGCCGGGAAAAGCGCGGCTTGCAGCGTTGCACGATCGTTCGAAAGAACGATGGGGCTGCGCCCGTCCCGAGAGCCTGCTGCGCTGTTGTTTGCCGGAGTTGCGCCCTCGGCAGCCGCAGTGCTCTCGGGGGCGGCGGTACTGCGATTTGCGGCAGATTGTTTTGCCGCCTGCGACGAATCCTGAGCCGCCAGAGGGGCGGCCGGAGTCGCGTCGCACGCGACCGGAGGCAAAGGCTCGTTCGCACCGCCGGCAAGAGAAACGGCCAACCGCATTGTCAATCCCAAAGCAGCGGCCTTCGATGCAACGGAAAGGAAGGCGCCGATTTCCGCCGGCGCTCCCTCAAAGACATCGGGCGCCCAATAATGAAAAGGAAACGCCGACAACTTGAACGCCAGCCCGACGACGAGCATCAAACCGGCAACAATCAACATGGTCGATTCTTCGGCGCCCGCGGAAGATTCGAGCAGGCGGGCCAAACGGTGCGCCATGGTGGGAAGGTGCATCGAACCCAGCGCGCCGCCGATCAATGAGATGCCGTAAAGCATCACTCCCGACGCAGCCGCGCCGTACACGGCATACTTAAGCGACGCCTCGGAGCCGGCCCGACGACGCCGCAAAATCCCGGCCAACACATAGCAGGGGACGCCGGCCATTTCAATCCCGAGAAAAACCATCAATAAATGGTTGGCCGACACCATCACGCACATTCCCACAACCGCGCTGAGCGTAAGTGTCACGAACTCCGCCGCGTCGGCATCGTCGTCGAGCAGCCGCGACGTTTGCACAAACATCACATACACCAAGGCGAACGCCAGCAAAAACGCACGCAAGAACGTTGCATAGCCGTCCGCGATCAACATCCCCGTGAACATCTCGCGTCCGGAAGCCTGCCCCAACGCCGTGGTCGCCAAGTCGGGCAAGATCAGCCAAAGTGAAAACGCAGAGCCCGCCATGCCTACGTACCAGACCGCCGTCGGCCAACGCGGGCAGACCACCCGGGCCAGCAGCGCGCAGACGATCGTGCCGCATAATGCCAACTCCGGCGCGAACGCGCGCAGCGAATGCGGCCAGAGATCGCTCATGGTTCCGGCCATCAATTCGTAGATACTCACGATCGACGGCCTCCCATTGCAGACCGAGCAATTACTTCCCGGCAATCCGAAGGCGCGGGAACGGCTCGGATGGGCTGCCTCGGTTCATTCGCCGCCGAGAACGTTCGGCCGGCCGGAACGCCGGCTTGTTTATTCTCCGTCGCCTTAGGAGCATGGTTTGCGATATTCCGATCGTGCCGCGGCGCAGCCGAAACCTTCGGCGATGCGTCGGCGCGGTCGCGGGCCTTCGTCCACTCGGCCAAGTCCGTTACATGTCTCTTGATGGTCGGCGACATATAGTCGATTGCCAGCCGCGGATAGACCCCGAGAACGACCGCCAAAACGACCAAAGGAAGAACGATCGCCCATTCGCGAATCGAAAGCGGCACAAGCGACTCTGCGTGCGGCCCCTTGTATTCCGGCCCCAGGTACACTCGTTGAATCGTCCACAGAATGTAGCCCGCCGTCAAAATGACGACGGCAGCGGCAACCACAGCCAACGCCGCACTGTATTGCCAACTGGCGAGCACGACGAAGAACTCACCGATAAATCCGCAGAGCCCCGGCAGGCCGAGCGCGGCAAAAAAGATGATCATCGACAGGCCGCTGTACGCGGGCATTTTCTGAAACAAACCACCGAAGCGATTCAAATCGCGATGATGCACCCGGTCGTAAACCACGCCGACGAGGAAGAACATCCCGGCGGAACTGATGCCGTGAGCAATCATCTGAAACATCGCTCCGGTAACGCCCATTTCCCATCCGGCCGATGAATAACGAACGCCGGCTGCGGCGCTCCACGCCCCCAGTCCCAGCAGCACGTAGCCCATGTGGCTCACCGAACTGTAGGCGACCAGCCGTTTGAAGTCGGTTTGGGCCATCGCGGCAAAGGCGCCATACAGCATGCTCAGCACCCCAAGGCCGCAAACGAACCATGCCAGGTCGTGCGCAGCGCCCGGGCAAATGGGATAGCATATTCGCAGAATCCCGTATCCGCCCATCTTCAACAGCACTCCGGCAAGGATCATCGAGATCGGAGTCGGCGCCTCGACATGTGCGTCGGGCAACCACGTGTGGACGGGAACGGCGGGCAGCTTGATGGCAAAGCCGATAAAGAGCAGAAGAAAGGCCCACCATTCGAGCGACCGCCCCAGCCACTGACCTTCGACGAATGGAGAGTTCGGCAGTTGTCCCATCTCTGACAAAGCCGGCAAACTGAACGTGTGCAACGGGCCGGCCGAACGGGCAGACGCTACGGCCTCGGCCCTGTCTGGCGCAATATGCGCTGCAATAAGCTGCTGAGGAGAAAGCTTCGTCAGATCGCTCGAGAAATAAAGCATCAGCATCGCAATCAACATCATTACCCCGCCCACCAGGGTGAACAGGAAGAACTTGATTGCCGCATACTCGCGCCGCGGCCCACCCCAAATGCCGATCAGAAAATACATCGGCAGCAGCATTACTTCCCAGAAGACGTAGAACAGGAAGAAGTCGAGCGCCATGAACACGCCCAGCATCCCGGTTTCCAACAGCAGGAACAGGATGCAATAAGCCTTGACGGCCTTTTCGATCTTCCAACTGGCCGCCAGCGCCAAGACGGAAAGGACGGTAGTGAGAAGCACGAGCGGATAGCTGATACCGTCCAAGCCAAGGTAATACTCGATATTGAAACTGGGAATCCAAGACAGCTTGACAACTTGCTGAAATCCGCCGTCCTGAAGCGAAAAACTGACCGAGGTGCCTGCCGCCGCCAGTACCGGGACGAGACTCACGGCCAACGTAATCGCGGCGGCAATCAACGCGATCAGCTTGATCAAGCTCGCATTCCTGCCCGGTATGACGCAAAGCATCACGGCGGCCGCGGCGGGAAAGAAAATCATGGTGCTCAACAGCACCGTCGGGTCGCGCAGATATTCCAACATGTTCATTCCGGTTTTAGATTCTTCTATGGCAATGGCTTCGGTTTCCGGGCCCGCCTCGTCGCCCGGCGGATCGCAATCCGCCCCAAACCAAGCGGCCAGCATCGCATCGGCAGGCGAGACTCTTGCATGCTGCAACACGCATCGAGCCGAAGGGCGTCACCAGCCGGCCGACGCACTATTCCAGTAGAGACTCATCACAACGACCAACACGACTAATCCTACGGCAATCGCCAGCACGTAGTGGCGAATGTATCCCGACTGCAAACCGCGCAACCGAATCGCGATCCGGTAAACCGCCTCGGCAAATCGATCGATCATGCGGTCGAGCATCCGGCGGTCGATCCAGTCATCCCAGCGAGCGACCATTGCGGCGCCCCGTGCCGCCGAATCCAAAAGAAAGTCGATCACACGTCGGTCGCACTGGGCAACCCAACGCGACAGGGCCAGTGTCGGCTGAACCCAAACGCGGTCATAGGCTTCGTCAAACCACCACTTATTAAGCAGAAAGCGATACAGCCGAGGGAACTGCGCCGCCACGTCGGCCGGATCGAGTTTTCCGGCACCGTACATGACGGCGGCCAAAAGCACGCCCGCTGCCCCCATCGCGAAGGCAAGCAAAGCGGCCGAAGTATGCACGGACGCATCATGGCTGAGATGCTCGCCGGGAATCACCGCCGGCCACATCCATCCGCGAAACTCGGGCTGATCGATCCCCAGAGGCCTTGCCTGGGCGAGCAACGATTCCAGCCCCCAATCGGTCAGGGGAACATTCCACGCAGACACAACGGCAAGGACGGCCAAGAGGACGAGCGGCCCGATCATCACCGGCGGCGACTCATGCGCGTGATCGAAAACGTGCGAATCGCGCGGTTTGCCGACGAAGGCGAGAAACCACAACCGGAACATGTAGAATGCCGTCATTGCAGCACCGATCGCTGCTGCATAGAACATCCAACTCAACGGTGGGTTGACGGTCGCGAACACGTATTGCTGGGCGATGATCGCGTCTTTCGAGTAGTAGCCGCTCAAGCCGCCGACCAAGGGAATACCCGCTCCGACAATCGCCAAGCACCCGACGAGCATTGTCCCAGCCGTCCATGGCATCTTCTTCCGCAGCCCGCCCATGCGAGTCAGATCGTTCGTATGGCACGCATGGATCACCGAACCGGAACATAAGAAGAGCAGCGATTTGAAAAAGGCATGGGTGAACAAATGCAGAACGCCGGCCAACCATCCGCCGCTGCCGAGGGCGAGCATCATATAGCCGAGCTGGCTGACGGTCGAATAAGCCAATACGCGCTTGATGTCGGTGGCTGTCAGCGCAATCGTTGCGGCCACAAACAGGGTGATGCAACCGACGACCGCGATCGTCAGCAATACCTCGGGCACGAAGATCGGGAAACACCGAGCGACCAAGTAAACGCCCGCCGCCACCATCGTCGCCGAGTGAACCAGTGCGCTGACCGGCGTGGGGCCTTCCATCGCGTCGGGCAGCCACACGTGCAGCGGGAACTGAGCGCTTTTGCCGATGCAGCCGCAAAACAACCCAAGGCCGCCGAGCACCAACAGTCCGTATCCCCAGCCGTTGCTTCGCCATTGTTCGATTTGTTCGGCCGAGGGCGCGCCTGCTTTTTCATTGCCCACAGCAGCTTGGCTGCCGGAACGCTGCGCGATCTCATCGCGGGCCGACCAGCACACAAACCCGTCGGGAACGACCAGCTCATGTTGCGCGGCCGAAGGACGCACCAGCGAGAAAATGCCGTGTTCCATCACCTCGCCCGAGCTGTTGCGAACATCGCCGAATGAGAGCGTTCCCAAGGCGGCCCAAAAGACCATCAAGCCCACGATCATCCCGAAATCGCCGATTCGGTTGACAATGAACGCCTTATTGGCGGCATTCGAGGCCGTCGGACGTTCAATATAGAAGCCGATCAACAAATAGGAACAAATCCCCACCAATTCCCAAAAGCAGAAGACCATCGCCAAGTTGCCGGCGATGATCAACCCCAACATGCTGAACGAAAAGAGCGACAGATATTGGAAGAAACGATGGAAACGGCCGGGACGCCGCAACCATCGTCCGTCGGCCAAGCGCATGGTATCGTCGGTCACCTCTTCCAACTCTTCGTGCATGTAACCGATCGAGTAGATGTGGATGCACGAAGCGATCAGGCTGACCATCACGAACATCGCGACCGTCAAGCCGTCGATGTAGTAACTAATGGCCACGCGCGACGAGCCGAATTCGCCCAGCGTGTACCAGATGCCCGAGAGAGGCTGGGCCGATTGATCATGTTTGCCGCCATGCAACGAACCGATCGACGAATCACCGGAACCTTCCGTTGCCGAAGCTGGCGTTGCATGCGTCGAGCCGTGCCCTTCCGACGACACTAGCGGATTGATCCACAGCCAACCGGCCAGCGCGATTGTCGCAAGGCAGAACGATCCGACGATGGCCCCGCAGGCAACCCAGGCTGCGCCGATGCCGGCGCGGCCAAGCCGGCGGCCGCCGACAAGGATGATCGCAAACGACGCCAGCGGCAGAAGCCAGGCGACGGCCAACAGCACCGGTATCTTCGATGCCCAATCCACGGAACAGATTATCCTTTCAACTGACTGGCCTGATCGACATCGATCGTCGCCGCCGTGCGGTAATAGCTCAAAACGATGGCCAACGCCACAGCCGCTTCCGCAGCCGCCAAGACAATAACAAATGCGGCCGTTAGCGGTCCGTCAAGGCTGAGCGGGGCAACACCGCTGGAATACAACGTTGGACTGCCCAAAGCAACCAGGTTCACGTTGGCCCCGTTGAGCACCAATTCGACGCCCATCAACACGCCGATGGCATTACGCTTGGTCACCATGCAGAGAATGCCGCAAACGAACAGGACGGCGCCGACGAGCAAGTAATGCGGCAGCCCGACCGGATCGAAAAAAAGGTTCATCTTCGTATCTCCGCTGCCCTACTCCGCAGCCGTCGATCGAACGCGATCTGCCGTTTGGCGGCGCGCAGCCCAGCGAGAGCGTGCAAGGTAGGCTGCACCAACCAGCGCCGCCAACAAATGCACCGATACCAATTCGAAGGGGAGAAGGTAGCCCTGCCGCCGTTCGCGATGCCCGCCATCGGCCGCTCTAGCCGCGTCCTCGCGAACGCCCAACAACGCCAGCCCGAACTCCGTAACCGTTTGTGCCGCCGGAACGGTTTCCGGGGCGGACGGACCCGCGGCTTCTCTCCGAGCACAAACTGCCGACAAGCCGCGGCCCGCCTGCCACGACACAGCCAGAAGCGCGGCCCCGACGATCAGGGCGGCTACCCACTGGCCCGCATTAGTATGCGTCGCGGCCTCGGGCAATCGAGATGTCAACATCACGCCGAACACCAACAAAACCATGGTGCCGCCGACATAAACCAAGATTTGAATCGCTCCGAGAAAGGGAGCGCCGGCCAGAAAGAACAACCCTGCTACGGCCGCCAACGACATCACCAGGCACACGGCCATGCGAACGACGTTCGTCGAAACCACCACGCCGATGGCCAGCGCGCAGGCTGCTAGGCCAAATACCCAAAAGAAAAGATTATGCCACATCAACGCAGCCGTCATGGTTCAATTTGCTCCGGGGTGCCCGCACTCATCTCAACGGCGGCAACGGCAGGCGACGACGCCCCTTGACGCCCGATCTCGCGGAAGACTCCGCCCGGAAAAAGGCAGAGCCAAACGGCCGTTCCCAGCAGCATGGCCGCCGCCAACGGGACACAATATTTCCAGCACATCGCCATCACCTGGTCAACGCGCAGACGCGGCAGCGTCCAGCGGAGCGCCATGATAAAAATCACGCCGCCGAACGCCTTCGCCGTGAGGTTGACGAAGCCCACGAAATCACCCAAAAAGCCGAGCAGCGGATGCACGCTGTAACTCAAGCCGATCCAGCCCGTCCATGGAATCGGACCATTCCAACCGCCCAGAAATGTAATCGAGGCGATCAGGCATACGGCGAGCATCGAGGTGTATTCGGCCATGAAGAATGCGCTCCATCGAAACCCGCTGTATTCCGTCATAAAGCCGGCGACCAACTCGCTTTCGGCCTCGGGCAGATCGAATGGCGCACGATTCGTATTTGCCGTCGCACAAACGATAAACACCCCGAAGGCGACAAAGCTGAAAGGATTATGAAATAGAAACCATTGCGTGAACCAACCCTGTTGTGCCTGAGCAATGGCCGTCAGGTCCATCGTTCCCGCCAGCATCACGGGAATCACCAGGCAAAGCGCCAGCGGCGCTTCGTAGCTGACGACTTGCGCCGCTTCGCGCATCGCACCGAACAGCGAATACTTCGATCCCGAAGCATATCCGGCCAAGATTACCCCGAAAATCTCCATCCCAGCGACGGCCAGCACGAACAACACCGCGATATCCAACCGCAACGCAACCCAGCCGTCGGCCAGCGGCACGGCCGCGAATGCCGCAAATGCCGGACAAAAACAAAGATAAGGCGCGAGCCGAAAGAGAAAGGAATCGGCCGCCGCCGGAATGATGTCTTCCTTGCAAAGCAGCTTGATGCCGTCGGCCGGTGTCTGGAGCCAGCCGAAACGGCCGCCGACGCGGGTCGGACCAAGTCGGTCTTGAATACGCGCCGACACTTTTCGTTCCAACCATACAAAAAAGGCAACCGCGATCAGCACAAAGCCGAGCATCAGCGCAACGTGGATGAACGCGGCGGCCGCCCAAGCGGCCCACGCCCAACTCTCCGGCAGCCACGACGCGATCTGATCGGTCATTATCGGTCGATCTCCCCGAGAACGATGTCGAGCGAAGCGACAATCGCCGCCACGTCAGCCAACAACACCCCGCGGCACAGTTGTTCCACAACCGAAAGGTTGCTAAAGCTACTGCTGCGGATGCGCAGCCGCCAAGGCACTGCGCTGCCATCGGACACCACAAAGAATCCCATCTGACCTTTCGGCGCCTCCGTCTCCAGATAGGCTTCCCCCGGCGGCAGCTTTTGCTTCACCTGCCACGGCGGATCGACGGAGCCGGGCGATTGTCGATACTTCGCAATCGCCTGCCGAATCAACCCGATCGACTGCACGACCTCCAGCATGCGCACGTAAAAACGATGCCATGAATCGCCCACAACGGCCTGCGGCGGAACGGGCGGGTAATCGTGATCTTGGGGATAGCAGCCGTTGACCGGCGCGATGATCTCGAATCGATAATCATCGTACATGCTCCGATAGATCGGCTCGCCGTGACGCCGCAGGTCGCGCACGACCCCACTGGCGCGGAGCACCGGCCCGGTGCAGCCGTAAGCAATCGCATCCTTGGCGGAAAGCACTCCGATGCCCGCCATCCGTTGAATGAAAATCCGATTGCTTGTCAGCAGCGCATGCAATTCGTCGATCACCGGCTCGAACTGATCGAGGAACGCCTCGCAGCGATCCAGCCAGCCTTCGGGCACATCGGCCGTTACGCCCCCGGGAGTAATGTAGCTGTAGGTCAGTCGCGCACCGCAAAGCTCTTCGAAGAGCAGTTGAATCTTCTCTCGCTCGCGAAACGACCACATGAACGGCGTGAAGCTGCCCAAATCAAGCCCGGTGGAACAAGCGGCCACCAAATGGCTGGCAATGCGGCACAATTCCACCGCGAGCACCCGCAGGTGCCGAGTTTTTTCCGACGGCGCGAACCCGGCCAGTTTCTCCACCGCCAAAGTGAGGCCAAGGTTCATGTTCATGCCGGCCAGGTAGTCCAATCGATCGGTGAAGGGAATGAACTGCCGCGGCGTCAGGTTTTCACCGATCTTTTCCGCCGAACGATGCAAATAGCCGATGTGCGCGGCGCACTCGGTCACCAACTCGCCGTCGGTGCGCAACGTCAGGCGCAACACTCCATGAGTGGCCGGGTGTTGCGGCCCCATATTCAGCACCCATTGATCGGTGCCGACATCGTACTCAAGCGCATTGTTCGATTCGGGAGTCATGCACTGCATCAATCGGTTGTTTCAACGAGAAAGGCCGACTCGCTCGAAGCCGATCCGACCGCGAAACGGTGCCGCCTTTGAGCCTGCACCTTTTCTTCATTTGCCCTGAGACTCAAACATCCACAATCGCCCATCCGCATCACCGCGCGCGAATGCCGTGGTATTCGGTCGGCATCACATAATCCTTTCGCAGCGGATGCCCCACCCAGTCGTCGGGACAGAGAATCCGCCGCAAATCCGGATGGCCCTTGAATCGCACACCACTCAAGTCGAACGCCTCGCGTTCGTGCCACAGCGCGGTGGGCCAAAGATGAGCAACGCTATCGATCTCGGGCAAACGGTCTTCCGCTCGCTCATCCCACCGGGGCAACTTCGTTTTCAGAACCAAGCGGTGGTCCTTCGTCGTGCTTGATAAATGGTAAATCACCTCCAAATGAGGCTCCCATGCGGTCTTGGCCGCCAATTTGGGATCGGGTTGAAAATAATCAACAACAGTGATCAGGTGGAGAAAATCAAACGCCAGCGACGGTTCTTCTTTGAGAGTACCGCAAACTTGCAACAGGCCGTCCGAGAGAATCTCGATCCAGGGATCGAGGACATCCAGCTTGGCCTCGATTACCAAGTGCGGCCACAGTTGTCGCAGCAACGAATGGATTTCGGCCGGGCTCATGCCAAGCTCCCGCAACTCTCAACATCGGTCGCCGGCCGTCGAAACCGGATTCGATCGGTCAATCGGCGCCAAAAGTCCCGCGTCGTTCGGCCGCGGCATTGCCTTGACCCATTCCAAGTCGCCTCTCGACCATACATAGGCAAAGCCCACCAACAGAACACCGAAAAAGACGGCGATATCGGCCATGGCCGCAAGCGCGAACTTGCGGCCGACGCTTTGATTTTCCTGGTCGGTCTGATCAACGGCACGCGTCTTTTCGGCTTCCTTCGCGTGCGGCAACCGCGGCGAACCCGAAGAGTTCGCGACAGAGGCTCCGGTCTCTCGCTTTGCAGTCACCGGCAAGGCACGACCTTGGGCCAGCTTTCCGAACACATCGGCCCACGGAAAGAAAAAGGCTAACTCGACTTCAAAGATAATAAAAACCAAGGCGACCACGTAGAACCGCAAGTCGAACTGGATATCGGTGGTGCCTACCGCCGGTTCACCGCATTCATAGGGTTCGAGCTTCGCAGCCGTCGGTTGACTTGGCCTTAGAAGACGGCCCAGCAAGAGGCTGCCGAAAATCAGCCCAAAGGCCGCTCCCGCAAAAAGCAACAGATAGGCAGCTACAGTCCAATCAGCCATTGGCGAGCGTTCCAAGCACACTCGATGCGTGATTCTGAACAAGCGAATCGCGCGAGCCCGTTTGCCGCTCGCGCACCTTCAGGAATACCACTCAGCCCGTCCTTCGCGGTTGCCGCAACGCACTTGTTTCACGTTGCCTCTGCAACCGACTCCGCGCCCCGCCCGGTTGCTACACACTCGGTCCGGGATGCACAGGTTGAATAATCGATTTCGAATGGGCCACCGCTGTGGGATTGAGAGTCGCCCGCCCCCACGCGATCTCGAGCGGCAACCGAGAAAAATCCACCAAGCAACCATCACGGCTGTAACAGCTCAGATCGTGCGTCGCCCCCATAAAGATGCAATCCACCGGGCAATTTTCCGTGCAAATCCCGCAAACGAGACACTTGCCGTAGTCAATCGTAAAAGCGTTTATCTGAAAGCCCTTACGGCCGACCGCTCGTTGCTTTTCGATATAGATGCACCCGGCCGGGCAATCTCGGGCACACCGTTCGCACGCGATGCACGATGTTAGATCGTAGCGATGAAATCCACGGAACCGCGGTTTCACCGGCACCGGCAGCTCCGGATACTCATACTGCTCGGTGAATGTCCGCCGCTGTGGATCGTAGGTGCGAACCCAATAACGCACTCCGATCCACAAAGCGTGAATCGTCGTAGCAACGGCCCCGAACAGATTGCGAAACCAGTTGGTCATCGTCCGGCTCTCTCGGGCGAATATCGGCTCGGCAGCCCATTTTTCAGATAGAAGGCTGACATTATAGCGACCCATGCGGCCAATGGTAAGCCCGGTCTAGTCCTCAAGCCCGATTGTCGGGTCGATCGCCCCCGGCTTCAGCCCACCGCAAGGTGTCGGCCGCCGGATGCTTTGACGAACGCGAGCAATCATTTATACTCTGCAACGGGTTGTCGAATGCACGGCGACGAATCGGCCGATGGGGAATGGTCGAGGCTCGATCTGCATTCGGCCGTCCGCAGCCCTTACGACTGTCGTTGTTTCGATTCCTCGTCAACGAGGAGTGAGTTATCCGCCGAGTGCATACTGGTTTTCTGCGACTTTTCTTCGACGTGTGAACTCAAACACCTATTGGTGCGGGGTTTGAATATGATGGCCGACACACTCGAACTGGGCACGATCCCCGACTTCTGGACGCGGCGGCATCTTTTGGGGCTGCAAGATCTCACCGCGGAAGAGATAATGCTTATTCTCGACAAGGCCGAAGTCTTTCGCGACGCGTTGGATCGTCGCCAAACCCGCGTGCCGCTTCTCACCGGCCGGACGTGTGTTACCCTCTTTTTTGAGAACTCCACACGCACGCGAACGAGCTTTTCGCTGGCCGCCCGGCGGTTGGGCGCCGATACGGTTGATTTTTCGGCCTCTACAAGCAGCTTGTCAAAAGGCGAAACGTTCATCGACACGGCCAAGAACATCGAGGCGATGGGCGTCGATGCCGTCATCGTCCGTCATCGGACGCCGGGCACGCCCCAGCTCTTGGCTCAAAACCTCCGTTGTTCAGTAATCAATGCCGGCGATGGGGCCCACGAGCATCCCACGCAAGGGTTGCTCGACATCATGACAATCCGTCGCCGCAAGGGCCGCA
Organism: uncultured Planctomycetaceae bacterium; assembly: GCA_964631235.1. GTDB lineage: Bacteria > Planctomycetota > Planctomycetia > Pirellulales > Thermoguttaceae > JARKPK01. Next base: position 49,942 of record CAZVZX010000008.1, on the reverse strand, counting down.
TCGAGGGCCTTACGGTAGCCTTGGTGGGCGATATCGCCCACAGCCGCACGGCGCGATCGAACATTTGGGGACTCAAGAAGCTCGGTGCCCACGTCATCGTTTGCGGTCCGTCAACGCTGGTTTCACCCCGTTGGCAGGAATTGGGCGTCGAGTACTCGTATTCCTTGGACGCCATTCTTGATCGTGTTGACGTGCTGAACTTGCTTCGAATTCAATTCGAACGGCAAGCCACGCGGCCGTTCCCCTCGGTCCGCGAATATGCCCATCTTTATGCGATGGATATGCAACGGATGCGGAAGACGAAGCCCGACATCTTGATCCTTGCCCCCGGCCCGATCAACCGCGGGGTGGAAATCACGCCCGATGTCGCCGATGGTCCGCAGTCCGCCATTCTCGATCAAGTGACCAACGGAGTCGCTGTTCGGATGGCCGTTCTCTGGCTCCTTTTGTCGCAGCGATAGCCGTCGCGCCGACAAGCGGCAACGCCGCCGCTCGTCAGGCCATCGGTGGGGCGAATTCCTGAATCAGTCGCCAAGCCGCGCGGACATGCTCGATCGACGTTCGCGTTTGCCCGATGGCCATGCGCAACACGAATCGATCGCCGAGGCGCGTATGGCTCAGAAAGATGCGACCATCGCGCTGAATCGCTTCGAGTAGCCGACGATTGGTTTCGTCGTCGGAACGATGGCGGAAGCACACCAGGTTCAACATGGGCGGGGCCGCCAGCTCGAAGCGAGGATCGGCACGCACCCAGTCGGCGAACTGCCGGGCGCATTCGACATGCGAGCGAATCCGCCGCCGAAGTTCTTCGATCCCGAACGCGCGGAGAACGAACCACAGCTTCAGCGCCCGAAAACGGCGGCCCAGCGGCACCTGCCAATCGCGATAGTCGAACACCTCGCCGCCTTCGCTGGCGCGGTTGCGCAGATACTCGGGCGTTACGCTCATCGCGTCGATCAACACGGAACGATCAGCCACGAAAAAACAATCGCAGTCGAAGTTCGTAAACATCCATTTGTGCGGATTGAAGCAGTAGCTATCGGCCGCGTCGAGGTCGTTGTTCAAGTACTGGTATTCAGGACAAAGGGCAGCGGTGCCTGCCATTGCCGCATCGACATGCAACCAAGCGCCATGACGACGGCAAACGCGGCCGATCTCAGCGATCGGATCGACCGCCATCGACGAGGTGGTGCCGATCGTCGCCGCGACGAAGGCCGGCGTCTTGCCCGCGGCACGGTCCGCGGAAATCGCTGCATCGAGCGCTTCGGGCCGCATGGCGAAATGGGCGTCAACATCGATCAGCCTCAGGTTCTCTTCGCCCAATCCGGTCAAACGGGCGGCCTTGATGATCGACGAATGGGCCTGCGAAGATGCATAGGCCGTGAGCCGCCGATCCATTCCCTCGCGTGTCGTCCGTCCCTCGCTCGCGCGGTGGCATGCCGCAACCAGGGCGCAAACGGCCGACGACGACGCACTATCTTGAATCACGCCGCCGCCCGCCCCCGACGAGTGGAACCGTCGCGGCAACGCCAGCAAATCGACGAGCCAATCGAGAACGTGCGTTTCCAACTCGGTGCAGGCCGGGCTGGTTGCCCAAAGCATGCCCTGCACGCCCAAGCCCGCCGAGAGCAATTCGCCCAAGATCGAAGGATAGGAGTTGTTCGACGGAAAATATCCGAAGAAGTTCGGCGACTGCCAATGCATCAGCCCCGGCAACAACAGTCGCTCGAAGTCCGCGAAAATGGCCGAGAACTCTTCGCCCGCCTCGGGCGGCGCCGGCGGTAATTGAGCGCGAATCTCGCCGGGGGCGACCCGCGGGGCCACGGGATATCGCTCCGCGTGCTCCAAGTAATCGGCGATCCAATCCACAACGGCCGTCGCCGCACGGCGAAATTGCTCGGAACGCATCCTCTTTCACTTCTCCTCAGCAACGCGCCCAGTTCTGCCGATCGTTCCCGGCGAGCGATCAATCACCATCGCGACTCGACGCCGTATCCCAGACGCGTCACCCTTTCCGTCATGTTCGGAGTCGGTTCGACGAAAACCGATTCCGCATGCAGACATTTTGCATGTCAAATAGTGCGATGGCGAATTCGAGTCGCAAGCAACCATCGCAAAAGCACCGGACCATAATAGCCCGCGAGTCGGCGTCCGACAATGACTCGACCAGCAGGCAGCTCCTGTGACGTTCCCGCACCTGGATTGTTCACCTTGTTCGAACAAGTAATCCGGCGATCGCAGCTCGGCAGAGCGTGCAATTCGATTGCTTTTCAGTTCGCCGCTCGTATGATGAGGGCGTCCGCCATTGATTCAGGTCTGCTGTGATGATGCACCCTGCCGCCTTGCCCCTGTCCGAACTCGAGAAGCAATGCATATTCCGCTTTCTGCGTCGCGGCGGCCCGGGCGGCCAGCACCGCAATAAAGTCTCGACGGCGGTGGTCGTCGAACACCGGCCGACAGGGCTTCAGGCCGAAGCCAACGAGCGCCGCAGCCAGCGAGAAAACCGGCTTGTGGCATTGCGGCGGCTGAGGCTGCTGTTGGCTATCGAGATCCGCTGCGAATGGTCGGCGGAAAGATCGCCCTCCGACCTCTGGCAACGGCGATGCGTCGGCAGTAAGATCGTCGTGAGCACCGAGCACGACGATTTTCCCCCGCTGCTCGCCGAAGCGCTCGACGCCTTGGTCGGGTGTTCGGCCGACGCTCGCGAGGCAGCCGGCCGCCTCGGCTGCACGGCAACACAATTGATTCGCTTCGTCCAGCGCGAACCGCGAGCGTTCGCCCTGGTGCAACGATGGCGGGCCGCTGTCGGACTGCCGCCGCTGCGCTAGGCGCGGTGCATGGATCGTGCTGTGCCGGAGCGAGAATTTGTTAGCGGCGGAACGGAACGAGCGGTCGTCGCTTTTCTGCCGACGGGGAGCAACCTTGCGTCGTCCGTTCTAACCAACTGATGTGCCCGCGGAGCATGATGCGGATGAAGGCCTTAGTGCTGGTCGAGTACAATCGATTTGAATTGCAGGACGTACCCGTCCCGCCGATCGCGGACGACGAACTGCTGATCGCGGTTCGCGCGTGCAGCATTTGCGGCAGCGACGTTCACGGCGTCGATGGCAGCACCGGCCGCCGACAGCCGCCGATCATCATGGGCCACGAAGCGGCAGGCGTCGTCGCCGACCGCGGCCCAGCAATCGTTGACCTGAACGTGGGCGACGCGGTGGCATTCGATTCGATGCTCCCTTGCGGGCGCTGCTGGTTCTGTGTTCGCGGCCAGCCGAATCTTTGCGATTCGCGAAAGGTTCTGGGGGTGGCCTGCGACGAGTTCCGATGCCAAGGGGCCTTCGCCGAATTCGTGGCCGTTCCGCGGCGCATTGCGTACCGCATGCCCCCGGGCTTATCGTTTGAACACGCCGCCTTGGCCGAGCCGGTTTCGGTCGGCCTGCACGCCTTGGGCCGAACGGCACCGCGGTTGGGTGATTCGGCCGTCGTGATCGGCGCCGGCACGATCGGCCAGGTGATGGTGCAGGCGTTGCGGCGTGCCGGTTGCTCGCCCGTGATCGCGGTCGATCCAGACGAGCATCGTCGGCACCTCGCCGTGCGTCTCGGGGCAACGGCGGCCTTTGCTCCCGATTCGCCCGACTTGAGGGAAACAGTGAATCTTGCCACTGCCGGGCGAGGAGTGGATGTCGCCGTCGATGCGGTCGGCCTGCCAGCCACTGTCGAGTCGGCAGTGAATTTGGTTCGCAAGGGCGCGACGGTTACGCTCATCGGCAATTTGGCGCCTCAAGCGCCGCTTGCCTTGCAACGGGTGGTCACCCGAGAAATCACGTTGCTCGGCTGCTGCGCGTCGGCGACCGAATACCCCGACGCGCTGCGGCTCATTGCCGAGGGCGGCATCGAGGTCGCTCCCTTGATTAGCGCCGTGGCGCCGTTGCACGAGGCCCCGAAGTGGTTCGAACGACTTCGCGCGGCCGATCAAGGGCTGTTGAAGGTCGTGATCAAGCCGGATCTTTCATGACAGTTCGCCGCGATACGCGTCAGACTCTCCGTGGTCGCCCATGCGTTCTCCGCCCCGCCAACCGCAACTCGATGTCCTGTACGAAGACAACCATCTTCTCGTGGTCAACAAGCCGGCCGGTTTGGCAACGATGGGATTGCCTGCGGGGCAACCGACGCTTTTGAACGTCGCCAAAGAATACGTTGCCCGGAAATACGGCAAGACGGGCAACGTTTACCTCGGCATCACCAGCAGGCTCGATGCGCCGGTTACGGGCGTTGTCGTCTTAGCTCGCACGTCGAAAGCGGCTGCCCGGCTCACCGAGCAGTTTCGCTCGCAAGCCGTCGAGAAAATCTATTGGGCGATTGTCGAGGGCCGCCCGCAACCCGATCAAGCCGTTTGGAGCGACTATCTGGCCGACGCACCGCGGTACCGCTCAGTTGTGGTTGTGTCGGCCGATGCCCCCGGTGCTCAGTTGGCCGTTCTGGAATACCGCCGCTTGGGTCGTTCGGGTATCGATTCATTGATCGAAGTCCGCCCCCAAACGGGCCGCAAACATCAAATTCGCGTCCAGTTCGCACATCGCGGACATCCCCTGATCGGCGACATCAAGTACGGCAGCAAGCGGACGTTTCCCCACGTTGCCCTGCACGCGCGGATGCTGGTTGTTGCGCATCCCACCCGGGAAGAAACAATGACCTTCGTTGCCCCGGCCCCAGAAACGTGGAAGGCACTCGACCTGCCGGCTGAACTGCGCCGGACGGCGTTCTCGCACGACGCGGCCGAACCACTCCATTAGCAGCCGTTGAAAGACTCGATTCCCGCGGATTCGGCCCGCGAATTGTGCGGAAATGGCACGCGGCCGCGAATCCGATAACAACTATTTCAACGGGCAGTCGGGCGATCGGGCAATCAACCTCCACAGGATTTCAGCCGCGCCCCCATCAAAGCACACCGGCCCATTTCCTCCTGTCCGAATCCGACGGCGATGGCACGGCCGACCTGGTGCAGCAGCGCCAACACAACGCCGCCAACGGTGGCCAATAGGCCATTTCGCAATAGCCGAGCCCTCCAAGGCCCCTGCCATCTTCATTTTCTTCGGCTCGCGATTTGTGTCGGGCATTCGGCACGCGTATTGCTGTAACAATCAACTGGCCAGGAACGCGCAGTAAACGGCATCATTGTGCTGCGCGATTAGGCACTCGAAGCGCGATCTCTGCGCATTCGATGGATGTTATGAAATAGTAAGTTCACGATCGTTGGCGCAACGTGGTTCTCTTTAGTGGCTCTCTTCGCTCCATTCTTGTCGCTTGATGTGCGGCCAGTCTCCGGGCTGGGTTTGTGGCCAAGGCACGGCATGTTGTGGACGCTGGCATTGCAGACGGCTTCCGGCATCGGATTCCGGCTGCGATGCCCACCTTCCCGCACCGGGAGCACCGAGCCGCCTTCGCTCCCGGCGCGCCCCCCTCGTGAACGGGCGGGGGCATTCTGAAGAACATGGCGACACCAACGGAAGACAACGGGCTGGCTCATCTCGAACAGCACGAAACGGACTTGGAGGTCCTCGCGGAAATCGCTTCGCTGGTTTCGACTCAATCGGACACCAGGCAACTGCTCGAGTCGGTATTGAGAGTTCTGGAGCACCGCTTGGGCATGCTCCGCGGGACGGTGATGCTGCTGACCGAGGGCGAGAAAGAACTTCTTGTCGAAGCTGCCCGCGGCTTGGACGACGAGGCGATCATTCAAGCCCGCTATCGCCGCGGTGAAGGCGTCGTGGGGCACGTTGTCGAGACCGGCAAGCCGGTCGCCATTCCTCGGGTTTCACAAGAGCCTCGGTTTCAGAACCGCGTGCATCGCCGCCCCGAGCCGGAATGCGAAGATGTCAGTTTTCTTTGCGTGCCGATTCGTTTGGAGCGACGAGTGATCGGCACGCTGTCGGCCGACCTGCCCGTCCATCCGCCCGATCTGCTGGCCGAGCGATTGCGCGTTCTGGAGATTGTCGCCGGGATGGTGGCCTACGACGTTCGTGCGCGGCAAGGGGAAGCCTCGCGGCGCTGTTTGCTGGAGGCCGAGAACTTGCGTCTTCGCAACGCGCTCGAAGAGCAGTTCCGGCCGGAAAACATGATCGGCAATTCCAGCGGGATGCGCGATGTTTACCTCAAAATCAAACAAGTCTCTGGTAGCGACACGACGGTGCTGATTCGCGGCGAGTCGGGAACCGGCAAAGAGCTGGTCGCCTCCGCCATTCATTACAGCAGCCCACGGGCAGAACGGCCGTTCGTCAAGGTCAACTGCGCGGCACTGAACGAGAACTTGTTGGAAAGCGAGCTTTTTGGTCACGAGAAGGGAGCGTTCACCGGCGCACTTTATGCTCGAACCGGCCGAATTCAAGAGGCAGAGGGCGGTACGCTGTTTCTCGACGAGATCGGCGACTTTTCTCCGGCGATTCAAGTGAAGCTGCTGCGAGTGATTCAAGAACGCGAGTACGAACGCGTGGGGAGCAATCACACGCTGCGGGCCGACGTGCGGATCATTGCGGCAACCAATCAGGATCTCGAGTCTCGCGTTGCCTCGAATCTCTTTCGACAAGATCTGTACTACCGCATCCACGTGTTTCCCATCGCCATTCCGCCGCTTCGCGAGCGCAAAGAAGACATCTTGCTGCTGGCCGACCATTTTGTGGCCAAGTATGCGCGGAAGATGGGCAAGCCCGTGCGGCGTATCAGCACCGCGGCCATTAACGCGATGTTTGCCTATCATTGGCCCGGAAACGTCCGCGAATTAGAAAACTGCATCGAGTATGCCGTCTTGATGGCGTCGGACGGCGTGATCCACGGTCACAACCTGCCGCCCACCCTGCAATTGCCCCGAGCCGGCGAAATCGCCGACCAAGGGCCGTTGAAAACACGGGTGGCGCTTTTGGAACACGACCTGATTACCGACGCCCTGAAAAGCTCGCAGGGCAGCGTTGCGGCTGCCGCGCGGCAGTTGGGCATCAGTCCGCGGATGCTTCGATACAAGATTAAGAAGCTGGGCATCCAGCGTTCGCTTTTCTCGCCCGACGAAGGCTGATAATCGGTCATCGTTCTCTTCTTGGTCGGCTTTGCCCGAATCAAGCGAAGTCGTTCCCTTTCGTCGCCACTGGGCAGTGGGCACCGCTGTTTTCGCGGTGTGACCGAGCCGATAGTCCGCGACATTCTCTTCCCTCTTGCCGCGACGAGTGACATTTTTGTCGCACGACGTAACTCGTTGAGGACTTACGCTGTATGCAACACGCAACGCCGATTCGTAATCAAAACGGCCGTGCTGGCACGACAATTTTTTCTCTCTTCCGACGAGCGACTCACACGCGAATAGTGCGGCTTTCGATCAGTTCCGCGGCATTCTTGCGGCCTAGTTAGGTCGCCGCCGGCGAATTCTCATTCACCGGCACACCCATTGCATACAAGAGATCGACGTATCACACGGCCGCTCGCCGCCGGAGTGTGTTGGACGAGCGCATCGGCGAGGCATTCGGTCAGATCAATTCGGAGCGAGAAACATGCGTAAGATAGCGATTTATGGCAAGGGCGGTATCGGCAAATCGACAACAACCCAAAACACCGTAGCCGCGCTTGCCGAAATGGGGCGCAAGGTGATGGTAGTCGGCTGCGACCCGAAGGCCGATTCGACTCGCCTATTGCTGGGCGGGTTGGCGCAAAAGACCGTTCTCGACACGCTGCGAGACGAAGGCGAGGACGTGAATCTCGACGACATCCGCCGCGAAGGATTCGGCGAGTGCTTATGCACCGAGTCGGGCGGGCCCGAGCCCGGCGTGGGGTGCGCCGGCCGCGGGATCATCACCTCGATCAATCTGCTCGAACAACTCGGTGCCTATGGCGGAGACCAGAACCTCGACTACGTGTTCTACGATGTTCTGGGGGATGTTGTGTGCGGGGGCTTCGCAATGCCCATCCGCGAGGGCAAGGCACAGGAAATCTACATCGTTTGCTCCGGCGAGATGATGGCGATGTATGCCGCCAACAATATCTGCAAAGGCATCGTCAAATTCGCGGAAGCCGGAGGCGTCAGGCTCGGCGGGCTGATCTGCAATAGCCGTCGCGTCGACAACGAGCGCGAGATGATCGAGGAATTCGCGCGACAATTGGGCACTCAGATGATCCACTTTCTTCCGCGCGACAACGACGTGCAACGCGCCGAAATCAACAAGAAAACCGTGATCGAGTGGAACCCGACATGCCCCCAGGCCGACGAATACCGGACCTTGGCTCGCGCCATTGACGCCAACGAGATGTTCGTCATTCCGCGTCCGCTGTCGATCAACGATTTGGAATCGCTGCTTCTCGACTTCGGCTTGGCTGTGGCGTGAACCGCGCGGCCGACGAACGTTTCCTCTTTTTCTCCCCATCGGCAGCCGCGCCCAAGCGGTTCGGCCGGCGCCGAACAGATTTCGAGGATGACCTAACATGCAAATGATTCGAGCGATCATTCGACCCGAGAAATCTCCCGAAGTATTGGCTGCGCTGCTCGATGCAGGCTTTCCGGCCGTTACGAAGATGGACGTGTACGGCCGAGGCCGACAGCGGGGCATGAGAGTCGGCGAGGTCACTTACGACGAACTGCCCAAGGAGTTGTTGATGATTGTCGTTCACGACGATGACAAGGACTTCGTCATCGATGTGATCACCAAAGCATCGCGCAGCGGCCCCGACGGCGCATGCGGAGACGGCAAGATATTCGTGTCGCCTGTCGAGGAGGTGTACACGGTTCGCACCGGCAGCCGCGACGACATCCCCTCGGCCGCATCGTCCGCCGTAGCGACCGAATCGTAATATCCTCTCCTCATTAGGAGCAACGCTATGAAAGAAATTGTCGCGGTAATCCGCATGAACAAGATGAATCACACGAAGCAAGCCCTGGCCGAGGCAGGCGTCGTCTCGTTCACTGCTCGTAAAGTGGTGGGGCGGGGTAAGGGAAAGGTGGATTATCTGCTGTTGCGCGGCGCCGAATCCGGCTGCGACGAAGCGATCTCGCAGTTGGGCCCCGGGCCGAAGCTGATTCCGAAGCGACTATTGAACATCGTTGTCCCCGACGATCTGACGGCTGCCGTCGTCCGCACGATCATTGCCGTGAACCAGTCGGGACATCCCGGTGACGGGAAGATCTTCGTGGCGCCGATCGCCGATGCGGTGCGCATTCGCACTGGTCAGCGAGGCGACGCCGCGATCGACGATACGGCTGCATAAGCCCGAAGAAGGAGTCCTTTCATGTCACTCGATTCGTCACTCAATCCGTCGGAGGCCCGCCGCGAGTTGCTCAAGGTGTACCCGCCGAAGGTGGCCCGCAAGCGAGCGCAGCAGATCGTTGTCAATCAGCCGACGGACGATGCTCCCGCCCCCGAAATCATGGCGAATGTCCGAACCACGCCGGGCATCATCACCCAGCGCGGCTGCACCTACGCCGGGTGCAAGGGGGTGGTGCTCGGCCCAACGCGCGACATCGTCAATATCACTCATGGCCCGATCGGCTGCGGGTTCTACTCCTGGCTCACCCGCCGCAATCAGACTCGGCCGGCGAGTCCGTCCGAAGAGAACTTCATGACCTATTGCTTCTCCACCGACATGCAGGAGGAGGAGATCATCTTCGGCGGCGAGAAGAAGTTGCGCAGCGCCATTCAAGAGGCGTTCGATTTGTTTCATCCGAAAGCCATTGCCGTGTTCGCCACCTGCCCGGTTGGCCTGATCGGCGACGACGTTCATGCCGTCGCTCGCGAAATGAAGGAGAAGCTCGGAATCAATGTCTTCGCCTTCAGTTGCGAAGGCTACAAAGGCGTCAGCCAGTCGGCCGGACACCACATCGCCAACAACCAACTGTTCAAGCATGTCATCGGACGCGACGACGAGATCAAGGGCGGCAGGTTCCGCATCGGGCTGCTCGGCGAATACAACATCGGGGGCGACGCATTTGTCATCGAGGATCTGCTCGAACGTTGCGGGATCACGCTGACGGCCACGTTCAGCGGAAACTCGACGATCGCGCAGTTCGAAAATGCCCACACGGCCGACCTGAACTGCGTAATGTGCCACCGATCGATCAACTACGTTGCGGACATGATTGAGAAGCGATATGGCGTTCCTTGGATCAAAGTCAATTTCATCGGAGCGGAGGCTACGGCCAAGTCGCTGCGAAAGATCGCGAAGTATTTCGACGACCCCGATCTGCTGAACCGCACGGAGGAAGTGATCGACACGGAAATGTGCGCGGTTCGCGAAGCTCAGGATGAAATTCGCGCCCGCTGCGCCGGCAAAACCGCCATGCTTTTTGTCGGGGGCAGCCGGGCGCATCACTATCAGGAGCTCTTTTCCGAGATCGGCATGAAGACCATTGCCGCCGGATACGAGTTCGCCCATCGCGACGACTACGAAGGCCGTCGCGTGCTGCCGACGATCAAGGTCGATGCCGATAGCCGCAATATCGAGGAGCTGCACGTCGAGCCGGATCCGCAGCATTATCGCGCTCGCGTCACCGAAGACGCGAGGCGGCGGCTCGATGAGGCCGGAATCGGATTCCAAGATTATGAGGGAATGATGCCCGACATGGACCAAGGCACCTTGGTGATCGACGACATCAGTCATTACGAAACGGAGCGAATGATCGAGATGTATCGTCCCGACGTCTTCTGCGCCGGAATCAAGGAGAAGTACGTCGTGCAAAAGATGGGCGTTCCCTGCAAGCAGTTGCACAGTTACGACTACGGCGGCCCCTATGCTGGGTTTCGCGGCGCCATCAATTTCTACCGCGAGATCGATCGGATGGTCAACGCGAGCATCTGGTCGATGGCTGAGGCCCCGTGGCAGAAATCTTCCGCATCGTTGACAGCCGCTTTTGTGAGATGACGGCGGCCGAATCGTGCCTACCGGGCTTGTCCGGTTTCGCCGCAGAGGAGTGCATCGCCTTTTCAAACCAATGAACACTGGGCGGCGGGGCCGCCAACAAATCGGTGCAGTCGCACCCGGCCGAAACCCCGCTCCCGCCGGTTGCCGGAATTCTTGCCGAGAGAAAAACGACTTCGGGGCAAGTGATACAGAGGTGCCATCATGCTGCTCAGACATACTACATCCGAGATCGTCGAACGCCAGGCATTGACCATCAATCCGGCGAAGACCTGCCAACCGATCGGGGCGATGTATGCGGCGTTGGGAATTCATCGCTGCCTGCCGCACAGCCACGGGTCGCAGGGGTGCTGCGCCTACCACCGCAGCACGCTGACACGGCACTACAAAGAGCCGGTAATGGCAGCCACCAGTTCGTTCACCGAGGGCTCGTCAGTGTTCGGCGGCCAGGCGAATCTGCTGCAAGCGATTCAGAACATTTTCGCCGTGTACGATCCCGACGTCATCGCCGTCCACACGACCTGTCTTTCGGAGACAATCGGCGACGATGTGCCCCAGATCGCAAAGAAGGCTCTCGAAGAAGGAAAAATCCCCCCGGGCAAGTACGTCATCCACGCGAATACGCCGAGTTATGTCGGGTCGCACGTCACAGGCTTTTCCAACATGACGCGGGGCATGGTCGATTATTTCGCCCTGGAATCGGAAAGGCGCGGACCGACGATCAATATCGTGCCCGGTTGGGTCGAACCGGCTGATATCCGCGAGATCAAGCGGCTCGTCCGGCTGCTCGGCATATCTCCAATCGTCTTCCCCGACACATCTGATGTTCTCGATACGCCGCAGACGGGCAAGCACCAGTTCTATCCTTCGGGCGGAACGACGATCGACGATCTGCGCCGCACGGGCGCCAGCCAGGCCACGGTCGCTCTCGGCCCGAGCAGTTCTGAGGCCGCGGCCAGACTTCTGGAGGTAAAGCACCGCGTCCCGTCGCGGATTCTCGAACTGCCCATTGGGCTTCGCGCCACCGATCGGATGATTGACAGCTTGCGAAAAATCGCGGGCGTGAAGGTTCCCCCGGAAATCAACGCCGAGCGAGGCCGGCTTGTCGATCTGATTACCGACATGCATCAGTACTTTCACGGAAAGCGCGTCGCTCTGTGGGGCGATCCGGATCAGCTCGTGGCGCTGGTCGAATTCCTAGCCGACATCGATATGCGCCCCGTGTACATCGTAACCGGCACACCCGGTGGACGCTTCGCGGATCGCATCGCCGCGGCGTTGGCGGGCCGAGTTCCCGAGGCCGTTGTGCGTCAAGGGCCCGGGGCCGACATGTTCTTGATGCATCAGTGGATAAAGAAAGAACCGGTGGACCTGCTGATCGGAAACACCTACGGCAAATACATTGCCCGCGACGAGAACATTCCGCTGGTCAGGCACGGGTTCCCCATCCTCGATCGCGTCGGCCATTCGTACTTCCCCACGGTGGGTTACGTGGGCGGCGTGCGCTTGTTGGAAAAGATCCTCGATGCCTTGCTCGATCGAACCGACCGGATTTGTCCCGAGGAGAGCTTTGAACTGGTCATGTAGCCGGTTGGCGACGGCCGACTTGCTACTTCAGTTGCGCACACTACCGGTGATCTCATGGTCGAAATCCTTGATGCCCGCAAACCGCAAATCCACGAAACGGGCGAACGGCCGTTCGCGATGGCCTGCGACCGGCGAAGTTTGGCCGGTGCGGTGAGTCAGCGGGCATGCGTCTTCTGCGGATCGCGGGTCGTGCTCTATCCGATCGCCGATGCGATCCACCTGATTCATGGCCCGATCGGCTGTGCCGCCTACACTTGGGACATTCGCGGGGCACTGAGTTCGGGCCCGGAACTGCATCGCAAGAGCTTTTCTACCGATTTGCGCGAACGCGACGTGATCTATGGCGGCGAGGCGAAGCTCTATCAGTCGCTGTGCGAACTGATCGACCGCTACCGTCCGAAGGCCGCCTTCGTCTATTCCACATGCATCGTCGGTTTGATCGGCGACGACGTGGCGGCCGTCTGCCGCCGCGTTGCGCAAGAGAAATCGATCGACGTTCTGCCGATTCAGTGCGAGGGTTTTCGCGGCACGAAGAAAGACGGATATCGCGCCGCCTGCGACGGTTTGGCGCAACTCGTCGGCACCGGCGACACCGCGGGGATCGGACCGCTGAGTATCAATATCCTCGGCGAATTCAATCTCGCCGGCGAAACCTGGATGATCCGCGACTATTACCGTCAGATCGGCATCAAGGTGGTCGCGACGATCACCGGAGACGGCCGCGTAAACGACATTCGCAAGGCGCACGGCGCTCGGCTCAATGTGGTGCAGTGTTCCGGTTCGATGATCCATTTGGCCCGAACGATGCACGAACGCTACGGCATTCCGTATCTGCGCGTGTCGTACTTCGGGCTCGAAGACATGGCGGAATCACTTTATGCCGTGGCCCGGCATTTCGGCCGCAAGGAGATTCTTCAGCGTGCCCGTGAACTGGTAGAACGCGAGATTTCGGCGATTTTGCCCGAGTTGCGCGAGCATCGGCGAGCGCTGCGCGGACGACGGGCGGCGATCTACACCGGCGGCGCGTTCAAGGCGTTCTCGCTGGTTCGATCGCTGCGAACACTGGGCATGCCCTCTGTGGTCGTCGGATCACAAACCGGAGGCCGCGACGACTACCAAGCCCTGGCCGAGCTGTGCGACGAAGGAACCGTGCTGATCGACGACGCCAATCCGCTGGAGCTTTCGCGGTTCCTCCACGAAAAGAAGGTCGATCTGCTGATCGGCGGCGTGAAAGAACGCCCCATCGCCTACAAATTAGGAATCGGCTTCTGCGACCACAATCACGAGCGAAAGATAGCGTTGGCGGGCTTTCAGGGAATGTTGAATTTCGCGCGCGAGGTCCGGTCGTCGGCAACTTCGCCCGTTTGGAAGTTCTGCCGCGGCGGTCGAAGGGGTGCTCTATGAATCAGGCAACCGCATCGGCTGCGAACCATGCGCGATCGGCGACGGAAAACTCCTGCCGCCTCTGTGCGCCCTTGGGTGCGTGCCTTGCATTCCGCGGAATCGCGGGCGCGATGCCCCTACTGCACGGCTCGCAAGGCTGCGCCACCTACATCCGCCGTTACATGATCAGCCATTTTCGCGAGCCGCTCGACATCGCATCGACAAGCTTCAGCGAGGAGTCGGCCGTATTCGGTGGTCGCGAGAACTTGCGCATCGCGATCGCGAATGTCATCCGCCAGTATGAACCGCGGCTGATCGGCATCGCAAGCACCTGCTTGGCCGAGACGATCGGCGACGATGTGCCGCTCTTTCTCCGCGAAATCGCCGCCGAGGAATCGCTCCCATTGCCCACGCTGGTTTATGTGTCCACGCCGAGTTATTGCGACAGCTACGAAGACGGCTATCGTGCCGCGACGGCGGCAATCGTTCGGTCGCTAGCGTGCGACGGCGAACGCCACGAAGCGGTGAACCTGATCGCGCCGCCCAGTTCACCCGCCGATCTGCGCGAGATGAAAGCCCTGTTTCGCGCACGCGGGATCGAAACGATCGTCGTGCCCGATTTCTCCGACACCCTCGACGGGCCGACGTGGACGGAGTATCACCGCATCCCGCCAGGCGGGACGCCGATCGAGGCAATCGGCCGCATGGGAGGCTCGCGGATGACAATCGAATTTGCCGACGGCGGAACCGGTCCAACGGCGGGCGAGTTTTTGCAGGATCGATTCGGCGTGCCGCGGCAGGTGCTTCCCTTGCCGATCGGGATCGCCGCCGTTGATCGTCTCGGCACGCTGCTCGACGCCCTGGCCGATGCGCCCGCCCCCCACGAGTGGACCGAACGACGCGGTCGTTTGATCGACTCGTATGTTGACGCGCACAAGTACGTCTTCGGCAAGCGCGCGGTCGTATGCGGCCAACGTGATTTGGTTGCGGCGATCGCGGGCTTTCTCGACGAAATCGGAATGAAACCCGTCTTATGTGCCACCGGTGCCAAGGGACTCACGCTGCCGCAATCGGAGCGAACGAATGCGGACGACGCCGATGATTCCATCCCCGGCGTCGTATTGCCGCGCGGTGCGAACAGCGATTCAGAAGCCACACCAAGCGAATGCCGACTGCCGTTGGTGTGCGACGACACGGATTTCGCCGACATCGAGCAGCAGGCCCTGCGTCTTCAACCCGACGTGATCGTCGGAAGTAGCAAGGCCTATTCTTTGGCCCGGCGGCTCAACGTGCCGCTGGTGCGAGTGGGTTTTCCAATCCACGATCGGATCGACGGTCCGCGCTTGTTGCACTTCGGTTACGCCGGCACACAGCAATTGTTTGATCGAATCGTCAATGCATTGCTCGAAAAGTGGCAGGAGTCGTCTCCGGTCGGATATAGCTACATGTGAGAGGCGGGAGAAGCGGCGATGACGCTAGATCTATCTCGACATCCGTGTTTCACGGCGGAGGCTCGGACCCGATTCGCCCGAGTTCATCTGCCCGTGGCGCCCGACTGCAATGTCCAATGCAATTTCTGCAAGCGCGTGTACGACTGCGCGAACGAGAGCCGCCCGGGTGTGACGACGGCCGTCCTTTCACCCCAGCAAGCGTTGGCCTATCTACACGAGGCGCGACAATTCGATCCGCGCATCTCGGTCGTCGGCATTGCCGGTCCGGGCGATCCCTTCGCCACCGCGGAACGCACGATCGAAACCCTTCGACTGGTGCGGGCGTCCGATCCGCAGTTGTTGCTTTGCGTCGCCTCGAATGGGCTGAACGTGGCCCCCTATGTAGAACAACTGGCCGAGGTGCAAACCAGCCATGTCACGCTGACGGTCAACGCGGTGGATCCGGTCGTCGGCGCGCAGATCTACGCTTGGATCCGTTGCGACAAGCGGGTGTATCGCGGCACCGCGGCCGCCGAGTTGCTTTGGCAGCGGCAGGCCGAGGCGATTCGCGGTCTGCATCGCGCGGGCATCAAGGTGAAGATCAATTCGATCCTCATTCCGGGGATCAACGACGGTCATGTTGCCGAGGTGGCGCGGCAGACGGCGGAGCTGGGAGCTTCGATCAGTAATATCGTTCCGTTGTACCCCGTAGATGGCACGCCCTTCGGATCGATTTCGCCGCCGTCGCACGGCATGGTTGAAGCGGCGAGGACGGAAGCGCGCCGATATCTTCCCACAATGAGTCACTGCACGCGCTGCCGCGCGGACGCCGTCGGACTGCTCGGCGAACCGGTTCCCGCTCGGGCCGAGTTGGCCCTGCTCTCGGCCACTGCCAGACCGATCGCCTCAGCCGATAATCGGCCGAATATCGCAGTAGCCACCGCCGAGGGCGTATTGGTCAATCTGCACTTGGGAGAGGCGTCGCAACTGGCGATTTTCGCCCGCGGACCGAATGGTTTCGTGCAAGTCGACACCCGATCGGCGCCGCCCCCGGGCGGCGGGCGCGACCGCTGGCTCGCATTGGCCGATGTGCTTCACGATTGTCGGGCGGTGCTTGCGGCTGGCGCCGGCGAGGCGCCTCATCGAGTGCTTGCCGAACGCGGAATCGAACTGGTGCTGACGGAAGGCCTGATCGAAGACGCCATCGACGCCGTCGTTCGCAACGTCAAGCTCCGAGCACCGCTGGCGAGTATCCATCGCTGCGGCAAGGGAATCGGTTGTGGCGGCAACGGCCGAGGATGCGACTGACAGAGGGCCCCAATTTAGCGCCCCCGCCGTGTGACGGGACAAGATTCTCGTGGCGTTTAACACGATTGCAACATAGCCAACTGTGGCGATCGACCATCGCCGCGACCGCCATTTCCATCGCGTCAATTCGCAGCCTATTGTTACGTTCTGCCGAAAGGAACTCAACGATGCAAAAACCGCAGTATCACTTCTTTCTCTGCAATAGTTTCCGTGTCAACGGCGATCCGCAAGGGTCGTGCAACCGCAAGGGCTCGCCCGACTTGCTCCAGTACCTCCAAAGCGAAATCACCGACCGCGGCATCGATGCCATTGTCTCGACCACGAGCTGCTTGAACGTTTGCGAGAAAGGCCCGGTGCTGGTGATCTACCCGAAGGAATGGTGGTATTTCGATCTGAGCGAAGAAAAAGTGGACCAAATCCTCGACGCCCTGGAACGCGACGAACCAGTGCCCGAGCTTCTGCTGGCCTGATCGGAACGAGCCGCAGCGCATCGCGGCCGAAAGCGTGGGAACGCATCGACCGTTTTGAGCCGTTTGATTGAACGCGAGAGACCGACTGATGACCGACGATGAGCTTCGCCGACCGTGGTTGGTGGACACAACGCTCCGCGACGGAGAACAATCGCCCGGCGTGGCGTTTTCGAGGGCCGATAAATGCGCCATTGCCGCGGCCTTGGCCGAGGCAGGCGTTCCGGAGATCGAGGCGGGCACGCCGGCTATGGGCGAAGACGAAATCGCGGCCATCGGCGGCGTGGTCGGCCTCCGCTTGCCCGCACGGATTTCTGTCTGGTGCCGGGCCAAACAAAGCGACCTCGAATGCGCGCTTCGCTGCGGGGCGCCCGCGGTTCACATCTCCTTTCCCGGCTCCCCAATCCATTTAGCGGCGATGAAGAAGTCGCGGACGTGGCTCGTGGAACAGATCGGTTCTTTGGTCGAATGGTCGCGAGGCCGTTTTGAGTTCGTTTCGGTCGGCGTCCAAGATGCCTCGCGAGCCGATCGCGGGCTGCTGAGCGATTGCGCGCGAATCGCCCGGGCGGCGGGCGCCGATCGTTTTCGGCTTGCCGATACGGTCGGGATTTGGAGTCCGTCGGCCGTGCGCGATGCCGTAATACAATTGCGTGCAGCCGTGCCCGGGCTGCCGCTGGGATTCCATGCTCACAACGATTTGGGGCTGGCAACGGCCAACACGCTGGCTGCATTGGAGGCCGGCGCCGTCGCTGTCGATGCGACGATCAACGGTTTGGGCGAGCGAGCCGGCAATGCGCCGCTGGAGGAAGTTGTGATGGCCTTGAAGATCGCCGTCGGTCGCGAAACGGGGATAGCGCCTGGCTGCCTGCCGCCGCTGTCGCGATTGGTAGCGGCCGCAGCCGGTCGCCCGATCCCTCCGAACAAACCGATCGTCGGCGCCGACCTGTTTCGCCACGAATCGGGCATTCACATTCGCGGCTTGCTCGACAACCCCTCGACCTACGAACCATTTGACCCATCAGATGTCGGCGCTCAGCGGGCGATCGTTCTCGGCAAGCATTCGGGAACATGTGCGGTGCGGCACGTCTTGGCCTCGCGGGGCTACGAAGTGACTGCGGAGGAGGCGGCCCGGTTGCTCGCCGCAATTCGACGCCGCGCCGCGCACAATCGCACGAAGATCGCGATTGCGTCCGCCGATGCCGACATTCAGGCCAGTTGCGCGAGTGCCGATGCGATCTGATCGCTGAGCAACCGCGACAAATTGTGCGCGTCTGCTTAACGCATGTCGAAGGCGCCGTTTCCTTCGCAAAAGGCAAGTGGTAGCTCGGCACGGTTCGGCCGGATACAATCCTCTGAATGACAGATTCCGATCTCATACTGGCAGGCTCGTTCTTTGTCGCCGCCGTACTGTATTCATCAGTCGGCCATGCCGGAGCCTCTGGTTACTTGGCGGCCATGGCGTTCATGGGGATTGCCCCGCCGATCATGAAGCCGACCGCCCTGGTGCTCAATGTCTTGGTCGCCGGTATCGCTTCGATCCGCTATGTCAGGGCCGGTCACATGTCGTGGCCTTTGGCATGGCCGTTTATTCTCGGTGCCGTTCCCTTGGCGTTCGTCGGCGGCGCGCTTCGCCTCGAAGGCTTCGCCTACAGGGTGCTGGTGGCCATCGTACTTTTCGTGTCGGCATGGCGTTTAGCGATAAAGACCAGTTCCCTGTCGGATGAGGCTCCCGATACCAGACGCCCACCGTTACCTTTGGCCATCGTCGGAGGCGCAGGCATTGGATTGCTTGCCGGCCTGACCGGCACCGGCGGGGGCATTTTTCTATCGCCGTTGTTGCTTTTTACGGGCTGGGCCTCGCTCCGCACTTCATTCGGCATTTGCGCCGTCTTCATCCTGGCCAATTCGATCGCCGGGCTGGCGGGCAATTTGTCCAGTGTCCGCTATTTGCCCGATGCTTTGTGGCTTTGGGCCATGGCGGCCGGAGTAGGTGGAGTCGTTGGTTCGCAGCTAGGCAGCCGCGTTCTGCCTCTGACTTCGCTTCGCCGACTGCTGGCCTTAGTGCTTGCCGTGGCCGGCGTCAAACTCCTGCTGCCCTGATCGACCGCGATTGGTCGGCAATTCATGCCCGCCTTGTGAAATGGGCAGACGCTCGCAGCGACATGGAAGGCGTCTCGGACCGTTAGGGCACACAGTCCATTTCGCCGTTGGACAGCATCGGTGCTCAGGGCGGTTGAAAACGGCGACGGGCAACGGCTGTCGATGATCGGACGCCATTCTCGTTCGGAAGCGGGATGCCGGGTGGGCCATTTGTCTTTCTTGACTTACACATCCTCAATTATCTTGACAAGATCATCCACTTAATGCACCATGATGCCAACTGCGTCTCAAGGCACATTATGCTCAGCTTGTCGCAAACCACTGGCTATGCAATTTTGGCGCTGAGTTGCCTGCGTCAAAGCAGCGGCAGCTTGGTACTAGCCAAAGATGTCGCCCAATGCACCGGCATTACTCTCCCCTATCTTCTGAAACTGCTGCACGCGATGGGAAAAGCCGGCTTGGTCGTCGCCAAACGCGGCTATCGGGGCGGTTTTGCCCTGGCTCGGCCGGCCGAAGAGATCAGTCTGTTGGACGTGGCCGAGGCGGTTGAGGGGAAAGCGTGGCTGCCCAACTGCCTGCTCGGACTAGACAACTGCTCGGGCGAGCGCCAGTGCCCTGCCCACGAGTTTTGGGAGGCAGAGCGGCAGAGGATTCGAACCAAATTGCGACAGATTTCGGTTCGGGATGTCGCAGATCACGAGTCGAAGCAGGCCAAACGCCGGCTCGGGCAGTGTTCATCGCAGGTGGCCCATTTTGTTGCGGCCGACACGGCATCGGGCCGCAGACCAAATCGCGGCTCGATCAGGCATTCGCGCGCTGATTGATCGGAGAACGACGATGGCAATGGACAGACGCGAGTTCGTTAAGGCGGGTGCATTGGTCGGCTCGGGGTTGGCGGCCACCGCCGGACTGGTGCTGAAAGATCGACTGGGCAGCGGCACCGGCGATCCAACCGGCGAGAGAACGGTCCGGCACCTGTCGGTGCTGAACGACGTTCCTGCGAAAGAAGGCGAAGATCCGTTGCTGCGCATGCAACGGGAACTCGTCCGAGCGATGGCCAAGCCGGTGGAACAGCGCAAATGGGCAATGGTCATCGACCATCGCAAGTGTGTAGGCTGCCATGCGTGTACGATCGGCTGCGTTGCCGAGAATAAGCTGCCGCCGGGGGTGGTGTATCGGCCGGTGACCACCGAGGAGAGCGGCGAGTTCCCGAACGTCCATCTGAAGTTTACGCCTCGGCCCTGCATGCAATGCGAAAAGCCGCCGTGCGTGCCGGTCTGTCCGGTGAAGGCCACGTGGCGGCGTCCCGACGGCATCACCATCGTGGACTATGACAAGTGTATCGGTTGCCGCTATTGTCTGACTGCCTGTCCTTACGGCGCACGCACAAGCGACTTCGGCGAATACTACACCGATGGAGCGGCCGTCGGCGCTGACGGTCGGGCCGTCAGTGGCCCCCACTCTCCGTGGGAAGATCAACCCAGCCATGAATACTCCAAGAGCTGGAGTCGCAAGAACCACCAAAGCCCGATGGGCAACGCGCGAAAGTGTCACTTCTGTCTGCACCGGCTGGAAGTGGGCCAATTGCCCATGTGTGTTACAACCTGCATCGGTCGGGCAACCTACTTCGGCGATCTCAATGATGCCGACGCCCTCGTAACGGAATTGGTCGCCAAGAACAACGTGCAGAAGTTGCTGCCCCACAAAGGCACGCAGCCGCGGGTCTTCTACATTGCGTAGGGCTGAAGCGAGGCCTGCTTCTGGCTCTTCGCTCCGTCAAAAGGAGGTAACTGCCGATGACCAGCATTTCTGCCGCCGCCTCACCGCTGCCAAGCTCGTCTGAGCCAGCGGCGGCCGCGATTCGGGGAATGTTGTGGATTGCGTGGATCCTGGCGTTGGGGCTGGGGGCCGTGGGCATCTATCAGCGGATGACCCAAGGGCATCTGCCGGCAGGCTACGGTTCGTATGTGCCGTGGGGCTTGTGGGTCGCAATCTATTTTCACGGCGTCGGCATCGCCGGTGGTGCGTTCGTGATGGGCGCGGGCGGTTTCGTGTTGGACTTTCCCGGGTTCAGACACCCTGCAACATTGCGCACCGTCATCGTATTGGCCGTGGCTGCCATCATTCCCGCGTTCATGGGCGTTTGGCTCGATCTGGGACACATGGAGCGCGCGTCGTACATCTTCCTGTCACCGAACTTCACGAGCATGATGGCCTTCAACGCATGGATGTACATCGCGTTCATCCTCATCGCGGCAGTTTGTTGGCTGCTCTCGTTCAAGGACAAGTCGGGCTGGCTCAAGCCGTTGCTTTGCCTGGCGCTAATGTTTTCCATCTTGTTCCCGAGTCAAAGCGGGGCTTTTTTCGGCGTCGTCGAAGCCAAGGGTTTCTGGCATAGCGCCTTGCTGCCGATGCTTTTTTTGGCTTCGGCCATCACGGCCGGTTGTGCGATGCTCCTCTTGGTGCGGTCGATTCTTGGGCCGGGGCACGAGACCGCCGAAGCACACAACCTGGCGATGAAACAACTGCGGCTGGTGATGCTGATCGGATTGATGGTGTACTTCATTTTCGAATTTGCCGAGTTCTCGATCGCGCTTTGGAATCCGAATGTGCATGCGCCCGCAATCGACCTGATTTTGTGGGGGCCGTATTGGTGGGTGTTCTGGATCGTTCATCTCCTGTTGGGAGGCATCCTGCCGCTTGCATTGCTGACGTCCAAACGGCCGGGCATTTGGGCCGTTGCGGCTCTGTTTGTGGCGGCCACATTCATCAGCGCCCGACTGAATGTCTTGGTGCCGGGACAGGCCGTGGGCGAGCTCGACGGACTTCAGGAAGCGTTTCATCACGATCGGCTTAAGTACATCTACCACGCGACACTCATGGAATACTCGGTCGGTCTATTTCTCGTGGCGGTGGGAATGGCCGTGTTCTTTGTCGGTCAGAAGATCAATGCCGCGGCAACCAATATGACGGCCCGCGCCTCTCGAGGTGACTTATGAGCAAGCATGACGAATCGAATGCTCGATCACGGCGGAAGTTCTTGGCTGGCGGCGCGCTGCTGGGAAGCGGTTTTTTCGCATCGGCACTCGGCGAATCAGCGTCGGGCGGTAGTGCGGGAATCGCTGCCGACGGAAATGCCGTCCTCAATAGCGCCCGTCCCGATGCTCCATACGACTTGAGCAGGCCGGAGAATATCCTTTACAGCGCATGCTTGCAGTGCAACACGGGCTGCGGGATCAAATGCAAAATTCAAAACGGCGTAGTCGTCAAAATCGACGGAAACCCATACAACCCATGGACGCTCTTGCCCCACGTGCCGTATGCAACGCCGGTATCCGATGCGGCATCAATTGACGGCTCGATTTGCCCCAAGGGCCAAGCGGGATTGCAGTCGGCCTACGATCCGTACCGAATTCGCAAAGTGCTGAAACGGGCCGGCAAGCGCGGCGAAAACAAGTGGGTCACCATTCCTTTCGAGCAAGCCCTGCGGGAAATCGCGGACGGCGGCCTGCTCTTCAAAGATGTCCCCGGAGAAGAATCGCGAAACGTCGAAGGCCTGCGCTCGTTGATGTCGTTGACTGATCCGGCCCTCTCGCGAGTGATGGAAGCCGACGTCAACGCCATTTGGGCCGAGAAGGACCCGGCAAAGAAGAAGACATTGGTAACGGCCTTTCAACAGAAACACGCAGCGCATCTCGACAAGCTCATCGACCCGGAGCATCCGGACTTCGGCCCGAAGAACAATCAGATTGTTGTTGCGTGGGGGCGTCTGAAAGATGGGCGGGGAGATTTGTACAAACGGTTCGCCGCCGCCCTGGGAACCGTCAATGCACATGGCCATACGACCGTGTGCCAAGGCTCTCTCTATTTCACCTGTAAAGCCATCAGCGAACAGTATATCGACGGCAAATTCACCGGCGGCCAGAAGTTTTACTGGCAGGCCGATACGGAGAATTCCAAATTCATTTTGTTTGTCGGGGCGAACCTCTTCGAGGCGAATTACGGCCCTCCGAACCGCACTGTGCGTCTGACCGGCAATCTTGCCGGCGGACGTGCCAAAATCGCTGTGGCCGATCCGCGTTTCAGCAAGCTCGCCGCCAAAGCATGGAAGTGGTTGCCATTGAAGCCGGGGACCGATGCGGCACTGGCCATGGCCATGATTCGTTGGATCATCGAAGAGAAACGCTACGACGCAAAGTTCCTTTCGTGCGCCAACAAAGCAGCGGCTCTCGCCGCAGGGGAGAATAGCTGGGTCAATGCGACGTGGCTGGTGGCCTGTCCAAAAGGTACCCCCGGAAAGTTCCTTCGCGCTGCCGATGTGCAAATTGACGGCGTCCCGTTGGCACAGCCAACCGCAAAGCCGACGGCCGACGGCAAAGGCGAATATTCCGAGAAGTTCATGGTGGTCATGGTGGACGGCCGACCGGTGGCGGTTGATCCGAATGACGATAAGACGCCGATTTACGGCGACCTCTTTGTCGATACCACGCTGCCGGACGGAACGCCGGTCAAGAGCAGCCTGCAAATCCTGTTGGACTCCGCGCGCGAGCACACTCTTGCTGAATGGGCGGCGATTGCGGATGTCAGAGAAGCCGACATCATCGCCGTTGCGAGGGAGCTGACGAGCCATGGAAAAATGGCGGCCGTCGATGTCCACCGCGGCCCGGCCCAACACACCAACGGCTTCTACAACGTCCTCTCTTGGATGAGCATCAACATGCTGCTGGGCAACTTCGATGCCAAGGGCGGCATGATCAAAGCCAGCACTTGGGACACCGCCGGCAAGGGGAAGCTTTTCGACCTCAAGGCCCATCCCGGAAAGATCAACGCCTTCGGCATCAGTTCCATCCGCCACGGAGTGGATTACGAGAAGACGACGCTCTTTGCAGGCTATCCTGCCAAGCGCAACTGGTATCCGCTGTCGAGCGACATCTACGAAGAGATCATTCCCTCGATTGGCGACGCCTATCCGTACCCGGTCAAGGCACTGTTTTTCTACATGGGCGCTCCCAATTACGCCCTGCCCGCCGGACACACGAACACCGCCATTCTTCGTGATCCGGAGAAGCTGCCGCTTTTCGTCGCCAACGATATCATCATCGGCAGCGCGTCGATGTACGCCGACTACATTTTTCCGGATTTGAGCTTCCTGGAACGATGGGAGTTCCAAGGCAGCCATCCGAATATTCCGCAGAAGGTTCAGCCGGTGCGTCAGCCGGTCATCGCCCCAATCACCGAGGAATGCACGGTGTTCGGAGAGACGATGCCGCAGAGTTTCGAAGCGATGATCTTGGGACTGGCCGAGCAGCTCAAGCTGCCCGGTTTCGGTGAAGACGGCTTGGCCGCGGGGCAGCATCTGAAACACCCCGATGATCTTTATCTCCGCGCTGTCGCTAATTTGGCCTTCGGCGAAAAGCCCGACGGTTCGCAAAGCCTTCCCGATGCCGACGAACGCGAAATGGCGATCTTCATCGAGGCGCGCAGGCACCTGCCGAAGACAGTGTTCGATCCGCAGCGATGGAAACGCATTGTCGGCGAGAAAATGTGGCCCAAGGTCGTGTATGTGCTCGGTCGGGGCGGCCGCTTCGACGATCACGAAAAAGGCTACAAAGGATCGCGCGTCGGCAATCCCTACGCGGCCCTGCTCAACCTTTACCAGGAGAAAACCGCCTCGACGGTTCACTCGGGCACGGGTAAACACCTTCGGGGGATCGCCTGCTATTTGCCGATTTGCGGGTTCGATGGCAAAGAACCTGATGAATATCGAAAAGGCCACGACCTCGTTATGATTACGCACCGCGTGATCAGCCAGACCAAGAGCCGAACCATTGCCAATCCCTGGATGTCCGCACTCACGCCGGAAAACGGCGTGCTGATCAATCCTCGCGACGCTGAACGCCTGGGATTGACCAACGGACAAATGGTCAAGGTGACCAGCGCGACCAATGCCGCGGGCATCTGGCCTGTCGGCGTCTCGGGCGATAGACCGATGGTCGGCAAGCTCGTCGTTACTCAGACGGTGCGGCCGGGCGTGGTCAGCTTCGCATTGGGCTTCGGCCACTGGGCCACCGGCGCTGCCGATGTCATGATCGACGGCCAGTTGATCAAGGGCGAACCTCGCCGCGCGAAAGGCATCCACGCCAACGCGGCGATGTGGACCGACCCGACCGTAAAGAATACCTGCATGTTCGATCCGGTCGGAGGCAGTGTCAGCTTCTACGATACGCACGTGAAACTTGAACCGGTGAACCCATGATGCACGACGGGCACGGCCGAGGCATTCGTTATCTTCGCCTGTCGCTGACGCAGGCGTGCGGGATGCGGTGTGTCTATTGCCGGCCCGCCGTGGAATGCCGTGCGCCGACGGACACTGCCCTTACGGCGTCCGAACTCCACAACCTTGTCCGGCATCTGGTATCGATGCATGGTTTGCGGAAAGTCCGCCTGACCGGCGGAGAGCCGACCGCTCGTGCCGACATTGTCGAGATCGTGTCGCGTTTGGCGGGGATCGACGGATTGCACGAACTGACGCTGACCACCAACGGCTTGTCGCTGGAACGATTGGCCGCGCCGCTGGCCCGCGCCGGATTGTCCCGCGTGAACGTAAGTTTGGACAGTCTCGATGCGCGCCGCTTTGCGAGAATCACGGGCGTCGATGGGTTGTCGCGGGTACTGGCCGGCATTGCCGCCGCTGTTCGCAGCGGCCTGTCTCCCGTCAAGCTCAACGCCGTCGTGATTCGCGGAGAAAATGACGACGAACTGCCCGACCTCGTTCGGTTTGCCGCAGAGCAGAACTTGGAGATCCGTTTCATTGAGCTGATGCCCATGGGGCCTTTGGCCGCGCAGTGGTCGCGGCGTTACGTGTCAGAGGCCGAAATGCGCGATCGCCTGGATTCGGCAGTGCGCGAATGGATCGAACTGCCGCGGGATGCCGGCTCGGCGCGAACGGTTCGCGTCGTTCTGGCGGACGGGCGATCGGCTCGCGTCGGCTTCATCACCGCGATGAGCTGCCCGTTTTGCGATCGATGCGACCGAATCCGCATCGGTTCCGATGGCACGTTTTACCCGTGCTTGATGGATCGTCCCGGCGGTCGATTGCTCGACGCCCTTCGCCCGGTGTTCAACGCGCGTCGCTTGGACGATATTCTTTCCGCCGGCCTGAGCGCAAAGGCTGGCGAACACCCCATGGTCGGTTTCGGCGTGATGACGCACATTGGAGGATGACTGGTGGCTCAACGCAAGACAACCCGAAAAACGAAGCAGGGCGCAAAGCTGCCCAAGCGGTTCAAGGCCTTCATCGAGAAGTTTCCCGTGCTGGGCGATGCCCATGAGCAAGTCGCTCAGGCTGTGGACCGGGCCGGCCCGCTCGACCGCAAGCAATGCGAGCTGATCAAGATCGGCATCTGCCTCGGCGCCGGTTTGGAATCGGCGTTGCGCAGCCACGTCCGCCGTGCCCTGGAACACGGCGCGACGGTGGTGGAGATCGAACAGGCCATTCTTCTCGGCATGAATACCTGCGGATTCCCGCGCACGGTTGCGGCGTGGAGCTGGGCGTGGGAACAGATTGAACGGAAGGATTGAGAATGTCCGCCGAGTCTTCGACCGCCGCCTTCACCTACCGAGTGCTGTTGTTCGGCTCAGAGGCGGCGGCATGCGGCAAGTCCGAAGTGTTGGTGCACGGCGACGATCCGGCGATCACCGTCGCCGAGCTCAAAACTCGGCTGGCCCGTGCTGAACCGAACCTGAACTTGTCTTTTCGCGCGGCGCGAATCGCTGTGAACCATTCGTTCGTTACTGAGGCAACCATGGTGCGTCCCCAAGACGAGGTCGCTTTGATCGGAATCGTTTCAGGCGGATGAGCATAGAAGTCCACATTATTGATGGTCCGCTGTGCGAGGACCACGCCGCTTGGAGCGTGTCGGACGCCGGAGCGATCATTTGCTTTGAAGGAGTGGTGCGTCCCCTTGAAGATGGTCAAGAGATTGCGGGACTGCATTATCAAGTGTATGAGCCGATGGCCTCTCGCATGTTGCGGCAGTTGGCCGAGGAAACGCGACAACGCTTCGCCGTGCTGGCCGTCAGTGTCGAACACAGCCGCGGCAATGTGCCTGCTGGCCGGCGTTCGTTCCGGTTGAAAGTCGCCGCGACTCACCGCAAAGAGGCGTTGGCAGCTGTGGATTATTTCATCGACCGTCTCAAGCAGGACGTGCCTATTTGGAAGCAACCCCTGAAGCAGGCATCAATATGAGCACGAACGAAATCACGGTCGCACGCGCAGAGCGCCGATCGCCTTCGCCGGTCGAAACAGTGCTGCGTTTGGCGGATCAACTGGCTCCCGTGGCGTGCGAGACGATTGACTTGGCCCTGTCGGCCGGACGTGTGCTGGGGCGGGAGATTGAGGCCGATCGCGATCATCCCGCAATCGACGTGAGCGCCATGGATGGCTATGCGTTGCGCATGGCCGATCTTCGGCTCGGCATGTTGCCGCTGCGCAGCGCAGCGAGGATCGGCCAACCGCCGGTCGCCCAGCCCGTTGCCGCAGCCGTGCCCATCGTTACCGGCGCTCCGGTTCCCCTGGGCGCCGAAGTCGTGCTGCGACGCGAGGATGTTGTCGAGCAGTCCGACGCCATTCTTCTGCCCCCGAATCTCGTCGCCGAGGCGGGCCAAAACATTCGCCGCAAAGGCGAGAACACCCGTGCGGGAAGCGTGATCTTGCATCCCGGCGTCGAGATCTCTTCGGCCATCGTCGGCGCGTGCGCTGCGTTCGGCCTCTCGCAAGTTGTCGTCTTTCGCCGAATTCGCGTCTGCGTAATCGTTACTGGCGATGAACTGTTGGACATCGCAAGCCGTCCACACCCCTGGCAACTCCGCGACAGCAACGGGCCGGCGATTGTCTCGATGCTCGCCGGGCTTCCCTGGGTGCAATGCCTCGGTATCAGCCGCGTCGGCGACGATCTTCGGGCAACGGTCGTCGCGCTGGAGAAAGCCGTGGCCGAGGCCGACGTCGTTCTATTGACCGGCGGCGTTTCAATGGGCGACCGTGATTTCGCCCAAACCGCGGTTTCGACCATCGGTGCCAAAACAATCTTCCACGGCCTGCCGATTCGTCCCGGCAAACCGATGCTCGGCGCCATCGCCCCCGGCGGGCAACCGATCTTGGGCTTGCCGGGCAATCCGGTTTCGGTGCTGGTTACCGCCAGACGTTTTGCCTTGATCGTGTTGCGCCGCCTCGCGGGCTTCGCGATTGCCGAACTCCCCAGTAGCTTCGTCTCGGTGGATCAGCCGGACACGAGCAATCCGAAACTGTGGCTCTATCGACCTGTCCAACTGACCGGTGCCGGCCGTGCCACGGTGCTTGCAACCAAGGGCTCGGGCGACAGCGTCTCGGCAGCGCAATCGGATGGATTTGTCGAGATTGCCCCCGATACAATCGGCCAGACACAACGAGCCTTCTTTCCTTGGAGGCCATAATGGCGCGATCCCACCGTCAACCTCCCGGCGAATCGCTGTCCCACGTCGATGCCTCTGGCAAGCTCCATATGGTGGACGTTGGCGACAAACCCGTGACGCAGCGCCGCGCCGTGGCCGAGGCCGTTGTCCGCGTATCGCCGAAGCTGGCCGAAGCCATTGCGTCCAACGCTCTGGCCAAGGGCGACTTGCTGGCGGTTGCCCGCTTGGCGGGAATTCAAGCCGCCAAACGCACCGGCGAACTCATCCCCCTTTGTCATCCTCTTTTCCTTCAGTTCATCGATGTTCAGGCCTATTTGCGCGGCCGCACCGTGTTGATCCGATCGGAAGTGGCCACCAGCGGCCAAACCGGTGTGGAAATGGAGGCCCTCACCGCCGCCGCAGTCGCGGCGCTGACCGTTATCGACATGGGCAAGGCCGTCGATCGAGAAATCGTCATCGAGCAGGTCCGCCTTCTCGAAAAGACGGGCGGCACCCGCGGCGACTATCGCGCTGCGCGCCGCAAAAGGACAGGTTCCGATGTCTGAACTGTTTTCCGTCGCCATACTGACCTGTAGCGACCGATGTTCCGCCGGTCGGACGATCGACACCAGCGGCCCGGCACTGGCACAGTTGGTCGAAAGCGCGTTGCCCGCCCGGGTTGTCGCTGCTGCGTGCCTACCTGACGAATGGGATCTGATTGCCCGACAATTGCAGAAGTGGGCAACCATTGATCCCCGCCCTGACCTGATCCTCACCACCGGCGGCACCGGCCTATCTCCTCGCGACATCACGCCCGAAGCCACTGCTTCCGTGCTCCAGCGCCGGCATCCAGGTTTGCTCGAACTGGCTCGACTGCGTTGCTACGCCAAGACACCTCGCACTTTCCTTTCTCGCGGAGAGGCAGGGACCATCGGCCAGACACTCATTATCAACCTGCCCGGCTCGCAACGGGGGGCGACCGAAATGCTTCAAGCCCTGCTCGATGTTCTGCCCCATGCGTTGAGCACTCTTCGCGGCGAGGTTCAGGACGATGGTCGGCCCGATTTTGGCGACAAGTCTGGCCAAGCGATCGCCTCTGCGGAGTGATCCATGGATTGTATCCCGGCCTACATTCTTGCCGGCGGCAAAAGCTCCCGATTCGGCTCCGACAAGGCCGTTGCGCTATTCGCCGGCCGGCCGCTCATCCAGCGACTCGCAGATGCCGTTCGACCGCATGTCGATCGAGTCGTGGTCGTCGCGGAACGAATGGACAAATACGCGCATTTGGGCCTTCGCACCATTGCCGACCTGGAGCCGGGGCTCGGACCAATGGGCGGTTTGTTGACTGCCCTTGGCGACTGCACGGATGACGAGTGGCTCTTCCTGTTAGCTTGCGATCTATTGAGTATCAATCCGGATTGGCTCGGCATCTTACGCAAGCATCGCACGCGCACGTCCCAGGTCGTCGCCTTCAAACCAGATCGCTGGCAACCGCTGCTGGCGCTGTACAAGACCTCCATCCGCCCCTTGGTTTTGAAACAAGTTCGCTCAAGCGACCGCAGCATGCAGTCCATTCTTTCTCAAGTGGACGTCGCCGAGGCGCCAGTGCCTCTCGACTGGCCCATCGTTCTCCAAGCGAACACCCCTGACGATTTGCGAAAGGCTGGCCAAACAGGCGGCTCACGGTTCTCCTAACTTGGACTGCGAAAGACGGAAAGCCGTTGAAATCGAGACTGCCCCCAAAGAGAGCCGCTTCGTCGCAGCAGCAACTGCCTCTGCAGCGGTGTGCAACTGTTTCAGCGTTGTTGAATGGATTCATTCGGACTGGGTTGGCCGGGAAAACGTGTTCAAGATCGCGAACGGCCTTTAGCCTTGCACGGCGGAAGAGATGGCCGATCGTAGGCTGAGAAAAAGAACGATCAGGCCGGATGCCAACAGCGAGTAGCAGGGCCGGCAGGTTCGGCAACGAACAACCGAACGAGAGCCGAAACCCGTCGCTGTTCTCGGTCAGTCACATGTCGAGCAAAGCAGCTATTCGTGCGCTGGGGAGGACTTCCGCTAATAGCGCCGACAACGTCGCTCTGTCTCTTTCGTGACGCGAGAGAATCGCGGTATCGCTGCCTAGTAATCAATGAAGAACCCTCGCTTGGGCGATCGAAGACGAACGCCCTCGAACCCGACCAACATGAGGGTGTTCCGCAAAGCGGTCGCTCGGTTCGGGTTCACACCGTTTTTTGAAAGGCAGCTTGACAAAACGCCGAAAACAGAGATAATGCGGACTATACTTATCCGCATTATCTCTAACGGTCCGTTGGATGCTTACAAAAACGACGCTATCTGCTGTTCGCGCAATCACCTTCTTAGGGCTGAATCCGCAGGAGCAGCCGTGCTCGCCGCGATTCATTGCGGAGCAGCTCGGCGAGTCGCCCACCTATCTTGCGAAGGTGTTGAGGCTTTTGGTTCGCGCGGGAATTCTTAAGGCGCGACGAGGCGTTGCCGGAGGGGTTGTTCTTGATCGAGATCCTGCCGAGGTTTCGTTGCGGATGATCGTTGAGGCCTGTCAAGGCACGGTACTGGGGGACTTTTGTAGCGATGCGGCCGATCTCACCCAAACCTGCGCCTTTCACCAAGCCGGCGCGGAATTGCACGACGCCATCTTGCGTGTTCTCTCGCGTTGGACGCTCGCCGATTTCTTGAGTCGGCCAAGCCCCAGCCCCGGCATCGCTAGTAATGTTCAATGCTGGTTGGCCCCGTGTCCCCGGTTAAGGTCGTTGGTGTCTGCAACGCCCGAGGCGATGGCCAACGAGGAAGAGGAGGTTTCTGGTGCCGTTCAGCCCGGGGAGGTCGAAACGTGAGCCAGTTGTCTCCGATTCGTGTGGAGATTCCTGGAGAGGATTATCATCGCAATCTTATTTCTTGTCAGATGGCCTGCCCCGTGCGCACCGACGCTCGGGGATACGTGCGGGCGATTGCTGCCGGGCGATTCGAGGAGGCATATCTCATTGCCCGAGGGCCGAATCCGTTGGCTTCGATTTGCGGGCGAATCTGCGGGGCGCCTTGTGAAGCGGCTTGTCGTCGCGGAAGGATTCCGCGTGTGGACGCAGACGGTCGGTTTGTGGCATTGGATCGTCCGATTGCAATCCGCGCGTTGAAACGTTTTGCTTGTGAGCAGGCGGGGTTCGAGGGCGGACCGGGAGAACACCTATTCCAGGCCATTCGAAACGGCAAGTCCACAGAATCGGCCGACGCGGAAGAAATGGCCGAGTTGCTGCGCGCCGGCGTGGCAGGGAATTTCGCTCCGGCTTCGGGCGAGGCGATCGCCATTGTCGGTGCCGGCCCTGCCGGTTTGGCCGCAGCACATGACTTGGCTCTGATGGGTTTTCGCCCTGTGATCTTTGAGAGCGAACGGGTTCCCGCCGGGATGCTCGCCTTGGGGGTGCCTGCCTACCGTCTGCCCCGCGCCTTGATCCGCTGGGAAGTGTCGGTCATCGAATCGTTGGGCGCTGAGATTCGGTACGGGGTTACCGTCGGCAAAGAGATCTCCTTTGCGGAACTGCGGCGCAACTTCCGGGCGGTGATTCTTGCCGTCGGCGCGAAGAATTCGCGAAGTTTAGGGTTGCCGGGCGAACACGGGCCGGGAGTCTTCGGGGGCGTCGATTTGCTTCGTGCGGTGGCCCTGGGCGAGCCGTTCGGTATCGGCCGCGAGGTGGTGGTCATTGGCGGCGGGAATGTGGCCTACGACGTTGCACGCAGTGTTTTGCGGCAGATCGCGATGGACACGGCGCGCACTGCCGCCCGACTCCAGCAAACCGGTTCGGTACATTTGGTTTCGCTGGAGACCCTCGAAGAAATGCCGGCGGATACGGTGGAAATCGTCGAGGGTGATGAAGAAGGAATCAAGCGGTCGGGTGGTTGGGGACCGGTCTCCATTGAACGCGCCCCGTCAGGAATGGTTCAGGGAGTGACGTTCCGTCGCTGCTTGCGCGTGTATGACGAGAACCGCCGCTTCGCCCCCTTATATGATGATGCGGATCGCATGACCGTTCCGTGCGATACGGTTCTCCTGGCAGTTGGCCAAGCGACAAACCTCGATTTTCTAAACGACGGCGGGACCGACATCGAGCAGTATCGGCCGGGCTGGCCGAAAGTCGATCGACAGCTGCTGGCCACCACGGCGCCCGGGGTGTTCGCGGCGGGCGACTTGGCGCATGGCACAAAGCTGCTGATCGATGCCGTGGCGTCGGGCAAAGCTGCGGCTCGGTCGGTGTATGCCTACGTCACTGGGCGCCGACTTTCGCCCGAGGCGACCACCGCCCACATCACGCTGCCGCGGTACCAACGCGAACAAGGTTACGAATCCATCCGACGGACGGATGCGCCGACCTTGGACGTGGGCGAGCGGCTGAGACGGCCGGAATCACTTGTCGAATGCGGCTATACGGCGGAACAAGCGCGGCGAGAAGCGTCGCGTTGTCTGGATTGCGGAGTAACGCCGGTATTCGACGGTAGTCGCTGCGTTCTGTGCGGTGGATGCGCCGACGTTTGCCCGACTCAGTGCCTGAAACTGGTCAAGTTGACCGATCTGGAGCCATGCGCAGACCTTGATGCGGTGGTCCGCGCTAGTTTGGAGGCGGACGCGGATTGGGCAGTGCAGTCGGCAATTCTCAAAGATGAAGACCGCTGCATCCGCTGTGCCTTGTGCGTTATGCGATGCCCGGTCGATGCGATCACTATGGAACGCGTAACCTACCGCGTGCGATGGAGAACGGCATGAACCCGACAACTACGCAGACGCGCTCACGACTCGATCCCGAGCCTGTTTCACGCCGCGATTTTCTGGGAATTGCATCGCTGGCGTCATTTCTCTCGGCGATTTTGTTTGCCGGGTTGGGAATGCTGCGATTGCCCAAGGCGGCGGTGCTGGCTTCTCCCTCGAAGAAGTTCAGCGTGGC
The DNA here is from genome assembly GCA_964631235.1 of uncultured Planctomycetaceae bacterium. Taxonomy (GTDB): domain Bacteria; phylum Planctomycetota; class Planctomycetia; order Pirellulales; family Thermoguttaceae; genus JARKPK01. The sequence continues at coordinate 16,402 of CAZVZX010000008.1, read as the reverse complement.
GATTCCCGAATCTCTCCTTGCCGGAGAGCCTTTTGTGCCGCCGGGACGAAGCGTGGCCGTGTTTCGTGATCAGGAAGGCGTGTACGCTGTTTCGCTGGTCTGCACGCATCTGGGGTGCATTGTGAAGCCGAGTCAGGCGGTTTTCGAGTGCCCGTGTCATGGTTCGCTGTTCGCCGCAGACGGAAGCGTGTTGCGCGGCCCCGCACCAAAGGCCCTTCCCTGGCTGCGGGTGACGATCCGCGGCAATGAGTGCGTCATCGACGAAAGCGCGATCATCCCGGCGGGAACAAAGGTGAGCGCATGAGTACGCCCATGTCAGAAGAGGGTCCGCTGCGGACGTTCCTGCGCAACCTCGTTCGAGCGCCGTGGCGCATTTGCAGTGCGGCTCTGCGAGGGGGAATGCCCACCAGCGACCGAACGCGATCAACGTTCGTCTTCGGTAATGTGTTTTTGCATCTCCATTCCGTGCGAACGCATCGCTGGAGCCTACGGTGGTCAACCACCTGGGGACTCGGGCTGGCCGCCACGGCGGCCTTCCTCATCGCGCTCGTGAGCGGCGTGCTATTGATGTTCTACTATAAGCCTTATCCCGAGGTCGCTTACGATTCGATCAAAGACATCCACTTCGTCGTGCCGACGGGCCGCTTCATCCGCAACATTCACCGCTGGTCGGCCAACGTAATGGTCGTCGCCGTACTGCTCCACATGGCTCGCGTCTTCTATACAGCCGCCTATCGCAAGCCGCGCGAATTCAATTGGCTAATCGGCATGGGACTGTTGGTCGTCACGTTGGGATTATCGTTCACCGGCTATTTGTTGCCATGGGATCAACTGGCGTATTGGGCGATCACGATCGGCAGCAACATCGCGCAGTCGCCCCGAGAGCTGACCGACGCCCTCGGCATCACCGAAACATTCGACCCCGGCGGTTTGCAACGCGAGTTGCTGTTGGGTTCGGATGTCGTGGGCGAGGAGTCGCTCATTCGCTTTTACGTCCTGCACGTTATCCTCCTCCCGGTGGTTCTGGTATTACTCTTGGCTGTTCATTTCTGGCGCATCCGAAAGGACGGCGGGATGACGCGACCGGCAGACGCCGATCAGCGGTTGGCGCCCGCAACGGATACGTATCCCGTCTTCACGGACGCTCCGCAAAAAACCTATCAGCTTGCGGCGATCGTCAAAGGCACGTCACCCGCCGTGGGGCGCGGACCGGAAAACAGTGTGCCCTCGATGCCGCACTTGTTCTATGCGGAACTTGGCGTGTTGATGGTTACGGTGCTGGTGTGCCTTGCGTTGTCGATGGTGTCGGATGCGCCGCTGAAGGAACTGGCCAATCCGAGCGTGCCCGAAAACCCGGCCAAAGCACCGTGGTACTTCTTAGGGTTGCAGGAACTGGTGGCCTATTCGGCGTTCATGGGCGGAATCGGCATTCCGATGATCGTCATCATCGGACTTGGATTGATCCCGTTTCTCGACCGCGAGGAAGAAGGGACGGGATTGTGGTTCGGCGGTCCCGGCGGCCCATCGCTCGTGATTCGCTCCACCGTATTCGGCCTGTTCTCCGTATTGGCGATAGAGGCGTTTGCCATTCGGTTCGGCTGGCTCCGCGAGTGGGTTCCCGACATCCCGCAGTTGGTGATCACGGCGTTCAACCCTGGAACGCTTTTGGCGGCCGTTTATGCCGGATATTCGCTGTGGATCGTGAAGCGGCATGCATCGGCCCGTGCGGGAGCACTGGCGCTGTTCACCTGCTTTCTTTGCGGGTTCGTCGTTCTCACCGTCATCGGCACGCACTTCCGCGGACCGAACTGGACCTTTTATTGGTCACCGGCCGAATGGCCCAGGCATTGACAACCATGAACAAGAACAAGCACTTGCTCCTTTGGTCGAGCCTCGGGACGTTGAGTCTGCTAGTCGCGGCCGCGGTGCAGGAGAACTTTTTTCGAGAGTGGCGCGCGATTCAAGCGTCGGTGCAGACCGAAGCCGGCCCGATAGAAGTGCGGCTGCGGCAAATCGTCGTGCCGCGGCTGAATGCAACCGATCGTTGTGTGACATGCCACGTTGGGATGGCGCCCGGAGAAGCAGGGGGCAGCGGTCAGGGGCTCGCTGCCAGCCATCCGCCGGTCGGCCACGACCCGGCGGAGTTCGGCTGCACCGTGTGCCACGGGGGCCAGGGGCGAGCGACGGAGAAAGCCGACGCTCATGGCGACGTTCGCTTTTGGCACGCGCCGATGATTCCCCATCGCTATGCCTTTGCCGGCTGCGGAACCTGCCATACGCACATCCGAGTGCCAAGCCAGAGCCAATTGGCGCGAGGGCTCAGCCTCGTGGAACGATACGATTGCTTGGCCTGTCATCGGGTGGATGGTCGCGGCGGCACACTTCGACCGGGCAACGCAGGCGGGATGGAAGGACCGGATTTGTCAAAAGCCGGAGCGAAAGGTTTCGACCCCCGCTGGTATGAGAACCATCTCCAGCGTGCGCAGCACCCGGACGCGCCGGCATGGAAGAACGCGTTCATCGCCTTCGATGCAACGGACCGCGACTCTATCGAAGCATTTCTCGCGTCGCGCGTCGGCGCTCCGGACCTCGTCGAGGCTAAGGCTCGTTTCCACTCGCTGGGCTGCCGAGGTTGCCACAAGATCGACGGCGTCGGCGGCGACGACGGACCGGAGCTGAGCCGCGTGGGACAAAAAGACCCAGGGCAACTTGATTTCACGCACGTCCGCGGAGAACACACGTTGGCGAACTGGCTCTCCGAGCACACGCGCGACCCGGCGCGCGTCGTTCCCGGGTCGCAGATGCCGAAGTTCGGACTGAGCGACGATGACGTCGAGATGCTGACGTATTACATGCTGTCGTTGCGGCGCAGCGACTTGCCGGAGGCCTACTGGCCCAAGGATCGCATTCTGGCGTCGCGGTTCGGTCAGCGGGAGTTTAGCACCGATGGGGCAACGCTGTACGGCACGTTCTGCGCCGCATGCCACGGCGAACTCGGTCAAGGGCGCCGTTACCCAGCCATGCCGCCGATTCCGGCGATCGGCAACGCAGATTTCCTTGCGACGGCGCGAGACGGGTTCTTGGAAAGCACGATCTGGCTGGGGCGTCCGGGACGACGAATGCCCGCTTTCGGTGAAGAAGCGGGAGGGCTCCGGCGCGAGGAGGTCCAAGCGATCATCGCCCATCTACGCCATCAGGCCGGAGTGAACGAGCCGGCCAAGCTGCACGACCACCCTCGATGGGCGAACGGTGACTTAGACCGGGGACGATCGCTCTATGATCGACACTGCGCCGGCTGCCACGGTGCGCAGGGCGAAGGCGCCGATGCTCCGGCCCTCAATCACCCCTTGCTCCAAGCAACAGCGAGCGACGACTACCTCGCAGAAACGATCGGTCGCGGCCGGCGCGGGACGCCGATGCATGGATTTCGTCAACCCTCTGTCGTTCATCCAGTTCTTGCGCCCGACGACATCGAGTCGATCGTAACGTACTTGCGCACATGGGAGAAGCGGAAATGAACCAGGAGTATCTGTCGCGTCGCTCGTTCCTGGCGGCAGTCAGCTCGGCGGGCTTTGCGGGCCTCGCTTCCGCGGCCAGCCGTGCTTGGGGACTCGACGCGGTTACCAATCCGTTAGCCGCTTATCCGTCGCGCGACTGGGAAAAAACGTATCGCGACTTATGGAAATACGACTCGACATTCACATTCTTGTGCGCGCCGAACGACACGCACAATTGTCTTCTCAACGCGTACGTGCGTTCCGGCGTTGTAACGCGCATCGGCCCGACAATGCGGTACGGCGAAGCCTGCGACTTGGACGGCAACCGCACGACACACCGCTGGGATCCTCGCGTATGCCAGAAAGGGCTGGCCTTGACTCGCCGCTTCTACGGCGACCGCCGGGTCAACCAATGCATGGTTCGAGCCGGCTTCAAGCGTTGGGTCGAGGCGGGCTTTCCGCGAGGACAAGACGGCCTGCCGCCAGCCGAGTATTTCCAGCGCGCTCGCGATCAATGGGTGCGCCTGTCGCATGATGAAGCAGCCGGAATTGTGGCCGCCGCGCTCAAGAATATCGCCGAGACGTACACGGGCGAGGCAGGACGAAAGCGACTCGAAGCGCAGCACTACGACCCGGCTGTCATCGAAGCCACCAAGGGCGCGGGCACACAGGTGCTGAAGTTTCGCGGCGGAATGCCGCTGTTGGGCATGACCCGCGTTTTCGGCCTATACCGCTTCGCCAATTCGATGGCCCTGCTCGATGCAGCGATCCGAAAGGTCTCGCCCGCCGAAGCCTTGGGCGCCAAGGGGTTCGACAACTACAGTTGGCACACGGATCTGCCGCCCGGTCATCCCATGGTCACCGGGCAACAGACCGTCGAGTTCGACTTGTCGGCGGTCGAACACTGTAAAACGCTGGTTGTCTGGGGCATGAACTGGATCACCACGAAGATGCCTGACTCGCACTGGCTCACCGAGGCGCGGCTCAAGGGCACGCGCATCGTGGTCATTGCGTGCGAGTATTCGGCGACATGCACGAAAGCCGACGACGCCATTGTGGTGCGCCCGGGGACTACGCCGGCCCTGGCATTGGGGCTGGCGCATGTGATCCTTCGCGACCGGCTGTACGACGTGGACTACATTCGGCAATGGACCGATCTGCCGCTGCTGGTTCGCATGGATACACTCAAGTACCTGCGTGCCCAAGATGTTTTCGGCGGCCAAGCCGCAGATCTTTCCAACAACACGCGGGTGTTGGCCCGAGATGAAAAAGAGCCGCCTCCGGACAAGCAGAAGGAAATGCTGATTCCCGAATTGCTCCGCAAGAAGTGGGGCGACTACGTATGGTGGGATGAAGAAACGGCCAAGCCGCAGGCAATCACTCGAGACCATGTCGGGGCGCAATCGAAGATCGGCAAAGCGCTCTTGGAAGGAAGCGTTGAGGTGCTGCTTGCCGACGGCAAGAAGGTGCGCTGCCGCCCCGTGTTCGACCTGGTGCGCGAGTATGCGGAGCATTTCGATCCCAAGACTACCGAAAGCTTGACTTGGGCGCCTGCGGAAGCTGTGGAATCGCTGGCCCGCCACTTCGCCAAGGAGCCGGGAACAACGTTGTTCGCCATCGGCATGGGGCCAAACCAGTTCTTCAACAACGACAACAAGGATCGCGCCATTTTTCTATTGGCAGCACTCACAGGCAATGTCGGCAAGATCGGCGGCAACGTCGGCTCGTACGCCGGCAACTACCGCGTGGCCCTGCTCAACGGAGCGCCGCAGTACATCAACGAAAACCCCTTCGATATCGAACTTGATCCCGCCAAACCAGCTCGTCCCAAGCAATATTGGAAGCCGGAATCAGCTCATTATTACAACCACGAAGATCACCCGCTGCGTGTCGGCAATCGGCTGCTGACCGGCGCGACTCACATCCCCACGCCGACAAAGGCGTTGTGGTTTGCCAACGCTAATTCCATCCTCGGCAACGTCAAGTGGCACTACAACACGGTGGTCAACGTGCTGCCTCGCATCGAAATGGTGTGCGTCAATGAATGGTGGTGGTCCACCTCGTGCGAGTGGGCTGACGTTGTGTTCGGGGTCGATTCGTGGGCCGAGTTGAAACACCCGGACATGACCGCATCGGTCACCAATCCGTTTCTGGCGATCTTCCCGCGCACACCGCTGAAACGGATATTCAACACGCTGGGTGATATTGAAGTGCTCGCCCTTGTGGCCTCGAAAATGGCCGAATTGACCGGCGACATGCGGTTCAACGACTATTGGAAGTTCGTTCGGGAGGGACGCACCGACGTCTATTTGCAACGAATTCTCGACCATTCCTCTAATGCCAAGGGGTTCTCGTTTCAGGAACTCGAAGCGAAAGCGAAGCAGGGCATCCCCGCCGTCCTGCAAAGCCGCACCAGCCCCAAGGCGGTTGGTTACGAGCAGGTGACGGACTCGCGTCCCTGGTACACCAAGAGCGGGCGTCTGGAGTTCTATCGAGAGGAAGACGAATTCATCGAAGCCGGCGAGAATCTGCCCGTGCATCGCGAACCGGTCGATTCGACTTTCTACGAGCCGAATGTGATCATTGCCCCGCCGCACGAAGCGATCCGGCCGGCCGCGCCGGAGAAGTACGGCGTCAAGCGCGACGATCTTTCCTGCGAAACACGTTGCGGACGCAACGTGGTCCTGCCTTGGACCGAGGCCAGTCGCACGGCTCATCCCTTGGCCAAACAGGGCTACAAGTTCGTGTTCCACACGCCCAAGTATCGACACGGCGCGCATACCACCCCCATCGACACGGACATGGTGGCCATGCTCTTCGGCCCGTTCGGGGACATCTACCGTCACGACAAACGCGCGCCCTTCGTGGCCGAGGGCTACGTGGACATTCATCCCCTCGATGCGAAGGAGCTCGGCGTTGAGGACGGCGACTACGTGTGGATCGATCCCGACCCCGAAGATCGACCGTTCCGCGGCTGGCAGAATAACGCGAAAGACTATAAGTTCGCCAGGTTGCTTTGCCGGGCCCGCTACTATCCCGGTACTCCCCGCGGCGTGACGCGCATGTGGTTCAACATGTACGCTGCCACTCCCGGTTCCCAGCAAGGGCAAGAGTCTCGGCCCGATGGTTTGGCCAAGAACCCGCGAACCAACTATCAAGCGATGTTTCGTTCCGGTTCGCACCAGTCTGCGACACGAGGCTGGCTGAAGCCTACGCTGATGACCGACTCGCTGGTGCGAAAGACCATGTTCGGTCAAAGCATCGGCGAAGGATTCATGCCTGATATTCATTGCCCGACGGGTGCGCCGCGCGAGGCCATCGTAAAGATCACGCGGGCCGAACCGGGCGGCCTCGAAGCCCGAGGACTGTGGCGCCCGGCCGAATTGGGCATTCGTCCCACATACGAATCCGAAGCAATGGTCCGCTACCTAGCCGGCGCGTTCTTGGCCGTCGGCGTCCCGCACTCCGTCGAAAAAAAGGAAGGCTAATCATGGCGCTGGCGTACAACTGGCAGATCGGCCGATCAATGTCGTATTGGTATCCGGAGGATCGGCCCAAACGGCAATTTGCCGCCGTCTTCGACATCAACAAGTGCATCGCCTGCCAAACCTGCACTTTGGCCTGCAAAACAACTTGGACGTCTGGCAAAGGTCAGGAGTACATGCTCTGGAATAATGTCGAATCGAAGCCGTATGGCTGCTACCCGTTGGCCTGGGATGTGAACTTGCTCGAGAAGCTCGGAACCCAGCAGTGGCGGGGAGCGGAGTATGCGGGCCGAACGATCTTCGAAGCGGCTGAAGCCGGCGAGAGAGTGCTCGGTTGGCGACCAAGCGACTTGGATTACGCTTATCCTAACGTCGGAGAAGACGATTGCACCGGTCGAGTTGATCGGGGTGCTGCCTTGCAAACGCCTCATCTGAACTGGTTTTTCTACCTCGCACGAATCTGCAACCACTGCACTTATCCCGCCTGCCTGGCATCGTGTCCCCGCGGGTCGATCTACAAGCGGCCGGAGGATGGGATCGTGCTGGTCGACCAGAGTCGCTGCCGGGGATACCGCGAATGTGTCAAGGCATGCCCGTACAAAAAGGTCTTCTATAATGCCCTGACCGGCACGTCCGAAAAGTGCATCGCCTGCTTCCCCAAGATCGAGCAAGGCTTGCAGCCTCAGTGCTTTGCCAACTGCATTGGTAAGATTCGCCTCGCCGGCTGGCTTTCCCCGCCCGACAAGGCGAGCGATGACAACCCGATCGACTACTTGGTCCACATCCGCAAGGTAGCCTTGCCGCTATTGCCCCAATTGGGGTTGGAGCCCAACGTGTATTACATCCCGCCCGTGAATGTTCCCGATGCTTTCCTCTCGCAGCTCTTCGGCCCTGGCGCGTCGGCGGCCCTCAGCACCTATCGCAAAGCTGCCGACGACCTCGACTTGGCCGGGCTTCTCATGCTCTTCGGCTGCACAGATCGCATTGTGCCGCGATGGCAACGCAGGGATGATTGGGTCGTCGCTTTGGAAGACGACGGCAACGAAATCGTGCGGGTGCCGCTCAAGGAGCCGGTGTATGTTCGACAAGCATTTGACGCCAAACACCAGGTTACGCGGACCAATTGTCCATAAGGAGTCCGTGCCATGCGAACGCTCTTGAAATGGTTCCTGGTTGTCGCCCCGCTCGTGCTCGTTCTCGGCCCCGCCTGCCGCCGGGCTCCGCCTCCGGCGCCGTTGACTAGCGTTGTGGTAGCTGCTTGCGACGCAATTCCGGCGGTTCCGGACGATCCGGCGTGGGATGCTGCGCCCGAATATGTGGCCAAGCTCATCGCTCAAGACCTCGTTGAACCGCGACTGCTGAAATTGTCGACGCCGGAGATTCGTGTGCGCGCAGTCTCTGACGGAAGTCGTTTGGCATTTCGTCTGGCCTGGGCCGACATCACAAAAAATGATCTCCCCGGGCCGTCTCAGTTTGTCGACGCATGTGCCGTGCAGCTTCCTCGCGTAATCGAGGCGACGGTCCCGGCTCCTCAGATGGGCGAGCCGGGACGCCCGGTAGATATCGTTCTGTGGAATGCAGCATGGCAGGCCACGATCGACGGCCGCGGCAATGCGATTCGTGATTTCCAACCGCGTGCCGCCGTCGATCACTACCCGTTTGAAGCGCCCTCGCTCAAGCCCGGCTCTGCCGCCCAACAGGAAATGGCCGCTCGTTACGCGCCGGCCCACGCGCTGGGCAACAGTAACGCCGGCCCGCGCAAGACGCCGGTACAGGATCTGATCGCCGAAGGCCCCGGCACGCTTTCGCAGACGCCGGACGGGCACTCGACCGGCACCGGACGCCGCACTGAGGCCGGCTGGATGGTCGTCATCGTCCGTGACATTCCCAAGGGGTTGGCGTCGCAAGGAGGCTCGCAAGTCGCCTTCGCGGTTTGGGAAGGTGCGCGCGACGAAGTCGGAGCCCGGAAAATGCGTACCGGGTGGATTCCTTTGAAACTCGATGTGAAACCATGAGTGATCAATACACAACGGACGCGACACTCCCATCGGAACTGCTCCAACAAGCCGCCGAGTGGCTGCTCCTGGCGAAACTGTTTGAGCCCCCGCAGGGCGACTGGCGAGAGACAGTCAAGTCGTTGGCCGCAGAGGTGCGCGACGGGCAGTTGGTTGCCCTCGCGCAGCAATCCCAAGAAGAAGCAAACAACGCGGCGTATCACTCTACGCTCGGCCCGGGCGGTCCGGCCTGCCCGCGTGAAGTGAGTTATCACCTCACGGTAACCCCCGGCGGATTGATATCAGAACTGCAAGGTTGGTACGAGGCCTTCGGCTACGCGCCCGTCTGTCGCGAAGCGCCAGATCACGTGGCTGTGGAAGCGGGGTTTGTTGCGTTTCTGTACTTCAAACAAGCCTACGCAGCGGCTACCGGGCAGTGCGATCAGGCACACGTTGCGGCCGAGGCATTGGAGCGTTTTCGTGCGGAACATCTGGCAGTCATTGCCTCCCCTCTATCTCAGGCTCTGCGTCAATCGGGCATTGAATACTTGGCCGCAGCCGCGGCCGCGCTGCGAGCACGCACGGGCCCCGCTCCCGCGCACGATTTCGTTGGGGCACATTCATGGAGTCAGCCCGAAGGTGATGGCGATGAATGCATCCAAAAGATGGCAATGCATCTGCCGAACCGCGACGCGTAAGTGCCGGCTGTCTTCACTGCCTTTCGTCACGCAACGCCTCCTTCTGATTCGCCGGTTCCTTGGTGACTTAACGCTGTAGTATTAGAGTCTCCAAACAAGACCGCGATGCGCGAAACACCGTTCAAACCGGGACTGCCCCCAAGAGAGCCGCTTCGCTATGCCTGCGGCCGCCTTCGCAATCGTGTGGAACTATTCGGCGGCGCGTAATACACTACATTCGTTTTGTCGCAGTTGACAGCCTGTTGAAAACGGCGGTTTTGCCGACACTGCTGGCGGTGTTCTTCTCCAATATTTCGATGCTAGCATTCGCCACCTTTGGTGATTTTTCAACGGGCTGTCAAGGGAAGATTTTGGCTCTATCGCACTGCGAGGGTTGCCATGGCTTCAGGTCGGATCAGGCGATCGTTGTCATCCCACATTTGCTCGCCCGAGATGTCTCGCCGCAAATGGCTCGTTCAGAGTCCGGTTGGGCTGGCGGGCTTTTTCGCAGCGTCGGGGCTGCTTCTCAGCAAGAAGAGTCGGGCAGAGGAAGATCGGGCAGCAAAGCCCGTTTTGCCGAGCGTGGAAGTCGCGGAGGTGGCCACCATCTCCCACCTCAATGCCTATCATGGCTGGCCGACCGTCGCGCGGCGAAAGAGCGGGGAGCTTCTGTTGGTCTATTCCGGCGGCCGCGAGGCCCATATTTGCCCGTTTGGACGCGTGGAACTCATGCGTTCGCGAGATGACGGCAAGACATGGACCTACCCCCAAGTGATTCTCGACAGCCCCATCGACGATCGAGACGCCGGGGTGCTGGAAACCGCTCGCGGCACCATCTTGGTAACAACGTTCACGTCGTTAGCGTATGAGCAGTACTTGCACCGCGCGGAAGCTGCTGAGGGACGAAAAGATGCTTGGCCCGCGGAGAAACTGGGCCGGTGGCGTGCTGCTCACGAGCGGCTCGACGCCGCCGGACGGAATGCAGCCTTAGATACCTGGATAACCCGATCCGATGACAATGGCGTGACGTGGACGCAGCGGCAGCGGTGCCCGGTCAACAGTCCGCACGGACCGATTCAACTCGGCGACGGACGATTGCTTTATGCGGGCAAGGAACTGTGGAAAGAGCATCGTCGCATCGGCGTCTGTGAGTCCAGGGACGACGGAGTAACCTGGCAATGGCTGGCCGAGATTCCGTCACGGCAGGGCGACGATCCGGCTCAATACCATGAGCTTCATGCGGTGGAGACGACGGACAAGCGAATCATCGTGCAAATTCGCAACCACAACAAGCAGAATGCGGGAGAAACGCTCCAGAGCGAATCGGAGGACGGCGGCAAAAGCTGGTCGGTGCCGCGTTCCATCGGTGTTTGGGGGCTTCCCTCCCATCTGTTGCGGTTGCGCGACGGCCGAATCCTGATGACGTACGGCCACCGGCGTTCGCCTTTCGGATGCCAGGCGCGAATCAGCGAAAACGGCGGACGTTCGTGGTCTGGCCCGATCGTGATCTACGGCGACGGCACCGGCAGCGATCTGGGGTATCCCACCACGGTGGAGCTGGACGACGGAACACTGCTGACCGTCTGGTACGAACGGCCGGCCGATGCATCGTTGGCCGTCCTCCGCCAGGCCCGCTGGCGATGGAAGTAGCCGGCCGCACGAAACAGCATTGAAGCCAGTCGCCCGTGGGCCGTTCCATCCGTTGCCCAATGGCGTCTCGCGTTTGCGAGCAGGCTACACAAATCGCCCGTCGTACGGCATTTTGCGCAAAACATCGGAGCGGCCGAAAGCGACAAGCGAAACGCTCTTCGGCGTCGGCCAAGCCGGCCGAATCGTTGCGTCGGGGGCGGAAAATCGACCGCGTCAACGGCTTCGGCGTTCCGTCGCTCAGCCGCCGAGCCAAGCGGGCAATTCGCCGGCCTTCGGCAATTTGACAACGCTGGCGCGGGCGATCTCCGGGATGGCCAAGACGTCGGCTAACGCTTCGGCCGGCGGGGTTGAATCAAGGGCGAGCACACCGACCGCCTCGCCCCCGGGTTGATTCGACTCGCGGCCAACGGCCATTTGCGCGATGTTCACGCGATACTTGCCGAAGATGCTGCCGACCTTGCCGATGACGCCGGGGGCATCGCGGTGATAGAAGATCATCAACACCCCGTCCAGGTAACTCTCCAACCGGCAACGGCCTTTCTGCACCAACCGCGGCATGTGATTGCCGAAGAGCGTTCCGGCAGCCAACGACGACCGTTTCTCGCTGACGACCTCGGCCGATATCAGCGAGGTGAAATCGCCAATATCCGTGTTGCGTTGTTCGACCAATTCGATGCCGCGTTCGCGGAGCAGCACTTCAGCGTTGACGATATTCACTCCGCCTTCCATCGCTTGTTCGAGCAAGCCGGCCGCAAACGCCGCCGAGAGAAGGCGTGTGTCTTTCTTGGCGACTTCCCCCTTATAACTCAGCCGGCAAGTATGCGGCGGAGCGTGATCCACTTGGGCAAGCAACAGCCCGAGCCGATAGGCCACATTCAAGTAGCCGCGCAGATCGGCCAACGTTTTCGGGTCGAGCGGCGACATATTCACCGATTGCTTGATCGCCCCGGTGGTAAAGAAGTCGATGAGCAATTCGGCGGCTTCGAGGGCCACGTTCGACTGAGCCTCTTCCGTGCTGGCGCCCAAATGGGGCGTGCAGAGCACGTTGGGAAGGCCGAACAGCGGGTTCGACGTGCATGGCTCCTCCGGGTACACATCGAGGGCGACGCCGCCGAGTTGACCGCTCTTGAGCCCTTCCACCAAGGCCGCCTCGTCGTAGATTCCGCCGCGGGCGCAGTTGATCAAACGAACGCCTTTCTTCATGCGGGCGATGCGGTCGGCGCCGATCAGGTTGCGCGTTTCGTCGTTAAGCGGCGTATGCACGGTCAGATAGTCAACCAAGGGGAGCATGTCGTCAATCGACTCGACCAGCTCGATTCCCAATTCTTTCGCCCGCGCCGCCGTGACGAACGGATCGTAACCGATTATTTTCATTTCCAGCCCTCGGGCGCGCGACGCGACCGCTTGCCCGATCCGGCCCAGCCCGATGATGCCCAACGTTTTTCCGGCCAACTGCGTGCCGGTGAACTTCTTGCGGTCCCAGCGGCCTTCGATCAAGCTCTGATAAGCGGGATGGACGTTGCGCGAAAGGGCGAGCATCAGGCAGATCGTATGTTCCGCGGTGGACACGGTGTTTCCGCCCGGGGTGTTCATCACCACAATGCCCTGCCTTGTGGCGGCTTCGACATCGATGTTATCTACCCCCACTCCCGCCCGCGCAATCGCGCGCAATCGGCTGTTTCCTTCCAGCGCGGCCGCCGTAATCTGAACGCCGCTGCGGCAGATGGCGCCGTCGAACTCATTGAGCGCTTTGCGGAGTTCATCGCCTTTCAAGCCGGTACGAACCTCGACCTCGAGGTTTCCGGCCGACTGCAACAGATTCAAGCCGTCTTGCGACAACGGATCGAGTACGATGATTCGGGGCATGTTAGCACCATCCGTTCCCTGCGTTAATTGACCAAACACCATGCACTCTTAAAGCGGCAGACCAACCGCCGGTCGATCACGGGCCGAATCACGCCGGCCGACGCGATTCGGCGTCCGAAAGCCATCGCTGCGCTTCCGCCACCGCCGAACCTAGCTTAACCTTTTGCCCGAGTTCCACAAGTACCAGTTCCATCGAGGCAAGCAGACCAAGAATGTCGAACTCGTCGATTTGCCCGAAGTGTGCAATCCGAATAATGCGGTCTTTTAGCGGGCCTTGCCCGCCCGCCAGTTTAACTCCGAATCGAGCTTCAAGCCTTCGAAGAAAGAGCTTGGCATCAACCTCTGCCGGCGGGAACGCGGCCGTCATGCCTTCGGCGGGCCGCTGCGCCACCAGACGAAAGCCGAGAGCAGAGACACCGGCACGCACCGCTTCGGCCAACAGCCTGCCCCGCGCCCAAACGTTTTCGATGCCTGCTTGACGAATCAGCCGAAGACTCTCGACCAGTGCCAGTACGAGCGGAATGGCGGGCGTGTACGGCGTGTCGCCGGCGGCCGCCGCCTTGCGATATGCCGGCAAATCGAAGTAGAACGCCGGGTGGTGAAACGACTCGATCTGCCGCCACGCTTTGTCGCTGACTGCGACAAAAGCCAGGCCCGGAGGAGTCATCAACGCCTTCTGCGCGCCGACGACCAGAAGATCGATGCCCCACTCGTCGGTTCGACATTCCATCACGCCGACGCCGCTGATTCCATCAACGACAAACAGCGCCGGAGTCTGGCGGACGACGCGCCCGATGCCTTCAATATCGTGTCCGACGCCGGTGCTCGTCTCCATCAATGTTGCGAACACGGCAACGATGTCGGGATGCTGCCGCAGCAGCTCGGCCACTTGGTCGGGAGCAAATGCCTGTCCCCAGGGCAACTCGTAGCGAACGACCTCGATTCCGAACGTTTCGGCGATCCGGCGCCAGCGTTCGGCAAATTTGCCCGACTCAAGCACCAAAACTTTGCCTCCGCGCGGCGCAGCATTCACCACGGCGGCCTCCATGGCGCCGCTTCCCGAGCTGCTGAGGATCAGCACCTCGTTGGCCGTGCGAAAGACGTACTTCAGGCCCTCGACGGCTTCCGCGACGAGGGCGCGAAACTCGTCGGTGCGATGGTTGATCAACTCGCGCGCCATGGCCAGTCGCGCCGATTGAGGCGTTTGCGTCGGGCCGGGCGTCATCAGACGACGTTTCGGAAAAACCATTTCTGCGGCATCTCCCGGGCAAAGTTGAAAAACGCGATCGCGCCGGCAGGCTATCCCGCCACCGCATCGCCGAGCAAGTCGCCCAGCTCCGAGCGAATGCGGCTCTCGATCATTCCCTTGAGCATTGCCGCCGCCCAGGGAAGCTCGCAATTCATGCGGACGGCCGTATCGTCCACCTCCACTTGCCCGTTGATCTGCATTCCCATTGCCCGAAAGCCGAACTCGAATCGATCGTCGCGCCACGATTCGGTCAGCTCGCCCACCGAATCGCCGTATTGGCGGCGCACTTGATCAAACTTTCCCTGAAGCCGGCGCACGGCCTCGTCTTTGCCTAGCGAATGCGCGACTTCCATCGATAACTGCGGCATATCATCCTCCAAGAACTGTATCACTGCCTTTGCCCGCGCTTTTTCGCGCGCACTGCGCCGCCCAACGTCATGCGGAACACGAGCGATCGCTCGGTGGTTGAAAGCAGAGGCATGACGGCGCCGCGACTTGCAATCGCCCCATTTCGGGCGATTGCACGAACGGCATCAAACCTTCATTTTGGCTTTGATTTCGTTGAGCACCCGAATGCCGCGGCCGATTTCGGCTTTTTGACGCTCGGGTTCTTGCGGAATCTCGCGTTCGATCGTCAGCGGGCCGTCGTAGCCGACTTCGGCCAGCGTTCGCAGGAACTGTTCCATACCCACATCGCCCTCTCCCAAGGGGACTTCGGTTCCCCATTCTTCGCCTCGGCGAACGGCCCATTTCGCATCCTTGCAATGGACGCTGCGCACAAAGCGGCCGACCTTTCGCAAGGCTTCGATCGGATCGCCGGACCCGTAGAGAATCATATTGGCCGGATCGAAATTGATGAAGAGGTTGTCACGGCCCACCGCGTCGAGAAAGGCCAGCAGTGTGTCGGCAGTTTCCTGGCCGGTTTCCAAATGCAGCCGCTGGTCTTGCGCGGCCAAATAGTCGCAAACCTGTCGTGCCGCGTCGACCGCGGCCTTGTGTTGCGGGTCGGACGGATCGTGCGGCACAAAACCGATGTGCAGCCCTATGGCATCGACTCCGAGGAGCTTTGCGAAATCGGCAATCGCTTTCAGTTCGGCGATGCGCTGTTCCCGGTGTTCCGGCGGCACCAGCCCGACGGTGCGGCGGCACGTGGGAATGTCGGCGTAGCTCTCTCCCTCGAATCCCGCGAAAACAACCGTCAGCCGAATCCCCATTTCCGCCAACTTGGCCGTGAACTGCCGCGCCCTCTCCGGCGTTCGCGAAGACGGTTGCGGCGCGTGGAGCTGAATGGTGGGCACCTGCAACTCGCGGGCGATTTCCAATCGAACACCCAAGCCGGCGTCAATGCTTGCGAACACACCCAAGGGCCACCGTTCCATAGAACCTCTCCCTCTCGCTGATTCAACAAAAAAGGTCTCGCAACAGCCTTCAAAACCGATCGGCACATCGAGCACGGAACGGTCGCTCAACGTGCCCGATGGTTGGATACGTCCCAATCAATGGAAACAGTATAAATGCCCAGGGCCACATGCCATAGCGGCCTGTGAGAAAACCACCGGCAGAACTCAACTCTGAGAGGGACATTGCCGAGCCGAAGGCCCACCTGACAAGCCACGACGAGGCTCCCACACGCCCGCCGGTGAGAAGGCTTGGCATCGTTGCTCGGCAACCGCGCCGCATACAGGCCCGAAGGCGAAATCGAACGCCGGCGTCCGACAAAGGCGCAGATCGCGTTTTGTCAAATGCACGGTTCATCCGCGAACGGCTGCTGCCATCGTCTTTCAGCCGAACTGCGACGGCAGTCGAAACGCATCCCGGAGTGCCGCTCGAAGCACCGCTTGCGCCGAACGGCCGCCTTGTCGCCGCGGAAAAAACCTTATTTCCGAATAAAACCGCTGAAACGCAGCGCGGTTCAAACAAAGACTGTGCGCACTCGGGCTACCGCTGCAACGGCGCCTGCTTCCGCAATTGTGTTGTCCTAGTT
>CAZVZX010000007.1:0-171297 GCA_964631235.1 uncultured Planctomycetaceae bacterium | reverse complement strand
CTATACGTTGCATCCCGGCAAAAAGTTGGCCGATTCAGACTTTGCAGTTCTCCTGCAGCCACCCCCCTCCGCAACTGGGCGGGCTGGCGGCATATCTTCGACAGCAGGGCCGTCCGGCAAGAGGGCATTGCGAAGATCGTAACATCTCAGCCCGATGGAGTTGCGATGGCCCGGGCCTGGGCCATCGCATCGCAAAGAAAGCGGCGCGTTCTTCGTCGAATCAAAACCAGCCAATCACGGGCGAAGCGACTCTGCCCCGCGGCTGCCGATTGCGGAGGCGCTCTGAAGAAGTGTATCTTCGGGGAATTGACGAGTCTGTCAGTTGCGTTTGGAGGGCCCGCCATGACTCGCCTCTTCATGGTGTTCACTCTTGCGGTGATGGTTGTCGCGTCGGCGGCCTGTGCCGACGAACTCCCGCTTGCTGAGCCTTGGCAAGCGGCGTACGAAGGCGACGATGCCCGCGGAACGCATGTTCTCGGCTTGTGGAATTTCGAGCCCGGCGAAGAAACGGCGGATTCCTCGGGCCGCAAGCGCTCGGCCAAATGGGATGGCGCTTCGCTCGAACCGAAGGGGCGTTTCGGCGGGGCGCTGCGATCAGCCCCGGGCTGGCCCAAGAGCAATCAACCGCATCGCTTGCTTGTGGCCAATGACGCGGACTTGAGCCCGAAAGGCGCCTTCACCGTCGAGCTATGGATCTGTCCCGAGAAGGAACTGACAGCCGACTACGGTGAATCCTTCTTGATTGACAAGAAGTATGTGGCACACGACGACTACCAGCTCATCCTCTCCGCCGCGGAGAAATCGGGCAGTCGGACGCTTCGAGCGGTACTGGGGTTCGGGTCGGATTCGGAAACTTGGAACTCCCGACCTTTTCAGCTCCCGGTCGGCCAGTGGCGGCACGTTGCCTTCACTTACGACGGGGCCGGCACCGGGAGGTTCTTTGTGGACGGCGTGCCGCATGGGCACGCCACGTTCTCGGGCCGAAAGGGAATCAGCCCGGGCAAGCACGGCCTATCGATCGGCGATCGGATCGGCAGCAACTACCATGGTTTTCCCGGCCTAATCGATCAGGTGCGATTGACCGCCCGCGCGGCCGAATTTAGCGCGATCAAGTTCGAGCGGGTCTCCGATCGCACCTGCTTCCGACGCATGGAGCCCGACGCCGCAATTCGTTTGGCCGTAACGAACCTGCTCCGCCGCCCGTTGCCCGATTCGGTTCTGTCGGTCAGCGGGCCGAGCATTCCTCGGTGGACGAAGTCGCTGGGCCCTCTCGATTCGGGCCGGACAGAAACGATCGTCTATCCGATCGACAGCCGGCTGCGACCTGACGTGTACGAATTGCTGGTCGAGCTTACTCCGGCCGGAGAAACCAACTCGCTTGCCTCCGATCGCCTGACCGTGCGCATCGTGCCCCGCCCTCTGCCCGCCCGGTTTCCAGTGTTGATGTGGGGAGTGTACGACGGCGTTCCCCGCGAATTGGAACGTTTGAAACAGTTGGGCTTCACCCACGTGCTTGGGTTGAGCGCCGACTACGGGCGGATTTGGGAAGCGGGCAAACCAACCGAAGCCGCCTCGCCCCAGAAGGTGGCCGAAGCAAAGGCCATGCTCGATCAGTGCTTGGCCCATGATTTGACGATTGTGGCTTCGCTATCGCCAGGGCAGTGGCTGCGCAGCAAGCCGGAGATGCTCCGCGTCGATCGCCAAGGGAAAACGTTGCCGGGCAAGTCGGATATTTGCGGGCTGATCCCCGAGATCGAGACGTACTGCTACAACGTCGGTGCATCGGTCGCTCAAACCTACGGCGCGTTTCCCGCCTTTGGCGCGGCGCTGATCCACACCGAGGTCCGCGACCATGCCCAACCGTGCTTCCACGCGCACGATATTGAAGCCTTTCGCAAGTCGGCCGGCATCGATGTGCCCGCCGAAATTGCCGGCCGCACTGGCGTTCACTACCGCAAACTGAACGACTTTCCCGCATCGCGGGTTGTTCCCGACAACTTCCCCATCTTGGCCTATATGCGTTGGTACTGGAAAGAAGGAGACGGATGGAACGGTCTGAACACGGCGCTGCATCGGGGGCTGAAATCGACCGGACGGCAGGACCTCTGGACGTTCCACGATCCGGCCGTTCGCGTGGCGCGCGTGTACGGGGCGGGCGGCGAGGTCGATGTCCTTTCGCAATGGACCTATTCATATCCCGACCCGATACGCATCGGCCTGGCCACCGACGAATTGTTGGCGACCGCGGCCGGTCGGCCGGGCCAAGAGGTAATGAAGATGACTCAGATCATCTGGTACCGGAGCCAGACGGCGCCGATTCCCAAGCCCGATCAGCCTCCGCCGGCCTTTGAAGCGCGGTGGGAAATGGAACAGCCCGACGCGCAATTCATCACGATTGCACCGATGCATCTGCGCGAAGCGTTTTGGACGAAGATCGCTCGTCCGATCAAGGGCATCATGTATCACGGGTGGCAGTCGTTAGTGCCGGTTGAGAAAGTTGCGAGCTATCGTCTCACGCATCCGCAAACGGCTTCGGAACTTTCACGTCTGACGCGCGAGGTGGTCGGTCCGTTGGGGCCCATGTTGTTGAACGTACCCGGCGTCCGAAGCGACGTGGCAGTGTTGCAAAGTTTCGCCAGCGAGATGTTGGCCGGGCGCGGCACCTACGGTTGGGGACGCGGCTGGGCCGGCGACGCCTACCATGTGTTCCAATACGCTCATCTTCAACCCGAGATTCTGCTGGACGAAACGATCGTCGAAAAGGGACTCGATGGCTATCGCGTCCTGGGGATGTTCGACTGCGACGTCCTCACGCAATCGGTCGTCGATCGCGTTAAAAAGTTTCAGTCGAACGGCGGGATCGTTATCGGAGACGAAAATCTCTGTCCGGCGATCAAACCCGACATCGTGCTTCCCGTCTATGCGCGCACGGGCCGAAACGACGCCGATCGGGCGGCATTGGTCGAGGCTGCCGGCAAGCTGCGCACCCAGCTCGATGCCCGCTACTCGCGGTTTGTCGATACGACCAGCCCGGATGTCATCCCCTACCGGCGCCGCGCCGCCGGGGCCGACTATCTTTTCGTCGTCAATGATCGACGCGAATATGGTTCGTATGTCGGCCATCACGGATTGGTGATGGAAAACGGATTGCCGAGCCGCGCAACCGTGCGCGTCGCACGCCAGGCCGCAGCGGTCTACGACCTTGTCGATTCGCGACGGGTTTTCGCGCGCGTCGACGCCGGAGCAACAGTGTTCGACGTGGAACTCGGCCCTTGCGACGGGCGGGTGTTTCTCGTCTGCGATCAGGCGATTGCCGGCGTGCGCATCGCAGCGGCAGAAGAAGCAACACGCGGCGGCTGGCTGGCATGTGAGATTTCAGTCGTCGATGGCAACGGCAAGTCGCTGTCGGCCGTGGTGCCGCTCAAGATTGCCATTCGCGACCCCGACGGTCGCCCGGCTGAATTCAGCGGGTACGACGCGGCCATCGACGGCAAACGGTCGCTGACGATCGACATTGCCCCAAACGACCTGCCCGGTCTCTGGCAAATCGAGGTCCGCGAGCTAGCGTCGAATCAAACGGCAACGCACTACTTCCGCGTGGCCGGCCCGACGCCTTGGCCCCCGGCGAAGAAGCCGATCCCTAAAGAACTCGTTGATCCGGTGCAACCGAAAGGCTGAATCAAGCCGCGAAAAAACGGAAATCCGTTCGAACGGGAATTGCGTCCAAAAGAGCCGGTTCGCGGCCCTCGCGGTCATCTTCCTAACCGATGGAGTAGTTCTACTCCACCGCGGATTAGGGCGCGTTGACCATCTTCTCCTGCACCCAGCGGTAATAGTCGCGCATTTTCAATTGGTCGGCCGCCTCGCGGTCGATCACGGCGATCACATCGCGGTGCAGTTGCAGGGCGCTGGCGGTGATCATGCTGGTTACCGGGCCTTCGATGGCGGCGGCCACGGCCTGAGCCTTATGCGAACCGTTGGCCAGCAGAATGATCTTCTTCGCTTCGAGGATCGTGCCGACTCCCATTGTAATCGCATAGATCGGCACTTCGTCGATCGAGGCGAAGAAGCGGGCGTTGTCGCGAATCGTTTGTTGGGCAAGCGTTTTGATGCGCGTCCGCGAACCGAGGGAACTGGAGGGTTCGTTGAAGGCGATGTGGCCGTCGCTGCCGATGCCGAGAATTTGCAGATCGATGCCGCCGCATTGGCGGATGCGTTCTTCGTACCACGCGCAGAAGGCCGAGGAATTGTCCGTCGTTCCCAACGGGATATAGATGTTCTGCGGCGCGATGTTGATGTGCCGAAAAAGGTTCTCGTGCATGAACCAGTGGTAGCTTTGCGGGTGGTTCTTCGGCAGCCCGACGTACTCGTCGAGATTGAACGTGGTGACTTGCGAGAAGTCGAGCCCCTCTTCGCGGTGCATCCGCACCAGTTCGCGATAAAGCCCCAACGGGGTCGAGCCGGTGGCCAATCCCAGCACGGCGTTGGGTTTGGCATTGAGCACCCGGCGGACGATCCGCGCCGCGGTGCGACTCATCTGTTCGGCATCGTCAGTGATGATGATTTCCATCGCCCGTCCTCACGGTCGAACAACCAGCAAGGGTCTTTTCGAAACGCGAATGTTCCGCGTGGCCGGCAACGTGCTCTTGAATGAACTTCGCACGGCATGCGACCGCTTGCCGAATTACGATCGCTCCTTGAATTCAGAAGCGATCTGCGGCACGGCGGTCGATCGCCTCTTGATCGTTGCAGGATGCGATCGTCGAGGCAGACGGGCGTTGCGGCAAGCAATCGCGGCACGCATGCGGCCGTTGCGACCGGGCTGCGACGTGGGCCGGGATGGCGCGACCGGCCCGAAACACTCGCCGCGCAGCCCGCGGGCCGTTGGTCCGCAAAACGGCCGAATCGACCCGCTCGGATTCCCCGGAAGCCGAATCGATGGTGCGTTTCGCCGCCCGCGGCAGACTGTTAGCCTATCTGCTTCGGGCTACCAAAGCAACTCGGCCCGCAGCGACATGCCCTGAAAGAGCAGGGTCGTGAGCGATGCGATGTGGTCAGACGGGTTGGTCTCGAAGCGAATTTGCTCGGGCGCCAGTGCCAATCCCGAAACCCAATAGAAATCATACGAGGCGTGGAGATTGAAGTTCTTGCGAAGCTTGTAGCTGGCGAACAGCCCGAGTTCGCCGACGAAGGCCGTCTTGGCATTGTTCGCCCGCGTGTCGAAGTTCAGGTCGAAGCCGCCGGCGAAGGGGTCGTCGCCGCCGCCGGTCGTGCGGCAGTAGGTGCTTTGCCCGGCCCAGTTGATGTACGGGCCGGCCTTCACTCGCGCGCCGAAATCCCATCGCGGCTTCCGCCAATGCATTTCCACGCCGGCTTGAATGCCCGCCATATCGTTGGTGGTGAAACTCAAGTAATCGCCGGTGGGAAACGCGACGTTCGAGCCGTTTTGCGTAATGCGGCCGCGGGCACGGAAGGCGAACGACTCGTCGAAGGTCAGGTAACGCAGGCCGATCAAGTAGTGCCACTGGCACCCTTGGGGAACTTCGCGTTCCCAGCGGCCGTCGGGATGAAGGACCAAGCGATCGGCCCGACCTCGTGGAATGAGCCGCAGGTTCCATTCAAAATTGTGGATTTCGGAGTGAGAGGTAATCGACATTTCATCGGCACGGTTGAATCCCGGCACGAACGAGTCGTAGATGTTGTTGCTTGGTTCGAACGGGCTGAAGAGATTGCCGAAGGTCACGTTGCCAACGGTCAACCGCGAGCCGGTAACCGCATACGATTCGTTCCAGTGGTTCATGCCCCAATAGGTGAACTCGAAGTACTGGTCGCGGTTCTCGCTGTCGTGGCCCAGGTGGTAGCCGAGCGTCAAGGTGTAGCCGGCCTGAGCCTCGTAATTGACGGCGCGGCTGTCAATCACGCCGGGAAGCTGCAACCCGGGAACGACCTTCAATTCGCGGCCCATCGGTACCATCCGCGGCTTGCCGCGCACGAGCAACCGCACACCCTGATCGACATACCATTGCGGCGGACAGGCCGATCCGCGGCCGAAATAGGCGTCGCAACTGTCGGTTACCGGCGCAGCGAAGGGGCTGGAGGCCATTTGGGCGGCGATCGAGTCGGGATCGCTCGACGGATCGTTCTGCGACAACTCATTCGCCGAGTTCGGTCCGGTGTTGATGTCGCCCGGCGGCAAGGTCTCCACCGATGGGGAATAGCCTCCCGGGTACTGAGCCACACGAGGATGTCCGCCGACAGTCGCAGGTGCCGAGGCGATCGGCCGTTGTGCCCAAACACTTGTCGGAGCAACAACTGCCAAACAAACCAAGAGTGTCAAAAACTGTTTTGTTGCCGATCTCACTGTCGTTCCTCCCCACCGAACCCCGCCGAAGGCTTCGGGGACTGCCGTCGGCATGGTTACAGAACCACACAACTGCCTTATCGGCTAAGCGCGGTCGCTACAACAGGAATAAGCGACAAAACCGCTATCTTTGGGCAATTTTACCCGCCCGGAAATAACAGCCGATCTTCCCTACCTTCACCATATCCCCCGCTGAGGTCAGTCCGTCTTTTGCGCCAAGCCGGGATTGTTCGTGTCGATCCTGTGCGTCGGGCGACGTTCCGACAGCTTTCGGCACGACCAACGGTCTTGGTTGTTGGGCTTCGGCGCAGCCTGGCGGTCGCCCCAGCTTCCCACGTTGCCCGAAGTTGCCCGACGCTGCCCCGAGCCTTCAATGCCCGATTCGCTTTTCCCAGGGGCAATAATCTTTGCGCCGCTTCCGCTGTCTCTCAGATTCATTTAGACTCAAGGCTCGCAACCGCAACCGGATTCCCCGGATCGAGCAAGGCCGATCGAGCCGACTAGGCCGAGGACGGCAAGGGTGGAGACGGTCGCAAGCGACAGCGTGCCGAAGGAGCAAGTTTTTTGATTAGTGCCGGGGCCTGCGGCGTTGCCGAGCGAACGGCAGCCCGAAGTCGGTGCCACTGCGCCGACCGACGTATCGAGGAAGAACGAATGAACCAGAGGCTTTACGAACCGTGCCTATGCGGCAGCGGCAAGAAGATGAAGTTTTGTTGCGCCGACCTGATTG
Source organism: uncultured Planctomycetaceae bacterium (assembly GCA_964631235.1). Taxonomy (GTDB): domain Bacteria; phylum Planctomycetota; class Planctomycetia; order Pirellulales; family Thermoguttaceae; genus JARKPK01. Next base: position 164,206 of record CAZVZX010000007.1, on the reverse strand, counting down.
CGGACTGGGAGAAAATCCTCCGCCTGATCGACGCCGACCAGCCGATCGGCGCGTTAGAGCATCTCAATCGGGTGATCGATCAGCGAAAGCGGCAAGGGAAACCCGACAATCCCGCCTTGCTGGCGGAACGAATCTACCTAATGCGGATCACGGATCGTGATCAGTGGCGCGACGAGGCGGACCGATTCATCGCGTCGTGCCCCGACAACCCGCGAGCCATCCTCTGGCAAGGAATCAAGATACTCGACCCCGGAAATGGACCGGACGGACTGGCCATCGAGCCCTCCGAGGAGGATTTGCGGGCGGCGATGGATCGATGGTTGACCGCGCGCGAATCATGCACTGCGCCGCCGCAAGAGTGGATGACGCTGGCGTTCGATTTGGTGGAGACGATGATCTCTCACGGTTGGTTTCGGCCGGCGGTTCTCATTCTGATGGTGGTAACCTTCGGCGAAAATGCGCCCGATTGGGCAAAACGCTACCGTGTGTCGCTGCAAACGGATACGACAATCCCTCTGGCGCTGAGGTGCTTCGAGAATCTCGGTGTCTGGCCCAAGGTGCAGCAATCGCCGCTGTTGAATGAATGCTGGTCGAAGCTGATCGCTTTCGATTGGCGACGCGCCGAACGTCAATTAACGGAACTGACCGGCACGAACGACGCCCCGGCGGCTGCCTGGCGGCTCTTGGCCGAAACACGGTTGCTGTTGGGCAAGACGGAAGAAGCCCGCGATGCGCTGCGCGCCTACATTGCAAAATGGCCTTCGTCGGCCGATGTCTTCGAGGCCGAGCTATTGCTCTTGAGCCTCGGTTCGAAACGCGAGCGCGGTTGGATTTCGGTCAATCGGCGACGATGGAAAGTTCTCGACATCGACCGCGTCCAGGAGGCGATTATCTCGGATTCCCGCTGCGCGGTTCTCGATCGGTCGGTGACGGAAAAGCTCGATACGGAAGTCCGGCCCCGCATTGTCTGCGAGCTCTATCCGGCCGGTCCGTTGCCGAACGATGCGGAGGTGATTTCGGCGGAGCAGGTGCCCGTCGGCTTAGGGAAATTAATGCTCTTCGGCAAACAAACCGATCGAGATGCCGAGTTGGCGATCTCGGCGATTGGCGAGGGAATCGATTCCGCTGTTGCCTTGGTGCGGGAGATATGCGGCGACCTTATCTCGGAGATGTCGGTTGAAGAGAGCGAGGTTACGTACTCTTGGTTGTGGTCTGAAATCATTAGAACACCCCGTTGGCCCGAGCACATCGAACAAAAACGGATCGTCGAACTCGAGAAATCGCGTACGCGCGAGCTTATTGTTCGTCGCTGGCCGAGCCGTCCGGTTGAGTGCCTCGGCGGGCGAACGTTTTTCGAGGCGGCTGCCGACCCGTCGCTGCGGATGAGGCTGTTGGCCCTGATCGATCTGGAAGAACGACTACTCATGATGCCGGAGTTGCAGCCGTTCTTCGACGAGTTGCGGAGCGAGTTGGGAGTTCGGACGCCGATGGAAGACGGCCGTTCGAGCACGGACCATTTCTTTTTCGTGCTCAGCCGCTATCTCGATTCCGATTCGCTCTCCGACCGAGATCTGCTCGTTATGTTGGGGATGGCCGAAACATACCGCGACGATTTGTCGTTTATTCATGCGGGGTCGGCCCTCTTGCGGCGAGAATCGTTCCGCAACCAAGAGATAACGCCCTTTATTTGCTATAATCTGGCTCGTTTCTTGGGCAATCGTGACGAGGCGGAGGAGTGGATCGAGTTCGGGCGTCGATTCACCGCAGAGGGCAAACCGAACCTGCCGGAATGGGAGTGGATGCTCCTGGAGGCACGTTGGCACCTCCGCCGCGGCGACATTAAACGCGCGTTCAACATGGTTTTCGAGCGAATCAACTCGCGTTGGACCGGCCGCGAAGAATTCGAAACCTTCGTGGAAAGAGCGTTCAGCTTCGGGCTCATCCCCCCGGAGATCATCGAGAAAGCCGCCATGCAGACGGAATCGCCGGCCGCCGAAGAACCGGCGGGATTGTGGACGCCCGAGTCGGCCGCGCCCGCCGCGGGCGGCGGCAAATTGTGGGTGCCCGAATAACGACGCCGGGATTGTTCGGCCATGAGCGAAGCGGAGGCATTTCAACCGGCCGACTACGAGCTGATCGATTTCGGCAGCGGCCGGCGGCTGGAACGGTTTGCCGCGGTCGTTGTCGATCGGCCCTGCCCGGCAGCCGCAGGCGCTGAACCGCGGTGCCCGGCGCGTTGGCGCGAGGCGGCCGCGAGATTCGATCGCCCCCGCAATCGGCAGCAGGGGAGTTGGACATTCGCCAAGCCGCTGCCCGAACCCTGGACGATGGATTTCGGGCCATTTCGGATGGCACTGAGATGCACGCCGTTCGGGCAAGTGGGTTTGTTTCCCGAACACGCCCGCTGGTGGTCTCGGCTGCCCAAGTGGCTCGGCTCGCTCAGCCGCGCCGCGGTCAGCGGCAACGAAGCTGAGTCGCTTCGCCCACGAGTGCTGCACCTGTTCGCTTACACGGGAGCGGGCACGCTGGCGGCCGCCCGCTGCGGGGCCGAGGTCGTCCACGTCGATGCCGCCGCGAACATGCTTGCCCACGCGCGCGCCAACGCCGAGCTCTCGGGCTTGACCGCAGCGCCGATTCGCTGGATCGCAGAAGACGCCCTAAAATTCGCCAAGCGCGAATTACGACGCGGGGCACGGTACGAGGCCGTCATTCTCGACCCGCCCAGCTACGGCCACGGGCCGCGAGGCGAGGTGTGGCGGCTGTCGAAGCATTTGCCGCGGCTGTTGGAGCTGTGCGCCCAACTGACCGCAGAGAGCCGGCTGTTGATTGTGCTCACCTGCCACACGCCCGGCTTCGCGCCCGATCGCTTGGCGGAGATGCTCTCCACAGCGATGATGGAGGGACCGCCGGGCAAGGTCTTGTCCGAGCCGTTGTCGCTCGTTTCGGCCGACGGGCGATCGCTGCCCTGCGGCGCGATGGCCGTATGGCGAACGAGCGATCTGCCGCGCGTGCCGGGCGTGCGGGCCGCTGGATCGGCCGAAGGCTCGCTCCCGCCGGTCGCCGGAAATCTCGCCGGAAGAACGAGTCATTCGGGGTTGGTGGTCGAGGAGCAGCCGCAATGCCGCTAAGCCGAATCACCAGTGCTCAGAACCCGCGGGTGAAACAGGCGGCGCACTTGCGCGACGCGCGACAACGTCGCAAGCAGGGGCGGATCATTATCGACGGAATCCGCGAGATCGCCCGAGCGGCCGCTGCCGGCGTACCGCTACTCGAAGTGTTCGTCAACGAAGAGAAGTGCGCCCAGCTCGAAGCATCGCCCCAATGGGATGTGCTGAGCCGCTGCGGGGCGGCACTGTTCGCGTTGCCCGCCGAGGTCTTCTCGAAGATCGCTTTCGGCCAGCGAGAAGAAGGCATTGTCGCCGTGGCCGAGCGACCCCAGCGCAAGCTCGATCGGTTGATCGTGCCGGCCGCTCCGCTGGTGGCGATTCTGGAGGAGGTGGAAAAGCCGGGCAACGTTGGGGCGGTGTTCCGCAGTGCCGATGGGGCGGGCCTTTCGGCCGTGATTGTCGCCGGGCGGAATCCCGACCTATTCAACCCAAATGCGATTCGCGCAAGCTTGGGCACGGTGTTCACGCTGCCCGCGGCCGAGGCCAAGCCCGAGGAAGCCCTCGCCTGGGCGCGGCGGCAAGGGGTGCAGATTGCGGCAGCACGGGTTGACGGCGCGGTGAATTACACAGCGATCGACTATCGCCGCCCGACGGCCATCGTGCTGGGCAGCGAGGCCGACGGGCTTTCACCGCTGTGGCGGGCCGACGACATTGCGGCTATTCGCCTGCCGATGCGCGGCTCGGCAGACAGTCTGAACATTTCGGCCGCTGCGGCCGTGCTCTTCTACGAGGCACTGCGGCAACGGTCGGCATGACCTTCTCCGCGGCACAACTTTCTCCGCAGCACGGACAGCCCGGCGGCTCGCGGCATTGCGTCTCGCCCGCTCGACGGGGCACACGACGAACTGCGAAGAACGTCTACGAACTGCGACCAGTTGAATCGCGACGGACCAAGCCGCGCGCGACTTTCGATCGGACCGACATTCCGCTCTCCGTCGATGTGCGCGTCGGCCGGATGACCCAAGCTCATTGGCGGCGCGTTGTCATCGCTATTACGGGAAGAACGGCGGGCATGGCGACAAACGCGATTTTTTCGACGGACGACTGACGATTATCGCTGTTCGGCGGCCTCTTGCGCCAGTCGGCCGTAGTGCGTTCCCTCGAATCGTTTCGCCACGGCCTTGAAGAGTTGATCGCGTTTTACGTTCGGCCCGGTCCGCGCCGCGCAGGCGTCATACGCTTTCTTGGCAGCCAATTCGCGTTTGAAGTCGTCGTCTTTTTCCATGAAGAGAACGACTTCGCGGGCCTTCTTGCTTTGCGGCGTCGTGCGGAAGCTATTGCTCAGCGCAACCGCCTTGTCGTATGCCGCCAAACGTACGGCCGTCTCGCCCTTGTATCCTGCGCGAATCTCCTCCAATTGAGCATCGAGGTAGCGATCGATGGCGGCGTCGAGTTCTTTCTTCTGCTCGGCCGAAAGCGACGTTCGTGCCTTCGTCAGAGCGGCTTCGCTGCCCATGCCCAATTCGAATGGCCACAGCAATTGAGCCACCGGCTCCGACATGTTTTCGGCCAACACATGGAACTGCCCTGCCGGTCGGAGTCGGGTGATCTCTTCGGCGACCGAGTATCGCTTGTTCGGTCCATCTTCGAAATACCCGCCGGCGGCTCCAGTGCCCTTGTTCCGCCCTTCGGGGTCGAAGAGAACGTAATAGAACAGATTGCTGGAAAAGCCCAGCTTCTGCGGCATGGTGGGATCGTATCCATGAATGATGTTCGGGGCGATGAAACCGCGCTGCGTAACGTAGGCCTGCGCTTCCTCCGGCGATTTATCGGCGTAAATCGCCAAAATGACAATCGGTTTGTTGTGAATGGCTTGCTTCAGTTGAGTGAACAAATCGCCCGACCACGCGTTGCATTTCGGGCACCAACTGGCGTACACCAATAACAGAACGGTCTTGCCGCGAAGCTGTTCGAGCGAGACGGCAGGCCCCGCCCAACGCACTCCCGCCAATGGATCGACCCCAGCGGCCGCGGCCGTCGCTGCCGGTGTGGTTGCGGCCGCCGCCGGCGCAATCGCCCGACCCGCTGCCGGATCGGCCGCTGACAGAACCGAGACGTTTGCAGCGAAACTTGCCGCCAGCGCGATCGTCAGCATCGTAATCCAAGGCTGGGGGCGCGCGACAACCGCCGACGGTGCTGCATCGCGGCGAAACGCCCCCTCCCCAAGACCGAACATTTTTCGGTTCCGCACAAATCCGTTCACAGGCGGCACAACGCTCTTCATAGAATTGCCCTTGTTCAAACGGGTCGTTCGCGGCGGTTCTCTCGCAGAAAAAACGGCATTCACCCAAACAGATCGCCTTGCCGCTGCCTCGACGGCAACAGGCGTTGCTTTGGCGGAAACGCTTGTCGAACACGAGTACGGCCGGGCTTCAACTGCCGGCACTGCGACTGGTATTTTACTCCGCCGTCGTGGCGAAAGCGATATTCGCGCGGCGAACACTGCCCGAAGCGTTCGGCCATGGCGGCGTGAAATGGCTTTTTCGCAGGGCCTTGTCGAGCAATTGGCACTTCTTGCCCAAATCTTGTTTGAGCATTCCTAGTGCTGTCGCAAGACTTGGCGGAAGAACTGGATTGTTTGACAAGGCCCTTTCGCAACAGAGAGCCGCTCGTTTCGGCGCGCCAATGGAATCAAAAGCGCGCACTCCAGCTACCGTAGGCCGAAGTCGGTTACACTGGCGATATAGGTGTGACAGTGGGGGCAGATGTGCGTGCCCAAATCGATTTCCCGATGGCAGCGGACACACAGTTTTTTCGGTGCCATGGCTGCCGACAGCTTGTCGTGCATGTCCACTCGATGGCTGGGCGCACGATGCGTTGCACCGTCGGCACCGGCCGGCGGAGCCTCGGCCCCATCGCCTTCCGACGAAATGACGGGTTTGATCGTGCTGAGCATGTCGAGGATCGAGTCTTCCAACGGATCCTTCGGCACCGGCACCTGAACCACCGCCCGACAGATCGGGCAGAGCCCCGACTTGCCCGCCAAGCTCGATTTCACCTTCAGTTCATGCCCATTGGGACACTTAACACGGATCGACATGGTGACACTCCCCCGGCACGGGACTTTTGTTCACCACACGTCTCTTCTCTGCTCGTCCGTATCAGCGCCGCCGGCAACTGAGTGGATTCTCCGTCATCGGTGTTGTGGCTTCTTCAGCCCCAACAGCATAGCCGACCGGATGAGTCGCGGAAAGACAAAAATGCCGCTTTTTCTCTTTTTTCCGTCGTGCGTGAGCGACTCGGCGGCCGTCGCTGCTGGCCTTGAGCTAGGATTGTGCGGACCGCCTCCGTCATTGGTTGTCATAACCGGAGACATTCGAAAAGAGTGGCAATCCCTGGGGCGAGGCAACCATTTTGACCTTCGCCAACCGCGACGACGCCCAACGGCCGGGCATTCGGCAGCCAATGCGTCGTTTGGCTCGGCGAACATCAACAAGATCGGGCGAGGACGGTGCTTGAATAGTTCCAAACAATTGCGAAAGCGGCCGCGGCGACAGCAATGCGGCTGATTGCGCTTCGTCCCTATTTGAATTGCCTTCCGTTTTCCGCGGTTTGACTTACATGTCGAGTATTCCCTATCAGCGACCACCGTTCCGCGCCGTTGGTCGAACGCGGCCGGCCGCTCCGTGCTGCGATTCACCGGTTTCCTCGCCTTGCGGTAATATCCCCAGCGACCAACAAGAGCGCGTTTCGGGCTGGGTGCGGCCACAACCGTTGATTAGCGGTCTTGCCGTATTGTGTTCTTTGGTTTGGGTCGGTCTGTCGGCGAATCGCTCTTTGGCGGCCGAGTTCGGCGCGGCGGGCACACTGCCTGATGTGATGGTCGCGTTGGATTATGAAGGAAAGCAATACGAGGGAAGGCCGCTGGCCATCGGCGATCGGCGAATCCTGTTGCTGGGGCGCGATGGTCGCCTTTGGGATCTGCCTGCGGCGGCAGGCAATCGCGCGCGGCAGACGGCCCCTGCGTTCCGCCCGTTCTCGCCCTCGGAAACGCGCGCGGCACTGCTCCGCGAGTTGGGCAGCGGATTCGAGGTTTCGGGCGCCGGCCTCTACATGGTGGCTCATCCGGTCGGTCAGCGCGATCGTTGGGCAGATCGGTTCGACGAATTCTATCGGTCGTTCGTCCATTATTTCACGGTGCGGGGCATTCCCGTCGATCCGCCGCCGACCCCGTTGGTGGCAATTGTTTGCCGCGATGCGGAAGAATTCGCACGCCGCTCGGCCGGCCAGCAGGCGCCGGTCAACGCCGCCGTGTTGGGTTGGTACGATGCGCAGAGCAACCGCCTGATGATCTACGACCGCGGCCGTCAACATTCGTACTTCACCTCGACCGACGCGGTGCTTGTTCACGAAGCGACGCACCAGGCCGCGTTCAATACCGGCGTGCATAGTCGTTGGGCCATGCCGCCGCGGTGGGTCGCCGAGGGCTTGGCAACGATGTTCGAAGCGCCCGGCGTCTTCGACGCGCGGCACTATCCGCGACTCGGCGATCGGATCAATCGCATGAGGCGAGACGACTTCGCCCGATTCTGCCATTCGCAGCGCACGCCCGACCTGCTGCGAACGCTAGTGGCCGACGAGTCGCTCTTCGCCCGCCATCCTGAGACGGCCTACGCTGCGGCGTGGGCATTGAGCTTCTACCTGACGGAGACGATGCCGGCCCAATACGGCCATTACATGCGATCGACCGCTGAGAGGCCCGCATGGCATCATCCCTCCCCGGCCGAACGGCTCAAACAATTCGCCGCGATTTTCGGCGATGATTGGTCGCTGCTAGAGGCTCGATGGCGACGGTTCATCGACGAATTGCCGAATCGCTGACCGCGAGCCGAGCGGGTGATGGATGCAGATTCGAGCGACGCAGCCGTTCTCGAACGGCCGGGGGCAGCGGCCCGCCATCAGCGCGCCCTCAGCACAGTGTCGCGACCGGCCAGGGGCAGCGGCCCAATCGCAACGAGGCGAATTCCAGGTCGAAACGCCAATCGCGCCCAACAGGGTTGCGTGTTTCAGTTCGTTGAATGCCGCTACAACCGTTCTGATCGTTGCGGCCGACGAAATCGCACGCTTCGTTTTGACCGTTCGCCCCCTGTGGCCTATTAAGAATGATAGGGGACGATTGCCGTCATCCTCCCCGGGGCAACACGCTGGCTTGGCCTGCCGGCGTTCAGGCCGCGGGGCGAAACGCCTCTGACGACGGCGTTCTTTGGGCGGCAAGCATCTCCTCCGACAGGGGCGGCCCACGGCTGGTTGACGGGGTCAGAAAAGTAATGCAACAAAGGCCTTCGATTGGGAGAGGGGCTTCTTCCGCGGACCGGCCGGTGTCGAGTTGCGTGGGTTTTCTGAGGATCGATGCCCTGCGGCATGAACTGCCATTGCCGACGATGGAGTTTGCAGCCGGCGGATGGTGAATTCAGCCGACCGAATCGCGTTGCCGAACGGCCGCCTTGTTGTGGACCGATGATGTGAGGTAACCGTCCGAAGACAGTCGGCCGAGGATGACTCCGTTGGACATGGAAGCGACACCTGCTCTGCCTGCCGGCGCCGACGATTGGGCCGCGCGCTTCGCGGCTGCGCTTGGGGCGCAGCGCGAACGGATTCGCGCTTTTCTGACGGCGCAGCAAGCCCGGCTCAACAGAACCGAGGCCCAACTGCGCGATCAAGGCCGCGCGCTGAAGGAGTTGTTGCAGCGCGAAGCCCGCCAGGTGGAAATGGCCCAGCAGACGCTGGAGCAGCGCCGCGCCGAAATCGACCGGCGCGAAGCGGAACTGGAACGGCTCTCGTCGCAACTGAGTATTCAGCGAGAACAGTGGGAAGAGCTTTGCCGGCAGACGGCGGCGCAGAACACCGCGCTCGGCGAACAATGGCGCCGGCAGCAGGCCGAATGGTTCTCGCAGTTGGCCGAGCAGCAGGCCGCCCTCGATGCCCAATGGCGCAGCCGGCAGGCCGCCTTCGAAGAACAGTGCCGCATCGAGCAAGAGAATTGGCATCAACTGCGTTGCCGGCAGCAGGCCGAGCTGGAATCGGTCCGCGAGGAACTCGAGCGGCGCCGCGCCGAACTCGATCGGCAGCGGGCCGAACTGGAGCGCCAACGGGCCGAATTGGAACGTCAACGGACCGATTGGGAAACCCGCCGTGGCGAAGCGGCCGACGACGATGCCCACCGCATTGAAGAGGCTCAAGAGCGGTTCGACGCTCTTCGCCGCAACGCCCTAGCCGCCGCACTGACCGAAGAAGTGCCGCTGCCGTCGGGCGGCGAACCTTCTGCCGCGCCGGCCGACGAACAAGCCGAAGACTACCGCCGTCGCTACGAAATGGCGCTAGAAGACCTTCGCCAAATCAAAGCGAGAAACGCCGAACTGCAACAAGAGTTGGCGCAACTGCGCTCGTCTTCGGGCACAACCGAGGGCGTGCTCAATTGGGAACTGGAGAAGCAGAAGATTCTCGCCGCGCTGGAAGCCGAAGCGCAGCGCGAATCGATCAGCCCGGAAGAACGAATCGAAGTACGGCAGATTGTCGCCCGCACCGATCAGCTCTTGGCCGAAAAAGACCGCTTGCTTGCCGAGAAAGACCGAGAAATTGACGAGCTGAAAGCCCTGTTGGAGAACCAAAGCGGCAGTCTCGGCTCGGTGGCGGTCGGCGCCGCCGCGTTGGGCGAGATGTTCGATCAAGACGCAGTGATCCGAGAGCACCGCGCCCATCTCGAACAGCTTCAGGCCGAACTGCAAGAAAAGATGCGCCAGGCCGAAATCGAGATCTCGCTGGAGCGGGCCAAACTTGCCCGCGAGCGGGCGAAACTGGAAGAGCAATTGCGGGCGATTCCTCCGGCCGCGGAGCCCCCCGCCGGCGAGAAACCCGAACGCGGCAGCCGCGGCCGATGGCGCGCCCAATTAGGCATCGGCGGCGAACAGGCAACGCCGTAGTCCGGTGGTAATCTCTCGCTTCGCGGCCGAGAGAACCGGCGCGAGGCGATCGGCGCAACTCATCGCGCGCCGGTTCCATGCCGTCATTGCTCGGCCTACGTCCAGCGGAACCAGCGCAGCGCCACGGCGAAGGAAACGATCGTCCAGCCGACGATCAACGCGGCCTGCGGCGCCACGGCCGCCCAACCGGCGCCTTCGAGCATCACTTGCCTCAGCGCGGCAAGCAACGGCGTCAGCGGCAGTGCGTGCAGGAAGGGTTGCACTGCCTCCGGAAAACGCTCGATCGAGAAGAAGATGCCCGAACCGATCCACATCGGCATCATCACGGCGTTCATCAGCCCCATCACTGTCTCGATCGTTTGCGCCCGCATCGCCACGAGCAATCCCAAACCGGCGAATTGCAGAGCGCCGAGCACCACTAACGCGGCCAACGTGGCGTAGCTGCCCGCACAGCCCACGCCGAACATCCATGACGAAAAAAGGATGAGCAGCGACACCTCCGGCAGCGTGAAGAGCAGTCGGCTGAGAATCAGCGATGCCAAGAAGTCGCTGCGGCGCATCGGGGTGGCGCGGTATCGCTTCAGCAACTTGCGAATTCGCATATCGACCGAGGCGAAACCGACGCCCCACATTCCTCCGCCCATCAGCCCCATGCCGATCAGGCCGGGAATCAGAAAATCGATGTAGCGCCCGCCCGGTTCATCGAACGTCTGGTCGATCCGCTCGGCGGCGTCGCGACGACCGGCGGCGCGTTGCAGCAGATCGTCGGCCGCATCTCGGGCCAGCACGCTTTGGGCGCGAGTCGGATCGAAAAGGAACACGTACGTCGGCCGTTCGGCCGGGCGCGACGCGATCATCAAATCGATTCGGCCCAGCCGGAGCCGGCTCCGCGCGGTCGGCTCGTCCAACGCTTCGACAAGGAAACGATTGTCGGCCTGAAGGGCCGCCAAGGTCGCATCCGCGGACGAGTCGCTCAGCACCGCAACGCGGAATCGTTCGACCGGCGAATCGCGAAACGCGATTCCCAAGGCCAACACGAGGAACAACGGGAAAACATAGACCCAAAAGATCGCGTCCGGTTCGCGCAAAAACTCGCGGCACCGCGCCAGGGTCAGTTCGACCAGGGGAAAGAGCCGTCGAGCAGCCATCATCCGTTCTCCGCTCCGCCGTAAGAACCATTGGCCGCTCCGCCTTCGGCCAACGTCCGGCCCGTGAGCGCCACGAAAACGTCGTCGAGTTTGGCGGGCCGCGTAACCAACCGAGCCAATGCCCAGCCGCGGCGACCAAGCTCGTCGAGCAACAGGGGAAGCACCACATGGGGTTCGGCAACGGTCAGATGGATGGCGTCGCGTTCGCGTCGCGGGGCGATCACCCCGGGCAAATGCCGCCACGGCTCCGAGGGGTCGTCCATCGCCTCGGCCGGATTCAAGGCGAACTCGACCACATGACGGCCGCCCAACTGAGCGATCAACTGCGGCGGCGTACCCAACGCGATTACCCGCCCGCGATCGACCAGCGCAATCCGATCGCAAAGCTGCTCGGCTTCTTCCATGTAGTGCGTGGTGAGCACCGTGGTTCGCCCCTGCCGCTTGCCCGAGGCGACAACCTCCCACACCTGCCGCCGCGAGTGCGGATCGAGTCCGGTCGTCGGCTCGTCGAGAAACAGCAACTGCGGCTCGCCGACCAAGGCGACGGCCACGGCCAAACGCTGCCGCTGGCCCCCAGAGAGGTTCTTGATCCAGGTGCGCGATTTCTCTTCGAGGCCGACGCGGGCGATTGCCTCTTCGGGCGTCGGGCCGCTGGGGTAGAAGCTGCGGAACAGCCGCACCGTTTCCAACACGGTCAGCTTGTCGGAGAACTTCGTCTCTTGCAGCGAGATGCCGATCCGGCGGCGAATCGACTGCGGATCGTCGCGCCAGCGGATGCCGAACACCTCGATCTCGCCTCCGGTTGGCTCGATCAACCCCTCGAACATCTCGATCGTGGTGGTCTTTCCCGCACCGTTGGGGCCGAGCACGCCGAAGCACTCGCCCTCGGCGATTTCCAGGTCGATTCCGCGAACGGCTTCGACGGGCGGCTTGCCCGCATATGTTTTCCGCAAGTCACGGCACCGGATCGCCCACGACATGATTGATTGCGCGCCTGTAAAGCAAGGGAACAACCCAGCGGGAGGGAACAACCCCGGCGATGGGCCGATAATCAACAGCGAGGCCATTGCCCCGCCAACGTCGCGGCAACGCCGACGGCCGCGCTGTTGCGGCGGCGGCCGCTTTCGCAATTGGGTGGAGCTATTTTGCGCGGTCCAGACGCGGCCCTTCGAAAATACCGCCGGTCGAACACTCGGCTCGGCGTCCCTCTCGGATCACTGGCGCGCCATCGCCTCGCCAACCGACCGACCAACTCAGCCATCGCCGGTGCGCAAGCGGCGCGTCGATCGCTCCCGCATTACCGAATCACCATTCTACGCTGAAATCCCCGAAGCTCGCCAGGGAGCACCGAAGCCGATGCGGCCTTGACGATCGAAGGGAGAGTAACCTACGATGAACAATTCTCAGTGCCGGCGGCCGCCGCGCTGTGTTTCGGTCGTTCGGCCGACAACGGCGGTCTTTTTCGGCGGACGGCAACTGTTCAATCGAACGGCAACCCTTGGAATCGAGGTTTCCCCATGGAACCGGCGAAGGTGGCGATTATCGGATTCGGCACAATCGGCTCGGGTGTGGCGAAGCTCCTGTTAGAGCATCGCCAACGGATCGCACGGCATACGGGCCGACCGGTGGAACTGGTGCGCGTGGTGGATAAAGACCTGACACGGCCGCGGAACGTCGCCTTGCCCGAAGGGCTGCTGACCGACAACATCGAGTCGGTGCTCGCCGATCGCTCGATCGAGCATGTGGTGCAGTTGATCGGCGGGCTCGAACCCGAACGAACGATCATGCTGAAAATGCTCGAGGCGGGCAAGAACATCGTCACGGCCAACAAAGCGCTGTTGGCCGAGCACGGCCCCGAGCTGTTCGATCGCGCCCGCGAGTTGGGACGAACAATCGCCTTCGAGGCGGCGGTGGCCGGCGGCATTCCCATCATCGCCGCCATGAGCGAATCGCTCACAGCGAATCAGATTCTCTCGATTCACGCGATCCTCAACGGCACGAGCAATTTCATTCTCACGCAAATGGAGGAGCAGCAGGCCGACTACCGTTCGGCGGTGGCCGAAGCGCAGCGGCTCGGCTACGCCGAAGCGAATCCGGCCATGGACGTCGATGGCTCCGACGCCGCCCAAAAGCTGGCCATTTTGGCCCACCTGGCCTTCGGCACGCGAATTAGTTGGCGAGACATCCCGCGAGTGGGCATCGATTCGGTCGATATCGCCGACATCCGCTTCGCTCAAGAGTTGGGCTACCGCATCAAGCTGCTGGCCGTGGGCGATCTGACGCCCGAGGGCTTGGAGCTCCATGTGTCGCCCACACTGGTTCGTCGCGGCTCGCCGCTGGCCGAGGTTCGCGGCGCGTTCAACGCGGTGCGCGTGGTGGGCGATGTCGTGGGCCGCGTGTTTTTCCAAGGCCAGGGTGCCGGCCAGATGCCCACCGCGTCGGCTGTGACGGCGGATTTGATCAGCACGGTGGTCGGCCGCACCAAGCTCACCTTCCGAGCATTGGAGCTGTGGTCCGATCAACGCCCCGCCGCGGTCGCCACGCGGCAGCCGGCGGCGATTACCGGACGGTTCTATCTGCGGTTCAACGTGGACGATCGCCCCGGGGTGATGGCGGAAATCGCCGGCATTCTCGGAAAACGCAATATCTCCATCGCCTCGATCATCCAGCACGAGGCAGGCGATAATGCCTCGGGCACCGTGCCGCTGATCATTATGACCCACGCCGCTCCCAACGGAGTCGTCGAGGATGCGTTGAAGGAGATCGAGCGGTTGCCGTGCGTTCACGCCGGCAGCGTGCGATTGCGCGTGCGCGATTGACCGCCCGCGCCCGTGATCGCGGCGAACCGATCCGATCGGCCGCAGCAGGCGGCAAGGGGCTTTAATATTGCTGCGCAAGGTGGCCGAAAGTGGCTTGCCGAGATTGCTCAGAATCGCAAAGCGACCACTCCCAGATTACCCGGCTTCACATCCTGCGCAGTAAGGTTAACAGGGCAAAATAATTTTGCACAATTGCTGAAGCGGCCGCCGGCGCAGCGGAGCGGCTGCTTTTGCGAACAGTCGCCGTTCGAACCGCTTTCCGTTTTTTGCGGTTCTATTTGGTTTTCCACCGTTATTTTCGAGGTGTTATGAAATACGCGATCATCATCCCCGACGGTGCCGCGGACGAACCGCAAGATCGCCTCGGCGGCCGCACCCCATTGCAAGCCGCAAGGCTCCCTCACATGGATGCGGTGGCCGCCGCGGGGGTGGTCGCCCGCGCCAACAACACCCCCGCCGATCTGCCGCCCGGTTCCGACGTGGCCAACTTGAGCCTGTTGGGCTACGATCCGCACCGCTACTACACAGGCCGGGCACCGCTCGAGGCTGCCGCGCAAGGTTTGCAACTGGGCCCGAACGATTGGGCCATCCGCTGCAACTTGGTGACCGTGGAAGACCAAGTGATGAAGAGTTACACGGCGGGCCAAATCTCGTCGGAAGAAGCGGCTGAACTGATGCATGCCGCGCAGAAAAGCCTCGGTGGAGCGCAATGGCAGTTCTATCCCGGCGTGAGCTACCGCAATCTGTTGATTCATCGGTCGGGCGACGAGCCTTCGCCCTTCTCGCCCGACACCCATACCACTCCACCGCACGACTTGACCGACAAGAGCGTGCTCGATGATTACCCCCGCGGGCCGGGAAGCGATCTACTTGTCGCTTTGATGAACGGTTCCGAAGGAGTCTTCGCCGATCATCCCGTCAATGCGGCTCGCGTCGCCGCCGGCAAACCTCCGGCAACCCATGTTTGGCTTTGGGGACTGGGCAACAAACCGCGGTTGGTTTCGTTCGAACAACGCTTCGGCGTTCGCGGGGCGATGATTACCGCCGTGGATTTGCTCCGCGGGCTGGCAGCCTTGCTCGGCTGGAAGCGGATCGACGTGCCCGGCGCCACCGGCTACACCGACACGGACTACGCCGCCAAGGGCCGATACGCCGTCGATGCACTGAAGGAATACGACCTCGTTTGCGTGCATGTCGAGGCGCCCGACGAAGCCTCGCACGAGGGTGATGCCGACGCTAAAGTGAAGGCCTTGGAAGAGATCGACGCCAAGATCGTCGGCCCCGTCTGGAAGGCCTTGCAGGGGTACGGGCAATACCGGCTGCTGATTTCGCCCGACCATCCCACCCCGCTGCGAACTAAAACCCACAGCTACGGCGATGTTCCGGCGGCGATTGCGGGCAGCGACATTCAACCCGACGCCAGCACGACTTACGACGAGCAGTCAGCAGTTCGATCGTCGTTGTTTTTCGCCGACGGCTGGACGCTGATGGAGTATTTCATTGCAAATCCCCCGAAAGGAAGGGTCTAGTCGGCAACGGGCGTCCGATTCGACCTGTCGGATCTAGGGAGTTGCTCTGAATGGTGCCATGAAATTGCAGCAGCGGCCGCAGGCCCGGCAAAGCGGCCGATTGCGTGCAGCCCAGTTTGAATCGAGTTCCCCTTTTCCGCGGTTCTATTTAGACCTTCGAAGCGGTCGCGTGCCGAGCCGTCAAAGCCGCGCGGCGACGCCTGCGCCCTGCCGGACGGGGCGAGACCGGGCTCCAAAAGCCCCGAAGCGGCGTGTTCGCTTGACAAGCGATTCGCTCTTGGCAAGCGACAACGGTATGATAAGATATTCAATTCACCGCGCCTAATAATTGCCGAGGGGATCATTAGCAAAGGCGATGTTAGGCGATTGATCGGGCTGTCGGCGATGGCGGTGGGCGCCGGCTTGGGTTGTCGGGGTCTCGTTCACCTTGTTTCGATGCCTGACGCCGCGATGCGGGTCGGCAGAGGGTTGTGGTCATGCCGTTAATCGTGCAGAAGTTTGGCGGTACGAGCGTTGCGGACAGCAAAAAGATCTTGTCGGCTGCGCGAAAAGCGATCCGTGCCAAGATGGAAGGCAACCAAGTGGTCGTGGTCGTCAGCGCGATGGGCCACACCACGGACGAACTGATCAGCTTGGCCAAACAGATCACGGAAACGCCCCCAGCCCGCGAAATGGACATGCTCCTTTCCACCGGCGAGCAGGTGTCGATTGCGCTGATGGCGATGGCGATTCATTCGCTCGGCCACGAAGCGGTCAGCATGACCGGCGCGCAAATGGGCATCGTTACCGACAGCACGCATACGAAGGCGCGGATTCGTTCCATCTCGACCGAGCGGTTGCGCCGCGCGTTGGAGTCGGGCAAGATCGTCATTGCCGCCGGGTTCCAGGGAATTGATGACGATTTCAACATCACCACGTTGGGGCGCGGCGGGAGCGACACGACGGCCGTCGCCCTGGCCGCCGCGCTGAATGCCGACGCCTGCGAAATCTACACCGACGTGGATGGCGTGTACACCACCGATCCGCGGTTGGTGCCCGAGGCCCGCAAAACCAACCGCATCAGCTACGACGAGATGCTCGAGCTGGCCACGGCCGGGGCGGGCGTCATGCACAATCGCTCGATCGAGTTCGCCAAGAAATTCAATACGCCCGTTCATGTGCGCAGCAGTTTCAGCGACGTGCCGGGCACGTTCATCGTGGCTCAACCCGAGGCGCCCAATCAACCGGTGTGCGGCGCCGCAGTCATCAAGAACGAGGCCCGCGTCACGCTGCGCGGCCTGCCCGATCGGCCGGGCGTGGCCGCTCAGGTCTTTGCCCAGGTGGCGGCCGCCAAAGTGCCGATGGACATGATCGTGCAGAACGTCGGGGCGGGCGGAAAGGCGGACATTTCCTTTACCGTGCCGCGCGACGAGTTGCCCGCCGTCCGCAAATTGGTCGAGGCGGTTTCGCAGCAGCTTGGCGCCGCGAGTGTTTCGTACGACGACGATGCGGCGAAGGTGTCGGCGGTCGGACTGGGAATGGCCACCCAGCCGGGCGTGGCCCGCACCATGTTCCGCGCGCTGGCGGAAAAGGGCATCAACATCGACATGATCACCACCAGCGAGATCAAGATCTCGGTGCTCGTGGCCCGCGATTTGGCCCAGGAAGCCTTGCGCACGGTGCATGAAGCGTTCGGTCTGTCGATCGCGCCGCCCAATGCGGCCGGGCCGGGAGAAGGGGCCGGGGCCGTCGCGCGCGGCAATCACACGAAAGAGCTGCTCGCCCGGCTCGAACGGATGGAAGACCTGATCATCGAAGACATCACCCTCGATGAAAGCCAAGGGCGAATTACGTTGGTAAGCGTTCCCGATCGTCCCGGGCTGGCGGCGCAATGCTTCGACGAGATTGCCGAATCCGGGATCAACGTGGACATGATCGTGCAGAGCGTCGGCAACGAGGGACAGGCGAACATCAGTTTCACGGTGCCTCAAACCGATTATCAACGTGCGGTGGCCAAGGCCGCCGATTTGGCGAAACTGCTCGGCTCGCCCCCGCCGCAAAGCTCGGCCAATGTGGCTAAGCTGTCGGTGTTCGGCATCGGCATGAAGAGCCACACCGACGTGGCCGCCCGCATGTTCCGCGCCCTGGCCGAAGCCGGCATGAACGTGGAGATGATCAGCACCAGCGAAGTGCGGATCAATGTGGTGGTGGCCGGCGAGCATGGGCCAAAGGCCGTCGAAGTGCTTCGCCGCGAGTTTGCCGACGCGATGGTCTGAGCGATCTCAGGCGTCCGCCAGGCACACGGCCGGGCACGACCGCGAACCGATTTCTTTCCTTTGAGAGCGCAGCCCTTTTCATCGCGCGCGGTGGAAAAAGTCTTCGCCTCGAACGGCTGCCGCGTCGAACGGCTGCCGCCACACAGCCCGGCTGCGCCGCCGTGGAACAAGGGCGTTCGTCGATGAATCCGTCGATCCGCTGGCTCTACGAACGCGTGGATTACGAGCGGTCGGCGACGATTCCCTACAAGAGCGGCCTGAAGCTCGATCGGATGCGGGCGTTGTGTGCGCGCCTGCGCGATCCGCAACACGGGCTGCCCGCCGTTCATATTGCCGGCACCAAGGGCAAGGGTTCGACGGCTGCGCTGGTGGCCGGCGCGGTCCACAGATCCGGCTATCGTACCGGGTTGTTCACCTCGCCGCACCTCGAGCGGTTGGAGGAACGGGTGGCCGTCGATGGCATTCCATGTGGCGAGGCGGAACTGGCCGACGGCTTGCGCCGACTGCGTCCTCACGTGGAACAGATGGACCGCGAGGCCGCGGGCTCGCCCGGCGAGCAAGGCCCTACGTTCTTCGAGATTCTCACCGCATTCGCCTTCGATTACTTCCGGCGGCGGGAAGTGCAACTCGCCGTGTTGGAGGTGGGCTTGGGCGGCCGGCTCGATTCGACCAACGTCTGCGAGCCGGTTGTCACGGCCATCACCAGCATCAGCCTCGATCACATGCAGCAGCTCGGCTCGACCGTCGAGGAGATTGCCGCGGAAAAGGGCGGCATTATCAAGCCCGGCGTGCCCGTGGTTTGCGGTGAGTTGGACACTGGCCCGCGCGCGGTGATCGGCCGACAGGCGCAGCTTCACCGCGCGCCGCTGTGGGAGGTTGGGCACCAAGTGCGATACGACTATCGGCCCGGCCGGCTCGACGTCGAGCAGCCGGCGACGATCCGCGTCGAGTGCGTTGCGCCGCGGCACGAGGTGCTGGTCGATTGGTCGCCGCTGCGGTTGCTCGGTCGTCATCAAGCGGGCAATGCGGCCGTGGCGGCGATGATTTGCCGCTTGCTCGGCCGGCAAGGGTGGCCGATCGCCCCCTCGGCGCTGGCCGCGGCACTGGCTCAGGTTCAATGCCCGGCGCGGCTCGAACTTATGCGGCGCCGTCCGTGGGTGATCCTCGACGGGGCCCATAACCCGGCTTCGGTGCAGGCCTTGATAAACTTTCTTCGCGAGCAGCTTCATGCTTCGCGACGGTTTCTGATCTTCGCGGCTGCCGCTGACAAGGATGTGCCCGGCATGCTCGATCGGCTTCGCGGGAACTTCGACGAAACCTATCTCACCCGGTTTACGAATAATCCGAGGGCGGTGGATGCCGAGCGGTTGACGGCTTGGGCGGCATCGCGATTTGAACGGTGGCAATGGTTCGATGCGCCTCAAGCGGCCTACGACGAAGCCCGGCGAAGGGCCGGCCCCGACGATTTGATTTGCGCGACCGGCTCGTTTTACTTGGCGGCCGAACTTCGTCCCTTGATGTTGGCCGACGCCGATTAGTCAGCCGGCAACCAACGACCCGTCAACGCGGTTCGCGACGAAGAAACGCGGCCGATGCGAAGCGGAGGAACTCACTCATGCCGGCAAAGCACTCATGGCCAATGCGTGTGTTATACGATGGCGCCTGCCCCTTCTGCCGTCGCGAAATCGACTGGCTGCGGCGGCGGAACCGCGAACTGAAGCTTGTGTTCGAAGACATTTCGTCGCCGGGATTCGACCCGGGGCGGTTCGGCCTGACGAATGAAGAAGTGTCGGCTCAACTGCACGGCATCTTGCCCGATGGCAGCGTTGTCCGCGGGGCGGAAACCGTTCGCCGGTGTTACGAGGCCGTGGGACTCGGATGGCTGGCGGCGCCGACGCGATGGTTTCCGCTGCGCACGGCAACCGATTGGGCCTATGGAGTGTTCGCACGGAACCGACACCGCTGGGGCCGCTGGTTCGGCCGCACTGAGACTTGCGGCGAAGGACAATGCGCGGCCCGGCCGTCGGGCGAGTGACCCGCAGACGGTCAACCGCTCAGCCGCCGGGGCTCGTCCGAGAAATCATCCACCTTGCGGCGGCGCTCCGGCTCGGGCGCTGAGACAAAGTTGGATCAAGCGTTCGACGCAGGCGCTGATCCGATCGCCGGGCGCGCCGGAACGAATCGCTTGATCGAGTTCAGCGGCCGCGGCCGAGATCGGAGCGAAGCCGTAACTGCCCGCCGCCCCTTTCAGTTGATGCGCCGCGCGGCGCAGTAGTTCGAGATCGCCCGAGGCATGGTGCGATCGGATCGTTTGTGCTCGTTCGGGCATCTCCTCGACGAACAGAGCAACGAGATCGCCCAAATCGGGATCGCCGCCAAGATCGGAATAGATCGCCGTCGCATTCAACACTGCGTCCATCGTATCCTCGACAATCTGCGAGAGAAAGATCGTCTGCCGACATCGCATCGAGCGGTCTGCGTCGGCTACGCAAGCATAGCACTTCGGGGAACGGGCGAAGGCCGCCAAAGGGGGGCTTGCCCACCGCGACCGTCCGCATCGTTCCGAAGGGATCGATCGTAGCAATTAGGCCGCCCGCAACAGGCAGCCGATCGGCGATCCCACTTCGGGTGTGTGCAGCGACCGGACCGTAGGCGATTCAAAGCAGCACGGAAACGGCCGTTCGTGCAGACGGATACAGCAAAGCGATCGGGGCAGCATGGTGGCTGCCGCGGGGCGATTTCTCGCCGAGCCGCATGTCGCCCCACTCGACTGGCTATCGGGCGGCAATTCGGTGGTATTTTTGCCGCCGATGGGCGAGGCGGTCGGGGCTTTCGGAAGCCACCAGTTCCTCGTAGGCGGCGAAGTTCCCCTCGAACCACCGCGTCTTGCCGCCGCCCTCGAACACCAGCAGGTGCGTGCAAATCCGATCAAGAAAGAATCGATCGTGGCTGATGATCAGCGCCGAACCGGGGAAATCGATCAGTGCTTGTTCCAACACCCGCATCGTGTTCACGTCGAGGTCGTTGGTCGGTTCGTCCAATAGCAGCAGGTTGCCGCCGCGGCGGAGGAGTTTCGCCAAGTGGATGCGGTTTCGTTCGCCGCCGGAGCATTCGCCCACCAATTTTTGCTGCTGCGGCCCGCGGAAGTTGAACCGCGCCACATAGGCCCGAGAGTTCATCGACACCGGACCGAGCCGCACGGTGTCTTTGCCGTCGGTGATTTCTTCAAAGACGGTGCGCGAGTCGTCCAGCGCGTCGCGATGCTGATCGACATAGGAGAGCACGACGGTCGGCCCCAGTTCGATCGTGCCCGAATCCGGCTGCTCGTCGCCGACGATCATTCGCAACAGCGTCGTCTTGCCCGCCCCATTCGGACCGATCAAGCCGACCATCGCGCCGCGCGGCACGTCGAACGAGCATTGGTCGAGCAAGGTCAGCGGGCCGTCCGACGTGGCGTATCCTTTGCTGACATTGTGGAAGGTAAGCACCTTGTCGCCCAAGCGCGGGCCGGGAGCGATTTGGATGATCGTCTCGCTTTTCGTGTCGATCTGCTGTTCGGCCAGTTGCTCGTAGGCTTTGATGCGGGCCAGGTTCTTCTGCCGTCGCCCCTGGTGCGAGGTGCGAATCCAATCCAACTCGCGCTGAAGCACCCGCTGCCGCTGCGTTTCTTTTTTCTCGATCACCCGCAACAACTCGGCCTTCTGTTCGAGCCACGACGAATAGTTCCCTTCAAAGGGCAGCCCGCGGCCGTTCTCCAGTTCGAGAATCCACTTGGTCACGTTATCGAGAAAGTAGCGATCGTGCGTGACGATGATCACGGTGCCGGGATAGCCGCGCAGCTCCGCCTCGAGCCATTCGACCGTCTCCGCATCGAGGTGGTTGGTCGGCTCGTCCAAAAGCAGCAAATCGGGCTTTTCCAGCAGGGCCATGGCCAGCGCCACCCGCCGCCGCTCGCCCCCGGAGAGCCGACCGACAATCGCGTCGTCGGGCGGAAGCACCAGGGCGTCGGCCGCCATGTCGATATGCCGGTCGATCTCCCAGCCCTCGACGGCGTCGATCTGCTCTTGCAGGCGGCCCAACTCGTCAACCATCTTGTCCAAGTCGTCGTCAGGCCCCGGATCGCTCATCCGCGCGGTGATCTCGTTGAATCGATCGAGTAGCGATTGAATCGATGCAACCGCTGTGCGGAGATTTTCGCGCACCGTTCGATCGAGGGCCAATTCGGGCTCCTGAGCGACCAACCGGACTCGCATTCCCTTGGCCAGATTGGCCGTGCCGTCGATGTCCGTGTCGAGCCCGGCCATGATTCGCAGCAGCGTGGACTTGCCCGCGCCGTTCTCGCCCACCACGCCGATCTTCGCCCCGTAGAAGAACGACAAGCTGATGTCGCGAAGCACGACCCGTTCGCCATAGCGCTTGCTGACGCGATTCATCTCGAAAACAAACTGCGGCGGCATTGGTCACCTATCGGATTTAGATTCTCGAATAGCGTTCGAATGGTTGTTCGGATGTCGATCGTCGTCTGCGTACCCGTCTCGCCGGCAGGCCGTTCGGCTGTCCGTCGCCCCGCCCGTCACGAAGTTGGAGCGAGATTGATTATCATACGCGGCCGACTTCGGACGGAAAGGTGGCGCGGCCGCGGTCGAGCGGAAAAATGGGGTGCCACGGGACGCATGCCGCTCAAAGAGGTTCCGAAAAATGGCCCTGGCTCCATGCGGTCGGTGGACGCAACATGCTGTTTCGCCGCGCCGGCGGCCGAGCTGCGAATGACGTGCGATTGCGATGGAAGGCACGGCCTCGGCGGGCGCGATCGCCTCGCGATTGCCGCCAGAAGGCCGCGTTAGGCCACTTGGGCGGCGTTGTCGCCGGATGGCGGCACGGCGGCCGGGACGATGCCGCTCGGGCCGGTTGCGGCTGAATCGTCGGTCGCGGGGCGGTCGGCCGGGCGCCCGGCGGAAACCGATTCGGCATTGTCGGCGCCGCCCGATGGGGCGTTCGCACCAGACATGGCCTCTTCGGCGGGCAGACGGGCGGCGGGCGATGCCGAAGGCCCAGCGGCAGGCACGTCGTCGTCATCGAAGGGCGCTTCCTCCGGCCGTTCTGATGGTTCCAACGGCGCCGCTGCGGCAACAGCCCGCGACGACGGCCGACGCGGCGAAGAAACACGCTGCGACTCGCGGTCGTCGTCGGCATCATCGATGTCATCATCGTCGTCATATTGTTCAACGCGCGGAGGGCTGAGGACGATGGTTGACGACCTTCGCGGGGCGGGCGGACGCGGCGTTGCCGGTGCCGCGGCGGACCGATTGCCTTGGAGCCGCGCCTCCCAATCCTCGACGCTGATGAGCACCTCGCGGGCTTGCGAGCCGTTATACGGTCCGACGATCCCGTCCTCGGCCATGAAATCGATCAATCGCGCGGCGCGGCCGTAGCCGATTCCCAACGTTCGCTGCAACAGCGACACGCTGCCGCGGCCCTCGCGGACCACGCAATCGATGGCTGCCTCGTAAAGTTCGTCGCGGGCGGAAAACGGCTTCCCGTCGCCGCTGGCGGCCGCCGCGGTTGTCTGCAATTGAACCAGTTCTTTGACGAACTGCGGCTCGCTGGTCGAAACGGCAGCGATCACCTTGTTGATCTCATCGTCGCTCAAGTAGGTGCCTTGGCCGCGAATCAGGGTGCTGGTGCCGGGCCACAGGAAGAGCATGTCGCCGTTGCCCAGCAGTTTGTCGGCGCCCATCTCGTCGAGCACCACGCGGCTGTCGGTGCGGCTGGCCACCTGGAAGCAAATTCGTGCAGGCAGGTTCGACTTGATCAATCCGGTGATCACGTCCACCGTCGGTTTCTGCGTGGCCAACACCAAGTGAATGCCCACGGCCCGGCTCTTTTGCGCCAAACGGATGATGTGGCCTTCGACTTCCTTGGCGGCGGTCATCATCAGGTCGGCCAACTCGTCGGCCACGATCACGATGTAGGGCATGTGCAGCGGAATCTGGCGGCGTTCTTCGGGCGATTCCACCCCCAGCCGCTCCATCAATTCCTCTTCGCCCAACTGATTGTAGTTGCTGATGTGCCGCACCCCCGCCCGCGCCAGCAAGTGATAGCGTTCTTCCATCTTCTCGACGGCCCAAGCGAGAATCGCCTCGGCCTTGCGCATGTCGGTTACCACCGGGTGCATCAGGTGCGGGATGCTCTTATAGGGGCTGAGCTCGACCATCTTCGGGTCGATCAGCAGCATCCGCACCTCGTCCGGCCGGCGCGTCATCAGCAGCGACACGATGATCGAGTTGAGGCACACGCTCTTGCCCGTGCCGGTGCGACCGGCGATCAACAAATGCGGCAGGCTGGCCAAGTCGCAGACCATCGGCGCTCCGGCTACGTCTTTACCCAGGTAGATGGGGATGCGCATTTTGGCGGCCCGCCCGTTGGCTTCTTCCATCACTTCGCGCAGACGGACCAACTGGCGTTGATTGTTGGGCACTTCGACGCCGACAGTGTTCTTGCCGGGAATCGGCGCCACGATGCGCACGCTGGGCACGCGCAGGGCGATGGCCAAATCGTCAGACAGCGCGGTGATCTTGCTCAACCGCAAGCCCGCCTCAAGTTCGACCTCGAACTGCGCGATCACCGGACCGGTTTGAATCTCGACGACGCGGACGTTGAACCCGAAATCGGCAAACGTCTTTTCCAGCACCTTCGCCTTCCGCCGAACCTCCTTCTCTTGTTCTTCAAAGCTAAACGTTTCGCTCGGCAGCAAGAGTTCCAAGCTCGGCAATTCGTATTCCTCGTCGGCGGGCGGGGCCATTTCGGGCAAATCGTCGATCGCGTCGGACGAGCCGACCGGACCTTCCGGCTCGATCGCATTCTTGCCGGTCGCCGGGGCAACCACGCGCGTCTCGTCGGAGTCGTCGGCGGATTGATCCGCTGCAACCACGCGGAGGCCGTCCGATTCGGCCGCTGCCGCTTCCTCTTCCGCTGATGAATCGCGGTCGCGACGGCCGCCGCGCCGCGTGATCCGCACCGACGATTCGGACGGGTCGGCAGCATCGTTCCACTCGATCGCATCGAGATCGCTGCGTTTGCCTTTCAGCCGGGCCGTGCATGCCGAGCCGACTCGGGCGGCACCGCGTCCCATCTCCCGTGCCGAGCGGCCCAGCAAAACGGCCGCGGCGCGAATGATCAACGAGTCGGTCGCCAGCAGCACGCCGGCGAGAATCATGCTCAGGGTGAGGATGGCCGCCCCGATCGCGGCAAAGTTCGCTTCGAGGAATCCGCGGCCGGCCGCTCCCAAATAGCCTCCGGCGCCGATGGCCGGCCCCGGCGACCAGCCCGGCAGAAACATTGCGGCGAACGAGCAGATGCCGGCGAGCGCCAGCAGCCCGCCGACCAATCGCAACCAAGATTGGTCGATGGGTTTGCGGGCCAGTAGCAGAAAATCCCACACGGCCAACGCGAAGACGACGAAATAAGCGCCGCATCCGAACGCCGTGAACAGCCCGTGAGCCGCCCATGCCCCCGAGGGCCCGCACAAATTGGCCGCTTTGGCGTTGGGCGGATAAACCAAATTCGAGGGCGGATCGGCCGGATCGTAGCTGACGAGCGACGCCGCCAAGAACACCACTAGGGCCAATAACCCTAGGGCAAGCAAATCCAAAGGCAGGTTTCGAGATTCTTGCATGGCACCGCGACGCGCCGGGGACTCTCCGGTCGGCGATCGCCGGCGCCGAGGCGCGGCGATCGGTGGGCGCGTCCGTGCCCGATGACGATCCTTGCTTTTCGTCTTTTGGTATCGACCCGGCGCGGCGAAGACCATCAACCGTTGACTGAGCGGCCGCCTTCGATTCCCAGACCGCTACCGCCCGAAGAACCGTTGCATTCGATCAAAACCCACCACACTGCGCATTCAGCGCTCGCCGACCGTCTCTCGCAGCGCACCGGCAAACAGCCTCGGCCGATAACCAACGGCAAGTCGCGGTTTTCGGTACGCGAAGACAGCCACTGGGCGCCACGCGATCGTCAAACCGACACCGCGCAGGCCACGTCGGCCGAGGACGTAAGCTAGACTTCATGGGGGTGTGTTCGCCTCAAGGATCAAGATATCGCAGGCGAACCGCACCCGTCGTTATTGCCGGGCGCTTCACCGCGGCCGAACCTGCCGGATAAAGCCGTCGCAAGACCGATGTGGTTTTTCTTTCTCATCGCCGTATTGAACGTAGTCCTGGGGTTCGCTGCGGGGGCAGCCCTCGGGCAACGTTGGCGCCGCATGATGGCCGCCGGTTGCCCGGCGTGGGAGGCGGCTGCGCCGGCAACGCCGGTGGCGAAGGCGAGTACAACGCCCGCCCGGACCGAACCGCCATCAGCCGCAATGCAACCATCGCCCGCCACAGCGGTTGTGACATTGCCGACCGAGGCTGCCCCGCTCGTTGAATGCCGCGCGGAAACGCGCACCTATCAAGACAAACTCGATGCGGCCGAAGACCGCCTCCGCGATCCGACCCATCCGTGGGACGCAGCGGCCATTGAAGCGTGCTTGGAGTCGTTGCGGGCGGCAACCGAAGAGTTCCTCCTCGAACGAAACAAGAATCAGCCGCGCGTGGTCGAGTTGGCCGGATCGTTGGGTCCGAGCGCGGCGGGCATCGTTTCGCAGATAGAAAGCGCCGCACAGCATCAAGACGAAACGATTCAACAGGCATACGACGCCTTCCAACGCTTCGACGGCGAGTCCGAGATCGAACCTCAGCGCGAACAACTGGCGGAACAAGCCGGCCGGCTGATCGAGGGCAGCTTGCAGCTCGATGCGTCGCTGGCCGGGCTCGAGGTCGAACTGCTCCGCTCGGCCCACCCCGACGCAAAGCCGGAAAACTACGCCCGCGATGAGCAAACCGGCCTGCTGACACGCGCGGCGATGGAATCAGCGATTGTGGACTTCTGGCGGCGCGATCCGCATCGGGTGCGAACACTGGTCGCCGCGCTGCTCGACGTCGATCAAACGGCAGCCCTCAATCAATCGCACGGTCATCGGCGGACGGATCGGGCGCTTGGCGCTTGCGGACGGTTGCTCGGCGCCAAGCACTCGGCCGACATTGCAGTGGCCCGCTACAACGGCCAAGCCTTCTGCATGCTGTTCTTCGACGGCGATGTGCGCAGCGCCGCCAATACGATCGAAGAATTGCGGCAAAGCCTCGAAATGACCCATTTCGAAGAGGGCGAACACGATGTCCGGCTGACCGTCAGTTGCGGCATTACGGCGGCCACGCCTGCCGATACGCTGATTTCGTTGCTCGAACGGCTGGACGCCACCGTACACGAGGCGAAGCGATACGGCCGCAACCGCACCTTCCTCCACGAAGGAAAGCACCCTGCGCCGGTGATTCCACCGAACTTTACGATCAAGGAGCGTCGCATCGCGCTGGCTTGAACGAAGGACTTGACCGAAACGGCACTCGCATCGCACCCGAGCGTTCCGCCCGCAGCTCCGCCGCGGCGAACCGTGGCGGCCTGATGCCGAAACAAGAACGAACTAGTGCGCGGCAGGCGGCACGACCGGAAACCGGAATCGAGCCGATTACCGAGTGTCCCGCCGCGATTTGCACCTTCTGCGAAAGATCGCCTGTTCGACGACAAAGAACACACAACCGCAGACTCGCAACTCGAACGACCGATGAGCTCCTTCGAGAGGATTCCCGACGAACTGCCGCCGCGGGCTGAACCGGGGCACGATGCCGGCGGCGCGATTGCCCGTCAGCAGGCGCTCGTCTCGTTGGGGCGGCGTGCCGTTGTCCCGCCCGATGCCGGCGTGCTCTTGCAAGATGCCGCCGCGCTGGTGGCCGAAATGCTGCACGCCGAATTCGGCATTGCTGCGCAATACCGCGGGCCGGGCCAGCCGATCGAAACTTACCTGGTTCGCCCGCAATCGACGCAGCGATCGGACCAGCCGGTGATTCGCTGTCGTCCGCTACCTGACGACCCGCGACTGTCGCTTTGCGCGTTTGCCATCAGCACCGCTTTGCCCACGGCCGTTGCCGACCTAGCGGCCGAGCGCCGCTTCGACGATCGGCTGCTGCCGAAGCACGGAATTGTTGCGGCAACAGTCGCGCCGCTGAAGCTGATCGATCGCGCGCTGGGGGCAATTGGGGCCGGCGCGACGATACAACGCATCTTCGACGAAGAGGATCTGCTGTTCGTCGAGACGGTTTCCCATTTGGTAACCGCCACCATCGCCCGCAGCCAAGCCGAACAATACCTGGCGGCCGAACGCCGTCTTTCGGAAGGCCTGTTCGATGTGCTCGAAGCGATCGTGCTGATCCTCGATCACAACGGTTTGGTCGTGCGAAGCAATCCGGCATGCCACAAGGCTACCGGCTATTCGGCCGATGAACTCAGCGGCCGCCGCTTGGAGGCGACGTTGGCCGTGCCCGAGGAACTGCATCTGTTCCATCACGCGTTGGGCAAAGCGATGGCGACGGACAGCCCCGTGGAGTTCGAAAGCCGCTTGTTGACAAAGCATGCGCAGCAGCGCGTTGTGGCTTGGACGCTGGCCGCCTTGCGCCACGGCCCGGAAACGCTTCCCAGTTCGGTGATCGTCACCGGAATCGATGTAACGCGCGAACGCCAATTGGAAGCTCGACTGCGTGCCGCCGAAAAGCCGAGCCAACCGGCCGCCGATCCGCTTTCGGTGATGAATGTGGAACGCCGTCGCGGGGCGCGGCGCTCGTATCCGTACCGGCAAATGATCGCTCCGATTGTCGGCAACGAACTGCCCTCTCCCGACCAGTTCTTTCCCGTATTGTGCAACGACATCAGCGCCGGCGGGTTCTCCTTCTTGATCCACCAGCCGTTGGCCGCCAACGGATTGGTGATTGCGTTGGGCGTGGCCCCGCAGATCTCGTACTTGACGGCCAAGGTGGTTCACGTCAATCGGGTCGATTACCAGGGACGGAAGATGTTTCTCGTCGGCTGCTGCTACACCGGCCGGGCGAACTACTGATCGCCCATGAATACTGCCAGACAATTCCGAAAGCGGCCGCGTTGCCGAAAGGCTTTGGCGGAAAAGGCGTTCCACACGGCCGTTTTGTCTTGCGGATTCCGGCCCAGCCGGGGGATAAATCGGTGGCATGCTCTCGGGGGCGAATTATAATCGGAATAGGCACTCCTTCGGTCCGTTCGTTGCGGCCCAGGGAGGCGCGGATTCTGCGCCTGGCGCGGGCGCTGCCCGTTGGGGCGCGCTCGCCGAGGCAGCCGTTGGGCGATCTCGGTCCGCGATGACGGCGTTTGCTCCGCCGTTTGCCGTTTGTTCACCCTGTCATTCTCGGTTCTGTCAGACTCGATCCATCGGTGATCGCGGGAGAACACGCCGTGTCGCGAGGCGAATCGAACGAATACCGGCCGGAAGACCAATCGCAGCCGTCGGAAGACGATCTGTTCGCTCAACCATTGGACTTCGACGACTTGGCCGATGATTCCCCAGAGGGCGAACAGTCGGCGTCGGGCGGCCCGAGCGAATCGGGCCCGGCCTCCGACATCTTTTCGTTCGAATCGGAACCGTCTGCCGCAGGCGGCCAGGCTGAACCGGAACAAGCCGCCGGTTCCGGCGATTTCTTGTTTGAAGCCGATGACTCGACTCCGCCCGTTTCGGCCGAATCGTCAGACGACGCGGAATCACCCAGCCAAGCCGAATCGTCGGACGAAGCGGCCATGCCCGGCGAATCGCAAGAGCAACCGCTGCCCAATCAATGGCAGCCGCAGGGATCGGACGAAGGCGAGTTGATCGCCTCGTCGTCGGAAGAGCCTGCCGCCTTCGCGGAATCGTCTCCCGCAGCAGAGGGCGAATCGGAGTCGGACGCGGCCGAACAACCTGAATTTATGTTCGGCGAACAAGAAACACCGTCCGCTGCCGATCAAGAACTCGAAGCGGCCGCATTGACTGATCAAGAAGCGGAAGCGGCGGCCTCAACCGAAGAAGGGGCCGAAGCCGGCGTTCCCGGCGAACTGCCGGCCGGTTTGCTGGGGATTGGGGCCGACGGGCAAGCCGCGACCGAAGAATCGGCCGAAACCGGCGAAGAGACCGAAGAAGAGGAAGAGAAAAAGCCGAGCCTGCTCCATCGTTTGGCGGAGGCAAGCCCCTATACCGTCATGCTCGGTTTGTCGTGTCTGGCGATTGTCTTGGCCTGTATCTTCTTGTTGATCGAACTGTGGCGATACGATTTCGACATCGGCGCTCAGTCGGGCAAAAAGCTCTCTCAGGCCGGAGTCTCCGCGCAGTGGACCGCGCCGGCCGATTCGTTCGCACAGCGAATAGTCGGCTGAGCCGGTGATGCCGCAACCGTCGAATCGCGGCGGATAATTCTCGGCCGCTAAACGAAACCGCAAACGACCAAAAGCGGTTCGAACGCGGACGGCACGCAAGAAAGCCGCGTCGCCAAGCCCGCGGCCGCTTTCGCAGGTGTGCGGCACCATTTCGCTCTTGTTCTGCGAGACGGCCCGAGCCGATCGCCCGCTGAACCCTGCGGGATCAGATCGAGCCCAAGGCGGTCTTTGCCGCAGTTGCGAAGGCCCGCATCGCCGCGGGATCCTTCACTCCGGGAGCCGACTCGACCCCCCCGGCCGTATCGACCGCCGCTGGACGCACGCACTCAATGGCCTCGCGGACGTTGGCCGCGTTCAATCCGCCGGCCAAGATCACCGGCGGCAACGAGCGATCGGCCGCCAGAGTCGCGGCCATTTCCCAGTCGGCCGGTTGGCCCGTGCCGCCGTATTGCCCCGGCACCGCGGCATCGAGCAAGATCATTCGCAAGGCAACCCCCTGACGCCGACACTCGGCCAAGTATTCGACAATCGCACCTTGTGCCTGCTGATGACAGGCAAACGCCTTGATCAACGGAAGGTCACCCAAGTCGGCCAATTGCTCAACGGTTTCGTCGCCATGCAGTTGAATCGCATGTAATTTCAGTCGCGAGAACAACATGCGGATGAACTCAGCCGACGCATTGACAAACAAACCGACGCGGACGACGCCCTCGGGCACTGCAGCGGCAACAGCCTCGGCCCGCCGAGGATCAAGATAGCGCCGACTGCGGGCGTAGAAGTTCAGCCCCACGGCGTCGGCCCCCGCCGCCGCGGCTGCAACGGCATCGGCCGTTGTGGTCACACCGCAAATCTTCACTTGGAACATGCGGCCCGTCTTTCCCATTCTCGCCAAGCAGCACTCTCGGCCGATTAGCCCACCTTTCACTCAGTCGGCAATCTTTGCCTAATCGCACGCATCTCCGCCAGGCTGCAACACCGGTCGGTTCGTCTATCATGGCAAACTCAAGCAATCCTTCCAAGTCGGTCGATTGGAAATCAATGCCCTCATTCCAAGGGCATTCGATTGTATTGGTACCGTACTGCCGCTGCCTTGCTGCGTTGTTCCGTTGCGGTGGGAGGCCATTTTCTTTTCTCGTTCTTCCACTCGCAGCGAACGACCGCAGCCGGAGTCGTCGATGTCTCAATTCCTCGCACAGAAGCGGGACAACCGTTGGCCGACCGTCGCAGCGGCGGTCGTCTTGTTCATCACTGCCTCTGCGGTATTCGGGTTCGGGCGAGCATTCTTGCTGAGTCGCCCGGTGGTGGCCGTCGCCGAGCTTACGCTGACCGAGCCGTTGGCCTCGGCCCACGGCACCGAGCCCCCGACCCCGCTGCAACTGAAGGCGATTGAACGTTGGGTCGCCGCCCAAGCGAGCGATCAACCTCCCGCCGAAGCCGTGCTGGATCGGGTGTTTACAGCGAACAGTCGGCCGTCGTCCGCTGCTGCGGCCGTTGGCGAGCCCTCGGGAGCCGATCCTGCCGTATCCCCCGGCGACGAATCACCGATCGCCCCATCGGAATTCAAGGGGAACGACGCTTCGGCTCAAACAGTGCCAGACGCCATCGCAACCGAACATAGCTCGTCGGATCCGCTTGCAAGCAAGCTCGATGCCCTCGGGCTGCCCAGTGCGCTGACGCCCGAAGACGACGCCGCTCGGGCTTGGTTGACCGTTCGGGCAGAGTACGTTCCAACCCAACACGCCGTTGCAATCATGCTGACTGCTCGCGGCCCGGAGGCTGCATTAGTGTCATCGACGGTCGAGCAGGCCGCAAAACGCTACGCCGGCTATGCCACTCAACGATATTGGCGCGAGGCCCAGGCGGCGTCGATCGAGGCCGAGGCTGAACATCGTGCCGCCCAAGAGGAACTCGATGCGGCGAAAAGCCGATTGTCGCAGGCCGCTGGGCGAAAGGAAGCCTTCGAGTCGGGCGCCGAGGCACCGATCGAAACGCCTTGGCAGCCGACATCGTCGCAGCCGGCTTCCGAGCAACAGGCATCGAGCCCGTTGGCTGCTAATGATTTAGGCGGCGCGACGGCTCCGAACGATTCGCCCGTCGAGCCGCTCGATGCCGACGAACGGCGGTCGTTGGGCCGACAAATCGAACTACTCAAATTGCGACGCGCGTTCCTGCTGGGCCAACTGACGCCGAAACACCCAAAAGTCGAACAAAT
The DNA here is from genome assembly GCA_964631235.1 of uncultured Planctomycetaceae bacterium. Classification (GTDB taxonomy): domain Bacteria; phylum Planctomycetota; class Planctomycetia; order Pirellulales; family Thermoguttaceae; genus JARKPK01. The sequence goes on along the minus strand of CAZVZX010000007.1, from coordinate 131,853 downwards.
CGATCACGAGCTTGCCGAACTCGAAGCACAACTGGCCGAGCTTCCCTCCGATTCGCCTCTTATCTGGTCTGCCGCTGATCGCGGGCAAGGCGAATCGGCTGGTTCGCCGGCCAGCGACACAGCCAGCACTCCCAAAGATGGGCCGCGGCCGAACGCCAGCGACGCCTCGACCGGCCCAGAGTCTCTCGGCCGCGACGGGCAGCACGGGCAGCCGGCAGGGGCCTCGGGTTCGCAGTCGGCCGAACCGGAATCACAGCGAGTTGCGGCCGAGTACGCCGCGGCGGTCGCCGCAGTCGAGCGTGCCGAACAACGCCTTGAACAGGCCGAACGTCGCCGGCAGCTTTGCCGCTTCGCCTTGAACAACCCCCTGCAAAGTACGCTGGGCCCGATGCGGGTCAGCGACCCGGGACAATTGTTTCGCACGCTGGCCCTTTGGCCGCTGGCGGCGTTGGCCGGCGGTTTGGCGATTCTTTCCGCAGCCGTGGCCTACGCCCTCGCGTCGTACCGGATTCAACGACGGCAGGCGGCTACGGTTATCACCTCGGTCGAGCAGTTGGAACAGCTTGTGCCGTTGCCGGTGATTTCGCTGGTGGCCGTCGGCGACGAACGTTGCTGACGATTGATTCAATGACCGATTCGGCGGCGAAGCGCCCTCGAGGCCGCGACGCGGGAAATTACTCGCGGAAAAAACGGCATCGCTTATCTCGGCGGCAACTCTTTGCCGAAAGGAAATGACAGACTCAGGCCGCGCGCTCGGCCTGCGCGCCCAAGATGGGCAGTTTCGGCAGGTTGAGCAAGCGGGCGGCGTCTCGCGCAGTCAGGGTAGCTCGGAAATGTACGAGACTTTTTTCGGACTCAATCGTCGCCCATTCGCCGCCTTGCCGCAGGTCGATCAATATGTTGCGGTGGGCTCGATGGAACAAGCCCGTGCCACACTCACCAGGTGCGTGTCGCGGGCGGAAGGAATTGCGATGCTGGTGGGGCCGTCGGGCACGGGCAAGACGCTGCTCGGCCTGTTGCTGGCCGCCGAATTGGGAATGCAGATGCGGGTGGTAGCCTTGCCGGGCGGCCGCTTCTCTTCGCCGCGAGCTCTCTATCAAGCCCTGCTTTACGAGTTGGGCAAAGCGTACCGCGGACTCGATGAGAGCGAAGCCCGACTGGCGCTAAACGACTATCTGCTGCGTGACGACGATTGCTCGGCCGGGGTGCTCGTTTTGGTGGACGACGCGCAATGTGTCGGCTTACGCTTGCTCGACGAACTTCGCTCGCTTACCAATTTGGGACGCGCCGGCCTGCCCCTGGTTCGATTGGTGCTGATCGGCAATCGCCTGCTCGAAGATCATCTTTCGCACCCGCGGCTTGAATCGCTTGCCCAGCGCATCACCGCGCGATGCTATCTGGAAACCATGCCGCGTCACGAAACGCAGCAGTACATTCAAACCCGCGTGGGCTATGCCGGCGGCAATGGACCGGCCCTGTTTCCCGAGCCTGCCTGCGCTGCCGTTCACCGCGCTACGGACGGCGTGGCGCGCCTCGTCAACCAAGTGTGCGATCATGCCCTGTTGTTAGCCGCCGCCCGAGGTCGCCAGACCATCGATCCTGCGCTGGTCGAAGAGGCCTGGGCCGACCTGCAACAGTTGCCTGCCCCGTGGAACGAAGATGCCTCGCCGCCGCCGGCCGCCAACATCGAGTTCGGCGCTCTGGAAGACGAAAACGAAGAGTCTCAGCAGACGGCCGATCCGCCGACACCAAGCGTGCGGCTCGATGCCAACCGCCCCTTCCCGGCCGACGAAAAACAGCCGATTGCCGACGATTCCGATGCCGATTGGCTCGATTCATCAGCCCAAGAGTCGTTTGCCGATGCCAGTGCCCAGCCCGAAGAACCGAGCCGCCAAGCTCGAGAATTCGCCGCATTCTCGCCGCCGCCGGCCGCTTCGCTCAACCCGTCGGCCGAATCGTTCCTCGATGACGACGAAGACGCGGCGATGCGGGCGGAACAGGAAGTGGACCGGATTGAAACCTACCTGAGCGAGGTGGACGATCAATTCCGCCCGTCCGGGCCTAAGCCCGAAGTCGAATTGGTTTTCGATACTGCGCATCAGCCCTTTGCCGAGCCGTTCGCCTACGAGGAAGAGGTGCCCGACCGTTACGTGCCGCGACCGCACCGGCCGGCCTCGCGGTCAAACGGAACCGCCGATTCGTCTTCGCAACCGCCGCCGACCGTGCCGCTGCGGCCGCGGACCGATCCGCCCGATTCCGTACTGATTGTCGAGGACGGCTACGGCGATTCGTCGCCGACGCCGCCCTGCCGCGTTCGGCCGGTCCGCCGCAACGAATTGGCCGACCTGTTTACGCGGCTGCGTCGGGGACAATAGTCGTCGCGAAGTAGATTACCGATCGCAACATGCCGCGTGTCGGTCTCGCTGCATCTTCGGGGCCGCACGTCGCCTGAAAAACGGTTCGAATGCGTCGTCCAGCGATTGGATGACTGATGCGGGATAAGAAACGAAAAGACAGTGAGCCATGGGCCGCCTCCTTGATGCTCTTCGTCGTCTGGAAGAACGGCAAGCAGCCGTCGGGGCGCACTCCGCCAAATCGGAGGGCGCCGCAGCCCCCGCCGCTACCGACGCTCGAACAGGCACGGCCTCGAACGCTTGTGCTGAACCGCGCCAAGCCGACACCGAACAAGTGCTTGAGGAACTGATCGACATCGGCCGAGCCGCGCAGCAAGCAGCACAAACAGCCGAATGCCGCCCAGCGGAACAAGCTGCTGAGATTGTCGCCGAAACACACGGATACAGCGGAGCGGCGGCATGGCCGGGCGAGTGCGTCGATCCCCTTGAGCGAACCGCGTTCCCGCAGGCCCAAACGGAACCGCCGCAGACCGACTGGGCCGCGTGCGATCGAACTTCGTGGGCCCCCGAGCCCTACGAACCTCCACCTTGGCAGCAATGCGAAACCACTGCGATCCACGACGAGGCGGCCCCCCCTTCTGCCGCGGCCCAACCCGTTTCGGCAGACGCAACGGTTGAACAACATTCGATGGCCCAAGAGAGTTCGGCCCTCGATTGGGCTCCGGTGACATCAGATGCAGACCTCGACGGCGCCGCTGCGCCGACCGGGTCGCCCGATGGCAACGCTGCGTTGCCGTCTGATGCGGCCGATGGTAACGATTCGCTCCGTCCCGCGGCCTCGATTGGCGATGGCCGGTCGCCTGATGAGGCCGCTTGGCCGAGCCGCACCACCTTCTTTGACCAAACGGCCCTATTCGAGGCAACGCCGTTGTCTGATGACGTGTCAACGCCTGACCATTTGTCAACGTCCGACGATGTGCCATCGTTTGGCGCGACACCCATCACCGGCGAGGCGGCCTTGTCCGCACGCGACGACCGCGACTCGCCCTTCGATCGGCTGACCGCGGCCGTGCTGGAACGCTGGAACAACACCCTGCCCGCGGTTCTTCTGATTGCCTCGGTGGGCGACGGGCCGCCGCCGCAATGGCCGGCCGCGTTGGCGCGGCGCCTGCAAGCGGCCGTCGGTTCGAGCGTGCCGGTTCGTCAGGCTGCCGACTTGACCCCGAGCGACGTGCTCGACCTTCGCCGCCGCTATCGAATTGCGTTGATTTCGGCAAGTTCGATGGATGCGAACATCGCACCGTTGGCGGCCGAGTCGGATGGCGCCTACCTTTGTGTCCGCATCGGCAGCGATCGGCTCGGCGACATCGAGCAAACCGCGGCAACGATTCTCGCCCGCGGCGGCCTGCTTGCCGGCTTGATCGCCGAATAGCCTTCTTGCCGTCGAAATGCGATCGGCCCGTTGAAAAAATACGATTCCAGCGAATCCCGCCCGCGAATCGTTCGGAAATCGCTGACGGCCACGAATCCAACAACGACCTTCTCAACGGGCCGCGATCCGAACAGTCCCACACAATGGCGCAATCGGCTGCGGTCGCAGCGACGCGGCCTTCTTGCATGCCATCCGCGTTTGAACCGCTTTTCGTCATTCGCGGTTCTATTCAGATGCTCCGCTTTTCCGTCATTGCGAGAAACCAGCCGGAAAGATGAGATCGCAGCAACGCGATGTTTCGGCGCGCCGACGATCGAAGACGCGAAATCCGGCGGCGCTATGGCCTTGTCGAACAATTCAATTTTTCTACCAAATCTTGCGATAGCACTCGGAATGCTCGCACAAGATAAGGGCAAGAGATGCCAATCGCTCGACAAGGCCCGTCGTTATTGCGGCCGGTTCGCCGGGCGCGACTCGCGCGGATCGACCCAACGAATGCCGCTGCTGACGGCCCGAAGCGGATCCGACGCCTTGGTTGATGCGGCAGGCTGCGGCACTGCGTTTTCGGCAACGGACGCACCGGCACGATTCACTGCCCGAGTCGCCGCCGGCGCGGAAGCCGCTTCCGCGTGGCCGGCCTGTCGAACAGCGTGCGTGCCGGCATTGGTCCAGCCGTCGGCCGTGGCAACCGAATGCGTTGCCGCGTTCGCCCGACTGGGTGCATCCGCCGCGCGAGGCCGCCACGGATCGCTTGCCGCACCATCGCGGCTTGCGGCACTGTTTTGCGTCGAGTCGTCAGGACGCGGCGGTGCGGGCATGTTCGGCACGGGTGCGGCCTCGGGCGCAGTGCGTTTGCCCGTGCTCGAGCGGCTGCCGCTATCCGAAGGCACTTCGATCAGTCCCGGTTCGCCGGGCGGAAGCATCTCGATCGCCCCATCTTCGAAAACCGGAGTGCCGTCGGTGCCGGGATGGGCCGGCGTCGGATGGAAATCGCCCCCTTGCCCGACTTGCTGCTGAATCGCCCCGCGGCTGACCGGTCCCGGCATGGCGAAGCCGTAATCGAGATACATGCTGGCGTCGCGCTGTCGGGCACGGCGACGAGCGTCGAAGTAGGCCTTGGCCGGCCAAGGACCCTCCGAGAGATAAACGCCGTTGTACTCCAACAACGAACCTTTGCGGTAGTGAACCTGGGCAATCGCCTTGTTGTAATCGACCAAGGTGCGGTAATAGTCGCTTTCGGCTTCGGCGAGGCGACGTTCGGCGTCGAGCACGTTGGTCAACGTGCCGTCGCGGACGCCTGCCCGATACTTCTCTCGGGCGGCTTTGACTTCGTCGCGTGCGGCAATGCGGCGATTGTAGTTGGTTTGCGCCTGTACCAGCGTCGATTCGAGTTCTCGAATGGCATAGGCCAACTGATGCGAGACTTCCAATTCGGCTTCCTGCAATCGGGCGCGTTCGCGGGCCAATAGCAATTGGGCGTTGCGCACCCCCGCCATCTCGCGGCGGAACCCCAAGGGCATCGAGAACTCGACGCCGACGAGCCAATCGGCGAAGTCGCCGCTGGTGAGCGATTGATAACTATTCGAGCCGCGTTGGCGGAAGTCGCCGCTGCCGCCGTGCGATTCGATCAATTCTTCGCCCAGCCCGATCCACTGATAATTGGCCACCAAATCCAATCGCGGCAAGAGGAAGTTCTTCGCGGCGATCAGTTCCAGCTCGCGGCGCTTGACCAGCCAGCGATGCTCGCGCAATTCGCTGCTGCGGGCGATGGCCTCGCTGAGCGATTCGGTCCAGTCGAAGGCCACTTTGGCGGTGGTCGGTTCATCGATCGGGCGAATCAGCCGCCCGTCGCTCGTCGCCAGCCCCATCAAATAGCGGAGTTTCGCCTCGGCCTGGTACAGCCCAGTCAGCGCACGCTCCACCGCGGCGCGGAAGATGAAGTACTGGTTTCGTGCCTGGGCTTCTTCGTGGGCGGCGAACGAACCGACTTCGAGTTTCAAGTTGGCGTCGCGCCAGTTTTGCAGGTTGGCGTCGCGGCCGGCGATGACGGCGTCGAGCTGACGATAGGCGTAGTACACTTCCCAGTAGGCCGTCTCTACGTCGTACACCAGGTTGCGCACCGATTGTTCGAAATCGCAGAGTGCGATATCCGTGTTGATCCGCGCCAGCAGCACGCCGTTGTACACGCCCGGCTGGTTGCTCGGGCCGGCAATGCGATTGAACGTTACGCCGAAGCCCTGCAACAACGGTTGGCGCACTTCGGCCTTCAGGGCGGTGGTCCAATCGCTGGAATAGGCCCGCGTGAGGCTATTGCTGTCGAGGTACACCCACGAGTGCGAAATCGAGGTCGTTCCACCGGTGGCATTCAGTTTGCTCAACTGCCACTGGAACGTGCCCTGATCGTCTTGACGGACCGAAGGGAAGATCGGGTTGGAGATATTGTTCCGCGGTTCGGTGAACTTCTCCCAGCGATTGATGAAGCGGAATTGGGTGTCGAAGGCCGCCAACGCCGCCTCGACACCGCTTCGCGGATCGCTTTCGGCCACGGCCGGATCGTAAATCGAGGCGACCGCGCCCGGACTGCGAACGAGGAAGTCGGGCGGGCCGATGATCGTGCCGCCGATCGACTTCATCACCTTGCTGTTGGCCAGGGCGATTTGCACCGCCTCTTCCAGCCGCAAGTCCCAAACTTCTTTCGCGTCGCGGTTTTCCAGCGAGAATGGGCGAGTGGCCCCTTCCACCTCGCCAAGCGTTTGCACATCGACGTCGGGGTAGTCGATCTCGGTGGCCTTGCCCACATAGTGCGAAAGATCGCCGTCCTCGAACAGATAGAACGGCTGCTGCGGCTTGCATCCGAATATGCCGACCGCAAACACGAAACCGAGAAGAAGCAGGGGGGAAGGCCGTTTCATGATACCATCTACCTCAAGGAACACGCGCGTTGGCGGCAACGGATCCCGTCGCCGCGCCCATCTCGCCGCCCGCGATTCCCCCCCTCGCCGAAATCTGGGAATCGGCCACGCGCCGCAGCGCGCAACGATCTACAGAAAATCCGGCAAGACTGTTATCGGCAGCGTAATCGGCAAACTTTTGCCATTCTTCCCAAGCGATCTTCCGCTGAATTTGCCGTGGCGTTTCGGAAAATATGGGCATTTATGGAAAATGAGCCAAAGATGAAAACATGGCAGGCTTGGAGAAGATGGGTCTCCAACGATGCGGAGCTAACCGCCCCGCCCGCTGTTAGCGATTCTCGTTCGCTGCGTTTCTTGAAGAACCGAAAGTCGCTACAAAACGCTCCAGCCGAATCTCCAGTCTTTAATGAATAAACTTCCCCATCGTTGCTAGCCGACTAAACCCAAGTGAATCCCTTTCCGCCCGGCATCCATCGGGTCTTCGCCAAGCGTTGAGGCCGACGCCGGCGTCGCGCAACGTGTTGACGCCAAAGCGTTTGTGTTTGACGCACCTTCAGAGGGACGAGCAAACGTGCCGCGTCTTTCGATCATCATTCCCGTTTTGGGCGATCCTCAGCAGTTTGAGTCAACGCTGGTTTCGGTGTTGGAAAACCGACCCGAAGACAGCCAAATCGTTCTTGCGTTGAACCGGCCCTACGACGACCCCTATGAACTTGAAGGGGAAGTGGAATTCGTCCACCTTCCGCAAAAGGCAGGTTGGGCCGATGAACTGAATGCCGCTTGGGCGGTTTGTCGGGCGGAAATCGTGGCCGTGCTGGCGTGCGGCACCGAAGTGACGCCCGATTGGACCGAGCACGTGCTGGCTGCCTTTGACGATCCGCGGGTGACTTCAGCGGCACCGATGATCGTTCGCCATCTGCAACAGGCCGGGAGCAACGGCCAACCAGCGGACGATGCCGCGCGGTGCAACGATTCGCCGGCGGCACTCCCCGAAAACGCCCCCGTCCCGGCAAACATCTTGCCGATGGCGAATTCTTGCCAGGAGACAGTCGTCAGCCTGGGATTGGGGTACGGGCTTGCGGGCGAAGTCTTTCGGTTGGCGGAAGGCCGACGACCGAATGCCCTTCGGCGATCGTATCGGCCGATCGGTCCCGACGCCCTCGCCGGCTTCTTCCGCCGCCGGGCTGTCGAGAGGGTCGGCGGTTGGACGGCCTTGGGCGGACCAACGCTTTGCCATGCCGATCTGGCCTTGCGGCTTCAAGCGATTGGCTCGCAATGCGTGCCTGTTGCCGAAATGGCCGTGCGGTTCGACGCGCCGACTCTGGCATGGGAACGCGAGAACCCCGTAACCCGCGGCTGGCATTCCGAGCGCTTTTTCTGGCGATGGGCTGCTCGAAGGGGACGATGGACCGGCACCATTGCCCATCTTGGCTTATGCGTGTTGCGTGGGGCGGCGGGGATCATCCGGCCCTCGGTGGCATGCGAAATGCTCGGGCGATTGGCAGCCATTGCCGCGCTGCCTTGGTCGCAACTCTCGCCCCCGGAACCGGCCTCCGAGACGACTGTCGATCAGTCGGCCTCGCCAACAGCAACAACCTTCAAGCGCCGCGCTGCTTGAGCGTGCCGTATTCTTCGGCTCGGAAGACGGCGCAAACCGGCCGCTGTGCGACGCCGTGAAAGAGAACATCACCAGCGCGTTACGCCGATGCAAATGCCGTGGTGAGCACCCGGCCGGGGCGATTCACTTCAACCGGTGTAATGCACTCCCGCCGGTGCGATCGATGCAGTTCGCGCAGGGCATCGCCGTTTGGCGGTGCGGCCATCAACGTTGAAGTAAAGCGGTTCAACTCGTGCTCATCAGCGCGGTCGAGGCTTCGCGCCGATCGCGCCGCGAGGCGCCGGCGGGCTCGACCGAACCTTCGGCCCCTCGCCGTGCCGCCGGATAGAAGAGTTCGACGGCGGCCGAAAACTGTGGGAACGGCTTTGGTTGCTCGCTGTTCTCCACTTGCCGATGCAGCTTGGCAAGCAGTTCATAACTCAGATGCCGACCGTTGGGCCAGCGAACAACCATGATATCGTTGATTTCGTTGAGAAGCTGATACACCCGAGCACGGGTAAGTCCCATGCCCCGGGCAACTTGCCGAACGCTGGTAATCGGCCCGTGAAACCCCAACCGGGTTTCCATCAAGCGCACGATCGGCTCGTTGGCGTCGATCCGCACCTGATCGCACAGCGGACGAACGTAGTTCTCCAACAGCGATTCTTCGTCGAGGGGTTCGGCGGATTGGAGCTGCCGTTCGACCCATCGCTCGACTTGATCGATCAGCGTCGGATAGAGCCGGACGACCAGGTGCCGTTGGGTGCCCATCGCGCCAATCATCACATGCAGCCCGTGAAATACCTCGAGGATGGCTCGAACCCGCTTCTCGCCGTGGGTTTTTTGGGCGCGGATTTGCGCCAGCGTTTGGTGGGCATACTCACCCAGCGAACGATTCCAGATGACCCGCGTCATGTGGCGCAGGCTCGGCGCGAAGCGCCCCAGTTTCTCGCCGCCCAACCCGTGCCGCACCACGCTCGTACGCCACTGGTCCCAAATCATCTCGGAGACATGGGAAAAATCGAACCCGTCGCTCTGCGGAAGCGGGCAGGTCGCTTTCGGAGTTGCAGCGGAGTGTTGAGGCAGATCGCCCGGCGCGGTTTGCACGGCGCGCGAAAGCAACATGATCAACGAGCCGAGCTTCTTTCGACCCACCCCGGCCGTCGCGGCCAACGACGAAAACGGGGTATCGATCAATTCGCCCAAGCGCCGACCCAAAAACGCCAACGGAAGACGCCGATCGGAGGGCAGCGCCCAATGCGCCAGGGGCTTCTCGAGGTGAGAGCGATACTCCGGCGACTGCAAGATACGACGGAACTGATCGAATTGATTGACCAGGTGCAGTTCTTCCACTGACCGAGCGTTGGTTGTTTCCATGAAATGATCCTGGCTTGTACTTCGCAGTCGCTCGAAGCATCGAGAGCTATTCGCCTCGAACGGTGCCTTGTCGTATCAACGGCACACACGCCCAACGGGCGTGCCGCTGCGAAGGACGACTCTTGCGGCCCTTGCCGATTGGCCCCAGTTCCCCGATTCCGGCCCACGGCTCGCCGAAGTTCGCGACAAACGCCCCTTCCGCACGGTGGAAAGCGAGGGAGAGCGAAGCGCATCACCCGTTCAGGTCGAAGCGGCGGCCCAACCGGCTTCCGTAATCCGTGGTGTGAAGGCGAATGCCCGAAATGTTCCTTCGGCTCGTCATCAGGCCGGAACTTCGGCCCCGAACGAGCCCGTTCCGGCAAACACACCGAACCCTAATTCCATCCGCGATCGCACAAACCGCGCAGAGGGCCGCCGCAATAAGCCCGTCTGGGAATGTCCGATCCCGGGCGATGGCCAACGTTCTTTGCCGTTTGGCCATTTCGCCTCGCGATCGTCGCGTGCCTTGCATCGCTCTGAACGGCCGCAAAGAAATTGCCTGCCGCACTCGAGAGCAATACCTCTTCTCGAACTCCGCAGCGATGCTCGGTCGATCTTATCAGATATACGCAACCAACACGCTTGCTGATCGCAGTTCAAACAATATTCTTGCATTGTCGGCAAACGGCGGTCAAGGGTTTCGTCGCAATTCAGTAAGAAAACACATTCGCGCCATCTCGACGTTTTCGATATTTCTATCTGCCCAAAACCTTTTGTTCCCGTGCGACGGAAAAACACTAAACGAATTCGCACAATGCGGAACCAACCGCGGACTAGGCCGCTTGTTCTTATGCGTTGGCTTATCGAGGGCCGACTTCCGTCGCTTGCAGTTCTGATCAGACGGTTCTATCGAGAACGACCGAGCCCGTAGCATGCGGCATTCGGCCGAACACAAGGCGAACACAAGCCGAACAAAAGAAGGGAGTCTGAAACGTCGAGACACGAACGGGCATTGGCGTCGCGCGCCCCACCAGCGCCGACGCCGAACACGTTCGATCGTCAGACGGGATTGTTCCTGCGGATCGCGTCCGCCTGCGGCGACGAACGGCGTTGCCGTTGCCTTCCACCCGAGAAGAGGGAGAAACAAAAAAAGCGGTGTAGCGTCCGTTTGACGAATTTGGTACGGTTCCGTGTCATGAAAGGCTCTTGGGCAACGGCGCTGGTTCTGATCGTGACGGCGTTGCTCGGCGGTTGCCGGCTGCCGGGCTACGACGGTCCGGTATCGCAGTCCGTGGCGACAAGCCGCCAGTACGCCCGCCGAGGTGTGGCGGCCCTCGAACGCGGCGATGCCATCGAAGCCGAGCAATGGTTGGCCAAGGCGGTAAAAAGCTGCCCAGGCGACTCCGAGCCGCGACGGCATTACGCCGAGGCGCTTTGGCAACGAGGCCAACGCGAGCAAGCGCTGGCTCAACTCCGCGAAGCGGTCAAACGGGGCGACGAAGACCCGGTGCTCCATCGTCGCTTGGCCGAGATGTGCTTGGAACTGGGCCAAATCGAGACCGCTCGGGAAAGCATCGATCGCGCCATCGATTTGGACCCCAAGTCGGCGGAATCGTGGGCAGTCCGAGGCCGCATTTTGCAGGCTTCGGGTCAATTTCGAGAGGCCTTGGCCGACTTCCATCGGGCGCTGGGCCTGGCGCCCGACGATCGCCGTGTGTTGTTGGACGTGGCCGAACTGCATCGCCGGCTCGAACAACCGCATCGGGCATTGCAGGCCTTGCAAAGTTTGGCCGAAACCTACAACCCCGGCGAAGAACCTCAACAGGTGCTCTATCTGACGGGTTTAGCGCAAATGGCCTTGGCTCGCTACGACGACGCGGCCGAGTCGCTGGCCCTTGCCGCCGAGCGCGGGCCGGCTCAACCCGAGCTGCTCTACCGCTGGGCCGAGGCACAATGGCTGTGCGGCCGAATCGATCAAGCCGCCACCCTTGCCGCCCAAGCACTCCAGGCCGCTCCCGATCATCAACCCAGTCGCGAACTCATCCAACGGATCGAGCTGGCACGCTCTTCGTCGTCGGGCGTGCTCCGCTGACGCACAGAGGCGACCGCGAGCCTGTCGCCTCCCGGTTTGTATCGCAGGCCAATTCGGCAACCGCGCAACCGACGATGCGGCAAATCACCCGGCCGAACGAGCGGGGCAACCAGAAACGCAATACGTAACCTGCTGACAGCTAATGAGTTACAGGCGGAGACTCGCGACTCTGTCCCCGGCGGCGTAGAATTGACTATATTGGTATCAGGTAAATTGCGAGGCGTTCAAGCTGTTCGCGCCAGCGGGGGCAGGCGGTCGGCCGCTTGGATTTTGGCTTCTTCGAGTTTTCGTCTTCTTCGACGCCGAACAGGGCGTTCGGCGCATCTCCATGGAACAAGCGTCGCTTTCGGTCGTCAGTTCGCAAGCGCTCACCACGTTATTCGGCACGTGCGACCAGCATGTACGGAAGCTGCGAACCGCGTTGGGCGTCAAAATAACCGCTCGCGACGGTTGCGTTCAGATCGAGGGCGACGGGCCGGCCGTGGCCCAAGCGACGGCGGTGCTTGAGCAGTTGCAAACACTCGCCTCGCGACACGGCACGATTGAGCCGGAAGACGTGTCGCGCGTGCTCGGTTCGGTTCAAGAGGGGCAGCCCGCCGTCGAGGCCGCCCCGATCGAAGTCTTCAAGGCGGGCAAGAAAATTCGCCCGAAAACTCCGGGCCAAGCCCGTTATGTGGACGCGATTCGCGGGCACGACGTCGTGTTTTGTTGCGGGCCGGCCGGCACCGGAAAAACGTATTTGGCCGTGGCGACCGCGATTGCCGCGTTGCGGCGCGAGCGGGTGAAGAAGATCGTGCTGGTCCGCCCGGCGGTCGAGGCCGGCGAGAGCCTCGGCTTTTTGCCCGGCGACCTTCAGGCGAAGATCAACCCCTATCTCCGCCCGTTGATGGACGCCGTGCGCGACATGATCGACCACGAGGCGCTCAAGCGGTACACCGACGAGGAAGTGATCGAGGTCATTCCGTTGGCGTATATGCGGGGGCGGACACTCAACGAGGCGTTTATCATTCTCGACGAGGCCCAGAATACCACCGTCTCGCAGATGAAGATGTTTCTCACTCGCATGGGGATGGGTTCGAAGATCGTCGTATCGGGCGACATCACACAAATCGACCTGCCTCATAAGAGTCGCAGCGGATTGGTCGATGCGCTGCAACGGCTCGAAGGAATCGAGGGGATCGCTACGGTGAAGTTGACTCGGGCGGATATTGTGCGTCACCCGTTGGTGCAGCGAATCGTCAACGCCTACGACGATCCTCAGCCGCGGCGCAATGGCGGTCCGGCCGGACGCCGGCGGGATGGGTGACTGCGATGGCCGGCGGCATACAACGACGAACGCGATCGGAACGGGTAGCGGCTTTGGAACTGCCCCCGGGGCAGTGGGAGCGCGCTTGGGAGAGTCTATCGCGCCGCGATGTGCTGGGCCGAGTCGGATTGGCTTTTCTGGCGGCCGCTCTCTTGGTCGGATTGATCGGGGCGTGGAACCCGCCTTTTGCCTTCCATGTGGGCGATGTGCCGTCGCGCGACATCATTTCGCGGGTCTCTTTTCAGCGAACCAATTCTGAGAAAACCTTGCTGGCCCGCCATCAGGCGGCCGCCCAAGTTCCCTACTGCTACACGCAGGATCCGCGACCGCTGATCGAGTTGCGCAAGGAACTGCGCAACGCGGTTGCGCAATTGACGGCCGCTGAAAGCCTCGACAAAGCCGATCCGAAGCTGCTTGAGATCTGGCGGCAATTCGAAGGAGAACCGGCCGAAGGCGGCGCGCCGCCCACCCCGGAAGACCGCGAGGCCCGCTTCCGACGCTTTCGAGAACAGTTCGCGGGGCCGGAGAATTTGGCCCAGTTGGATCGGGCCCTGGCAGCGGCCTTTGCCCCGTTCGAGCAGCGCGGTCTGCTCGATTCGCCTTCCACCGAATTGGGCCGCGGCAATCCCGACGAGGCAATCGTCCGTCCGCGCGGTGCGCCCGAGCCGCTGCTTCGCGTCAAATTGGCCGAAGTGCTTTTGGGCGACAAGTCGGCCGTTCAGCAAAGCCTGCGCACGCACGTGCCGCCCGACGAAACAGCCGACTTGCTGTTCAACTGGGTCAAGCCCCGTCTCGCACCGACCCTCGAGGTGGACCTGGAGCAAACGGCAGCCGCGCGGCAGAAAGCCAGCGAAGCCGTGCCCGAGGTAACCGATGTGTTCAAGGCCGGCCAATTGTTGGTGGCGGCCCGCGATCCGAAAACCGGAGCGCCGATCCGGCTTTCGGCCGAGCAAATCGAGTTGCTGCGGCTGGAGGATCAAGCCGCTCAAATGCAACGGACCGCTAGCGAACAGATTGTCCGCGCGCTGACCGCGTTGGCGCTGATCTTCGTGATGTTCGTGTTGTGCGGGGTCTATATGCGCTACCGACAGCGCGGCCCGCTCGACAGCGTTTCGCGGTTGCTCACGCTGATCGTCCTGGCGGCGGCAACCGTCGGCGGGGCGAAGCTGCTCAGCGCCGACCCGTGGCGTGCCGAATTGATTCCCTTGCTGCTATTCGGAATGACGATGTCGGTGGCGTACCGCCAAGAGCTGGCGCTGGTGGTCGTGACGGCGATTGCTCTGATCGTCACCTTGGCGGCCGGACACGACCTGTACGAATTCGCCCTGTTGATGGCGGTAACGACGGTCGGCGTGGTCAACGTGGGGCGAATTCGCACGCGGCGGAAACTGATTTATGTCGGCTTGGCGTGCGGGGCGCTGGCGGCCGTGCTCGATGTCGCCATCGCCCTGTTGAACAATCACCCGTTGAATGTATTCCTGCTGACCGATGCGGCGCGCATCGGACTGTGGGGACTGGCCGCCGGCTTCCTCATGACCGGATTGCTGCCGTTCATCGAGCAGGTGTTCGGCGTTTTGACCGACTTGAGCCTGCTCGAGCTGGGCGATGTTTCCCATCCGCTGCTGCAAGAGCTGGTCCGCCGTGCGCCGAGCACCTATAACCATTCGCTCACCGTGGGCGCCATCGCCGAGGCGGCGGCCGAAGCGATCGGCGCGCGCGGGTTGTTCGTTCGGGTTGGGGCGTATTTCCACGACATCGGCAAGATGCTTAAGCCCGGCTACTTCGTCGAAAACCAGGGCGCCGAGGGCAGCCGCCATGAAGGGCTGGTGCCCGCGATGAGCACGCTGGTGATCATTGCGCACATCAAGGACGGCTCGGACTTGGCCCGCCAATACCGCCTGCCGCAGCCGATCATCGACCTGATCGTCCAGCATCACGGCACGACGTTGGTCGAGTATTTCTACGACCGCGCCCACGAGAGAAGCCAATCCGATCCCAACGGCGACGAGCCCGACGAGAACCTCTTTCGCTATCCCGGCCCCAAACCGCAGACAAAGGAGGCCGCCGTCTTGATGTTGGCCGACGCCGTCGAAAGCGCCAGCCGCACGTTGATCGATCCGGCTCCGGCCCGAATCGAAGGCTTGGTGCGATCAATTGCCGAACGCCGGCTGCACGACGGTCAGTTCGACGAGAGCGGCCTGACGCTCCGCGAACTTCGAACGATCGAGAGAAGTTTGGTGATGTCGCTGATTTCGATCTATCACGGACGAATCAAGTATCCCGAGCCCCGCGGAGAATCCCGCCCCGACGCACGCGATGCGCGTGACACTCGGGAGACGCGCGACGTGCGCGAATCGCGCGGCGAGCCGACGTCGCCGCGAGTGCCGGCCTCGGCGGCGGACGATCGGCAGAACAACGACGCCGCGGTCTCGACGGCCGCACCGGCCGCGACAAAGGATTGACCGGCACCGGAACAACGCGGGGACAAACGGCCGGCCGCCGCATCATGAAAGACTCTGCCCCGATCGATCGCGGGGCGCCGATTTCCTCAGGGGCGATCAACGAGTTCCACGCCATGGCGATTCGAGTTCAACGCGCCATCCGACGCGATCCGGCCGCCGACACTCACTCAACGCTGAAGGTGGCGATTGTCAATCAGCAGCGGGTCGTGCGGGTTCCGCGCCGTGCGGTCGGTCGCGCGGTCAAGGCGGCATTGGCTCGCGGCGAGGTGCAGCGCGGCGAAGTGAGCGTGGCGGTCGTTGACGACGCCGAGATCGCCCGCGTTCACGGCCGCTTTCTCAACGATCCGACGCCGACGGATTGCATCAGTTTTGTCTTCGACTCGGGCAACGGCACGATCGATGGCGAGATCGTCGTCAGCGCCGAAACCGCGGCCGCCGCGGCCTGCCGCTTCGGCTGGTCGGCCGCCGACGAGTTGCTGCTCTACGTCGTTCATGCCGCTCTGCATTTGGCCGGCTACGACGATCAATCACCCGCCCAGCGCCGCGCCATGCGCCGGCAAGAACGTTTGGTGCTGGCGGAATTAGGCATTTGCCCGCCCGAGGCCCGTCGCCGCGCTGCTCGAAGCCGCGCTGCACCGAATCGTGCCACGCAGGGCCGATCACCTTGAAGATCGAGCCGCCACTGGCATGACGACTCGCACTTGACAGAGCGCTGTGCCGCGCATTGATCTCGCCAATATGCGCCGGTGCGCGAAAACATCATTCGCGTCGGTCGCGCAAACCGTTTCAGCCGGCACCCACGCCGCGATCGAACGCGTCTTGGTCACGCTGATAGAGTGCGAAAACCGACTCGAACAATCCGCTGGGGATGCGCCACTGCGGTTCTTCTTCGGTGTGCGCGTTGCAATGGGCGGTGAGCACGCGGAACATGAACTTGAACAGGTTCCGCGGCACGCGCAATTGCTCGAAGGCCGAGATCAAGCGCCGCTGATCCACGGGCGACTCGAACCAGTCGAGCAACCGCGGCTCGGCCCCGGAAGCGGCGCAGGCCTTGAGTCGGGCGACGGCCAAATCGTACAGCGCCTGACCAGTCCACGGCAGACCGCGAAGCATATTTTGTTTGTCGAGTCGGGCGCGTTGGCGGAACTCTTGGTCTTCGCGGTCGATCAGCCGCTCCAACTCGATCGGCAGCAGGATCTTCAAGCCCAGTCCTTGGTGTTTGAGCAGCTTGTTATCCAACAGCGGCCAAACAAATGCCCGCATTAAATCGGTGGCGCCGTTAATCAAATACGGTTCATCCACGCGATCGACGACGACGATGATGCCGGCGATGTCCATCGCTCGAAGCACGCCCTGCAACTTGGCGAGCAATTCATAGCGATCATCGGTTCGGGCCTGGGTGGGCAAGGGTCGGCCGACGATGTTTCGCCACCCCAGCCGATTGAGCATCCGCCGCAGCATGCCGATCGGCTGCTTCAGGCAGCGCGTGTTGCCCGCGATCCGCCAGGCCTGATAGGTACCGCGGGCGAAGTTCCACGCGCGGGGCAACCAGCCAGCCGCTACCGCCGCATAGGGCCACGGGGTCGCCAGCGACGACCACCATCCGCCCAGTGCCACGGCCGCCACCACAGCCGCCGAAACGCCTGCCCCGATGGCCCAGTCTGCATACGACTCCCACAATTTCAGCCCCAGGGCCGCCCGGAGCCGGTGGAAGCGATCGACACGGTTCTCGGCGGTGGATTGATCGTAGCAGGCCGCCAAGAGGAGGAAGTCTCGCTTCTCGGAGGCGGTCAGGCGGTCGAGCGGCAGGGGTTCGTCGCGCGCGGCGGGATGCCGGGCTTGCGTTACGCGCAGCGCGCGATCGACCAATTGCGTGACGGCCAGCGCGAGTACGGCGTCAATATGGTCCCAAAGCCTCCATTGGGCCAGCGTGCGATCGATGCGGCGGTTGAGCCAGCCCATCTGCTCGCGAAAGCGGTCGAGGAACGGGTTGAAATCGTCGTAGGGAATCAGCAGCACCTGCGCGTGCGGGTTTTCGGCGTTGTGATCAGTCAGTTCACGCGCGATTTGCAACCGGATGGCCGTTTTGCCGGAGCCTTTTTCGCCGAACACCACGGCGGTGGAAGGCTCGCGGGGATCGCCGAAAATCTTGTCCCAAGCGGGATGACGCACGCTCGTCAAACAGCCGGTCTTGAACACCAGGTCGGTTTGTGCGTCTTCGTCAGCGAAGGGATTCGCCGCGAGTCCGTGATGCTGAAGGAACTGTTGGATCTTCATGGGTTCGACGATAAGGGTGAAGGTTCGCGGCGCGAGTCGCGGGGGCTGAGTTTTGTTTCCCGCACCCGACGCCGGATGTTCGTTCGGCGCGGCATTGAAGGCTTTCTGCCATCCATCTCGCCGCGATCGGCCCCACACGCTCCGAGAAGCGCCGCCTTGACGCCGTTCGGCCCGCAAGAACGCGCCGCCGCGGCCCGACGCTGCCGTCTTCGGTCAACCTCCCGAAACAGCCGGGGGTGACGACGCTTGGGTGTCGATTACTGTCCTATCGGCCTCTTGCCGGTTGTCATCCAACGCAATATCGTTTGGGCCGTTCATCGTTCGGGACGGTTTCCGGTCCGCTTCGACATGCGCGGCACACAAAACGACCGGCCGACCGCCGCACCGCTCTTTCGTTTTCAGATCACGAGCAATCGCACGCAAGTCGTACTGGAACTGAGCCGCATACGCCTCTCGAACGCGACGCACCTCGTCAACAATCGGATCGGTCCACGTCATCAATCGACCTCCAACAGTTCCTCGGGCGTGCAAATCACCGGAGCGGCGAATCCTTGTTCCGCACACAACGCCTCGATTCGCTTCCGTAGAACCGCGTTCGCCAAGTGCCGACAATTCCATGTTACCAGGAATGGCACTCGATGCACTGTCGCGACAGCAATATGGAGTGCATCGTTTCCGGCTTTCGCGCGCAGAGCTTGTCCGCGAACCAAAACCTTGGCCGCTTTTGCCATTGTGTGGAACCATTTACACCGAAACAACTCGTTCGAAAGCTGTTTCGCCGCGACGGCAGCCGCTTTTGCAACTATTTGGAGCCATTTGGCAGCTAACGATTGCAGCCCCCCGAACACCGTCGAACCGCCGCGGCCCGACGCTGCCGCGGTCGGTCAACCTCCCGACATCGAAGCCGGCGGCATGGTCGGCGATGATTCCGACGGCGTCGCCGTGGCCGGCGCTGGTGGCGTTGTCGGCGCTGTGCCGCCCGCGGCCGGTGGTGCCGATGGGTTCGAGGGTGGTGCGGGCGAGGTTTGTCCGCCGGGAGCCGATGGTCCACTTGGCGCCGTCGGGCCACCGGGCGTCGAAGCGGGCGGTTTCGTGCTTCCGCCCGGTGCGGCGGCCGGCGGGCGAGTCGTTCCGCTCGGGGCCGTTGCCGGAGGCTTCGAACCGCCGGCCGGTGCCGGCTTGCCGCTATCGTTGGTCAACACAACGTAAAACACGATCCCCAACACAATCACGGCTATCGCCAACACGATCACTAGCACAAGCTGAAGGGTATTATTCGAGCGACGGGGTAAAACCACTCGGCTGCCGCCGCCTGCCACCGATCGAGCCGTCTCGCTCCCGAGCGAGCCGAAGGGGTTGATTTGGGCCGCCGGATTAAGCTGAGGAAAGACCTCGGCGGCGGTTTTCCAATCGCGCCAGCCTTCGCGCCACACGAGCGAATCGCCGGCGATGCGGTTCTCGGCCAGCCATTGGCGCATGACATCGGGGCCAGCCGGCCCATACTGCCCGCCGGCTGCCGGACGAACATACCAAACGGCGGCGCCGGCCTCGATCAAGGGATCGACCGCGGCAGCCGCAGGCGGAGTCGCTCCCGGCGTCATTCCGAACGGGGCGGCCCCCAACGGCGAGCCAACACCGCCAACCGTCGCCATTGATGCCGCGGTTCCCGCCGCCGCACCGACCGGATTCAACCCCAGCACGGCATACGGATCGGCCGCCGGCGCCCCGGCAACACCCGATGGCATCGCGCCCATCGCACTCGGTGCGGCCGGCTCTGTTGCCGCAGGCGAGGAATAGATCGGCGAAGGCGCTGCTGCCACGGGCGACGGAGTCTGGCTGGGATAGGCGGCTGCATCGGTTCCCATGCCGCCGGGATACGCAACACCGCCGATCGCGCCGGTCGGCCCCATCGGTGCCGAGGCATAAACGCCGGCCGCGGGCGAAGACAAAGCCGACGGCAACGGAGCGGTCGCGGGAACGGCTGAAGCCGTGGCGGTCGCGCCGCTTGCCGGCCACGAGGGCGTAGCCTGATAACTTTGCGCAGCCGAAGAGGACGCAACGGAATCGCCCGCCGACGACATCCCCCCGGGGACTGCCAGCGGCGCGCTCGGAATGGGCACACCCGAAGGGCTTGGGCCGGCCGTGCCCGCGGCCGCGATTGCCGCAGCCGCCTGCATTTCTTCGCGGGTGCTCGGACGGGTGCTTTGCAACGGAATTTGGATCTTCGCTCCGCAGTAGGGACAGATGCCGCGTCGGCCCGCCTGAAACTCCTTCACATTGAGTTTGTGCCCATTGGGGCAGTAGAAGCGGATTCCCATGTCCTACGACTCCATGCCGGTCGTCGCGCAAAACAGTCCACACAGTCCACAAACGGCGGCAATCGCCCAGCAACGCGAGTGGCGCGCGTTTCTCAAAGAGAATCGCATTAGACGTAAAGCCGGTCGGCCGCCGTCCGTATTATTCCAACCGAAGCGATTCGCTCTCGGCCGCTTTCCCCATCGTGCGGGGTGTTTTATTTTCGTCGCTTTCTGTCTCTGGGTCTTGCTCGGGCGTGTGCGGCAACCTTGCGAAAACCGCAACACCTTTTCCCGACACAAGTTCATTATAGCTTCGGGCGGAAGCGACTGGAAAGCGAAAGCAGCGGAGATTCGGCCCCGCCCGATTCCCCCCGCCGCCCGGGAATCGGCCGGTTTTCGCTTGGTTCCTTGCGCGGCAAGCCGCCCAGCCGCCCGAGCCGGCCGTTTCACATCATCGAGCCCGCAATGCGCCGGACTGATCACCCGGTCGATCAACCGGCTGATCGACTGACCGTCCGGCCGAACAATCGGCCAATCGGCCTTGGATGAAAGAACCGGCGTTGCGTCGTTTCGCCGAAAACCTCTACAATTCCCGCTGTTCCATTTGGCTGCCGGTCATTTTTGGTCGGTGCCTTCGTTCCGAGCCAGCCAACGCGTTGAGGCGGGCGATGGCTTGGTTGCCATCGTCCCGGGCGATCGAATACCTGCCGGTCTGTTTCGGTAACCTCGCTAAGGATGTTCGTGCGGTGAATGTGCTATTGGTCCGGCTCAGCGCGATTGGCGACGTGGTTCACACCGCACCGCTGGCCTGCGCGCTGAAAGACCACCTGCCCGAAGCCCGCGTGACTTGGGTGGCCGAGCGACCGGGGGGCGAATTGCTGGTCGGTCATCGGGCGATCGACGAACTGATTCTGCTGCCGCGGCGTTTCCTTCGATCGCCGGGAGAAGTTGTTCGCCTTGTCGGCCGGCTTCGGCAGATTGCCCCGCAAGTGGCCATCGACGCCCAAGGACTGACCAAAAGCGCGTTGGTCTGCCGACTGAGCGGCGCCCCGCAACGAATCGGCTTCGGACGGCCCTGGGGGCGCGAGATCAGCCGTTGGCTGAACAACCAGTGCGTCGATACCCGCTCGGTCCATGCGGTTCCGCGCAATCTGGAATTGCTGCGGCCGCTGGGGATCGAATCGCCCGAGGTCCGCTTCGACCTGCCCGAACTGCCCGCCGACCGCGCCTTCGCCGAAGAGCTGATCGAGCAGCTCGGTTTGGCCCGGCGAACCAGCGGCTTTGCGTTGATCACAGCCGGCGCCGGTTGGGAGTCGAAGCGTTGGCCGGCCGAACGATTTGCCGCAGTCGCCCGGCATTTGGCGCTGCGGCACGGCCTGGGCGTGCTGCTGATTTGGGGAAGCGATGCCGAACGCGCGCTGGCCGAGAGCGTGTCGAGGGAGTCGGGCATGGCCGACGTGCAGCCCGCCCCGCGGTTCACCTTGCCGCAACTGGCGGCCGTGGCCCGCCGCGCCCGGCTGTTCGTCGGCGGCGACACCGGCCCGTTGCACATCGCCGCGGCCGTCAACACGCCCTGCGTTGGGCTTTACGGTCCCTGGCCCGCGGCCGGGCACGGGCCTTTCGGCGCAAAGCACATTGCCGTGCAGGTGGAATACCTCGAAGGTTCGACCCGCCAGCGGCGCCGGGCGTCGCGCCGCTTTATCGAAGCGATCAGCGTCGAAGCCGTCTGCGACGCCTGCGACTGCATCCTCCGTCGAGAAGGAGTTGCCACGAATGTCGTCTGCGCTTGACATCGCTGCCCGAGGGCAACCGATCGAGTCTCCGTGGTGGGCGCGGTGCGCCGGCCGGGCCGTTTGCGGCAGCGTGGGCGCGGCGTATCAAGTCGGCTTGCCCGCCTTTCCGCCGCTGGTGCGCATTGAAACCACCAACGCCTGCAACGCCCAATGCATTATCTGTCCGCACAGCCGGTCGCAGCGACCCCCGGCACGCATGGACGACGAACTCTACGAGCATCTCGTCGACCAATGTGCCCGCGGCGGCTGCCGCGAAGTGCATCTGCATAATTTCGGCGAGCCGCTCTTGGACCGCCGCCTGCCCGAGCGCGTGGCTTTGGCCAAACAGCGCGGCATCGGCAAAGTGAAAATCTTTACCAACGGTTCGCTGCTCACCGAAGAACGGGCCGAAGCCCTGATCGAGGCCGGTCTCGACGAGATCAAAATCAGTTTCGACGGAGCCACGGCCGACGAGTTCGAGCGCATCCGCACGCCGCTGAAGTTCGACGCGGTGGTGAACAACGTCCGGCGGCTCGTCGAGCTGCGCAATCGGCGCCGCGCGCCGCTGCGTATTCTGGTGGCCTGTTGCAGCACTCAAGACAAACAATCGACGATGAACCTGCTGGAGCAATCCGTCGATGGGTTCTCTTTCGGGCGAATCCACAACTGGTCGGAAGACGAAAGCGGCCGGCCGCGTTCCCGTGTTCGCAAACCGTGCTCGCGCTTGTGGCGCACAATGACCATCCTCAGCAACGGCGCCGTCGCCCTGTGCTGCCTCGACTACGACGGCCGGCATTTGCTGGGGCACGTCGATCCGCATACATCGCTGGCCGACATCTGGCAGGGCGAGGCCTACCGCCTCGTCCGCCGATTGCACCGCCTCGGCCGCCAAGGCGAGGTCGATCTTTGCCGCGGCTGCTCGAAGGCCTTTGTGTGAGTGTGTTCACAAACAGCCCACACGGCCGGCCGGTGTTTGATGGAAGCGGTATGTTGATCGGGTCAAGGACGCCTGCCGCGCGGCCTGTCAGACCGATGCCTGCACTTGGAGAGTCCCTTCATGGAAAACACGCTGATCGTTGTGTTGATCGTCTGCGCGGCGCTGGTCCTGGCGTTATCGATCGGCGGGTTCGTGGTGCTTTTGCTCTATCTGCTCAGCAAAGGAGGCTGGGGACAACTCAAACAGCGCTATCGGGTCGAGCAGCCGCCCGGCGGCACAATCGTCCGGTGGCAAACAGTGAAGATCGGTCTGGTCACCTTCAAGCAATGCATTACGGTCGGAATCGCCGACGAAGGACTCTATCTTTCGATGTGGCGAACCACCGTGCTCATTCCTTGGAGCGAGCTTGCCGCAGCGGGCGAAACGAAGTTCTTGTGGCGACGAGTGCCCGTGCTGGGCGTCGGCCAGCCGCAGATCACCACCCTTACCTTCGAGCACGGGCTGATCGAGAAGATGCAGGCGCATTTCGCCGGTTGAGCGATTGAGCAGCGAGGGGCCGACGGCCGACGCCGCTCATCAGTGGACGGAGATCGCGTCGGAATTCATGCCGCCCCAGTCCGCTGTTGCGTGCGAAACCGCACCGAGGGCCGACTGCGGTAGCCCGGTGCGGATGTCGGCAGGCTCACTCGCCGGAGAGCGACTCTCCGCGGGAGCTTTGCGCAACGGCGAGGCCTTTGCGCCGGCCGCACGGTCTGTCGAATTTGCCCAAAACCGTTCGAGTCGCGAAAACCACCCGGGCAACATGCCGAAGCTGAAGAACGCTTGGCCGGCCATAATTCCCAGCGCCGCCGCAGCGAACACATCGCTAGCGAAGTGGCAGCCCGAGTCGATCCGCTGCAAGGCCACGCCGGCGGCAAGGGTCCAAAACAGGGGGCGTCCGGCCGGATAGAGCCGGCTCATCGCATAGGCCAAGGCAACGGCCGCGCCCGTGTGTGCCGAGGGAAAGCTCTGCTGCGCGAATCCGCCCCCGCTGGGCAGCCACGCCCCGAAGGTATCCCAAACCTGCGACGTGTCGGTAAAACAGAATCGCAGCGGCCTGGTTCGAGCGATCAGCAGCTTGCACAAATTGGCCGCCATGCCGCCGGCGGCCGTGCAAAGCACCACGCGCGGCAACAGCCACCGGCGCGGGGGATCGAGTAGAAAAACGGCGAACACCACCAACGCCGCCCCGCTGCCATGCCCGAACGGTTCGCACGAATTGAGCAAGCGGCGGATCGAGCCGGGGCAGTGCTCTCCCAAGCACCATCGGGCCACGTCTAAATCGACGCTCAGCGCAGCCGCAGCGGCCGATAGAAGGACAGCCGGCGCAATCCACCCGCGCCATCCCCACGGGGGAGCATTCGAAAGCATCGAATCAATCGGTTGTGTGTTCAAGAGGATCGGCGCACTTGTTTCTAATGGCGGCAGAGAATCGAAAACCGTTCCGCCGTCGCTTGCAAGCCGACGAGCGGAAGCGATTCGTTTGGGGCCGCGTTTCCCAACGGGAGAGGCGTTGCCCGTGTCGGGTCAACCCCTTTGCAGCCTGCGCTACTCGTCGGCGTACACCCGCGTGCTCTCTTCTTTGACGACCGGCGTTTGCATGTCGTCGGTGGTCAACTGGATTCGAGCGCGCAGATCGCCGGGGCGCAGGGCCTGCACCCGAACGCGATAGACGGCGTCGGCCTTGGGGGCGAGTCGGGCCAACGGCTCGAAGACGACCTGACCGCCCTCGATGGCGTGGCGGCTCGGGCCGTCGGCGGCCAACGGTTTGAGTTCCGCCGGCAGTTGTACGTTGAGCCGCACATTGCCTGCCGCTTTCGACCCTTGGTTGACCACGCGAATCTCATAGGTCGTCTCGCCGTTGACTTCCACCGGGTCGATCGTGTCGGCCGCTTGGAAGTGGATTGCCGCAAGACCCTCGATCAGCACGGGATGCTCTTTTTCCGCCGCTGCGCCGCGTTCGGCGGCCGTTCGCAGCTTCAACGTGTGTTGTCCGGCCTCGATCGGCAGGGTCACCAGCTCCACCGCGCCGGTTTCGTTGACAGGCAGCTCTTCCAATCGCCAAACAACAGTGCGCGACGCCTCGTCGTAGTAGCCGGCGTTGTTCGCGCTGACGAACTTCAGCCCCGGCGGCAACTGGGCGAGCAGCTCGACTTTGCGGGCCGGTGCCGTGCCCGGATTGTGCAACGACACCTGATAGCTCGCCTCGCGTTCGAGGTATCGCTTCTTGGGACCATCGACGGCCAATTCGAGCTGCGGCGCGGTCACTTCGATCTGTTTTCGCGTTTCGGCCCGCAAGTTCCCTTCACCCCGCACGCCCAAGATGTTTAGCGCCGGCCCGGGCCGAACCGCCGTCAGGGCCAAGTCGAGTTGGCGGGTTTCGCCGGGACGCAGCGCGCCGATCTCGTGCTCTAAGTCGGCGCCGGCCGGATGCTGCAAGCCAGCGGGCAAGTGGGCCTCGATCACGACTCCCGAGGCCGCGCCGCTGCCCGTATTGGAAACGGTGATCTGCATTACCACTTGGTCGCCGACAAGCACGCGGTCGGTCACTGCGGCGTCGATCGTCAGTTGCGGTTTCGTGGCGATGCTTCGCGCAGTGGCCTCGACGGTGAAATGTACCGTCGCCGTGCTGCCCAGCTCGCCCTCGGCCACAGGCATTAGTTGCAGTTCGACGTTGACCTCGTCGCCGGGCTTCATCGTGCCTAAAGGCCAAACAACCTCGCCGTTGACCCCCCGATTCGCTCGCGGCGTTGTCGAAAGCAGCCGCATTCCCTTGGGCACCGTGTCGCGAATCTCGACGCCGGCGGCCGGCACCGGCCCAACGTTCCGCACGGTAATGCGATAGACGGCCGGCTTGCCCACTTGCACCTCGGCCGGAGCGAATTTTTGCAGTTGGAGCTGCGGGGTTTGCAGACCTTCCAGTTGCTTGGCACCCGGCCGACCCGTGCCCTCGTCGCCCGCGGCACCGCCAAGGGCCGAATCACCGCTCGGATCGCGAAGCAGCGGCGCGGCCGATGCCGATGGTGCCGCCGCCGCGCCGGGCTTTTGGCCGGGCTCCGCCGACAGCGAAACTCGTTCACGCCCGGGCATCGGCGGAATGTCGCCCGAGGGAAGTTCATTGCCGGCAGGCGGATCGGGCAGCGGACGGTCGCCGGCAGGAAAATCGGAACGTGCCCCGGGCATCGGGCCGGCCGCCAGTTCACCCGGCAGAACCCTCGGGACACCCGGATCGTTGGTCGCCAAGGCTCCCGCGGCCTCGCCAGCCGTGCCCGAATCGGCGCGATGCGGGACGGCACTCGTCGCCGCCGCAGTGCTAGCCCCCACGGCCGCTGGCGCGCTTCGGAGCGGCCCAGGCAAGTAGTGCGGAACCGAACCAGTTTGATTGCCGACCGCCGAGGTTTCCCCGCTGGTGCGCACCGTCGTTCGCGCCGAGGTGCCATCGCCCGCGCCGTGCAGTTGCGGCGGCGCGTACGGTTCGATCGCTCGGCCCGGCTTCGCAGGCGAAGGCAAGGGCCGCGGTTCGAGCGACGGGCCGGTCATCGGCGCCGGGCCTTCGGCAATCGCGGCTCCGTCTGAAGAGCCTGCGTCGGACGAGCGCGCCGGGCTTTCAGCAGGGATTGCAGCCGAAGCGGGCCGGGCGAACGGGTCGCGCATGGCGGAACTGGCCGGCGCGCGGAGCGGGTTGGCGGCCGTTGCGCCTGCCGGCCGCGGCGGTGCCGATTCGCCCGCCACGGCGGGGTTCTCCGCCTGCCGCTGCGATTGGATGATCGCCAATGCGGCAAAAACTGACACGGTGGCCACGGCAGCCAAACTCAAACCCCAGCGTTTCATGGCGGTCGTCTCCCGAATCCATTCGGGCAATAAGTGCATATCGAATCACTCCCGAAAAGCGACGCAACGACTCCGCACCCGCCGACAGCGAGCCGCTGTGCGGATCATTCCGCAGAGGTTGCATCGATCCTTCCGAGAATCAACGCATCGCGAGTCTCGCCCTCCGGTGGCGATCTCTTCCTGCTCTTCCTGGGGTCGTTATCGACCGGTGATTTTCGGCGGCGTTCCACGGCAGGCTCGTCGCCGAGACCTCGCGCCGAGGAAAAATGCCGCGTTTATCTACCAAGTTGACGGCCCCGGGGCAATGGCAATTTGGGAGGATTTGGCCTCGTGCCCTCGTGCTCGTGCCTCTTGCTCTCGAGACGACAAGGCGCCGTGGCGAATTGGTGTCGCAGAAGCACTGCCATCCCGCAGGGCGAGCCTTCGCTGCGTTGCGGTTGTGTAAGAAGAAAGATAGTCGGTTCGGCCGGCATGCCCCCCTCGATCCCGTCGAACCCTGTCGATCCGCCTGTCCCAAGCCCGCGTTCCACGCCCACGCCCCAACTCGCTGCCCGACGCGACAAAGTGCCTGCTGCCCGCAACCATTTTCGCTGATACGACTTACGGCAAGAGATGCACTGCCATACTTATGCGTGAAGGTTCAAGTTTCGCCAACTGCTTGCGACCTTTCGCCGTCGATCGCCGCTTGGATCGTGCCTGGCGTCGCGGCATCGATGGTTTCTTTTCGACTCCTCTACGTCACGGGCAAGCACTTTGCCGACGACCACCCCAATTTTTGACAGCTCCAAGTTCGCGTTTTTGCCATTCCTCGATACCGTTTGCAAACGACAACCGATTTCTTGACTGCTTGAGGGCTAGCAATTAGGCTATCGTGTACGTGGTTTGCCGCGTTGAACTCGTTATTGTTTGTCGAGTGCAGCGTTGGGTTTGTCGCGACCGTCGTATCGGAGAGTGTGTCGCACGCTGCCCGGGCAAGGCCGGCATGCACGCCCCATCGGCTGCTTCCGGCCGCGCGGGCCGCACGATTCGACTTTTCTCTTTGGTCATTGCGAACTTCACGAGGCGTTTTTCTGACTTCGGCGGCGAATGGACCTTGGGCAGACTGAGTCGGCGGCGTCGGCTCTGTTTGCGCGACCGAGGGCCCTTTGGGCCTGCCGGCTCGTTGGCTCGCTCACCGTTGATCGTGCGATCGTTCGAAGTTCTTGTCTTCGAGATCGTTCGATGCGGCAGTGTCAGCAGCATCTTGCAGAGGCGGCCGCTGGTACGCTGGAGTCCCTACGCTGGAGTCCCTTCGTGAAATCACATGCCCCGATGGGGAGGTTTCCGTCATGGCTTTTCGTTTCGAAATCGTTCGTCGCTGGTCGATCGCGGTTTTGTGCATCGCGGTTGTGTCGTGGTGTTCTGCGGCCGCCGGTTCGTTCATCGTGATCGACGGCTTCGACGACAGCGGACGCACCAACGGGACCGACCCGCTCGACATCGCCTGGTATCGCACGGTCAACACCGGATCGCTCGACGTATTCTTTGATTCGGGCGCGATGAACAGCAACGTCCTCCGCTTTACACCCAATCGGACCTTCGTCGCCGTCGCGGGGGTGCTGCCCACGACGTTCTCGCTCGACAGCGTAGGCGACTACATCGAGTTGTCGTTCGATTTCCGCTTTCTTTCGACCCCAGGCGCGACGGGAGGCGGTTTGCGATGGGGCATCTACAACGATGCCGGCACCCCGGTTACAGCCGACGATACATCGTCGTCTGATCCAACTAGTGTGGCGTACAATCACACATCGAAGAACGACTTCGGCTACTACTTCAATTTGTCCACGGGTACGGGCTCAACGACTCACTCGCTTTGGCGCGAAAGCGGCGGAACCGACAGCATCACGGCGGGGACCGACCGCGCCCAGATCGGCTCAAACCAAACGACCTTGCCCAAAGTCACCGACACCGCCGTCCATAGCGGGTTCCTGAGGATCACGAAGACGGCCGCGGGCGTCAACCTCAAGGCAGGCATCGACAACACCACCTATTTCGACGAAGAATCGACGGGGACCATTTATACTTCGTTCAACGGCATCGCCTTCGGCAATGCGGGGAACAACCAAGTCATCTATTTCGACAACGTGCGGGTCGAGGCGGTTCCCGAGCCCGGCGTGCTGATTCCCACCCTGATCGCGCTGGCCGGGCTGGTCTTTTACGCCGTCGGCCGGAAGGGCCGTTGACCCCTAAATAGTTCCACGCAATTACGGAAGCGGCCGATGGCGTAGGGATGCGATTTGAACCGCTTTCTGTTTTCCGCGGTTTTATTTAGGATCGCACCGTCGCTGCTTTGCACCGCGGATTTCGCGGCAGCCCGGCGTTGTTTCTGAAGGCCGTGCTGCTCCGAGCGCGGCCTTATCTCGCAGGCGTTCCCCAGCAGCCGGTCGATCCATTTGCGTCCCGAAGACAGGCTGTTCCCGTCGAGGCGTCTTGCGACCCCAGCGCGGGCATGCGACAATTCGAATCAGGGCCACTCGGCGAAAAACGTGCCCGCGTGCCGCTAAATCGCGAGTTCTGCGAAGCGGCTGACCGTGTTTTGTCTGAAGCCGGGATTGCTTCCCGTTTTTTGTGTCTTCATAGACGACGGTTTTCCATCGCCAATTTCACCCGTAGGGTTTCCCGATGAAGCTCGAACCTCTGGGCGACAAAGTCATTGTTCGGCGCATTGAGGCCGAGGCGACGACCGCCGGCGGCATCGTTTTGCCCGAATCCGCCCGAGAAAAGCCCCGGCAGGGAAAGGTGCTTTCCGTCGGCGACGGGGCGCTGGGCACTTCCGGCGTCCGCGTGCGCCCCCAGGTTGCGGAAGGCGACGTGGTCTTGTTTTCGCCTTATGCGGGCAACGAAGTTACGATCGACGGACTGCCGGTGGTCATCCTTTCCGAGCGCGAGATTCTGGCGATTGTCGATCCCGCCTGAGTGCATGGGCGTCGCGCCGGGGGCGGTCCGTCGGCCTCGGCGATCAGCAAGTCGATTTGCCCCGGACCACCGCCGGGCATAGAGTGATAATGAGTGCGTTGTGATCTGTTTTTCGTCGCGACGGCGTGCTCGCATCGGCGGCAGGGTGCGATGGCCGCGGTTGGGCATTGCTTCTGACGGATGAGCGCACGAGTGCAGCGGCAAGTGAACCGGTCGGCTTCCGCATCGCGGACGACAGCGGGTCGATTCGGTTGCGATTGCCCTCCACGTGCTCTCGGCAAAGAGGCATCCAGCCGCGCGTCGCTTGGCTGTTTCCGAGGATTGCGAGATTGCTTGAACGAGGTGGAACGATGAGAGCGAATCGTACGGCTCTGTTGTCGAGTGTTGCTGCGTTGGTGTTGGCGGTTGCCGGTCATGCCGCGGCGGCCGATTCGTCGGCTCCGCCGACCAAAGCGCAGGTTGATCCGCAACAACTCCAAAAGGTCGTGGAACGGGGGATCACCTTTCTGACGACCAAGGGGCAGGCTCCCGACGGTTCTTACTCTGCCCCGGTCGGCATCGGTGTGACGTGCCTGGCCACCACGGCGCTTTTGCGTCACGGTCGCGGCCCCGACGATCCGGCCGTGGCCAAGAGCCTCAAATTGATGGAATCGTATGTTCAGCCCGACGGCGGCATCTACGTCAAAGACAGCTTCGTAAAGAACTACGAAACCGGCTTGGCCCTGCTGCTGTTCAAAGAGGCCAATCGCGACGGGCGGTACGACGCCTTGATCAAGCGGGCCGACGGGTTCCTCAAAGGCATCCAGTGGAACGAGGAAGAAGGTCACGACAAGAGCAGCTTCTACTACGGCGGCGCCGGCTACGGGCGGAAGGCGCGGCCCGACTTGTCGAACACGTCGTTCTTGATCGAGGCGCTGCGGGCGGCCGGCAACGGGCCGAACGATCCGCACATCCAAATGGCGCTGGTCTTCGTTTCGCGCACGCAGAACCTCGAAACAGAACACAACACCACCCCGTTTGCCGCCAAGAATCCCGACGGCGGGTTCTATTACACTCCGGCGGCAGACGGCGAAAGCTTTGCCGGCAAAACGCCCGAAGGCGGTTTGCGCAGTTACGGTTCGATGACCTACGCCGGGCTGAAAAGCCTGATCTACGCCGGGCTGACGCGCGACGATCCCCGCGTCAAGGCGGCCGTCACCTGGATCCGCCGGCACTACACCCTCAAGGAGAACCCGGGACTGGGCCAACAGGGCCTGTTCTACTATTTCCACACCTTTGCCAAAACGCTCGACGTGCTGGGCGAAGACCCGCTAAAGGATGACCAAGGCGTCGAACGCTACTGGCGGGTCGAATTGCTCGATCGCCTCAGCGAACTGCAACGCGAAGACGGATCGTGGATCAATTCCGAAAAGCGCTGGATGGAAGACGACCCGAACCTGGTGACGGCCTACGCGCTGTTGGCCCTGTCGTATTGCCGACCGGCAGCGGCAGCGAACAAGTAACCGCAGTCAGCACCGCCGATCGATCGGTGATTCGTCACTCAACCGGCCGTCTTCGACCGTCGCCGACGGTTCGTCGCCTTTCGATCACCAATGAGGCATCGCCCCGGGCACGTTCGCCTGAAGAGGCCCGGGGCGGCGCGTCATCCGCAGCTCGATCCTTGCCGGTGCCGTGTATCGGGGCGCGGCGGCGAGCCGTCTTCTTCGAGAGGATTGCGTTTGTGAAGGTTCTTTGCCTCGCCCGATCGTGCCGGTGGGTCATTGCCGCCTTCGCGGCTGTGTTGCTTGTTTCGGCGCGTCCGGGGGTTCTCTTCTCGCAAACAGTCGTAGCGAGGAAGTTCCGCGAAACTCCGCTGGCTCCGATGTCGGCCGAGCTTCGGGCGTCGTCGATCGTCAGCGCCGACGCGCGGCATATCGCCTACATTCGCCGGACGGGCTCAGGCGAGCAGGCCGTTTTCGACGGCCGCGAGCAGCCCGAGTTCGATCAAGTGGCGGCCTTGGCGTTCAGCCCCGACGGCAAGCACTGGGCGTATGCCGCGCGGCGCAGTTCAACGTGGCGCGTAGTGGTCAACGGCCGCGAGCAACCCGAGTTCGACCGCGTCGGCCCGCCCGTGTTCGCACCCGGCAGTAAGCGGCTGGCCTACGTGGCCCGGCCCAAGGGGGCGGAGTCGCGGGTGGTGGTCGAAGCGCCCGGCGGCCCAGGCAAGCCCTACGACGAGATCTTCGAGGGGATGTTGGTCTTCAGCCCCGACGGCAAGCGGCTGGCCTACGGCGCGCGTCGCGACGGCCGTTGGTACGTCGTCGATGAGAGCCGCGAGTTCGGACCCTACGACTACCTTGGCTCGGCCACCGGGCTGGTGTTTTCGCCCGATGGCAAGCGGCTTGCTTGGGCCGCACTCACAGGAAAACAATGGCGACTGGTGGTCGATGGCGAAGCAGGCCCCGCCTACGACAACCTGGCCGATGTCGTCTTCAGCGGCGACGGTCGGCGCGTCGGCTATGCCGCCCAGCGCGGCGATCAATGGATGGCCGTGATCGATCGCGACGAACAACCGCCCTGCCGCGCGATTGCCGAAGGCATGATGGCCTTTAGCCCCGGCGGCGGCTGGCTGGCCTACGTCGCCCAAAACGGCGAGCAATGGCAGATCATCGTCGGCCGGCAACGGTGGAAGCCGTTCGACTCGGTGCGCCAGATCCTTTTCAGCCCCGACAACAAGCGGCTGGCCGGCATCGTTGTCTCCGGCGGCGCGGAACTCGTCGTGGTGAACAACCGCGAGGGGCGAATCTTCGACCGCGTCGGCGGCGGCACGCTGACTTTTTCGCCCGACGGCAAACGCCTGGGGTACATCGCCAAGGCCGGGCGAAACACCTTCGCGGTGGTCGAGGGCGAGCGGCTTCCCCGCTACGACATGGCCGGATACCTGACCTTCAGCCCCGGCGGCCGCGCGGTCTATGCCGCCACCCGCGGCGACAAGGCGTTCACCGTGGTCGAAGACCAAGAGGCCGCCCATCACTACGAAGAAATCTGGACCGCGCCCGAAGCCAAGCTGATCTTCGACGATGCGCAACGATTCCACTATCTTGGGCTGAAGCAGGGACAGATCTTCCTCGTTGAAGAGGAACTGGGCCGTTGATCGGCGACTGAGGCGAAGAACGATTCGCCGACGTGTTCGATCGTCTTCTACCGCGGCCGTTCGCTTGCACAATGCCGTCGCTTCGGGGCAATCGCAAAAGCAGTTGCTCGGCCTGAATCCCCCACGGGCGAGAGTAAGACGTTTTCCCCGGGAACGAACGTCTCGCTTGCGCCCGGGCGAAATATAACCGCCCGCTGCGATCCGATCAGGGGGCGGCAACGCCGGTAAGTCGATGTCCCTTCACCACGCGCCACGCGGTTTGGGCGATAAGCTTGGCCAGCGCCGGGTCTTCAACGCGATATTGGCCCGCCCCGCGGCCCTCGGGCGACTCGCCGAAGAACACCGCGTAGAACGTGCAGCCGACGATGTACGATCCGACATCGTTGAGATGAATCGCGTCTTTATAGACGGCATAGATCGAGTCGTAGCCGGGCGCCTTGCCCGCCTTCATCAGCCCATGAAGCTCGTTCATCACGTCGCCCACCGGAATCAAGCACACCGGATGGGCCAGCTTCGGGTTCCGCTGGCGCAAGGCCAAGGTGAGCTTTTCGAAGTACTCGCGCGATTCGTTGGTCAACCCCCAGCCTTCAGGATTGTATGGGGCGTTCCAGCGGTCGGAAAAATCGTCGATCGGCTCGACCTGCCGATAGCTGAACGGGTTGTTCTCGTTGAAGGCGTTGCGATCGTAGGCCAAGCCTTTTCCCTGGCGGGTCATGCGAGGCCAGCGCGAATAGATATAGATGCGGACGTTCGGGTTGCGGGCGACGGCCAAGTCGATCATCGCTTGGGCAACCTCCAAATCGCCGTCGGGCTTTTCGCCGCTGCTTTGCAGCCGGCGGTCGAACGGTTGCAGCGTCACGACATCCCAGGGGTGATCCTTCAGCGCCACGCGGCACGGGCCGAACGGCCGCTCGACGAAACCATCGGCCTTGCCCTCCTTCAATTCGCCGTGATCCCAAAGCCAACTGAGCGGCGCGCCGGGGATCATGTGTCGCCCCCAAACGATCCGCTTGCCGGCCTCGGCCGCCATCTTCTCCAGCGACGAATATCGCACGGTGTCGGTCACGCTGTTGCCGATGTAATACACCCGCAGCGGCTGCGGCCCGGCGGCCGCTTCTTCCGCCGCTCCGACCGGCGCCGCCCCGCCCGCCACCGCCGCGAGCAAAGCCAATCGCACCAACGCTTCAACCATTCGGGAAAGGCGATTCTTCATCATGGGAACCTCGCGGGCATGGTCGTTTCAAGGAGTCTGTTCAAGTCTCAATCACACTGTTCTTCCGATTCCACGATACTACTTTGCCGTCGCAATCCACGCCATTGGATCCCGCGCGGCCCGTTACCGATGGGGTGATTGGGCCGACAAACCGTCAAAAAAAGGCCCGACTGGGCCAATCCGAACATGGAATCCCTTCGGAAAGACTGGCCATAGAGCGTCGAGAACCGATTTTTCAACGGGCCGCTACGATGTCGCCGCCTCTTCCAATCGGCACTTCCGCCGCAGAAAGGCGATCAGCCCTTCGGGATCGTCGGTGCCCACGCGAATCGTGCGCCCGCCCGTCTGAAGCCGCACGCAGCGGAAACCCCAAAGGTTGTAGGTCATTCCCCGGCCGGGCACCCAATGGATGCCCCAGCCGTCAAGCCAATTGGTGCGGTCTTCGGCCGCGTCGGTGATCAGATCGTAGCGCACGCTGCCGCGCAGAAGCGGAATCGGTCCGAAGCGAATCAACAGCCGATCGCCGCCGTCGCGGATCGTCAGGTTCATGAAGCTCAGCCCCAACAAGGCGAACAGCGCGGCCAACGCCGTGGCGAAGGCCGGCAGCGGCGACGGCATTGGGGCGAGCAGCGCCAACGACCAACCGAGGGCCGCCAACAGAAGAAAAGCGAAATGCCAGTAGCCGCGTTGTGTGTGTTCGTATTCCGGCACGTTGACCGACTCGCTCAATGACGCCCCTACCAGATACTGAAACCGCGTCCCAAGGGAACCGCCCCTCCAGACCGATCGCGCGGCGATAACCTGCTGACTGACGATCTGACGGAAGTTCCGTGGCCGACGATCCGGAGGAAGCCGGCCGATCGGTCAGAACGGGAACTGCTCGTCGATCTTCGCTGCCGACAACTCGACGAGGAACTCCGACAACCGCTGAACAACCAAGTCGATCAATCGTTGTCCCTTCTCGGCCGAGGCCGCGTGCGGGTTGCCCGCCCCGGTGTTCGTCGTCAACAAGTGCCACGGCCGAGCGATCGAAACCCAGCCGCGGTTGACCGCCTCGAACCGCGTCGGGCGTTTTGCGCCGTCGTCAGCGGTGAGTCGGCCCTGATCGTCGCGGGCCACCAGTTCGGGACGCACGGCCAGCAGCACCGAAGTCTCCATCTCGCCGGCGTGATCGTCGCGCTCTTGGAAAATCTCGTGATACACGTCGCCGAACATCGAATACCAATTGCACAGGAACAGATGCGCCGGCGTGCGGCCGTACAGTTCGCGAAGCACGGGCTTCAGGTCGTTCCCGCCGTGGCTGTTGAGCAACACGATCTTCAGAATGTCGTGCTGCACAAGCGATTCGACCAGATCGGCGATCAGCAATTGCAGCGTCGAAGGATAGATGTTCATCGCCAACGGAAAACGCACCTGATTAGTTTGCGTTCCGTAGGGAATCGTCGGCAACAGAACCACCTTCGCCCCGCGCTGCCAGGCCGCTTCGCACGCTCGGGCGCCGATCTCTTCGCCCTCGATCGTATCGGCGCTGTAGGGCAGATGGAGATTGTGCGGCTCCGTCGCCCCCAACGGCAGCACGGCCACCTGATACGTTTCGGCCTTCACACTGCCGTAGTTCGTTTCGGCGAGAATCCAAGGACGCATGATCCGAACCGTTCCCCGGGGTCAGAACCGCATTCCCCTTTGGCTGATGTCCACACTCGGCCCACTCGGCAGACATCGCCCGATCATACCACAGGGCGGCAGGGCCGCCAACCAATCGGTGCTGCCGCACCCCTCGCGAAACCCGCTCCCGTTGGTCGCTAGAACTCTTGCCGAGAAAACAAGACCTCCAATGTTTGCAGCAACATCGCGGCAGGGCCGCCAACCAATCGGTGCTGCCGCACCCCTCGCCAAACCCGCTCCCGCTGGTCGCTAGTACTCTTGCCGAGAAAACAAGACCTCCAATGTTTGCAGCAACAGGGCGGCAGGGCCGCCAACCAATCGGTGCTGCCGCACCCCTCGCCAAACCCGCTCCCGTTGGTCGCTAATACTCTTGCCGAGAAAACAAGACCTCCAATGTTTGCAGCAACAGCGCGGCAGGGCCGCCAACCAAACGATGCCGCTCCGCCTGCAAAGCCGGCGTTGTCACAGGGCACTTTATACCGCCTGGGCAATCTCATCCAAGCAGAGAGGCGGCGGCGTTTGCGGCAGCGTGAAGGGCAAGCTGCGTGCCGGCATACCGGGTCATCATTGCGACAATCGCCAATACCCGCCCGCGGTCCAAGTTGTCGGATGTTTCCCCCCGGTCGCTCTCAAGCAGCCGCAAGGCAGCGACCGTCATTATCAATAGGCAAAGGAGGAAGAAGAATCATGGATCGAGGGACTACCATTGGCTTGACCAGACGCATGATCGTCGGATTCGGATTGGCCGCGTTCTTGGCGGTCTGGGCGGTTGTCCACATGCCGGCGGCCGCCCGAGGTGCCGAGGCCCGACGTGCCCCGCCGGTCGATTCGAACGTCGTACACACGGTAACCGCGTCGGTCGAGTATTCGACGGAACGAATAACCGGCAAGCAGGTGATGCGCGTCCCGGGCGAGTTCACTGTTCCCGAGGGGGCCATGGCCGGACAGTTCCGCTACCGATGGGCCGACACGAAAACCGGCCGCGAAAGCGACCGCATCACGGCCACCACGGTGTATTCGGTAACGCAGCGGCGTTACATGTCGGAACTGAAGGACAACCCAAATGCCACGCTCCCGCCGGGCGACTACAAGCTTGTTGTCGGCGGTTTGCCCGGGGCGATCGGCAACCTTACCTATCGCTTGATGCCGCAGGCCGACCCCGTCGGCCCTACGGCAGACTCCGGCGATCGGATCATCGACGTCGAAACTTGGCTGACAAAAGCCTTTCAGGGCGGTTACAACCCGAAGTTCAAGGCCACCTACGTCATTCGCCAAGGGAAGGTCACCGGCACGATGGACCAGATTGTCGAACCGCCCAAGTACGAACATGGAATCACCTGCGATCCGATGCCGCACAAGGGGACATTCGCCGGGCGAATCGAGGGCAACGTCATCACGGGCAATTGGGAGGTGCGGATTTCGCCCCACAAGATGTACCTTCCGGCCTCTAACAAGCAGCCGGCGTACGATCGCACCGATTCGTCCACGCTGAAGTATGAGATCCGATTAACGCTCAATGCCGATGGCTCAGTTTCTCAAACAACCAAGGGAGCGGGAGAAACCCGCGCGACCTGGAGCTCGAGCGCTCCGCGTGAGCTTGCCAATAAGACCGACTCGTACACCTTCGACTTCAACATCCCCGGCGAGGATATTCCCGACCCGCTGACGGGCCGATGGAAACAACGAACAGGCTCGCAAGAATCCAATAAGTAGCACCGCGGAAACCGGAAACCAAACGAAGCGGGCGAAACGCGGCATTGGCCACTTGACCGCGTGGGCGGACCGAAGTCATAACAAGAATTGAGCGGGTGAGCGATCGGGTCAATGCCGGCTCTTTCTGCGAGGAAGAAGATCATGCCAACGTTAGGGCGATTTGCGGTAGGTGTCGGGATGTCGATACTGCTCGTTTCGCTGCAGGCATGGAGCGGCGAGCCGGCGGCCGGCGGCAGCAAGCCGAAGTTCACCCCGGCACAGCTTGCAGCCATCGACACCCTTTGCGAACACGGCGGCATCGCGATCGGGCTGGACGAGGATCGGCCCGGCACGCCCGTGGTGTCCATCGATTTCGCTGCCCATCCCGATTTCCGCGACGATTGGCTCAAACACCTTCGCGTGTTTCCCGAGTTGGCCGTTGTTCGGCTTTCGGGCACGGGCGTAAGCGATGCGGGGATCGAGCACCTGCTCGAACTGCCTCAATTGAGCGAACTGTCGCTCGATCGGTCGCAAATCACCGATGCCGGCCTGGCGAAACTCGCGCGGTTGAAGCAACTCAAGCAGCTTGATCTGTCGGGCACGCAGGTTTCCGCCGAAGCCGTGGCCGAGCTGCGCAAGGCCCTGCCGCAACTGAAGATCGTTGCCCAAGCGAAACAGCCGGCGTCGATGGAGCAGGCCGGCCCGAGCCAAACCGAGCCGGCGCCTCAGGCGGGCGTTCCCCTGCCCAGCGGCGGCGACACGGTAAAACGATTCACCGCAAAACAGATCAAGCAATGGCGCGAGCGTGCCGCCGAGATCAGCGCGCTTCCGGAAGGCACGCCCGAGGGCTGGTCGAAAAGCCGGGTCGATCCGAAAAAGGTGCTCGACCTGTTCCCGAAGCTCCGCCTCCGCAAGGGATACGTGTTGCGCGCGTATGTCTATCGGTCGAACGGCAATTCGAACGGCTTTGTTTGGGCCTTGCCTGTCGATGCCGAATACCCGGCGCCGGCCGACTGTCCGCGGCTGGAATCGCACTTCCTCAAGCCGCCCAAGCCGTTCGACGCCTTGGACGACGTGATGGAGGCGATCGAAGGCGACGACGTGCCCGAGGCCTATTTGCAGGCGTCGATCTTCCGCCGCGAAATCCGCGAATTCGGCGCCGGTTGGCATGGCGTGCGTTGGGGGTTCTACACCGTCATCGATGCCAGCCCATGGCAGGGCGGCGCGGCCGACGGCGATGATTCGCCGCTGTCGCGTCCGCGAAGCAAGTCGTCGCAATGGAAATGGTCGGCGGCCAAACCGACGCAATGGAGCCCCGAGGTCCGCTTCGAGCGCGATCGCGCCGTGGTGACGTTCTACAGCTATACCCCTCTGGTCGGCCATCTCGACGACAACAAAATCGAGAAAGAGCGAATCATCCTTCATACCGACACCTATCGTCGCGGCAAGTTCCGCCCGCTGGTAGTCGAAAAGAAGATCGCCGAAGGGCCCGACGCCATTACGCCCTAATTGTTCCATGCCCTTGCGGAAGCGGCCGCGGTTGCAATGACACGGCCGACTGCGTGCCATCCTTGTTTGAGCCGCTTTCCGTTTTTTGCGTTTTTTGCCCAATGCTCGAAGGCCGAGCGGCGGCGGACTCGACGACGATCGCATGGCCTCGCTGGGTGAAACGGAGAATCGGAGTGAAGGCGGTCCGTCGCCTTCGTTTGAGGTCGAGACTACCCGAGCCATTCAGGCCGAGGTGCTGTTCGGCCGGTGGCGTTGCATCCGTCGGCAGTGTTGTTTTTTTCCGTTGAGCATTTCAACCGTGCATCACGACGGCCCGTCACATCCATCTGTTTCTTCGAACCCGGATTCTACCAATCCGGATGTTTCAACCGGCGGCGCAGCGGCGCACAGCGGCGCGGGGCCGGCCGAGTCGTCGGCGCCGGTGCTTGCCGTCGATCAACTGAGCTTTTGGATCGAAGGTAAGCCCATCCTCCATCAGGTGAGCTTTTACGTCGCTCGGGGCGAGTACTTGGCGATTGTCGGGCCGAACGGGGCGGGCAAGACGACGTTGCTCAAGTGTCTCGATCGGCTCGTGCCTTATTCAGGGCGGAT
This sequence comes from uncultured Planctomycetaceae bacterium, assembly GCA_964631235.1. GTDB lineage: Bacteria > Planctomycetota > Planctomycetia > Pirellulales > Thermoguttaceae > JARKPK01. The sequence goes on along the minus strand of CAZVZX010000007.1, from coordinate 92,431 downwards.
CGAGCTGTTCGGCCGACCGCTGGCGCAGTATCGGCGCCGCGAGTTGGCCAAACGGGTCGGCTACGTGCCGCAGATCGACGGCCGAACGCTGCCGCTGTCGGTCGAGGAGTTCGTCGGCCTGGGCCGATACCCCTTCTTGAACGCCTTTGCCGCCATGTCGGCCGAAGACCGCGCGGCCGTGCGCCAGGCCCTGGAAGAAACGGGGATGACGGCCCTGGCCGATCGCGCGATCGATACCCTTAGCGGCGGCGAACGTCAGAAAGCGATGATTGCTGCGGCCCTGGCCCAAGGCGCCGACGTGCTGCTGCTCGACGAGCCGACCACGTTCCTCGACTTTCGTCATCAGTCGGAGATTCGGGCGCTGCTCCGCCGCGCGCATCGGCAGCGCGGCACGACAATCTTGGCCGTCACCCACGATGTCAACGCCGCGGCGCTCGACGCCGATCGGGCGTTGGCCCTCCGCGAGGGCGAGGTGGTGTTCGACGGGCCCCCGCGGCAGCTCATGCAGCCCGAGTTGCTTCAGGCGATCTACCGCACGCCGGTGGCCCTTGCCCCGCATCCCCGCAGCGGTATGCCGATGGTCGTGCCCGAGGCCGAATGAATCGGCGCTTGGCCGTGCGGTCGCAACATCAACAAACGTGTTGTTTTCTCGAGAAGCGAACCCGAAGATCGGCAATCGTCGCGGATTCAGCCGGCGATGATCTCGCGGCGGCGGGCGACGTAGTCCCAAACGACGTAGCGATCGAGGTCTTTGCCCGCCGTGAAGAACACACGCCCTTGGGCGGCCTCGGCCAGTCGGTAGGCGAATTGCACGTCGGCATGCGACTGCCACCAGCTTTGCAGCAGAAAGATGTTGATGGTGATTCCGTCGCGGCGGCAGAGCACGCCTTCGCGCATCGTGGCCTCTTCGGTGCGACGATCGGGCGGATAGAGCAAATAGAGCATCCGCTCTTCAAAGTGCGCGGTCGGCAATCCGTCGGTGATGAGCACCACCTGGCGGTTCGGCGTGTCTTGCACGGCCAAGAGCTGCCGCGCCAACCGCAGTCCGTGCTGCAAATTGGTGAAGTGGGCGGGCACGTCGTAGGGATTGACCCGCGGGTCGCTCATATCCACCTTCAGCCTCACCACGGGATTGCCCAGCGTAACAGGCTTGGGCAGCACCGAGATCACCTCGCCGCGCGGCAGCAACTGGGCGAAGGTGAACACCTCGACAAATTGAAGATAGTCGCCCGGGAACTCGCGGCGGATCAAGCCATCGAGCGCCAAGGCCATCCGTTTGACATGCACATACAGCCCGTCGTACCGCATCGAACCGCTCATGTCCAACAGCACGCAGGTGGCGCACTTGGGGTTGTTGCGCGTGCGGTGGACCTCGATATCGTCGCTGCGCAGTCGGACGGGCAGGCCCGGCCCTTCGCGAAACATGGCGTTGAGCAGCGTGCCGCACAGGTCGATATGCGCCAGCGAGTCGCCGAACTCGTAGGGTTTGGTGCGGGGCAGTTCGACGGCCCCTTCGCCCACGATCGGCCCGCTGTGCCGTCCCGAGCGCGCGGCCTGTAGCCCGCTGAAAATGCGGTCGAGCAGCCGCCCTTGAAAAAGCCGGTAGGCTTTCGGGGTAAGTTGGTAGCCGCGGCGGGCGCGCTCTAACCCTTGTTGCTCGGCCCATTGGCGAAGCAGGTCGCGGGCCTGCTCGGCCAACTGCTTCAGTTGGTCGATCTCTTCGCTTTCAGCGTAGTTGCTCAGGGCCGAAAGATCGATGATCGCCAGGTGGGCCGTCTTGGCCGCCTCTTCCAATTGAGCAATCAACCGGTCGATTTCTTCCAACTCGTTCTTGATTTCGATCGCCTCGGGCACGCTCATCGCCGTGCGGCCGGTGAACGGGTACTTGGCGGCCAAGGCATCCACTTGATACTTCTCGCCGAGCATCGAAACCAAACGGAGCAGGTCGCGCGCAAATCGGCCGCGTTCGTCTTCGACGCGATACCACAGCCGCTCCAACTCGAAAAGCTGCTCGTCGGCCGTCGCCCGGGCAAAGGCCTTCGCCAGCGGCTGCGGCGGGTTCATCGCCGCGGCTTGCCGCTGATAGCGGCGAGCGGCCTCGGCCTGCACCGAATCGGTTTCGTAGGTCGAAAGAATCTTCTGTTTCCGTGCGCGGAGACGCGCCAGCAGCGACTCCAAACTCGGCCCCAGCCCGGCGATTTGCCGCGGGTCGAGTTCCACGGCCCGAGCCAACTCCTCTTCGGTCAACTCGCGCAGGTCGCCGTAGGCCAGCATGTGCTCGAAGGCGGCCGAGGTCAGGTCGGGCGGGGGGCTCAACGGGCTGGGCCACTGCTGCGGATCATAGCGCTGATAGGCGTGAATCACTCCGCCGATGTGTTTCTTCTCACTCATGGCCGTTCTCCGCACCATGCGGCCGAACTCGTTTCCGGCTGTTTCCGCTGCTTGGCGGACGACGGTTCAAATCACTTCGATGTTCATCGGGGGCAACACGCACGGTGGATCGCGAGTCATCGCCGATTACGTTTCATAAACGATCTTGCCGTGTTTTTCGGCGCGCGAGACCATTTCGTTGGCCCACAGCCCGGCCAGCACAAACTCGATGCACGACGCCCGGACGGCCGGGTCGCCCGAGGCGTTGACCTCGAAGGCCTTGTCCCACAGCGGCGGCACGCGGCGGAGCCGCTCGGCATAGGCCTGCGAGGGAAGCAGATCGCCCACCTCGATCTTGACGCCCTTGGCGAACACGTCGGCGATGGCGTCGAGCCCTTCGCGTTCGACGTATTCGTTGAACACGTCGCGGATCGCCTCGGCGACAATCGCATCGAGCACCTGCCGCTCGGTCATCTGATGGCTGCTCATCAAGTCGAGCTCCAGCTTGCCCAGCGACGAGGCGTAGAGGTGGCCCAAATCGCTGATCCGCGGCACGGCCGGACGCTCGCCCAATAGTGCGCCGCGTTGCCGAGCGCTAGCCACCATCACGCGGTAGTTGGCAATGCTCAGCCGCGCGCTGACGCCCGACTGATGATCGACATACTTGCTCCGCCGGGCAACGACGCTGATCTGCTCGATGATCTCGCTCATGAAGTAGGGCACCACCACGGGGTAGTCGCCGCCCAAGTCGATGCCCGCCTCGCGCCGGGTGATTTCGATGCCCACGCTTCGCTCGCGCGGGTAATGCGTGTGGATCACCGAGCCGATGCGGTCTTTCAACTGCGGAATCACCTTGCCGCTGCGGTTGTACGTGGCCGGATTGGCCGAGAACACGAGCAGCAAATCGATATCGAAACGGATCGGGTAGCCGCGAATCTGTACGTCGCGCTCTTCCAGGATGTTGAACAGGCCGACTTGCACCAGTTCGTCCAACTCGGGCAGCTCGTTGACGGCGAAAATGCCGCGGTGCATTCGCGGAATCAGCCCGAAGTGCAGGGCCTCTTCGGCCGAAAGACTCATCCCGCCGGCCAGCTTGGCCGGGTCGATCTCGCCGATGATGTCGGCGAATTTTGTGCCGGGGGCCAACCGCTCGGCATAGCGATCGGACCGCGGCCACCAGGCAATACGAACGCGGTCTTCGGGCGTTTCGGCCAGCAGCCGTCGGCCCATCGTGGTGATCGGGCGAAATGGATCTTCATGCACGGGGCAGCCGGGCAAGTCGAGGTAGGGAACCTCCTCGTCGAGAAAACGCACCAGCAAACGCATCAGCCGGCTTTTTGCCTGGCCTTTTTCGCCCAAGAAAAGAAGATCGTGCCCGGCGAGCAAGGCCAGATTGATTTCGGGGATCACCGTGTCGTCGTACCCGATGATGCCCGGAAACAGATCCTCGCCCGCGGCAAGCATTCGCAAAAAGTTGTCGTGAATCTCCCGTTTGACCGTTTTGCTCGTCCAGCCCGAGCGGCGCAACTCGGCCAGCGTGGTCGGTTTGGCCGTGGTATTCATGGCAATAAGGCTTTCTGATTCTTTGAAGTAATCGACTTTTGGAATTGTAGCAGCCCGCAAACGCCGGCCAAGCGCGGAAAAACGGCCGCCAGCGCAGCAAGAGCAACGCATAACCGGCCGCGCCGGCGGCGAACGACCGCGTCGCTTGCGCCAAGTCGTTGAGCCGACGAATGGCTCAATGGGTTCTCGCCAACGGTGTCGAAACGACGCCAGAACCATTAAGAAGGCCGCGACGGACGCACCGCGCCCGCCTGCCGAAAGACCTCTAATGCGTCGGGAAACGGCTGGAGGGCTCGTTGGAAAATCCCCAGCGTGTAAGCGATGGTTACTCCGTAGTTGGCGATCGGCACGCCTGCCTGTCGGCAGCGCAAGATGCGCGACATCACCTCGCGGCGGTTCCACATGCACGCGCCGCAGTGGACTACCAGTTGATAGCTGCGCAGGGCTTCATCGCCGGGGAAATCGCGGCCTTGGCAGTGTTCGATCGCCAGCTTGCCGCCCACATATTGTTCGAGCCAACGGGGAATCTTCACCCGGCCGATGTCGTCGGCTATTGGGTGATGAGCGCACGATTCGGCAATGAGCACGCGGTCGCCGGGCCGCAGGCGTTCGATGCTCATCGCCCCGCGAACGAACTCCGCCAAGTCGCCCTTGTGCCGGGCGAAGAGAATCGAAAACGATGTCATCGGCACCGACGGCGGCGTGTCGCCGGCCACCTTCAAGAATGCCTGCGAATCGGTCACCACCAAGGCCGGCGGGCGACGGAGCCGTTCGAGCGCATCGCGCAGTTCGCGCTCTTTCACCACTAGGCAATAGGCATCGCCGTCGAGCAGGTCGCGGATCGTCTGCACTTGCGGCAAGATCAAGCGGCCCTTCGGCGCTTCCTTGTCGATCGGGGTAACAAGCACGGCCAACTCGCCCGGCGGCACCAAATCGGCAGCAATCGGCCGCGCAGCGAAGAACTCCTCGGGCGCCGTTCGAAGAATCGCCTCGCGCAACTCGGCCATCCCTCGGCCCGAATGCGCCGAGACGACGACCACCGCCATCCCCTCGTCCGCAAGCCGCGCGAGCCGATCCGGCTCGGGTTCCGCCAAATCACATTTGTTGAAGACGACCACCACGGCGGTCTTCCGCCGGCGCAACTCGTCGAGCACCAGATCCTCGAATCGGTCCCAGCGGCCCGCCTCGGCCACCAGCAGGGCCAAGTCGGTCCGGTCGAACACCTGTCGCGTCTTCTGCACGCGAAGCTCGCCCAGGGCGCCCTCGTCGTCGATGCCGGCCGTGTCGATGAACAACACGGGCCCCAGCGGCAGCATTTCCATCGGCTTTTCCACCGGGTCGGTTGTGGTGCCGGGCTGGGCCGAAACAATCGCCACCTGCTGCCGCGTCAGCGCGTTGAGCAACGACGACTTGCCCACATTCCGCCGGCCGAAAATGCCGATGTGCAGTCGAAAGCCTTTGGGAGTCGGTGGCGCGTTCATCGTTCGGTGTTCCACTGAGATTCAATGCCGGGGCGAATCGAGCCGAGTCGCATCACGCGCTGCGGCGAAACCGCTTCGTCGAACTGCGCGGCCGTCAACAGCCCGCGCTCGATCGCCAGATCCCGCAGCGACCGCCCCGCGGCTCGGGCATCGCGGGCCAAACGCTGGGCGGCCTCGTAGCCGATCGTTTCGACCAACGCCGTCGCGGCGGCCGTGCTGTTCTCGACATGGCGACGGCAGCGTTCGGCGTCGGGCTCGATGCCCTCGACGCATGCGCCCGCCAGCAGAGAGCAGGCCGCAGCGAGCAGATCGAGCGCGGTAAGCAGATGATCGGCCGCCAGCGGCAGAAACTGCGGCAACTCGAGATTGCTGCCGCTGAGCGCGTGAACGACGATCTGATCGTAGCCCATTGCGGCGATGGCCGCCTGCGCAGCCGCCTCGGCAATCACCGGGTTGACCTTTCCCGGCATCAGCGACGAGCCGGCCTGGCGCGGCGGCAGGCGGATTTCGCCCAAGCCGGCGTCGGGCCCCGACGACAGCAGGCGCAGATCGTTGGCCGTCTTCAACAGGTTGGCGGCCACGGTGCGGACAATGCCGCTGACCTCGACCAACGCATCGGTGTTCTGGGTCGCTTCGAGCAGATTCTCCGCCCGCGACAGCCCCAACCCGGTGATCTCTTTGAGTTCCTCGACAACGCGGAAGATGTACTCCCGCGGGGCGCCCAGGCCGGTGCCGACGGCCGTACCGCCCAGATTGACCACCCGCAGACGTTCCTCGCACTTGTAAAGCCGCCAACGGTCGCGGGCGAAGGCCTCGGCATACGCGCCGAACTCGCGTCCGAGGGTGATCAACACGGCGTCTTGCAGTTGCGTGCGGCCGACCTTCACCACGTCGGCACAGCGCCGCTCTTGGCGTTGAAAGGCCTCGACTAGTTCCACCACCGCCCGCTCCAGCGCCCGAACGCCCCAAATGGCCGCCACTCGAAGCGCCGTAGGGTAGGTGTCGTTGGTCGATTGATGGCGGTTAAGGTCGTCGTGGGGATGGATGAGGTCGTAGCTGCCGGGCGGTCGGCCGAGCAGTTGCAACGCTCGATTCGCCAGCACTTCGTTGACGTTCATGTTCGTCGAGGTGCCCGCGCCGCCTTGCAGCGCATCGACGACGATATGCTCGTCGAGTTGCCCGGCGAGCATTTCGCCGCAGGCGGTTTCGATCGCGTCGAAGACCTCGGCCGGCCAAGGTTCGAGGCGATGGTTGGCCCGAGCGGCCGCCCACTTCACCGCCGCAAATGCGCGAATCAACCCCCGATGCACCCGCCGGCCAGAAATGGGAAAGTTCTCCACCGCCCGCAACGTGTGGATGCCCCATAGAACCTCGGCCGGCAGATCGCGGGCGCCAAGCAGGTCGGTTTCACGACGGGTTGAGTTCGACATGGTCTCGTAACGATCAATTCGGCCAACGGCCGCGGATTTCTTTTCTGAATCAACACGAGCCGCCCGTTGCGATTGCGCGCCCAGGCTGAAGCAAAGTATTCTATACCTCGCACGTTGCGAAATGGATTCTTTCTCGTCGAGAATCGCTCGTTCGTGCACGCGAGCAGTATATCGCCGCCTGTACGACGACGACAGGCGCGCCGCCCGAAAGGCAATCGCAACGGCGGCGGTAGGATTCCTGCCGTTTCGGTCGCGGGCAAAGCCGTCGCCGGCTGGCCGCAAAGGGGCGAAACCTCCGGCGGCTGAGGGCGTTGCGTGCCGGTAGGCGGCGCGGTAGATTCGCGGCCGACGTTCCCGGGTCTTCCACAGTCACCAAGTTTCAGCGGATGGCCCTGCGCGGAGTTGCGCGGCCCGTCGTCGAGCGAAATCGTTTCACACAATTGCGGAAGCGGTCGCTGACGCAGCAAAGCGGCTCTCTTGCGTGCAGCCCTGTTTGAACCGCTTTCCGTTGTTCGCGGTTTTATTTAGGAGTTCCTCGATGTTCGTATTGGAAAGCTACGCGGCGGCGGTCGTGTTTTGCATCATTACGATGTTCTGTTGGGGATCGTGGGCCAACACGCAGAAGCTGGCGGGCCGATCGTGGCGTTTCGAGTTGTTCTACTGGGATTACGTGATCGGCGTGCTGCTGATGGCGTTGATTTTGGCCTTCACGCTGGGCAGCATTGGCGAGAAGGGCCGGCCGTTCCTCGAAGACCTTCGCCAAGCCCAGTGGCCCGCCCAAGGTTGGGCACTGTTGGGCGGGGTGGTATTCAATGCGGCCAATATTTTGCTGGTGGCGGCCATTGCCTTAGCCGGCATGGCGGTGGCGTTTCCCGTGGGAATCGGGCTGGCACTGATCGTCGGCACGATTGTCAACTACATCAACCAGCCCACGGGAAACCCAGTGCTGCTGTTCTCGGGCATGGTGTTGGTGGCGGCGGCAATCGTGCTCGACGCCTTGGCCTATCGGCGTCTGCCGTCGCAGAAGGAGTCGGGCGGCGGCGTGAAGGGATTGGCGCTTTCGATCTTGTGCGGGCTGTTGATGGGCACGTTTTATTTGTGCGTTGCCCGATCGATGGCCGAGGATCCCGTTGCCCTGGAGCCGGGCAAGCTCTCGCCGTACACGGCGATGGTCTTTTTCTCGTTGGGCGTACTGGCGAGCAACTTCGTGTTCAACACCTTGCTGATGCGGTTTCCGGTGGCCGGCGCGCCGTTGGCCGCGGCCGACTATTTTCGCGGTTCGCCGCGCGATCACTTGTGGGGGATCGTCGGCGGGATGATCTGGGGCGTGGGGATGACGATGAGCATCATCGCCGCCGGCAAGGCCGGGTTCGCCATTTCGTATGGGCTGGGCCAAGGGGCGACATTGGTGGCCGCCCTGTGGGGCGTTTTCGTGTGGCGCGAGTTCCGCGAGGCCCCGCCCGGCACCAACCGACTGCTGGCAGCCATGTTCGCCGCGTTCGTCATCGGCCTGGGAACGATTATCGTTTCGCGTTGAGTGCGCGTTATCGCACGCTCATTCGTGTTTATCCATTCTCGTTTGTTTTCGTTTGCGCCCATTCGCGGCCCTTGTGGGTCATTCAAGTTCATTCGCGCTCATTCGCGGTCCTTAGCGTTCATTCGCGGTTATACAAGTCCATTCGTGCCTATTCGCGCCTATTCGTGCCGATTCGCGGTTATTGTGTTTCATTCGTGTTGATTCGCGTTGATTCGCGTTGATTCGCGGTTCTCTTGATTGATTCGCGGTCGATGATTGTTCAAACCGGTTGCAGGAGTGTTCGATGAAGACGCCGCATGTGGTAGTGGTGGGCAGCTCGAATACCGATATGGTGGTGAAAACCGCTCATTTGCCGAAGCCGGGCGAGACGGTTGTCGGCGGTACGTTCGTGATGGCGCCGGGCGGCAAAGGGGCCAATCAGGCGGTGGCAGCCGCACGCCTTGGGGCGAAAACCACCTTTATCGCCAAGGTGGGCGACGACCTGTTCGGCCGACAGGCCGTTGCCGGTTACGAACAAGAGGGAATCGACACCGGCTGGGTGCTCCGCGATCCGCAGCGGGCAACCGGCGTGGCACTGATCTTGGTGGACGACCGAGGCGAGAACATGATTTCGGTAGCGTCCGGGGCAAACGAGGCCCTTTCGCCCGCAGACATCGATCGGGCGGCCGAGGCGATCCGCTCGGCCGATATCGTAGTGATGCAGTTGGAAACACCGCTGGCAACTGTTTGTCGCGCAGCCGAGATTGCCTTTTCGGCTGGTGTGCCGGTGATTCTCGATCCGGCTCCGGCCCCGAGCCAACCTTTGCCGGAGGGACTGCTGCGGCACATCACGTATCTGAAACCCAACGAGAGCGAGGCCGAGCGGCTCACCGGCATTGCGGTCGTCGATCAGGCGACGGCCCAGGCCGCGGCCGACCGCTTGCTGGCCGCCGGGCCGAAGTGCGTGGTCGTTACCCTCGGCGCCCGCGGCGCGTTAGTCGTCGAGCAAGCGGGACGCGGGCTGATGGTGCCGCCGCATCCGGTTTCGGCGGTTGATAGCACGGCGGCCGGCGACGCATTTTGCGGGGCGTGGGCCGTGGCGCTGGCCCGGGGCGAATCGCCGTTGGCAGCCGCACGGTTCGCCGCGGTGGCCGGCGCGTTGGCGGCCTCGCGAATGGGCGCGCAGCCCAGTTTGCCGACCGAGGCCGAGGTGCGCCGCGCCGCGTCGTGCGCCTGACGGCCAAGCCATTCGGACCGCGAAACGAGCGAAAGGACACGAGGCACAGACATCGGACAGTAATCGCGAAATGGCGAAATGGCGAAATAGCGAAATCGCGAAACGGGCCAGAACGAAAAGTCGGTAGTCGGAAGATCAGTAATTACGAGCGTTCGTATCGCTCATCCCGCTGCCCTTCTCTCTCTTTTCTCTTTTCGCTCCCGTGCGCTTCGGCGATGGACTTTCTTCTTAGTATTGCCCTTTCGCGGTTTCGCGGTTTCGCGATTATTCTTTCTCTGCGATTTCGCTACTTCACAGCTTCCCGCCGGCCGCTAGGGTCTTGTAGTAGTCCACTGTTCGCCGCAATCCTTCTTCGAAGGTCACTTGCGGCTCGTAGCCGAGGCAGCGACGGGCTTGGGTGATGTCGGCCAGGCTCTCTTTCACGTCGCCCACTCGCGGCGGGGCGAACTCCGGTTCGATCTTCGTACCCAAAAGCCGATTGAGCATTTCGACCAGTGTCAGCAAATCGGTGTTCTTCCCGTTGGCGGCGTTGAACACTCGGCCGGCGACGTTCGCCGCATCGGCCGCAAGCAGATTTGCATCGACCACGTTGGCCACGAAGGTAAAGTCGCGCGACTGGCGCCCGTCGCCGTAGATCACCGGCCGGCGTCCGGCCAACATCGCCGCGGTAAAGCGTGGAATAACGGCCGAGTATGGGCTGTTGGGGTCTTGCCGCGGGCCGAACACGTTGAAATAGCGGATGGCCACGGTTTCGAACTTGTACGTGTGCCAAAAGGCCGCGCAATAATACTCGGCGGCCAGTTTTGCGGCTGCGTAGGGCGAAAGCGGTGCGGGCATGTCGCATTCGCGCTTGCTGCTAAAGGGCTGATCGCCGTAAGCGCTGCTCGATGCGGCATACACCAGCCGCCGCACGCCGGCCTGCCGGGCCGCGTGCAGCAGGTTCACCGTCGCCGTCACGCAATGGGCGTGGGTGTCCAACGGGCGTTCTACGCTGCGCGGCACCGAGGCCAACGCCGCTTGGTGGAAAACGACCTCGACTCCTTCAACGGCCCGGGCGACCGCGGACGAATCCAACAGATCGCCTTCGATGAACTCGACCCGATCGGCAAACGGCGCGAAGTTCTCGCGATGGCCGGTGCTGAGGTTGTCGATGATGCGAACCCGATCGCCGCGTCGGACCAGCGCCTCGGCAATGTGCGAACCGATGAATCCTGCCCCGCCCGTGACCAAAAAGGTTCGCATGAGAGTTGCTCCCGTTTGCGTTGCTTCGATTGAAACGTTCACGCGGAATTACCCGCTTGGTCGCGACGTTCGCAATCGGCTTGGCCGGATCTCGCCCGAGAAGCGACTTCCGACGGCCGCACGGTCGCGCCGGGGCGAGCCGGCGTCCGCACCGGACGCAATTACCGCATCTTCGCTTGCGGCATGTTAGCCCGACCGTCGGCCTTTTGCCAGGGGAACCGCCGCTATCTGCACTTTCTGTTCAGCCCGAGGAAGAGGATTCGCCGGCAGCCGTTGCCGACGCCATGCGACCAGCGCCGACAGGCGATGCCGTTATCACCAGCGAACACCACTATTATCGCCAGCGGGCCGCTTCGTTAAGCGTATTCAAGTAGAAGAACGCCAGCCGAAAGATCACCATGATGATCAGGCCGGCCACCAGTGCCCAAACGAGCCAGCCGGCCACGGTCGTCAGTGTTGTCATGGCATCGCGGGCGCGGCGTTGGTACTGTTCGCTTAGTACGCCGAGCGATTCGCTCAACCGCCCGGATTGCTCGCCGACGGCCAGCGAGTCGAGGAATTCGTCGGGATAGCCGTTCAGCCCGCGAAAGGCCTCGGCAATGGAGGTTCCTTGCTCCAGGCTCCGTCGCAAGGTTGCCGAATCGTCGTCGAACTTGGCGTTTCGGGCGGCGGCCATGCTGATCTGAATCGCACGAGGCACATCCATGCCCGCCCCCATCGTCAGGTGCAGCGCCCAGGCGACTCGGGCCAGGGCTAGGTCGCGCAGCGCCCTTCCCAGCACCGGCAGCCGAAGGGCCGCGCGCTGCCATCGGGCCGCCCACCACCATCCGCGGCGAAACGACCAGATCAAACCGCCGATGACCAGAGCCGCGCCGCCGACCGCAGCGAGATAGATTGCCAGTCCCCGGGCGCCGATCAGCCCCAGGCCGAGCGGATCGACGTGGCCGCCGGTCATCGCGTTGACCACGCCGAGCAACCAAATCAGCAGCCCGACAACGGCCAAGGCCAAGCCCAATTGAACCATCGGCCAAAGGATCGAAAGCAGAAACGCGCGGCTCAGTTCGCGCCGCAATTGATAGTGATCGGCTAACTGAGCGAACACTTCGGCCGAGCGGCCGGTGGCCTCGCCCACTTCGATCATCCGCCGCATCAGCGGAGGGAAGAACTCGTCGGCCGACTCGAAGGCCACCGTCATGCTCTCGCCGCGACGGATCGCTTCGTCAAGACGCATCAGCGGCCGGCGCGCCGCTCCCCGGGCCCGTTGCGACTCGCGGGCGACGGCCGAGCGGATGTCGATGCCCGCGTGCAAGGCGTCGGCCATCCGCCGACAGAACGGCCCCAAGAAGCTTAGCCCGGCTCGCGGCGAGAAGAACATCGGAGGGCATCTCCACCAAGGCGGCACGGCCGAAAAGCCAAACGGTGCTGCCGCCGAACAAGCGGCTGACGAACGAGCGGCTGCCGATTCGCGCCGGTCGTGCCCGCTCTGTCTGCGAATCATACACCCCGACGGCGGCGGCTGCACCCGGGGCAAAGCGCAACAGCGGCGCCGGCCGCATCGCGATGCCGCAACCTCGAGCCACTGTGGCGACGGCCGCATCATGCCGCCGCCGCAACCGCGATGATGGGATGAACCGCCCCGCCGAACGGGGAGCTTGTTTCGCACGGCGCGCAGTGCATATTGAGAAGATGGAAAGCCGCCGGCATGTCATCGGTGGGCAGACAGCGGCCAATTCGGTGGGTCGTCGGGCTGCAAGCGATCGAAGCGGCCCGAGAGTGCCCGAGGCGGTCTGCCCGAGAGCGCTTTCCCCCGCGTTTCGGCCGCGTTTTTGCGGGAAAAACGTGCGATTGACCCATTTGGCAGGTTTCTCTATAATCTGCCGACGCTGGGGACAGCCTCGGCAAATGGATTTGCCTGACCTGTGACATGCGGTTGCGAAATGGAAGTCGCACTCGAAGCGGCACAGGAGCGGATGGTGTCGTTCTCGTCATCGCTGGATTCCAAAGAATTGGTACGGCGGGCGATTGACATCGTCGAGCTGGTGGGCCGCTACATTCAGTTACGCCGACAAGGGCGAATGTTCGTCGGTTTGTGCCCTTGGCACGACGACCGCCGTCCCAGCTTGCAGGTCAATCCCGAGCGCCAATCGTTTCGCTGCTGGGTGTGCAACATCGGCGGCGATTGCTTCAGTTTCCTGCAGCGCATCGAGAATATCACCTTCCCCGAGGCGCTGGAGATGCTGGCCGAGCGGGCCGGCATCGAGCTGAAGCCCGCGGCACGCGATTCGCGGCCGGCTTCGCCGAATACCCTCGACCGCCGCACCCTGCTGCAAGCCGCCGCTTGGGCGGAAAGCCAATATCATCAGTGCCTGCTCGAATCGCCCGAGGCCGAACCCGCCCGGCGCTATCTGGTCGAGCGGGGAATCTCGCATGAAAGCATTGCCCGTTTTCGGCTGGGTTTTTCGCCGTTGCGCGGCGATTGGTTGATCGAACGGGTCGATCGTCAGCCGCAACGGCTGCGGGTTCTCGAGGCGATCGGCATCCTTGCGCGCGGCGAGAGCGGGCCTTACGACCGATTTCGCGGGCGACTGCTGTTTTCGATCCGCGACCCGCAGGGCCGCCCGGTGGGGTTGGGCGGCCGATTGCTGCCCGACGTTCCGCTGGCCAGCCAAGCCAAGTACGTCAACTCGCCGGAAACGATGCTCTTTACCAAGAGCAAGCTGCTCTACGGGCTCGATTTGGCCCGCGACGCCATCCGCAGCAGCGGCGACGCCTTGGTGATGGAAGGCTATACCGACGTGATTGCCGCCCACCAGTGCGGCATTGCGCAGGCGGTGGCCGTCTTGGGCACCGCGTTGGGTCCGGAGCACATCCGCACGCTGAAACATTATGCCCGTCGCGTCTTCTTGGTGCTCGACGGCGATGCGGCCGGCATTCGCCGCGCCAAGGAAGTGCTGGGGCTATTCTTAGCCGCCCAAGTCGATTTGCGGGTGGTCACCCTGCCCGAGGACCTCGATCCCTGCGACTACCTGATCCGCTACGGCGGCGAATCGTTCCAGCGACTGATCGCCGAGTCGGCCCACGACGCCTTGACCCATGCGTTTTTGATGGAAACCCGCGGGCTGGATGTCGAACGCGATGTTCACGCCGCCACAGAAGCGTTGGAACGGCTGCTGGCGACGATCGCCCAGGCCCCGCGTCTGTCGGGCGAAACCAGCGCCGACTGGCGATTGCGCGAAGAGAAGGCGTTGCAGCGTCTGGCGGCCTTCTTCCGCATCGACGAGACCCAAGTTCGCCAACGTCTGGCGGCGTTGCGGCGGGCGGCGCGACGGCGTCCCGCTCCGCCGGTCGGGCCCGGGCGAGCCCCGGTCGAAGACGCATCGCGACCGGCCACCGCGCGGTCGGCCGAGCCGATCGACGCATGGCGCCGCGAATTGTTCGAGCTGCTGACGGTGTGGCCCGACGGCTGGTCGATCGTGCGGCGGGAAATTGCCGCCGATTGGCTTTCCGAAGGACCGGCCGGCGAGATCTATCGGGCGGCATGTCGCATCCTCGACCGCGGCGATTCGCCCGATTACGATCGGCTGATGATCGAGCTGGAAGATCCGGAACTCAAAGGTTTGTTGGTTCAATGGGACGAGCAAGGTCAACTCAAGCAACGGCACAATATCCCGCCGGAAGAGCTGTTGCGCGAGATGATCGAGCGATTCAACTACGAGGAGGAAAAAAAGCGGCGGCCCGCAACGGTCGTGGCGCTGCGCGAAGGTCAAGTGGATCTCGACCAAGGATTGGCGCTTCTGTCCGAGTTGCTCGAACAGGAGAAGAAACGACAGGGCATATCGCCGCCTAAGGATGGGTGACGATGCCCGAGATGCAGGACGCAACCCTCTTTGACCCAGCGCGCCGCAGGGAGGCGCGAAAGGAGAATTGCGGTGGACTTCGAACATGAAATGCAAGCGTTGGTTGCCAAAGGCAAGGCGCAAGGTTATCTGACCTATGACGAGGTGAACGCCTATCTTCCGGACGAAGAAGTCGATCCGTATCGGCTCGACAATCTCTTGGTGGCGTTGGAAGAGCAGGGCATCGACCTGGTGAACGAGCCGCCGCCGGCGGTCGAGAAGACCGAGCCGCGCCCCGGCCCCCGAGCGGCCGAAATCGAAGCCAAGGCGACGGAGCTTCCCCCGCCGCCGGAAGAAAGCAAATTCAGCAGCGACCCGATTCGCATGTACCTCTCGCAAATGGCGGAAATCCCGCTGCTTTCGCGCGAGGAAGAGATCGCCTTGGCCAAGAAGATCGAGGTAACGCGGAAGCGTTTCCGTCGCATGGTTCTCGGCTGCAACATGGCGATGAAAGCGGCACTGACCACGCTGGAGAAGGTGCATGCCGGTCAATTGCCTTTCGACCGCACGATCAAGGTGTCGCTGACCGAGCGATTGACCAAAGAACAAATCCTCGCGCGCATGCCGCAGAATCTGGCGACGCTCAAGTCGCTCGACGCCGCCAACCAGCGCGACTTCAATCGAATGCTCAATCGCCGCACCCCCGACGACGTTCGCGCCGCCGCGCGGAAGCGGTTCATTCGCCGCCGCCGCAAGATGCTTTCGCTGGTCGAAGAGCTGAGCGTGCGCACCCGTCGCGTGCAGGCGCTGATGAGGCAGATGGAGGAAACCCTCGCGCGGATGCAATGGCTCCGCGCACGACTCCGCGAAACGGCCGCGGATCCGGCCGCCGCGGATCGCCGCGCCAACTACCGCCGCGAACTGCGCGATCTGATGACCCTTACGCAGGAGACCCCGGCCAGCTTGGCCAAACGCTGCGAAGCGATGCGCCGCCAATATCAAGATTACGAAAACGTCAAACGGCAGCTCTCGGGCGGCAATCTCCGGCTGGTGGTGTCGATCGCCAAGAAATACCGCAATCGGGGATTGAGCTTCCTGGATCTGATCCAGGAAGGGAACACCGGCCTGATGCGCGCGGTCGATAAGTACGAATACCGCCGAGGGTTCAAATTTTCGACCTACGCTACTTGGTGGATCCGGCAGGCGATCACCCGGGCGATCGCCGATCAGGCGCGGACGATCCGCATTCCCGTGCATATGATCGACATGATCAGCAAGTTGCGCCAGGTGAACAAGCGGTTGCAGCAAGAGTTGGGCCGCGAACCGTCGGCCGAAGAGTTGGCGGCCGAAATCGACATGCCCGCCGACGAGATTCGCCGCGTTTTGAGCATGGGCCGGCACCCGATAAGCCTTGACCGGCCCGTCGGCGAAAGCGAAGATAGTAGCTTCGGCGAGTTCATCGAAGACGGTGGACTGCCGCGACCCGAGACCGCCGACGGCCGGGAATTGCTCCGTGAAAAGATCGAAGCCCTGCTTAAAACGCTCACCTACCGCGAGCGGGAAATCATCCGCCTGCGCTACGGGTTGGGCGACGGCTACACCTACACCCTCGAAGAAGTGGGCCGCATCTTCAAAGTCACCCGCGAACGGGTTCGTCAAATCGAGGCCAAAGCCGTGCGCAAGTTGCAGCACCCGGTACGGGCGCAGCAATTGGCCGGATTCCTCGAACGCGCGGCCGGATAGTCGGTCCGTCCGCAATCCCCAGGCGTTTCGCGCCGCCGATCGCACCGATCGGCGGCGTTTTTTGTTTTTGTCGAGCCGCTTCGTGCCGTTTCGGCGGTACGGCGAGCGGCCTTGCTGTTCGTCCTCAATAGTTCCGCACCGTTGCAGAAGCGGCCGCTGGCGCAGTGAAGCGGCCCTCTTGCGTGCGGTCGCCGTTGAACCGATCTCCTGTTATCGCTTTTTTAGAGCCCAGCAGCCATGACGGAAACCACCGCTGTTCGTCTTGAAGTGTTGCGCACGTTGCACCGTTTGCATCGTCAGTTGACCGATTTGCGTCATCGGCTCGAGCAGGGACCGCGCCGGATTTGCGCCGCCGAACAAGCCGCGGCGGTCCGCGCCGATGAACTGGCGCGCGCCCGCGACGAGCTGAAACGCATGAAAATGGCCGCCGACCAGAAAGAACTGCAACTGAAGAGCAACGAAGGCAAATTGAAAGAGCTTGATCGCAAGCTTATGTCGGCCGCAAGCAACCGCGAGTATCAGGCGCTGAAGGACCAGATCGCCGCCGATCGCATGGCCAACAGCGTGCTCGAAGAAGAAATCCTCGACGCCTTTTCGCAAATCGAAAACCAAGAGAAGCGAATTGCCGAACTCGAAGAGCATCTTCGCGCGGCTCAACAGCGACTCAGCGAGGTGAAGGCTCAGGCCGCCGCCGAAGCCCCCGTCCTCCAAGCCGACATCGCCCGAGCCGAGGCGGAACTGGCCCAGACGGAAACGGCCCTCACCGGCGACGTGGCCGAGCTTTACCAGCGCTGCGTTCGCCAAAAAGGCGAAGACGCCTTGGCCGCCATCGAAAACGGCGTGTGCTCCGGGTGCCATCAAATTGTGCCCGTGCAACTCGTTTCGCAGGTGATGCTTGGGCGCCCCAGTTTTTGCAAGACCTGCGGGCGACTGCTCTACCTGCGCGAAGAAGACGAGCGACGACGAACCGCAAAGGACGAATAGCCTGCCGCTCGCCGCTGGCCCGGCAACGCCACGTATTCGCCTCTTGCTTTTCGCATTGCGACGCGCCGCCGATTTGCATTTCCCGAAGCCGTTTGTTAGCTTACCGATAAGAGCGTCGGTCGCCCCATGGCGCCGCCTTCGCCGGCGTTGCGTGCGACGATGCATTTTTCCACGGGCTTTTCGGGAGCCAAGTCATGATCCGGGTGCCGCTTTCTTGGACGTTATCCGCGATTTGGGCCGTTTCGGCCATCGCCGCTTCGGCTGTTTCCCTCGCGGCCGACAACACTCCGCCGGAAGGATTCACCGCGCTGTTCAACGGGAAAGACCTGACCGGCTGGAAAGGTCTGTTGAAACCGCCGCTCGATAACCCCGCCCGCCGCGCGAAAGCAACGCCCGAGGAATTGGCCGCCGCGCAAAAAGAGGCCGACGAGAACATGCGCGCCCACTGGAAGGTGGAGGACGGAGTGCTCGTGTTCGACGGCAAGGGTCGAAGCCTGAGCACGGCAAAAGACTATGGCGATTTCGAACTGTGGGTCGATTGGAAGATCGCCCCCGGCGGCGATAGCGGCATCTATTTGCGGGGCACGCCGCAGGTGCAAATCTGGGATCGCCCGGAAGGATCGGGCGGACTGTTCAACAATAGGACGCACCCGAGCAAGCCGCTCAAACCGGCCGACAAACCCGTCGGCCAGTGGAATACCTTCTACATCAAGATGGTCGGCGAGCGCGTCACCGTGAAGCTTAACGGCGAAACGGTCGTCGATGACGTGGTGCTGGAGAACTACTGGGAACGCGACAAGCCGATCTATCCCACCGGACCGATCGAGTTGCAGAATCACGGCAACACGCTCTGGTTCAAGAATATTTATATCCGCGAACTTCCGCCCAAAGCCCCGGCCGGCGGCGGCGAACAACCGAAATGACCGATGCCGACGGGAAGGGAAGCATTCTTCCTCGCTTGTTACGAAACACGTCGTCTGCGCGATTTTCGTGATGCGGTCTGTCCGTGCCGACTGCCTTCATGGACAAGAACACCAGCCCGAAGGTATTTCTCGGCAACGTCGAGCCGGCGGATCGGCGGATCGGCGGGCGAAGGCGCCGCGGCGACCGGCGGGAGAGCGGGTATTCCAATGCGTATGCGTTCGAGGCGGGGGCCTTGGCAGCGTGAGAGGACTATTCATTCCGCGGCGAATAGGCCGCAAAGGAGTCGAGCCGTGGCGCAACCGTATCGAATCGTTACTTGGGTTTTTACAATCATCTTCGTCATCGCGTTGACTGAAGCCGCTTCGGCTGCGGTGCCGCCCCGGTCGGCCGCCAAACCGCCGGCCTCAACGGCCGCCGCTACCGATTGGCCGCGCTTTCGCGGGCCGAATTGCGACGGGATTTGTCCGGAAACCGGGCTGCTTTCGCAATGGCCCGAGGGCGGCCCGAAGCTGGTCTTCCAAGCCGGCGGCTTCGGCAAAGGGTACTCGTCGGTCACGATTGTCGGCGGCCGACTCTACACGATGGGCGATCTGCGGCAGGGCGGGCGCGAAGTGCAATGCGTGATCGCCTTCGACCTGAACACACGGCGAATCGCATGGACGCTGCCGATCGGCCCGCCGCACAGCGACGGCCCGCGCTGCACCCCAACGGTCGATCAGAACATGGTGTACGCCATCGGAACCGATGGCGATTTGGTTTGTCTTCAAGCAGCCACGGGCAAGGGAGTGTGGACGAAGAACCTGCAACGCGATTTCGGCGGACAGATGATGTCGGGCTGGCGCTATAGCGAGTCGCCGTTGATCGACGGCGATCGGCTGGTTTGCACCCCGGGCGGGAACCAGGCGGCCTTGGTCGCCTTGAACAAGAAGACCGGCCAGCCGATTTGGCGCTGCGCGCTGGGCAATGTGGGAGATCGCGGCAAAGACGGCGCCGGCTATTCCTCGATGGTCGTTGCCGATATCGACGGCATTCGGCAATACGTGCAGATTCTCGGCCGCGGCGCCGTTGGCGTTGCCGCTGACGACGGCCGATTGTTGTGGAGCTACAACCGCATCGCCAACAACGTGGCCAACATCCCCACGCCGATCGTTCGCGGCCAGCACGTGTTCGTCACCACCAGCTACAAGACGGGCAGCGCGCTATTGAATCTGTCGCGGCAGGGCCGCGGCATGAATGTCGAAGAGGTTTGGTTCAATTCCCATCGCGAGTTCGAAAATCATCACGGCGGTGTCGTGCTGGTGGGCGATTATCTCTACGGCGGCGACGGCCAAAACCGCGGCGTGCCCGTCTGCATGGAGTTTCTCACCGGCAAGATCAAATGGAAAGCGAACGCCGTCGGCCGCGGTTCGGCTGCCGTGCTTTATGCCGACGGCAAGCTGATCTTCCGTTATGAAGACGGCAAGGTTGCGCTCATCAAGGCCGATCCCGAATCGTACCAACTGCTCGGCCAATTCACGCCGGCCGTGGTCGAAGGCAAAGCCTGGGCCCATCCGGTCATTCACGAAGGCAAACTCTACCTTCGGGCCGAAGATGCGTTGATGTGCTACGACTTGCAGTCGAAGTGAGCGGGTTCGGCACGGCCCGGGTATTCCGCGGGCTGTTCGGCCCACACTTCGGCCAGCGAAACGAGCATTTCGGCGGCCGCCTCGATTTCCTCCAGGCACGCCCATTCCAACGGCGAGTGCGGATTGTGTTCGCCGCACGAAAGATTGGGCGTCGGCAGCCCCAATTCGGTAAGCCGCGCGCCGTCGGTTCCGCCGCGAACGATGGTCAACCGCGGCTGTCGTCCAAGCCGCTCGAGGGCCAGCCGTGCATAGCCCACCACGCGGGGATGCCGCGCCAGGCCGTCGGCCATGTTGCGGTATTGACGCACGGTTTCGATATCGATGCGAATTCCCGGAAAGGCCGTCATCGTTTGCTCGGCCGCCTCACGAAGTATCTGTGCGTGCTCGTTCAATTGGGCCGTATCGAAATCGCGGAGCAGAACGCGCAGCCGAACCTCGGCCACCCCGCCGGAAACCTCATACAGATGCAGAAAGCCTTCGCGCCCCTCGGTGGCTTCCGGGGCCAGGCGAACGTGCGGCACCCGCGCAATGAAATGGGCCGAGGCGCGGACGGCATTGACCATCCTCCCTTTGGCGATAGCCGGATGGATGTTCCGTCCCCGCAGGGTAACAATCGCCAAGTCAGCCGAAAAGGTCTCGACGTCGATCTCGTCGCGCCCGTGCCCGTCGAGCGTGTAGCAGGCTTCGGCCCCCAGCATGGCCGGATCGAGGTGCTCGACGCCGCGGCCGATCTCTTCGTCGCAGGTGAAGCAGATGCGAATCGGCCCGTGCCGCCGCGTCGGCTCGCGCATCAACCGGGCCGCGGCCTCGACGATGGCAGCAATTCCCGCCTTGTCATCAGCGCCGAGCAGCGTCGTGCCGTCGGAGGTGATGATCGTTCGCCCGACCAACTCGGCCAGTTCGGGATTCTCGTCGACGCGAATCACCCGGCTCGGGTCGCCCGGCAGCACGATGTCGCCGCCCGGATAGTCGGCGATCACCTGCGGGCGCACGCCGGCCGCCGGCGTTTCCGGCGAGGTGTCTAAATGAGAGCACCAAGCGATGGTCGGCGCATCGGGCACCGTGCCGGGGATCGTGGCGAACACCAGCCCATGCTCGTCCTGCCGAACATCGCATAGGCCGAGCTGCTGCAACTGTTCGACCAGCAGCCGGCCGAGTGTCCATTGGCCTTCGCTGCTCGGATAGCGGTCGGCCTTCTCGTCGGCCATGGTGTCGATGCGGACGTAGTCCAGAAAACGGTTGAGAAGTTCGCCGTTCATCGAATCCGATTCCGTATCAAGAATCCCATTTCGTTCAGACAGTCGCGCACCTTGCGGAAAGCAGCCCAAGCGGCTTTTCATCGGCCGTGCGTTTCGGTAGGCTAGCGGAAGCCGATGATCGGTGCAACCCACAACAACGGCGACAAGAACAATCAACGACTATTGCCGCCCGCAAGCAAGGGGCATGGGAGACGGCTGACGCCGGCGGCGCGATGAGCGAAAGCACTCGAACCTTCATTGCCGTAGCGATCGACGACCGCACCGCCGCCCGTGCTGCGGCGATCATCGAGCGGCTGCGCACCGCCGGCGCGGATGTGAATTGGGTTGCGCCGCGCAACCTGCATGTGACACTCAAGTTCCTCGGCGACGTGCGCAACGAGCTTCTGCCCGCCGTGGCCGAAGCCGTGCGAGAGGCCGCGCAGCGCGTGCCGTCGTTTTCGCTCGAACTCCGCGGCGTCGGCGCCTTTCCGCAGCTTGATCGGCCGCGGACGATTTGGCTGGGTGCCGGCCAAGGCGGCGACGCGATGCAGCGGTTGGCCGAGGCGGTCGAGCAATCGCTTCGCCCCTTGGGTTTCGCGCCCGAGGCCCGGGGCTTTACCACGCACTTGACCATCGGGCGGGTCCGCCGTCCCTCGGCCGCGCTGCGATCCCTTAGCGAGCTGATGCGGCGGCAAAGCGATCAGACGGTGGGCATTGTTTCCGTCGAACAAGTTATCGTGATGGCCAGCACGCTGACGCCGCGCGGGCCGATCTACGAGGCGCTGGCGCGCATTCCCCTTTTCGACGAAGCCGCCGGGCAATCGGAGTGAATCGGTTCAACCGCCCTCTCGATCAGCCCAGAGCGAACCGATTCCGCCAACCGAAGCCGAACAAGTGCATCGGCCGAACCGCTCGCGCGCAGTTCTTTGTCCGCCGCGTGTCAGCCGTTGTCGGCGGCGTCTGGTCTCTCCGCGCCACCGGGCGCCGGCCGCCCTTGATCGTCACGTTTAACGAACATCATCACCAAGTTGTCGCCCAAACGGGTTTCCCAGCGGCTCAGCCAGCGATCGAGCGCGGTCAGCGGCCACGGGAAAGGCGACCATCGCCCGAAACAGAGCACGCGCAGCACGACGCGCATCAACTGCATCGCCCGTTCGCCGGGGAACGAAACCCGAACGTTTTGCAACGAAAGCGACTCGGGACAGAAGGCCAGAATCTCCGCCGGCTTGTAATGCCGATGCCAAGGCGGCCGATGATCTTGTTGCGAGATGTCGCCCACCAGCCCGTGTTCCTGAACCTCTTCAAACCGGCGGCGATAATACTCTCGATCGCGCAGCACGCGCAGATGGACAAAGCGATGCAGCCCGGGCAAAACGAACTTCAGATTGCCCGGATCGAGCCAGGTCAATAGCCCGCGATGCCGCGTGGTGATGAGTAACCGACCGCCGGGACGAAGCACGCGCACCAGTTCGGCAAGCATCGCGCGTTCGTCGGGCACATGTTCGATCACTTCGATCGCGGCGATCGTGTCGAAATAGCCGTCGGGGTAGTCGAGCCGGCCGTCGAGTCCGACTTGCGAAAAGCGGAACTGCGGATAGGCCGCGGCCGTCTCGGCGTAGGCTGCCGGGTTCACGTCGGCCCCGTGGCACTCGGCGCATCGATCGGCCACGGTCTTCAGCAGAATCCCGTCGCCGCAGCCGAAGTCGAGAAACCGGCCGAGTTCGGCGGGCAGCGCCATCTGCGCCCATTCCTGCCATCTCCAAGGCAGCGGCGGATCGTTGCTGCCGGGTCGTAAGAGCTTCATCCGATCGTCCTATCATCAAACAAGACACAGTTCTGCACGGCCGCCCGAGTGCAAGGCGAACGTCGGGCATTCGGCCAAGCGATCTTCTGCGCCGCCCACCCCGGGGATCAACGACAAGTCAGGGACTACTCGGCGGCGACGCGAAACTCGCGAGGCTCTCCGTCGGCGTAGCCTCGCAAGACCACCGCACCGTTTCGCTTCTCGACGGCCGCGAAAAACGCCTTCGGACCACCGACCGCCTGTTGTTCCACGTGCGTAATCAGCATCCCGCGGCGCAGTCCGGCCCGCCAGGCGGGGCTATCTTCGGCCACGGCGACGACCGCCGCGCCCTCGGCAACAGGCAGCAGTCGGCCGCGCGATCGGATGTCGGCATCGAGGAGCATCGTCAGGTAATCGACCGTCATTCCTCGCCAGCTCGGCCGAGGCGCGGTGGTAATCACCCGTCCCTGAACCGGGTATTTCCCCAGAACCGCCTGCAACATGCGCGGCCGGCCGTCGCGAACGATCCGCAGCGTGACGTTCGATTCGACCGGCAGCCGGCCCACGGCCCACACCAGTTCGTCGGCGTCGTGAAGCTCGATCTCATCCACGGCCGTCAATAAATCGTCGGCCCGCACGCCTGCCTTTGCCGCCGGCGTGCCGGGCACCACGCGATCGACGCGCAGCCCGCGCATTCCGGCCAGCCGCTCGTGCGGGGCAAGATTCACCGGTTGAACGCCGAGGAACCCGTGCTCCACTTCGCGCCCGTGCCGCAACTGCTCGACCGCCCGGCGAAATGGTTCGTCAACAGGAATGGCGTATCCCGCCTCTGCCTCGAAGCCGGGCGTCGTTCCCGCCGAGACCGCCATGCCCACCATCCTTCCCTGAAGATCGATCACCGCACCGCCGCTGGAGCCTACCGGCAACTTCAGATCAAGCTGAACCATCGCGCCGAACTGATGCAAGCTGCGCTGTACACCCCCCTCATCCGATTTGTAAGGCAGCTTGCGATGGAGGTTCGCCACAATGCCCCACGCGGCCGACGGTTGGCCATCTCGAGCGATCGCGTAAGGATTGCCCAACACCGCCACCCACTGTCCTTTGCGGAGTGCTCCGCCGTCGCCAAAGACGATCGGCCGCCATCGTTCTTGCTCGCCTTCGCAGGCTAACACGGCCAGATCGCTTCGCGGGTCGGCCCCAATTGCCCGCGCGCGATAAACGCGGCGCGAGTTCGAGGTGACATAGTACTCCGAGTCGTCGCCCACGATCGAATAATGGGTGAGGATCAGCCCGCGGGCGTCGATCACCACGCCGGCAGCGTATTGGTTTGGGATGAAGTCGGGATCGGTCGGCTGAGCAAGTGCGGGCGCGATCGCCCGGCGGCCGAAGGGATCGGGCCGCAGTTCGAACGCGCGCTCGGTTCCGCCTGGTTTGCGAACGCGAGCCACCGCCACCAGCGACGGTTCGGCCTGAGCGATAGCGTCGCTCACTGCCGCCTCGACGGCCATCGCCATTGGAAGCGAAGCCGCGGCCTCCTTGGGCGCTTCCGTGCCGTCGCTTTTCGACCCGGCAGTGGGCAACTCACCCGCCGAGGACGCGGCCGCGGGCGACGCGGCTACTGAAAAAGCGGCTACCGGCGAAGCTGCATCGAGCGGTTGCGCGGCCGGCGCGCCGCGCGGTGCCGCCGTGCAAAACAACGCCGTTGCGGCAACCGCGACCGCCATCGGCCCCATGCCGACCGACTGCCCTAAGTGGTTCCACACCTTTGCGAAAGCAGCCGCGGGCGCAGCGAAGCGGCCATTGATCGTCTCGTTCGCCGGATCGAATTGTGCCATAAGGCAATTCTCAAACGATGATTCGTTAGGTGCTTCGCAATAAGGCCCTCGGGCCGCGTCTGCCGCCGGTTGCCGCCTTTGGCAGTGCTGCCGCGAAGTCAACCGGTTGCGGTCCACCCAACAGTCTAAATAATACCGCAGCAGACGGAAAGCAGCTCGGCGCCGCAACGGGTGCCCGCAGGCGGCACCTCATTGCTCCCACCCTGGATTCCACGACGCATTCGGCAGGGGTGTTTCAACACTTTGCACTGAGCAAAGACGGCGCGTTATACTAACCGTCGCAGCGAAGCGGGCGGAGGCCCGGCGGCGACACTGTGCCGGCAACTCGGGCCAAGCTGCGTCTGCATCCCACCGCAAACGGCTTCTGTTTCGGAGCATCATGCGCCGCGCTGGCTGAAATGTTTCATTTTCTCTGCAAGAGAGAGTTCACAACAATGGTCAAGAATCGACACAATCGTCGAGATTTCCTGCGGCAGTCCGCCGCGGCTTCGCTGGCGGCCGCCGTGGCCGCGCCGAGCGTTGTACCCGGCCGTGCGCTGGGGAAAGACGGCGCCGTGCCGCCGAGCGAAAAGATCACCGTGGGCATGATCGGCACGGGCAGCCACGGGATTCATTGGAATCTTCGGGCGTATCTGAATCAGCCCGACGCCAAGGTGCTGGCCGTTTGCGATGTCGATGCCAACCGGATGGCTGAAGCCCAACAAAAAGTCAATGAAAAGTACGGCAACAACGACTGCGCGGCCGTGAAGGACTTTCGCGACATCCTCGCCCGCCGCGACATCGATGCCGTGATGATCTCCACACCCGACCATTGGCATGTGCTGATGAGCGTCATGGCCATTCGGGCAGGCAAAGATGTTCAATGCGAAAAGCCCACGCTGACCATCGACGAAGGCAAATACCTGGTCAAAGTGGTCCGCGAGCATAAAAAGGTATTTCAAACCAGCACGGAAGACCGATCGGTGCCGGTCTATCACCGCATGGCCGAATTGGTGCGCAACGGGCGGATCGGCAAGTTGCAGCGGATCGAGGTCATCTTGCCGAAGCAGCCCTCGCACCCCGGCAATCCCGAACCGCAACCCGTGCCCCCCGAACTCGATTACGAGATGTGGCTCGGGCCGGCCCCCTTCGCTCCCTACACGAAGGATCGCTGCCACTTCAATTTCCGCTGGATATGGGACTATTCAGGCGGGATCATCTGCGATTGGGGCACCCACCTGTTCGATACGGCCCAATGGGCCAACGACACAGAACGCACCGGCCCGGTGGAAATCGAAGGCAAAGGCACGCACTGGGAGGGCGGTCTGTTCAACACGGTGAAGGACTACGACGTTACCTTCCGCTATGCCAACGGGGTTGTCATGACCTGTACGCCGGGCAACCCGAGCATCAAGTTCATCGGCACCGATGGCTGGGTGGGCAATCGCAGTTGGCGCGGACGGCTCGAGGCCAGCAGCGAAGAGATTCTCAAAAGCGAGATCGGCCCCAACGAGTTGCACCTTTACACCAACCCCGGCGGCGAACACCGCGACTTCCTCGATTGCGTCAAGAGCCGCAAAGACCCGTACTTCCCCGTGGATATCGGCCATCGCGTTTCCACGGTATGCCATTTGGCCAACATTGCCGTCAAACTCGGGCGGAAACTAAAGTGGGACCCCGAGTCCGAGGTCTTCCCCAACGACGACGAAGCCAACCGCTTCCTCTCGCGTCCGATGCGCGCCCCGTGGAAACTCGATGCCTGACGATCCTCGCTGCACCGGCGAAGCCGGGTTGTTTGCCGATCACTCGCGGCAGTTGGCCGAGAATCGCTACGTTTATGCCGTTGTCAGCCGGCGGTCGGGCGGGGTGTCGATCGGGGTGAATCTCAGCCCGACGAAACGCTGCGTCTTCCGTTGCATCTATTGTCAGGTGGCGCGCGAGGGTGCAGCGCGCACGCAGCCCGACGACGAGCCCGACTGCGCGTCGGCGATCGACTTGGCCGTTCTCCGCGACGAATTGACAGCGACGATTCGCGCGGCCCGCAGCGGTTCGCTTTTCGACCAGCCGCGATTCGCCGCCGTGCCCGACCGTTTGCGCAGACTCAACGATATCGCGCTCAGCGGCGACGGCGAGCCGACGGCCTGCCCGCAGTTTCCCGAGGTCGTCGAACTGCTGGGCGAAGTCCGTCGCCAAGCGGCCGACGAGTCGCTCAAGCTCGTGCTGATCACCAATGCCGCCCTGCTGCATTTGCCCCGCGTGCGCCGCGGGCTGGAACTGTTCGACGCCCTTGGCGGGCAGGTTTGGGCGAAGCTCGATGCCGGCACCGAAGCGTACTACCGCCGCGTGGCGCGAAGCCGCATCCCTTGGGAGCAGATCTTGCGGAACGTGTGCGAAACAGCATGCCGCCGGCCGATCATCATTCAGACATTGATGATGACGATCGATGGCCGCGGGCCGGACCAGGCCGAGACTCGGGCCTATATCGATCGTTTGCGAGACATTCTCGCTTGCGGCGGCCGGATCGAGGCCGTTCAACTCCACACGGTGGCTCGTCCGCCGGCGGAGGTCAACGTCGGTCCGATCTCGTCCGCCGAGTTGCAACGCATGGCCGACCGCATTCGTAAAGAAACGCCGCTGACCGTCCTCGTCTTCGACGCGCATTGAGTCGAGCGACGCTCCAGCGCTGCTCGAATCGCCGCTATCGCCAGTCGTTCTTTCGTTTCCGACCGCTTGCCGCCTTCGCGGATGATAGGCCTTCGAGCCGATCTGTCGGATGCCGCGCAGGCTGCGCAATGTCGATCGGGCGGCCCGGCCCGAACGAATCCTTTCCGGTCCGCAAATACGACCATTCGGCTTCGAGCTTCAAGGCCTGGCGATTTCGTACAGTCGCAACATGCTCGGAGGCGGCAACGGCGGCGGGCGCGGGCGGTCGCGGTTCGACGGCAGCGTTTCCCAGCGAAGCACATAGCGCACATCGCCCTCGGGCTGGCCCAGATCCTCCGCCGTGCGAACCTCCATTTCCGGCCAGTCGGATTCCACCTGATGGAAACTCTTCGGCAGTCGGCCCCGAGGCGCCGACCGGGGCGCGGCCGCGCCGACGGGTTCGCTCTTTTCGCCCCTAGCCTTGTCAGCGGTGGCCTTTTCGCCGACGCTCTTCTCTCCAACGCTCTTATCGCGTTCGGCCTGCGTGGCCGCCTTTCGCGGGTCGATGGGCTGAAGCGTTTGCGGATCGAGCGTCCACGTGCCCGACCCGTGCTTGATGTGGTGCCAACTCTGTGTCAACGATCCGTCGGCGCGAGCGACGACCGGCCCAAAGCCGATTTCGAAGCGAATCGTTCCGCCGCCCTCGAACTGCCAACGGTAATCCCAGCGGCTGGTTTGATAGATGCGCCAGCCGTCGGCCTCGCGCCGCGCGTTGTAAAGCTGCGTGCGGCCTTGGGCATCGAACTTGTGGTAGCTGATCACCGGGCGACCTTGCCCGTCGAACCCGATTTTCGTATTGCCGTTGATGATGCCGCCGCCCGGCGGAACCGGATCGACCACCTCCGCCTTCGCCAGCGTAATCGGCAGCGCCAGCGGGCGACCGTCGCTCGTTTCCCAACGCACCAAGTCTTTGCTTCGGGCGTAGCATAGGTCGTGATTGGTGGCGCAGTCGGGCGTGTTGCGCCATACCCAACAGACGTGGAACACGCCCGAGGTGTCTTGCACCGGCCCGACGAAGTAGGCATTCATCTTCCCCTCGCCGGAGAATAGCGGCGAGTCGATCAGTCGCCGCCAACTTTGCCCGGCCGGATCGTACACATTGAAGTACTGCTCGCCGTTGCCGCTTCGACCGTCGCGATAGGTGAAGATCAATTCGCCCGCCGGGCCGCGGAGGAATCGCGGATAGGTGCATCGCTGCTCGTTGCGGCCCACCATCGCCGGCTCTGGGCGAAAACTCTCGATGTCGCCGGGCCGTTCGGTTCGAAAATACACCAACGGAACGCAATGCATGTTGCCGCTGACGTGCAGATGGCCCTTCGCATCGACGGCCATCGTTACATAGTTGTGGCTGTCCCATCCCAGCACCGAGGGCAGCCGCACCATTTGCCACTGCCGCCCGTCGAGCGACCTGGCGGCGACGGTCATCTTCCGGTCGGCGTCGTAAAACGCGACGTACTGCCGTCGGCCCACCGTCAACAGAGCAAACCCCACCGGATGGCCCGACCACACCGGGGCAATGTCCAACGCCTGGGCCTCGGGCAGCGCCCCAGATTGTGCCGCGGCCGGCGCGGTCGGGGCGGGTTCCGTTGTCTTCGTTGTCTTCGCTTCGGCATCAGACGTGGCGGAAGACGGCGCAGCGCCGACGGACGGCTCGGCTACTCCGAAACCGAAGGCCGGCCCGATTGCCGCAACGACCGAAAACGACAGCACGACAAGGCGAGGTGACATCGATTGGCTCCGTCGAGAGGGGTGCAGGCTGGCGGGATGATCGATTGGGCTTCGCAAAACCAAGTGAGGCATCTGTCTCCAAGATGCCACGGACCTGCGTCAACATGATTTGCAACGATCAAAGAGCATCGTCGCGCGGCAGCGGCCGAAACGCAAGAGCCGCGGCGGCCATTCGTTCGTCGTCGACCTTGCGACGCAGGTCAGTCTTCGATCCGGGTGATGTCTTCGGTGGGCTTCGGGTATTTCTTCGAGGCGATATACGCCTTGGTTTCGTCCACCATTTGTTGCGTGATGGTGAATCGGTATTTGCCGTAGTCGCCGATCTCAAGCTCGCCGACCCAGAAAAAGCCCCATTGGTCGAAAAAGTCGGTCAGGTCGGTTTTCCCCACATCGCAGCAGATCTTGATGAACTCGAACTGATTGCGGATCGAATCGTTGCCTTTGCCGGCGTCGGGACGGCGGCGCATTTCCTCCATCACGTCGGCGTAGAAGTCGGGCCGACCGTGCCGCGAAAAATAGAGATGGAGCTGCCAAAAGGGCACAAGCCGATCGAACACATCTTTACATGCTAGGTAGGAGATCTTCGGATCGGCTTCGATGATGTTCTTGCGGGCCGAGGCATAGTTTTTCTGGTTCTTCAATCGGCTGGGATTGCCCAAAGCGGTCGTCGTGTACATCGAGAAGATGTTGTTGCTCACCTCGCCCAGCCCGCCCCAGGTGATCTGCCGCATCTGCAACACATGCCCGACCTCGTGTGAGAACCCCCAACACGGATCGCCTTTGACCACCACGCCGGGATCGGCCACCATGCGCATGGTGCTCTTGTTTCCCAAGTAGGCCACGCCGTCGCCGTCGCGGAACATGTAGTAGTTGAAGTTCACGCGGGCCAAAATGCGGTTCTTCGGCACCTTCTTGTACTTCACCAAGCCCATCAAGGTGTAGTGGTGATGGAGCATCGTATCGTAGGCGTTGATCAACTCGACGCCCTTGCCGCGGGTGTACACCTTGAACCACTCGACGGGATACGCGACTTGAATGTGTTTGCCGCGAGCGTCCATGATCGGGCCAACGGCCTGATCGAGCAGGCGATCCCAATCGGCGTTGGTGTGCTTCGCAATGTCGAAAAATCCGTTCACCTTGCCCGTGGGAAAATGAACGACGATCTTCGGCGCCTGCTCGGCGTGGTCGTCGAAGTAGCTGACATAGACGTTGCCGTCTTTTTTCACCTCGACCAGATTCACGCCCTCTTGCAACGGAATCTCCTGTTTTTTCAGCCCCCAGCCGTTCGGGTCTTTGGTCGGCTCGACGCCCTCGGGCGGCCGTCGCATCCAATCGGGAATGAGCAACGATATCTTCTTGCCTTGGGTTTTTCCCACCAATACGGGATGGACTCCCGCTTCGAGATAGATGCCGGTGATGTTCTCGTAGCGGCTGAATCCCTGGCCCAACTTCAGCGTTTCGCTAAGCTGGCGGGGCGACGGATAGGCCTCGTAGGCGGCCGCGCGATAAGTTCGGTCGTACTGCCGGCCGAGCATGGCGGCGGCCGCGGCCTTGAGCGATTCGCTGCGGAAGCCCGCCAAATCCTTTTGCCGAACGGTCGATTTCAGTTGGCTGCAACTCGGATCGGTAAAGAACCGCGCGTCGGCCGCAAGCGCCTCGATCGAGTCGGCCGCCCGGGCAATCGCCGATGAATTAACAACGAAGCAGAAGCCAAGAATCGCCCACCATGAACCGCAAAAAACGAAGCGCCGCATGAAGTCCTCGTACCGTATGAAAAACCGCTTGTAAACATCGGCAGCTTTCCGATACTGCCCGACGCTTTCCCGTTCTGCCTTCCTATCCACGTCAGCCGCTTGGAAAGAGTCTATCCTCCGCAAACACGGGCCGCAACAAATCCGTCGAGCCAACAGGCGGCGGCAGGCCGGCCAAGGTTGCGGCCTGCGGTTCGCACGGAAGGCTAATCGCCCACCAGTGGCGCGCCAGAACGAGCGCCGGTGCAGCGTACCGCAGCGGCACGCTCGCCTGATTTTATCCTGCTCCGCCGCTCGTCGTTTGTCTTAATCGTCCCTTCAGGTTGTTCGGTTAGACTTTCCTGCGGTTGAGCAGCGCGGCATCGGTTGCCGACGCCGCCGTTCCGCGGGAACGGCCGGCAGCCGGTGTGTCGCTGCGAGCAGCAAGGAGTTTTTCTGATGCGACGAATTGTAACGCTTATTGTGAGTGCGGCCGTGGCATTTGCCATCGCTTCGCCGACGTACGCCGGGGCGCCGCCCAAGAAGGAAGAGAAGGAAAAACCGGTGCCCGGCGTTTTCCGCTTGCCCAAGCATGTCGAGGTTACGGCCGACCAACAGGCCAAGATCGACGCCTTGGTTGCGAAGTATCTTCCGCGATTGAGGGAGCTGGAGGAAAAAGCAGATAGCGTGTTCACCGCCGAGCAGAAGCAGGCCCGCGATGCGGCGCGCAAGGCCGCGCACGCCGAGGGAATCCACGGCAAAGAAGCGAACGAGCGCGTCGAAGCGGCCGTGAAGCTCACCGAAGAACAGGCGGCCAAACGCGCAGAGTTGGAGCAAGCGAAGAAGAAGCTCGAAGAGGAAATCCGCGCGGAAGTGATGAGCCTGTTGACCCCCGAGCAGAAGAACGCGATTGCCAAGCCGGAAAAGAAAGGCCCCCCGCCGGGCAAACCCCATGGCCCGAAAGAAGAAGGCAAGGGACCCAAGCCCGAAAAGAAGGGGCCGCCGCATGGTAAGCCCCACGGGCCGAAGGACAAGGACTGATTCGAGCGAGGCTTGACAGCGATCGCGATCGCGCGACAAGCAATGCATGTGCCTGCCGAGCGATTGTCGGTCGGTCGCAATCCCCGCAGCTCCATCGACGGGAATTACCGCGGTGAGAGGAGCGTCGCCTTCGGCGGTGCGGGCTCAAGTTCGGGCATAGCACTCCCGGCCCGCACCGCTGAGGCGATCGCCCCAAGGCGGCACAAGCATCGAGGCCGCCGGCCGACTCTGAGGGGGCCGGTGGCGGCGACGCGGCCGGGATTCGATAATATCATCCGACCGCCCCGAGGTTCTTGTTCTGTTGACAGGAGTGCCAGCGACCAACGGAAGCGGGTTATCGCTCGGGTACGGCAGCATTTCGGCCGTGCGACATCAAAGGAATTGCCATGCGCGTGCTCGTCGTCGAAGATGATCGCGACTTGGGCAAGACACTTTGCGACGCGCTCGACGAAGAGGGATTCTCGCCCGATTGGGCGGCCGACGGCCGTCAAGGTTTGGCCAAGGCCCTCGCGCGGGAATACGACGCGATTATCCTCGATCTCATGATTCCGGGGATCGACGGGTGGACCGTCCTCGGCCGGCTTCGGGAAGAAAAGAAAACGCCCGTTCTGATCCTTACGGCGCGGGACGCACTGCCCGACAAAGTGCGCGGGCTCAACACGGGCGCCGATGATTACCTGACCAAGCCGTTCGCATTGGAAGAGTTGTTCGCCCGCCTTCGTTCCCTGCTCCGCCGCGCGGCCGCGCAGCCCGCGCCGGTCGTTCGCGTGGGCGATGTGACGATCGACTTGGCCGCCCGCCGCGTTTTCAAAGGCGATGCCGAGACGCCGCTCTCGGCCAAGGAATATGCGGCGTTGGAGTATCTGGTGCTGCATCGCGGCCGGTTAGTAACGCGGCGAATGCTTCAAGATCATTTGTACGACGAACACGACGAGACGGTGTCGAACGTCGTCGAGGTGTATGTGGCTGCCTTGAGAAAGAAACTTGGCACCGAGTTGATCGAAACCCGTCGCGGACAAGGATACATCGTTCATGGGTGAATCGCCGGCCGGCCAGCGTTCGCTGCATTGGACACGCTCCATTCGCGTCCGCTTGATGGCTTGGTACAGCGCGACGCTGCTGCTCCTGTTCGTTGGGGCGGGGTTCGCGTTGTATTTCACCACCCGTCGGGCCGAATTCGAGGATTTCGAAGCCCATCTCGAGTCCCGACTGCGCGCCCTTTCCGTGGCATTGGCGACGACCTCGGATGCAAGCGGCGAGTTTCGCCTGCCGGACGAGCTGGCACGATATTTCGAACGGCCGAAACCGAAACCCGGGCAAACGCCCCCCGAAGAACCGGGCGAACGCCCGTACTATGTGATTTGGAATGCCCAAGAGACGGTCGTCGACGCTTCGGCCTTGCCTTCGGCCGTTCCCTTCTTCGCGCCCAAACCGCCGCCGCATGATCCCCACAAGCCGCGTTGGCGCGATCGCGATATTTGGCGCGAGGCCGTTGCCGCCGGACCGCATGGCACGTTCGTGCTGGTCGGCCGCAGCACCGAGGGCGTCCGCCGCCACTTACAGCTCTTTCTTGCCCGCTTGATCTTGATCGGCGCCGGCGCGCTGGCCGCGGCGCTGGCAGGGGGTTGGTTCTTAACTCGGCAGGCTCTCGCTCCAATCGCCAACATCACGGCAACGGCCGAAACCATTTCGTCGAGCAATCCGTCTCAGCGCATCGCGTTGGATGAGACGGAGTCGGAATTCGGTCGGCTGGCCGTCGTGCTCAACAGCGCCTTCGATCGGCTCGAACAAGCGCTGGCCAGGCAGGTGGCCTTTACGGCCGACGCATCGCATGAACTGCGCACGCCGCTAACGGTGCTGATCGCCACGCTCGACTTGGCCCTCCGGCGCGAGCGGTCCGCCGACCAATATCGCAGCACGCTGGCGCAATGCCTGGCGACGGCGCGCCGCATGGAAGAAGTGATCGGAAAGCTGCTTGCATTGGCGCGGGCCGACGCCGGACCGAGTGCGCAGCCGCCTCAATCGATCGACTTGGCGGACGTGATCCGCGAGGTCGCGGCGCGGCTCGAACCGCTGGCCCGGTCGCGGGAGGTTACATGCGCGATCGAAACGGCCGACGTGCGGATCGACGGCACACCCGATCAGATTGCGCTTCTGGTCGAAACGATCGTCGAAAACGCGATTCTCTACAACCGCCCGGGCGGCACCGTGCATGTGCGGCTTGCCGCCGAGGAATCGAAGGCCGTACTCGAAGTCCGTGACAGCGGGATAGGCATTCCCGCCGCCGATCAGCCGCACGTCTTCGAGCGATTCTACCGCGTGGATAAGGCGCGATCGCGCGAATCGGGCGGCTGCGGCCTGGGATTGGCCATCGCCAAACGTATCGTCGAAGACCACGGCGGCACGATCGGCCTGAGCAGTGAGGAAGGAGTAGGCACGCGCGTTATGGTCATGTTGCCGATGGCGGCGCCAGCGTCCCCCGCCGTCGATCCGCCCGCGGAAACGTGATGCCGATTTCGGTTGCCCGTTCGCCGATCGCGACCGCCGGCTCTGTTACCGTTCCGCGCACCGCGACGATTTCCCCCTGGGAAACGTACCTCACGCTACCCGAAGAATCCGCAGCCATTGTTCTTCCGATTCAATCACCTCTTGGCCGTGCGCAGTGGGTTCGGCCGTGCGGAAGACCATGCCCACGAGCACCGGCTGGCCCTCGACCTTCATCAGCCCGGCGGCCGACGACCACGGCGAGCCCTTGCCGCCCTGGCCCGGCAAACGAACGTGTTGGAAAAAGAGATGGGCGAACCCTCGGGCGCTGGGTTGCGCGGGCCAGCGGCAGATTTTCGGGCGGTGGGCCACAACAACCTGAGAAAGCCCCGGCACAATGGCGTCGTAAAGATCGCCCCATTGCGGGATCGGCGGCAGATCGCGCACGCGACCGGCCGGCGCCATCACGATCAGCGCCAACCGCACCGGGATATTATAGAACTCCAACCGCGGCGAAGAGGACGGCGGCCCCTCAGTTCCCAAACGCATCACGTCGATCGTCAATTCATCTTCCGGCGGCGGCGCCTGCGAGCCGCGCCTGCTCATCGCCTTCCAGACGAACCACAATACGACCATCGCGCCGGCGGCGACCGCGATCCAAATGGCCCAGCCCGCCGCCCCGCCCAACCAACCGGTGATCTTTTCCAGCAACTCGTTCATATTGGCATAGCCCCTCGGCTGAGACGAGCAATCTCTTCGCAACAGCGCCTCGGCCGAAGAACCGCGGCGATTATTGCGATCGGCGCGGGGTCAGATCGGCCTTTCGGCAAACGATCCAATGAGGCGGCAGTTGCTCGGCCGGCACTCGGACGTAGCGGCCGTCGCTGGCGGCGCACAAGTGATCGGCAAACTGCGAAAACCCAGCGTCGCTATCCTCGTACCATATCAGAACGAAATCCGGCTGCAATGCCAACACATCGGGCGGGTCGGGCGGATGCGGCCAAATGGCATGAAAGAAGCCCGCCAGCCGGCTCTTCGAGTAGTATTGCACCAGGCGGAGTTCGGCCGTGTTGGCGGCGATCGTGAGGCCGTCGCCGAATTGGGCACCGAGCCAGCGGCCCAATTGGGCATGCGCCACCATGTAGCGCCCCCAAGAAAGCTTCATGTCGGCCACGCTGGGGATCAAAACTGCCGCTGCGAGGAGGACGGCGGCCCAAACGTCGCGTCGGCGGGCAACGCCCAGTCGTCCCAACAACGCCTCCAGCTTCTCTTTGATGCGGAACGCTCCCAACGCCATCCAAGGCATCGAGGCCAACACGATGGGAATGAAATAGCGCGGATCGTTGCTGTGTACGGCCGATCGCACCCAAACGGCCCCCAATAACAGAATGCCCATCACGAGCAATACCAAATGCTCGCCGCGCCGATAAACGCCGAACCACGCCATGGTTCCGACAATCGCCAAAATGCCCAAGGGATAGGTGTAGGCCTTGATCAATTGGACGATCAGCTTTCGGGCCACCACGGCCGACGACATTTTGCCGGGAAGCAAAGGATTGAAATCGGCGACCCAGCCATTATCTCGCGTCGTCTGGGGCGCAGGCGAAGATGTCGCAGCCTTGGCCACCGTGCCGTCCGCCGATGAGGGGCCTGTCGGCGATGCCGCTTCATCGTCGGCTGCGGGCGGGCGAAGATAATCGTGCAGCAATCGCGCATGATCGCGTCGAAGCAACGACCATTGCGGGGCGTCGCGCAGCCAAGTGGTGTTGATTGCGCACAGGCACAGAGGAACCACGGCCAATGCGAGAATGACTCCTGCGGCCGCTCGCACCGCGACTGCGCGTCCGCCCCAATAGGCCCGAATCGCGTTCCAGCCCAGCAGCGGAACCAGCAACAGCCAGCCCTCGGTCCGCAAATGAACGTTGAGAAGCAACAGTGCGCCGGAGGCAAGATGCAGCCACCATCGCTGTTCGACAGCCGCCCGCCAAAACAGATAAAAGGCCGTCAATAAGAGCAACCAGAATAACGGATCTCGGATCGCCAAACACGACATCGCCACGAGCTTGCCGTGAACGGCGTAGCAAAGGCAGGCGACAATCGCCACGCGGTCGTCAAACTGGCGTCGCGTCCAGCCGAACAAGGGCACAACCGCAATCGAGGCTGCCGCCACCGAGAACCACTTGGCCGCAGTCTCCCAATCGGCAAACAGCGACCGGAGCAGCCAAAGCACGATCGGGTACAAGTTCAGCCCGAATTCGCCGAATGCCCCGTTCCAGTCTCGCTGCGAAAGGGCGACGCTGGCGTTATGGAACGAAACGCTATCCGTCCAAAGCTGATTCCAACCCACGGCGAAAATTGCTCGCGGCAGAAAACACACCGCCACGAGCAGCATCACCAACCCCGCCCGACAGGGTGGCGGCTCGAAACACCCCGAGCGGAGCGGAGCGGCAAACGGTCGGACCGATCGAGTGTCGGCCGGCCTACGCTCATCGGTGTCGGCTGGGCTTCGCTCATCCATAAGTCGGGCCCGAAGTTGCAGAAGGAATCGCTCAACGGTTCGCCGATCACGAGGTTTGCGGCTCGGCCGAGACCGGACCCGGCCGACCGACTCCGGCTTCGGCCGAAGAAGCGGCACGCCCGTTGGTTAATCAGTCTATTCCCCCAATTGGAAAGGTGCGTCGATTCTAAACGAATCCCCGTTCGAATCCCAGTGCGAAATGCGGTACCAAAGAATGCAAGCACCCGGTCGAGCAAACCATCCGGCAAGCGTCGGCGACTGCCTCAGGCACGAGGCAGCAACGAAGCCTGTTCGCCCGGCCGATCTCCCGTTTGCAAGTTGAACGGCCCACGGAAAAGTCGTTCTGAAGTCGCTCTTTGATTCGCAGCCAAGCGGTTTTCCCGCGAAATTCACGGGGCGGAGGCACCGAAACCGAGCTGTTCAACCGGCAGCCGGCCGATCGATCCAACTCACGCCGCGAAATGCGTCCCCGACAAGTTCGCAAGCCTTAACGATCACGGCCGAGAGGTCGCTTGAGGACCTCTCGGCCGCTGGGTATCGATAAGGTGTTGGTAGAAGAGATGTTACATGCAGGGATCCGCGTTCCGTCCGTCGATGCCGTGGTTTTTGGGCCAAGCAGGAATCGAGGAAACTCGGACGGAAAGGACGCGGGAACTCATCATTCGGTTCACGGCCTCTTTCGCCCCTAGGCGACGAATACCGAGCGGACAATGCCGCCCCGGAATACACTTGCTCCGAAAAAGGGCCTGGAACATCGCGACGCACCGGCGACAAGATCGCCGCTCAGTTGGTCGCTCGTTCTATTCCGGTCCATCCGGCGGAGCGCCATTTCGGTCGGCCTGGGCGCGCGAGCAGGGCAAATGGACTATTGCTTTTCCTTCTTCGGCGGTTCGCGTTTGCCTTCGCCGCCGCGACGGCCGGCCTTGAACTCATCAAGGGTGATGAAGCCGTCTTTGTCGGTGTCGAGGGCGTCGAACCGCTTCTTGGCCCCTTCCTCATTCTTCTGGGCCATCGGCGATTTCATCCACTCGTCCTTCGAAATCTTGCCGTCGCTGTTGGCGTCGAGCTTCTTGAAGACGGCCTCCGGGTCCGGCCGCTGGCCTTCTCCGCGACGACCTTCCGCGGCGAAAGCCGCCGCAGCAAACAATCCGACGAACACGGCCGCCAATGCGGCGCTGAACCAAGCCTTCATCGTACCCACCTCCAAAAGAACATGGCTTCGCGAAGCTCGGCCCCGTGCCGACTCCGCCGCTCAACCTACTCAAACCCCGGGGCATCACAAAGGTTCCGGTCGATCCCTAATTAGCCTGCGCCTTGGCCTGCGCGGCTGCGGGAATTATTTTGACTATGCAAGTGTTTGGCGCAACGACAGTTGCAGCTTATAATGATTTGTTGATGCCCGTATTCGAGCTACCACGGAGTGCCGCGGCGGGTTTGATCTTATTGAACAAACCGCGTGGAGATCGAGGAAATCGCCTCGGCACTTCGTCGCCGTCGGTGGCCCACCCGATTGCTTCCCGGCCTTTTTGGTTGACTCGTCGGCAAGAATGCGCGTTTTCGCCCTGAGCGACGGCCGGTCGCTCGTCCGACGCATCGCCTCGACTGTCCTACATCTTGCCAGCTCACCGCCTCTGTTGCCGCCATGCGATGCCTTGCCGAAAAACAACCGCCCCCGGGCAACAGATAGATGTTTCTTGCGAGAGAACGCACGATTGCCATGCGCGAAGGGAATTGGAAACGGCCGATGAACCCCGAACCTAGTTCTTCAAACGGTGAAGCTGTCCCGCGAGCTGCTTCCGGCGCGCTAGCGTTGGGATTGGTCCTCGTCTTGGCGGCGGCCGTGTTGGCCACGGGCGGGTGCCACCGCGAGGCCGCCCATGCCGAACCGCGAGCCCGACCGGCTGCGCCGGTTCTGGTGGCGCGGGCCGAGCTGCGCGACGTGCCGGTCGAGATTCGCAACATCGGCACAGTTGAGCCCTATCGGACGGCCGAAATCAAGGCCCGCGTGGGGGGGCAGATCACCAAGGTCCACTTCACCGAAGGGCAAGAGATCGAGGCCGATCAACCGTTGTTCGATCTCGATCGCCGGCCGTTCGAGGCGACCTTGGCTCAGGCGCAAGCCAACCTGCATCGGCAAGAGGCCGAGTTGGCCCGCGACCGCGCCGCACTGGAAAAGGCCGACGCCGATGTGCTGCGGTATCGTTCGTTGCGGGCGTCGAACACGATTTCCGACGAGATCTTTCAGGAGTACGTTTTGCGACAGAAGACGCTGGCGGCCACAGTTCAGGCCGGACAAGCGGCCGTCGAAGCGGCACAGGCGGCCGTTCAATCGGCCCAGTTGATGCTCGAATATGCTCAGGTGCGGGCGCCATTCGCCGGCCGAACGGGCGATCTGTTGGTGGACGAGGGCAACCTCGTCAAGGCGGACGACGCCAAGCCTCTGTTGGTCATCACCCAGATCGAGCCGATTTATGTCCGCTTCGTCGCCTCAGAAAAATATCTGGCCGAGATCCGCACCCAGGCTGCCAAGGGGCCGCTCGCGGTGCGGGTGCTTCCCCCGGCGAATCGCCCGGCGGTGGAAGGCAAGCTGACGTTCATCGACAACATGGTGGATCGAGCGACCGGCACCATCGCACTGAAGGCGACCTTCGACAATCGTCATCGCGAGCTTTGGCCGGGCGAGTTCGTCGAGGCCGTGCTCACGCTCGATGTAATTCGCAACGCCGTCGTCGTGCCGGCCGAGGCCGTGCAAGTCGGCCAAAAGGGCACATATGTGTTCGTCGTGGACGACCAGCAGAAGGCCCAAATGAAGCCTGTCACCGTGCGACTTAACGTGGGCAACGACGCCGTGATTGCCGAAGGACTTGCCGGTGGAGAAACCGTCGTCGTGGACGGCCACATGCGATTGACGCCCGGCGCTGCGGTGGTCATCAGACAACCCAACGGCAGTGCCGAAACCTCCTCGTCGCCGAGCCGTGCTGCCCCCGAACCTTCCGATCGTCCTTCCGCCTCTGATCGATAGCCGATGAGCATTACCGAACTGAGCATCCGCCGCCCAGTGATGACCACCTTGGTCATGCTTGCCTTGTTGCTTTATGGGGTGACGGCATACCGCGCGCTGCCGGTCAACGACTTGCCGAACGTGGACTTTCCGGCGATTCAGGTGTCGGCATCGCTACCGGGGGCCAATCCCGAAACAATGGCCTCGACCGTGGCCATGCCGCTGGAGCGCCAGTTTGCCACGATTGCCGGCATCGACTCGATGACCTCGGCCAGCGGGCAAGGCACTACGCAGATTACGCTGACCTTCTCACTCGATCGCGACATCGACGCAGCCGCCCTCGACGTGCAATCGGCCATTTCGCGGGCGCAGGGCCGTTTGCCCCGCGACATGCCCTCGCCGCCGTCGTTCAGCAAGGTCAATCCGGCCGATCAGCCGATTATGTATCTCTGTCTTACCTCGCCCACGCTGCCGCTCTACAAGCTGCACGAGTTGGGCGACACGTTCTTGGGCCAACGGCTGTCGATGATCGAAGGCGTTGCCCAGGTCACGATCATGGGCTCGCAGAAGTACGCCGTCCGCGCCCAACTCGATCCGCGGTTGTTGGCCAGCCGCGGCCTGGGGATCGACGAGGTGACCTCGGCCGTGGCCCGGGCCAACACGCTGCTTCCCACCGGGCGGCTCGACGGGCGGCAGAACGCCTTCATCATCCGATCGTCCGGCCAACTGCGCTCGGCCCGCGAGTACGAATCGGTCATCGTCGCCTATCGCGGCGGTCGGCCGGTGCGCCTGGCCGAATTGGGACAGGTGATCGACAGCGTCGAAAACAACAAGATCGCCGCTTGGTACAACGGCGACCGCTCGATCATCTTCTCGATTCAACGCCAGCCGGGCACCAACACGATCGAAGTCGCCCGCCGCTGCAAGGCGCTGCTCAGCGAAATCACGGCACAAATGCCCGCCTCGGTGAGCATCAATACGCTCTACGATCGTTCGCTTTCGATCGAAGAGTCGGTCAACGAGGTGAAATTCACGTTGGTGCTCACTCTGTGCTTGGTGGTGTTGGTGATCTTTCTCTTCTTGCGCAAGCTGACGGCCACCGCCATTCCCAGCCTGGCGTTGCCGATGTCGATCGTCGGCACGTTCGCCGTGATGTACGTGCTCGATTACTCGCTCGACAATCTCTCGCTGCTGGCGCTGACGCTTTCGGTGGGGTTCGTGGTTGACGACGCAATTGTGATGCTCGAGAACATCGTTCGCCACGTCGAGATGGGCAAGCCCGTGCGCCAAGCGGCGATCGAAGGCGCCCGCGAAATCACCTTCACCATCATCTCGATGACCCTTTCGCTGGCGGCGGTGTTCATTCCCGTGCTGTTCATGCAGGGGCTGATGGGCCGGCTGCTGCGCGAGTTCGCGGTGACGATCGCCGTGGCGATTCTGATCTCGGGCGTCGTTTCGCTGATGCTCACGCCGATGCTTTGCAGCCGCTTCCTTCGTCCGCACGAACCCGAAAAAAGCGGCCTGCTGTTCCGGCTGTTCGAAGCCTTCTTCAACGCCCTGCTGCGCGGATACGAAATGACGCTGCGCTGGTCGTTGCGCGCGCATTTCATCGTGTTCCTCATCGCCGTCGCTCTGACAATCGCCACGTGGTATCTCTTCGGCATGGTGCCCAAGGGATTCCTGCCGTTGGAAGACCAAGGCCGCATTTTTGTGATGACCGAGGCCGAGCAAGGCACCTCGTTCGAAGGGATGGTCGAGCGCCAGCAGCGATTGGTCGAGGTCATTCGCAACGATCCGAACATTTCAGATTACATGTCGGCCGTCGGTCCCAGCGGCGCAATGGTCGGCACCAACAGCGGGCGCATCCTCTGCAAGTTGAAGCCCCGCGATCAACGCGATTCGATCGACGAGGCGATTCGGAAGCTCCGGCCCGAACTGGCGAAAGTGCCCGGCATCACCGCGTTTCCGCAGATTCCCCCGACGATTCGAATCGGCGGGCAACTGACCAAAGGGCTTTATCAGTTCACGATCCTCAGCCCCGACGTGGAAGAACTCTACCACTACGCGCCGTTGATCGAGAACAAGTTGAAAACGATTCCGATTCTCCGCGACGTGAACAGCGACATGCAGATTCGCAATCCGCAGCTCGATTTGCGGATTCGCCGCGACGAGGCCTCGGCCCGAGGCGTCACCGCCCAACAGATTGAAGACGCCCTCTACAGCGCCTACGGAACGCGGCAAGTTTCGACGATTTACTCCGGCAACGACGACAACCGCGTGATCGTCGAGCTTCTGCCCGAGTTTCAGCGCGACCCGACCAATCTGCCCCAGCTCTATGTGCGCAGCAATCAGGGCTCGCTTGTGCCGCTCGAATCGCTCGTCGAAGTCAGTCCGGGGATCGGCCCGCTGGTGGTGGCGCATACCGGGCAGTTGCCTTCGGTCACCTTCTCCTTCAATCTCGATGCGGGCGTTTCTTTGGGCGATGCCGTCGATGCCGTCAACCGCATCGCCGCCGAAACCCTGCCCGACTCGATCAGCACCAGCTTCCAAGGCACGGCTCAGGCCTATCAGGCATCGCAGCGCGGGCTGGGCATTTTGCTGCTGATGGCCGTCTTCGTTA
Source organism: uncultured Planctomycetaceae bacterium (assembly GCA_964631235.1). Lineage (GTDB taxonomy): Bacteria > Planctomycetota > Planctomycetia > Pirellulales > Thermoguttaceae > JARKPK01. Next base: position 49,820 of record CAZVZX010000007.1, on the reverse strand, counting down.
TCTACCTGATCCTGGGCATCCTCTACGAAAGCTTCATTCACCCGCTGACGATCCTTTCCGGCCTGCCCTCGGCCGGCGTGGGCGCGCTGGCCACGTTGCTGCTCTTCGGTTCCGAATTGAACGTGTACTCGTTCGTCGGATTGATCATGTTGGTGGGGATCGTCAAGAAGAACGCCATCATGATGATCGACTTTGCGCTCGAGGCCGAACGAACCGAGGGCAAAAGCCCGAAAGAAGCGATCTTCGATGCCTGCCTGGTGCGTTTCCGCCCGATCATGATGACCACGATGGCGGCCCTGATGGGAATTATTCCCGTGGCCGTGGGTGTCGGGCCCGGCTCCGAATCGCGCCGCCCGCTGGGCTTGGCCGTTTTGGGCGGGCTATTGGTGTCGCAATTGCTCACCCTGTATATTACCCCGGTGATCTACCTCTACCTCGACGCGCTGCGCAACTGGATCACGCGCCGCCGTTCGGCCTGAGGATGCGGCCATTCCGACCTCGCGATTTCAACTCGTAGTTTCCTTATGAATACTCGATACAAGACCGTGCTTTTCCTTTGTTCGGCGAATTACTATCGCAGCCGGTTTGCCGAGCATTTATTCAATCATCTGGCCGAGCGTTCGGGCCTGGATTGGCGGGCCGATTCGCGCGGGCTGATGGTCGGCCACTGGGGGAACATCGGGCCGATCTCCCCATTCACGGTCGAAGGGTTGCGGCAGCGCGGCATCGACCCGCCGGCCAGCCCGCGTCAACCGCAGCAGCTTTCCGCCGTCGATCTGGTGCAGTCTGATTTGGTCGTGGCGGTCAAAGAGGCCGAGCATCGGCCGGCGATGATGCACCTGTTTCCCGAATGGGCCAAACGGATCGAGTATTGGCACATCGACGACCTTGACTGCGCCGGGCCGGACGAAGCCCTGGCGACGTTAGAGCAGGCGGTGCGCCAATTGCTCGTGCGGCTTGCTCCGACGGCCGACGCCGCCTGAATACAACCGTCCGAGCCGGTCCGAGACGCAAGAGACACAGGCTACGACTTCACGGGAACGACTGGATAGAACGCAACGGCCAACAGCACCGCAGCGGCCAAGGTAATCGCCAGCGGTACGAGCCAGATCTTCGGCCAATCGAAGCGGTCGCCGACCTTGTTGCGATCCATCGTCCACCCGGCCAACTGCGTGCCGAGGAACAAGCCGATGCCGTTGGTCGCGAGGATCAGCACCGATTGGACCGACGCCTTGATCGCCTCGGGCGCGACCAGGTCGGCAAACATCCATCCGCCGTTGATGAAGAACACATAGGCCAAACCGTGCAATCCTTGCCCGGCGACGATCAGTCCCCGAGGCTTGCCCATCACGTAAATCACGTACAATCCGGCCCAACAGGCCGCCCCAATGGCCAACGTCCACTTCGGGCCGGCTTGGCTCCAAAGCGCGCCCAAGATGAACCAAGTGGCCACCGCTTGGACAGCCTGAGCAATGGCCATCGTAGCGGAGACATTCTTGCCGTCGATCCCCATCGCTTGCATGAACGGCGCCGAACCGAGGAAATAGAACTGCATCGTCCCGGCCGCACAGAGCGACACCAAGATGAACAGCAAGTAATACGGCTCACCGAGCATTCCCAGAGCAAGTCTAAGCGGACTTCCTTCGGCGACGGGCGGGCCGGCGGGCTTCCGCTCGGTGCCGGCCGGCTGTTTCGCCTCTGAAGCGGCAGCCGGTTTCGCGGCCTCGCCTTCGGCCGAAGCGCCTGCCGAAGCCGCATCGCTTTTTCCCTCGGCATTCGCCGTCGCTTTATCCGCGTTGGCGTCGGCCTGCTTCGCCTCGGCCTGCTTGCTGTCGGCGGCCTGCTTGCCGTCGGCCGCTTGTTGCCCCGCCGTTTTGCCCTCGGCGGCGATTTTCGAGGCCGGCGGGGTGGCCGGTTGGAACACGCACACCACGGCCAGAATCAACGAGAGAACGGCCGCCAGGTTCAATGCGTCGGCGCCGCCTGCCTCGCCGCCGCGTGCTTGCCTCAAACCGGTCAGGAACCACCCGATGGCCGCCCAACCGATCGGCGCCCAAATGAAGACCTTCGGTGCTTCGGTGCCGGCAACATTGCGGAAGACCATGACATTGACCAAAGCCAACGTTGCGGCATAGAAGAACGTATAGCCCAGCATCGTGAGGAACATGCCTTTGAACTGCGTTTGTCGCGCGGCGGCAAACAGCAACAGCGCCCCGACCACATGGCAGCACGCCAGGAGCCACTCGACGTTGATCCACGTGTCGGCCAAGTAGCCGAAGATCAACGGCGATACCATGCTCGAAAGCGGCAAGGTGGCATAAACCCAACCGGTTTGTTTGCCGCTGAATTGCAACGGCCCGAGCAGCCGAGCGGCAAGTACCGGCATCCAGGCTCCCCACACCGCGAACTCGAAGAACCACAGCGCGCTGAGCTTGAGATAGGTCAGGTCCATTTCCGTCTCTTTCCGCAACTTGTGATCCGGCGGCGCGCCGCAGCCGCACCGCGAACACCGCGGCGCGCTTCGCCCCGATTGGGGACGATTCGGACGGTCCGATCGGTTGCGCCGATGGGGCCTATTGTAGGGGCTTTTCGTTTCCCTGCAATCTCGCGCCCGGACCGAAAGCGCCGGTCGCCGTTGCTGCGCCTGCCGGCGGAAGCCGATCTTTATTTACGGCCTGTTGAACAAGCCGGGCGATGCGGTCCGGCCGGCTGCGATTCGCCTGGTGATTGCGCCATCGGCAAGTCGCCCGTTCGGCGCTGTTCAACAGCTTGTTCCGGCAATGCCGTGAACCGAACCGTTCTGCGGGCAATTCGGCGGCCGGCGTCGAAACCGCCCGAAGCGCCTCAACCGTCGGGAGTCGTTTTCATGCCCAAGGTGTCCTTCACTGCCGTCGCTCCCCTTTGTGCCGCGGGCCGACGTCCCTTCCGCCGGCATGTTGGATTCGCCCGATGGTTGGTCGTTGCCGTGGGACTGCCTCTGGCGATCGCGCGATCGGCATGCGGAGCGGCTGCGCCTTCGGCGGCCGCGCCCGAACCGGGTTCCGCCGTGGCCGCCACACTAGCGGCCGCCTTGGCCGACCCCGATCGCCAGGTTCGCCTCGAAGCCGCCCGCGCGCTCGAGCGGATCGGGCCCGGCTGCACCGAAACAGTCGTTCGCTGCTTGCAACACTCCGATCCAAGCGTTCGGGTGGGGGCGATCATCGTCTTGGCGCGTTTCGGCACCGATGCCAAACAGGCTGTTCCCGCACTAACGCAGTGCCTTGACGACGCGGTGGTCGAGGTGCGTTTTGCTGCAACTCGGGCATTGCGCGCGATGGGACGCGAGGCCCAGTCGGCGGCCCCCGCCTTGTCGCGGTTGTTGGCGGATCCCGACCGCATCGTGCGGATGAATGCCGCCGACGCACTGGAGGCGGTCGGCCCGACCGCCGTCGCCCCAGTGGCCGAAATGCTTGCCTCGTCGCCCGATGCGGCCGCGCGGATGGCCGCAGCCGATGTTCTTCGGCGAATCGGTTCCGAGGCCGGCTCCGCAGTGCCCGCCCTGGCAGACGCATTGAGCGATCCCGCCCCAGAGGTTCGCAACGCCGCCGCTCAGGCATTGCGGGCTGTCGATCGAGCTTCGTTGCCGGCGGCCGCCGCGTTGGCGGGTGCATTGAGCGACCCGGACCGAACCGTGCGGCTTTCGGCCGCAGGGGCACTCGAACGGTTGGGCACGGCTGCTCTGCCTCATGTCGTCGCCCAATTGGGATCCGATGATTGGCAGACTCGCGTCATCGCCTTGCGAGTGATCGAACTTTACGGCCCTGGGGCGCAAAGTGCGGCTCCGGCCGTTTCCGCCCGATTGCTCGACCCCGAGCCGGCCGTCCGCGAGGCCGCCGCCCGATCGCTTCGCGCGGTTTTGGGGAAGGATGCCTCGCCCTAACGCAGAAAAAACATGGTGCCGGCCGGCGGATGCACCCCCTTTTTCTTGCGGCGTAATGCCGAGATCGCGGGGAAAACGCTAGCCACCTGTGGCGGCTGCTGTTATCATAAAGCCAGCGAACGAATGCGGACTGTCCGTACCGGCGAAGCTCATGCCGGCCCGGATCAGGTTTCATCAGTAACTCGAACGGTCAGGCGGGGGGTGGCATCGCTCGGTTTTCTTGAAGGCACCGCTTTGCGTTGCCGCGGAATAAGCCGGTGATGAAACAGCCGTTGCCGAACGCCGGGATGTTTTCACTGCGGCGACGGCCCTCCGCGGGGGCGGCACCACATGCCCAAACCCAACGTCGAAACCTTCGTCGATCTCTTGGAGCGAAGCGGTCTGGTTGACAAAGACCAATTGACCGACGCGCTGATCGAAGCGAATAAAGCCACCGAGGGTCGAGCGCAAGACGACGTGGACTTGCTTGCCGAGCAGTTGGTCTCTCGCGGCTTGATTACCCGCTGGCAGGCTGACCGCTTGCTGGAAGGCCGCTACAAAGGCTTCTTTCTCAAACAGTACAAGCTTTTGAGCCAATTGGGCCGCGGCGGAATGAGTGCGGTCTATCTGGCTGAGCATGTGCTCATGCACCGCCGCGTGGCGATCAAGATTCTGCCGAAAGACCGCGTGGCCGACAGTTCGTATCTCGCTCGCTTCCATCGCGAGGCGCAAGCCGCGGCCGCGCTCGATCACCGGAACATCGTTCGCGCCTACGATGTCGATCAAGACAACGGCCAGCACTTCATGGTGATGGAATACGTCGAAGGGCGCGATCTGCAACAGATCGTCAAACAAGAAGGCCCGCTCGATTATCCCACGGCCGCCGAATACATCCGCCAAGCGGCCGAAGGCCTCGCCCACGCCCATCAAGCCAACCTGATTCATCGCGATGTGAAGCCGGCCAATCTGCTGGTCGATCGGCGGAACGTTGTCAAGCTGCTGGATTTGGGGTTGGCGCGGTTTACCGACGAAGATCGTGCGTCGCTCACCGTCGCGTATGACGAAAACGTGCTCGGCACGGCCGACTACTTGGCGCCGGAGCAGGCGATTGACAGCCACGGCGTCGATGCCCGAGCCGACATCTACAGCCTCGGCTGCACGTTGTACTTTCTGCTCACCGGACACCCGCCGTTTGCCGAAGGCACGCTGCCGCAACGCTTGATGGCCCACCAAAAGCAACAGCCGCCGAGCATCTACAACGATCGTCCCGACGCCCCGCCCGACTTGGTCGAAATCTGCATGAAGATGATGGCCAAGCAGCCCGATCGCCGTTATCAATCGGCCCGCGAGGCGGCGCAAGCCCTGGCCCAATGGCTGACGTCGCGCGGGCACAAGATTCGCGCGTCGGAGTCGAGCGTCGATCTGCCTGTCGCACAGGTGTTGTCGGTCAATGAGTCGGGAGGCAGTTCGGTGCTCGACCCGCGACGGTCGGGGTCGAAGTCGGGCATTTCGAGAGATTCCGGCTCCGATTCGCGGCGGCGCGATTCCAGCGCGGTGATTCGTCCGCGGGAACTGACCGACACCGTCTCGAACCTCGAACATCCGACCGTCAAAGGGCTGCCCACCGGGAACTCGGATTCGCGCAGCTTCCCGGGCAAAACCTCCGCAAGTCGATCGTCGGCGCCGAAAATCATCGTCACCGACGACCGTTCGCCAAGCTCGCGAGTGAAGAAAAGCCCCTTGACCGACGAGCAACTAGCCGCTTATCTCCGCAAACGAAAGCAGCCGCCGGTGGTGTTGTATGCGATGATCGGCGTCGGGGCGCTGGTCGCTCTGGTTCTTTTGATCATGCTGCTCATCCGCAGTCTGTAGAACCCGAGAGACCCCGCCTCGCTCGGTTGGCTGCGATTCGCTTAAGAATTCGCGTAGCGGTTCGCTTCGCTGGTCCTTCGCGGCAGTTGGTCCGCCCAAGGCTGCGCCGCGTTCGCGCGGCACCCGCCGATCCGTCGGCATGGGCAAGCGGACCAACCCGCACCGGCATCGTTACACGTCGAGCGACCGGACTTCGAGAGCGTGCTTTTGGATGAAGTCGCGGCGCGGTTCCACCTTATCGCTCATCAACACGCGGAACATATCGTCGGCGGCGGCGGCATCGTCGAGCTTCACTTGCAAGAGCGTGCGCTGCGCCGGATTGAGCGTCGTTTCCCGAAGCTCGTCGGCATTCATTTCGCCCAATCCTTTGAAGCGGGTGATTTGCAGGCCTTTTTCGCCCGCATTGCGCACCGCGGCCAACAGCCCGCGCAAATCGGTCAGCGGCACCGTCGCCTCGCCGCGGCGAAGAACGTATCTGGGGGCTTCGATGCCCGTGCGTTCGACCGGCAAAAGTGCATCGATGTCGAACCCCATTTCGCGAAGCGTGTTCAGTTGGTTGTTGATCGAGCGGACTTCGTGCAGCTCGACGATGTGCAGACGGGATTGCGCCGATTGTTCTTTTTCCGGCCGCTCGGTCGTCTCGCCGGCTTCGCCGTTGTCTTCGTCGGCTAAATCGAGTTCCTCGCCGGTTTCGCGCTCTTGTCGAGCGACAAAGGCGTCGAGGGCCTCTCGCGTGGGGAACCAATACTCTTCATTCCCGAGGAAAACATGATAGACGGGCAATTTGCCGGTGGCCGGATCGCGGCGTTGGGCATGCGCGCGAAGACTGATTCCCCGCCGTTCCAGAGCCAACAACGAGTCTTCCAGCGCCGCCAACGTGCGGCAGAGCCGCTCCATTTCCGCGCCGCTGATCGTTCGCCCGTCGCCCGGTTCGAAGACGGCATCCTTCATTCCGGCCTCGAGCAGTTGGGCTTTCATCTCCTCTTCGGTCTGCACGTAGTAAACATCTTTCCGATGCCGCACGCGGAATAGCGGCGGCTGGGCGACGTACACGTAGCCGGCTTTGACCAGCGGATACATTTGGCGGTAAAACAGCGTGAGCAGCAGCGTTCGAATGTGCGAGCCGTCCACGTCGGCGTCGGTCATGATGATCACCTTGCCGTAGCGGCGTTTTTCCAGGTCCATTTCCTCGCCCACGCCGCAGCCCATGGCGGCGATGATGCTGCGCACCTCTTCGTTGTCGAGCACTTTGTGCTCGCGCGATTTATAGGCGTTGATGATTTTCCCGCGCAGCGGAAGAATGGCTTGAAACTCGCGCATGCGTCCGCCCTCGGCACTGCCTCCGGCGGAATCGCCCTCGACCAAATAAAGCTCGCAACGATCGACCTCGCGGCTGGTGCAGTCCCGCAATTTCCCCGGCAGGCTGCCGCTGGAAAGCACCCCCTTTCGCTCGCGCACCAGTTGGCGGGCTTTGCGGGCGGTTTCCCTCGCTTCGGCCGCCAGGAGCCCTTTTTCCACGATTACCTTTGCCGTGCGCGGGTTTTCTTCGAGGTATTTGGCGAGAAAATCGCCGACGGCCGAATTGATGATCCCCTCGATCTCACTGTTGCCCAGTTTCGTCTTTGTTTGTCCCTCGAATTGCGGTTCCGGCACGCGAAGCGAAATGACCACCGTCAATCCTTCGCGCAGGTCTTCGCCGGTCGGCACGAGGTCTTTATAAAGCCCCTCCTTCCGCCCGTAGGCGTTGACGCTCCGCGTCAGAGCAGCCCGAAAACCCGAAACGTGCGTGCCGCCCTCGGTTGTCGCGATGTTGTTTACATAGGAAAGCAGCGTGTCGGTGTATTCGGCCGTGTATTGCATGGCGATTTCCCAACCGACGACGCCTTTGCCGTCTTGGATCTCGACCTCCTGTTCGCCCTGCATGTAGATCACTTCGGGATGGATCGGTTGACTCGCCCGATTGAGATACTCGACGAACTCGATCACCCCGCGCTGGTAACAAAATTGTTCTTCTTGCCCGGTTCGCGCATCTTTGAAGAGGATCTTCACGCCGCGGTTGAGGAATGCCAGCTCCTGCAATCGGCGCTGCAAGATGGCATGCTGGAAATTCGTATTGGGGAAGATTTCCGGATCGGGCTTGAAGGTGGTCTTCGTGCCGCGACGATCGCTGCGGCCGATCCGCCGGACCTCGGCCATCGGCACGCCGCGCTCGTATTCCTGTTGATAGACGTGGCCGTCGCGGCGAACCTCGACCTCGCACCATTCGCTGAGGAAATTGACTACCGTGACGCCGACTCCGTGCAGCCCGCCCGACGTTTGGTACGCCCGCTTATCGAACTTCCCGCCGAACTTCAACACGGTCATCACGCCTTGCAGCGTCGAGAACCCCAATTGCGGGTGGACCTCGACGGGAATCCCGCGGCCGTTGTCTTCGACCGTCACCGATCCGTCGTTATTGATCGTTACCGAAATCTCGGTGGCATAGCCGGCCATCGCCTCGTCGATCGAGTTGTCCACCACCTCGTACACCAAATGATGCAGCCCGCGCACGCCGGTATCGGCGATGTACATGCTGGGACGTTCCCGAACATGTTCGAGATCGCTCAGGTGTTTCAGATCGTCGGCCGTGTACGCCTCTTCCGCGCGAAGCTGGAACTTCTCGCGCTCGGCTGCCGATAGTTCGCCTTCGGGAGTCGGCAGTTTCGGTTCGCTTTCACTACTCATGCGTTGTATTTATCCTTCCTCGCGCCGGGGGCCTACCCGGGCAAAACCAACCGAGCCGCACACGCTGCCGCGGCTCCAATGTGCGATTCCCTCCGGGAGTCTCGTCGCCGAAAAAACCCCCGGCGATCAGCGACAGCGCGGTTCATCCCAGCTTGCCCACGCGAAACCGCAGATCGACCACCGGTGCGCCCGGCAGTCGGGCGTTGAGTTTTCCAATGATTTCCGCTTTGAGGAAACCCAGCTCTTGCAGCAGCGCCGAGTGCGACGCCAACACTTCGACGACTCCGCCGCGAACCGCGCCGATGCGCGTTTGACCCGCCAAAAAGGGACCAACCGCTTCGCGCCAAGCGGCTTCGCATTCTTCGGCAGTGCGCGTTCGGTTCAGGCCGCGGCGCGCCATCAACTCGGCCACGACGTTCCCAATTGCTTGCGGTTCGCCGCGTTCTCGCGCCATCAGGCTTTCCCTCGCAGCATCGGCATCACCACGTATTGATAATTTTCGCCGGCCCGGAAGAGCACGGGCGATTCCGGTTCGCGCAGCTCGATGCTGACCAATGTCTCTGCGTCGAGCACGCGGAGGAACTCCGCGACATAAAGCGGGTCGAGTTCGACGCTCTGGCCCGGGCCGTCGTAACTGATCGGCAGCTCGACTTGGGCGTCGCCCAAGTTCGGCCCCTGACTGCTGAGCACCAGCCGTCCGGGCTCGAAACGGAACAATACCCCCCGATGTTCTTTATCGGTTACGACGGCCGCTTGCCGCACGCTGCGCAACCATTGATCCGCCGGCAGCTCGACTTGGAGCTTGGCGGGCGTTTTCGGCAGCACGTCGCGCCATTGCGGGAAGCGACCTTCGAGCAATCGGCCGAAGAAGAGCACCTTCGTCCCCTGCACCCAAAGGCTATTGCCATCGGCGACGAAACGCACTTCGCCTTCTTCGTCAGCCAGAACTCGCTCTAACGACTGCATGGCCCGCGCCGGAACAATCGGGTTATTCGCGGCCGCGCTCTTTCCGGCACTGCTTCGGGCCGGACCGTACAACGTTGCCAACCGCCGCCCGTCGGTCGCCACGGCCGTCAGCTTTTCCGCCTCCATCTCCCACAACACGCCGCCCAGGGCATACCGAGCGCTTTCCGTTTCCACCGAAAAGATCGTTCTCCGGATCATCTCGCGCAGAAGACCCGCGGCAACGAAGCAGCCATCGTCGGGCGGGCTTTCCAATTCTGGAAACTCCCGCGGGTCGATCGTCGGCAACTGATATTTGCTCCAGCGGCCGCGAACAACCATCTTGCCGTCGTCTCCCTCAATCACCACTTCCTCTTCCGAGCTTTCTCGCAAGATGGCGCCCACCGTGCTTAAGGGCAAAAGGGCTTCGCCGCCGGCATCGACTTGCACCTTCTCGACCCCGACGCGAACGCCGATTTCCAGGTCGGTGCCTGTCAACGTCGTCGCTTCATCGCGGGCAACGAGCTTCAGGCAGCTTAAGGCCGGCTTCGGAGAACGGGCCGAGGCAGCCGTGGCCGCCAACCCGAACGCCTCCAACAATGTCGCGCGATTGCACGTAATCTTCATCGTTTCCGTCTCGCTTTCTTACCGCGTTGACCTCAGTGATTTCCTTTGCCGTTTCTCCCCTAGTTTCGTTCGTTTCCGTTCTTCGCGGCCGCTTTCCGCTTTGCTATTGCTTCTCCGCTTTCCGCGTTCTATTGCGTTCTTTTTCGCGTCGTTCGTACACCGGCACCTTGCTGATTCCAAGAACGAACGGAACGAACAATCGAACGAGCTGCTAAGACATCCTTCTTTTCTAAGAAACAGGAGTAATAGTAGTGCGGCCATCGCCGTTGACGATCGTTGCCGCTTTGCTGGTGCAAACGTCGAAGAGTTCCATGGTTGACGATCGAAACCCGCCTGGGAAAACCTGTTTGCCGGGCGTCAGCAGGTTGTCGAGCCTCCGTCGATCGTGTCGGTAGTCGTCGTGTGCCACGAGCGATGTGCGACACATTCACAGGGAACGGAACTGCAATCAACACTCCTTCAACATGTTTTGCACGGCGGATACCGCTTGTTGCAGTTCGGTATCGGTCAGCAGCATCTGCTTGACCTTGTGATAACCGTGCGAGATCGTCGTATGATCACGATTTCCGAAGTAACGGCCCAACTCCGGTAATGTGTTTCCCGCCAGTTCTCGAGCCAAGTAGATTGCTGTATCGCGCGCGAGGACTACCGCTCGACGCCGCGACTTGCTCCGCATTTGCCCCAAAGTCACTCCGAAATGGCGAGCCGTGGCGGCCGCGATTTCTTTGAGCGTTGGTGTGCTCATCCCTCCAAAGCTATCGACGAATCGCCGCACTTGCCCCAGGGTAATCGCTTGGGTTGTCGGTGCGGCGCGCTCTCCGAGCTGGATCAGGGCGCCGAGAAGCTGCGGGGCGCTGAGCGCCAATCGCTCAGCGGCAAACGCAACGGCCTCTGCTTCGATGCTTAAGCCCAATGCGCCCGACCAACGCTCGATCAGCAATCGCCGCACCTCGCTGCCGGGCAATTGAACAGGCACCAACAAGCCGCCGTGAAACCGACTGCGAATTGCCGGGGAAATATCGGACCAGCGCGATGGCGGGGTCAGGGCTGTGCCGATGACGCGCCGCCCGTTGGCGATCAACGCATCGATCGTATGCAAAAGCTCTTCTTGTGCCGCCGTCTTGCCGGCCAAACGCGGGATGCTTTCGACGACGAGCAATTCGGCCTCGCGATACTTGCGGCGGAAGTCGGCCGTCGCCTGTGCTGCAATCGCTTCACGAAGTTCAAGGGCGAAATCGTCTGCGGCCACGCATTGAACCCGACGGCGCTGCTCGCACCGAGCCGACCACCCGGCGGCGATTCCCATTGCCAAATGCGATTTGCCGCACCCGCTCGGGCCGTAAAACAGCAGCGGATTGAAGTGGTCGTGCCCGTTGCCTTCAAGCACGGCCTGCACGGCGACTTCCGCCAAGCGGTTCTCCGGGCCGACGAGAAACTCGTCGGTGCGCCCGCTCGACCGCCCGCGCAACACCCCGCCCGTCAGGGTCGCCGTGGGGCCGGGCAACGGAAGCGAAACGACTCCGCAATCCACTGGCGGCTCCATCCTTCAGAAAACCAAACCACAGCCGACGATCAAACCTGCCGCACCCGCCGTTTGCCGGCGACGCGCTGCGTATCAGCCGTGTCTCTTGGCAACACTGGGAATAAGCCGCTATTCTAACGGTTGATTGCCCGTTTCGGTAGCTGCCCGGCGGTTCGCCGGGAGGCTTTTTTCCCGACTTTTTTCGGGCGAAATCGTCGTTCGGCAGGCAGGCGGATCGGCCGCCCGGCGGAACGGTTCTTACTGCGCGAAGAACCTCGCCCGCGGTATCAATCGTTCGATCCTTTCCCCCCGACAGAGGTTGTCGAGCAACTCCGCCTCAATGGCAGAAAGATAACGATCGTTGATGCACGAGATCCCAATTCAAGGCAACACGTCGGAGGCGGCACTTCCGCATTTTCGCGACCAAAGCGATGCGGATCTGCGCCGATGGCTGGCCCAGCGCAATGCGCCCGGATTCCGTCTCCAACAGCTCCTCCGTTGGGCGTACACTCGGGCTGTTGACGATTTCGCCTTGATGACCGATCTGCCGGCAGATTTGCGCACGCAATTGAGCAGCTCGTTCCGGTTATGGACCTCGAAACCGGTTGCTCATCAGCGGGCGAGCGACGGCAGCGAGAAGTTGGTGCTCGAGCTTTCTGATGGCGCAACGATCGAATGTGCCCTGCTCCGCGACGATCGCGGGCACTGCACGGCATGCATCAGCTCGCAGGTCGGTTGCGGAATGGGTTGCGTGTTTTGCGCAAGCGGACTGGACGGCGTTGCCCGAAATCTCACCGCGGGCGAAATCGTCGAGCAGCTTCTCCATCTCAATCGAGCGGCCGGCAGCGCCCACCCACCGCAACGGCTGACGCACATCGTCGTCATGGGCATGGGCGAACCCTTGGCCAATCTCGATGCCGTGTGGAATGCCCTCGACCGCAGCCGCGTGGCCCTGGGAATCAGCGCACGCAGGATCACGATTTCCACGGTGGGACTGCCCAAAGGAATCCGGGAATTGGCTCGTCGAGGCAGCCAATATCATCTGGCGGTCTCGCTGCACGCTGCCAACGACGAGCTCCGCAACAAAATCGTCCCGGCGAACCGGCGAATCGGTCTGGCCGAGGTCATCGCCGCCGCCGATGACTACTTTGAAACCACCGGCCGACGAGTGATGTACGAATACGTGCTTCTTGCCGGCATCAACGACCAGCCCGGTCATGCCCACCAATTAGCGGCTTTGCTGAAAGGCCGGCCGGCGCTGATCAACTTGATCCCGCTAAATCCTGTGCCGGAAATGCCTTATGAAACGCCAGCGGCCTCTGCCGTCGAGCAGTTTGCCGCGATCCTCCGCCACGCCGGGTTGAACATCGAAGTTCGACGCCGCAAAGGCGACCAGATCGAGGCGGCCTGCGGGCAGCTTCGGCGACGCAGTCGCTTGGGCCGGCCTGAATAGTTCCACCCAATTGCGGAAGCGGCTGCCGGCGGGTGATCGCTACTGCTGAGAAAACGCGACGACAGGACGACAAAACAACAAAGCACCGCGGAGCAACAGCTTGCAACGTTGCCCGCGGTGCAATGTGTTTGATGCGTTTCGCGCGCCGAAACGGGCGGTTCTCGCTTGCACGAGAGAAGCGAATTCACGCCGCGCGAATCAGAGCGCGAAAAAGCCTTGTCGAACAGTTGGTTCGTTCGGTTCGGATGTTGCGCCGGCAAACGAAGTTGTGGCGCAATATCCGTCGCGAAAACTCGGTTGTTCGACCAAACCAATCCAAAGCGTTCCCCGCGACCGGATGATCCGAAATCGTCCCGGTCGGGCGATCGGGTCATCCTGATCGACTCTCGACCGATTGGCTATTTTTCCCAATCGTCGGTGCGGAACGGCGAGGCGGCCAACCCTTCTTTGTTATAGAGGTTGCAAGACGGGTTATTGGCCCAAGCGTAGCGCACGGCGACGGGATCTTTGACCTCGGGGCTGCTGACCACGACGGTGTCGCCAACGATTTTCGCGTCGGCCCACACGAAATTCTTGTCTGCGCCGGCGATAGCAAAACCGGTCAACTTATCGCCTTTTGCTTCAAGGCCCTTGCCCACATAATCAAAGCGAATGACGATCTTGTCGCCCTGCTTCTCCATCGAGCGGTACAATGGCCCGCAGGCGACAATCGGTTTTCCGTACACCTTCGCCAACGCCCATTGGGCCAGTCGGTGGCCGACGTCTTGCTTGTTCTTCGGATGGATGTCGTTGGCTTCGCCGATGTCAATCGTGACCGCAATGCCGAAGTTCTTCATTTCGAGAAGGCGGACGAACTGCTCTCGAATCAGCGGCCAGCCGCCCATCTCAGAAGGATCCTTCTGCGGAGCCATATAGTTGGGCAATTGCACGGCGATGAAGGGGAAGTCGCCTTGCCGCCAGTCTTTGCGCCAACTGGCAACCATCGTGCCCAACTGTTTTCCGTACAACGGTGCATTGCCGGCATTCGATTCGCCTTGATACCAGATGGCCCCGCGAAGGGTGTAGGGAACCAACGGAGCGATCATTGCGTTGTACAATCGGCCCGGGCTGTTCTGCGAGTTTCGCGGGTCTTGCGGCGGGCTGGGCTTACGCGGCGGTTGCTTGCCCTCGGCTTTGGCCTTGGCCGCAGCGTCGTTCCAGCGAGCCAGTTGTTGTTCGTGCTGCTGCTTCGCCTTTTCCGGATCCCAGCTTGCAATCGCTTTTTCAAAGTTCTCGAGCAAGGGGACCAATTCCGGCGTTTCGCGGTGCGCGGCAATGCTCGTCCATGCTTGCACGGGGGTTCCGCCCCAGGAGGAGTGGATCAGCCCGACCGGAACCTTCAGCTCTTGGTGCAGACGTCGGCCGAAAAAGTAGCCTGCGGCCGAAAAACCGCCGACCGTGTCGGGCGAGCAAACAGCCCATGCGCCCTCGCAAGTCTCTTGCGGTTCGCTCGCCGTTTTTCGCTGAACGGTGAACATGCGGATTTGCGGGTACTGAGCGGCTGCCTTTTCTTGCTCGAAGTTGGCCGACGAGGCGACCGTCCACGCCATGTTCGACTGGCCGGAACATAGCCAAACCTCGCCGACGAGGACGTCGTTGACCTCGACCTTATTCTTTCCGGCGACGGTCAGTTTCAGCGGGCCGCCCGACGGCAGCGGGTCGAGCCGAACCGACCATTTGCCCGCGGCATCGGCCGTGGTCTTCTTCGACTGATCGCCCAGCGTTACCGTAATCGCCTCGCCGGGATCCGCCCAACCCCAAACGGCCACGGGCAACTCGCGCTGCACGACCATGTGGTCGGCAAACAGCGACGGCAACTTGACATCGGCTGAGGCCGCGGAAATAGTTGCCAAACTCATCACGACCGCAAGCGACCAACCCAACCAACATCTTCTGCACATGATCGACTACTCCGAAAGGACAACGGAACGAACAACGGCCGAACGAATAACCTCATGCCCCGGAACACAAAACCCTTATTGTGGACGAGCGGAAAGAAACAATAAGCTCCGGTTCGACGAAACGCCCAAATACTCCCACACAATTGCGAAACCGGCCACTGGCGACGCGACGCGGCCGACTGCGAGCAGTCTCAATTTGAACTTCTTTGGGTTTTTCGCGGTTTGATTGAAGGACTAAACGGCGGGCTTTCGAGAGATCACGCATTTCCCTCCGTGCAAATCAGGGAAACAGGCGGGAGACTCGGGCAGGTACGACGGCGCTGCCGCATCCGAACGCGACGCCGCACACCGCTGATCGATGGATGCGATTACCTAAGAAAGCACTGAACGATGGAAACAGCCGCATTCTAATCCCGCCATAGAACGCTTGCAAGTTTTTGCACCGCAGCGGGTGCGGCAGCTCGCGGAACGCGCAACAGCCGATTGCGCGCAGTCTCGATTGAAATGCGTTCCGTTTCTCGGCGTTTCATTGAGAGGGCCGCATTGCGGTTCGGGCAGCCCCGATTCGAAGGACGCACACCTACACGTTCGGCGAACGCCCACCTTCCGACGCACTGCTGAAACGTCGAACCAGGGCCGCATCTTCGCCGGGCTGGTCGCTGTAGCGATCATAGATGCCGATGATCACACCGTCATTCGGCTTGATCGATTGAAACGTTTCGCGAAACGCCCGCTCGACCAATTCCTTTCGTTCCGAGAGCCGCCCGGCCGCCAGAATCTTGAATGCCAAACAGGGGCGCTTCGTTTGACGCATTACCTTGAACATCCGCGGCGGGTCTTCCATCAGATAAACCTCGCGCGGCGGCAACGGCACATAGCCGAGCAGTTTTTTCAGTTCTTCTTCGCTTCGATGCCGTTCGTAAACGCAGGTCATGTAGTAATCCAGATCCCAGCCCTTCGACTCGATGGCATCGACCACGTCGGGCATGTGCGTGGAGACGCCCACCAAAAAGCCGGCGTCACGAATCCGCTTCAGATAGTCGTTCACCTCGTCGAGCTTGCCTTCTTTGAAGAGCCGGTCGGTTACCTCGCCATGATGCGCCACGCCGATGCACCCTCCGCCCTCGGCCAGCTTCTTCAGCGCGGATGGGTCGCGGGCTTCGATCGAAAGGAAATGCATTTGGCCGCCTTCGTCGCGAAACCGGCGATATAGATCGTAACGGCTCACACTCGCCTGCCAACAATTGATGCCCACCTGTTGGCAACGCCGCAACGTGCTTAGTATCCGCTCGGGCGTGTAGTACGCTTTCATCTCCTGATTGACGAACACCGACAGATGCGAACCGCCGTTGAACGGATTGGCTCCGCAGATCAGCCGCGAAATAGAATACTTGCCCAGCGCGATGTGCGGCAGAGTCGCGGCTTCGCCGGGGGACGAATCGCTTTCGGTCGCCAACACTCGCTGGGCCGCAGCGAACGTTGCCGGCAATGCGGCCGCACGGTGCAAGAATTCGCGACGGTTCGAGAACTTCATAAGCCAAACCCTCTGAGCGTTGATGCTCGGCGCATGGGATACAGGATGCTTGCCCGGGGCCGCCCGACTGCTTCACGTGGCTGCCGCACAAAGCTGCCGAACGTCGAGCGCCGTTTGCCACTGGCGATTCGGCCAGCATAGTTTTCGGAGTTGCCCGGGTCAATCGAAGTCGCCGCCGGGCCATTGGTTTGCACGATTCGGCCACGGGGCAAACGCATCTGCCGCCACCAATGCCGGTGACCGCACCATCGCTGGCGGCCCCGTGTCAAATGGCGCGCCCCCTTGACATCAGGCCGCTCTTCTGGAACATTCTGAAGATAGGTTCTACGGGGGTTCGTGGGGTCGCTGGTTCGGGTGAGATAGCCTCGCGGCCCGTTGCATGATCGTGTGCATCCTTGACGGCACACGCTTGTGGGAAAATGAGCGAAGGCCGAAGTCTCCCGTTCGGCCGGAACAGATTGGGCGGCTAGCTCAGTTGGTTAGAGCGCCATCCTCACACGGTGGAAGTCGTTGGTTCGAGTCCAATGCCGCCCACATGATAAAGCCTTGCGCAACTTAGTGTTGCGCAAGGCTTATTTGCTTTCGGCCTGATGAGTTTCGGAAACCTTGTCGAGAGACGGGTTTTGGCCACGATTTACGTTTCGTCGCGGGGTGGCGGTTCAACAGCCGGGCGGGGAAGCCCGTTTGACAGACTTCGGGCTTCTTTGACAAGCGCGTGCGACTTGGCCGTTCGATCCCGAACGGTGCAATTCGGGCCTTTTTCACTGGACGATCAACGGAGCTTCAGCGGCACGGTGGCGTGTCGGGCGCCTTCGCCAGTGGGGGCGGTGTTTTCGGGCCGGCGTTGGCCTTCGGCCAGTCGATCGGTCGGCTGTTTGGTGGGCGAGCTGCTGGTGCCGGCCAGGTAGTTGTCGATCGTCGCCGAGTTGCGCAGGTGGTCGAAGTATTCGTACATCGCCAATCGCTGCTTCTTCTCGAAGATATCGCGATAGATGTCGTCGCGGACCTTGGCGAAATCGACTTCGACCGGTTGCGTGTACCCCTCACAGAAGAGGATCACCCATTTGTCTTCCACTTGGATGATCTCGGAAAGCTCGCCGGGTTTGAGTGAGAAGGCCGCTTTCTCCAACAATGGCTGGCCGCCGTGTTTGCGGATGGGGGGAACCTCGCCGCGGAGGGCCTGGCTGCCCGGCTCGACGGAGTAGGTTTCGGCCAGCAGGCCGAAGTTCTCGACCGTCGGCTTGCGCCGCGCCATTTCCCAAACCTCTTGGGCGCGCCGCCCGTTATTCAACACAATCGCGCGGCAGCGGACGCGCGGGCCGAAATTGGCCTCGAATCCTTTTTGCAGATCTTCTTCGGTTACCTTCACGGCATCGCCCACCAGTTTCTTGAGGGCGACGGCGGGCCAAACGGCATCTTGGCGATAAACATCGACGGTGGTCCGCTGTTCCTGGGTAACGGTGTTGAGCCAGGCCTCGACATCGGGAGAACCGTCGGGCCGCGGCGGAACCATTTGCGCCGCCGTCTCCGCGATCTCTTGATCGAGGTCGCGTTCACTCACCGTGATATTTCGCTTTTTGCAGGCCAACTCGATCAGACGGCGGTTGATCAATCCTTCGAGCACTTCTTCGCCGTGGCGTTCGACGCATTGGTCGGCCAGTTCGCTCATCGAGATCGGCTTGCCGTTGATCGTGGCCGCGACGCCCGGCATCGCGCGCCGCTTGGCCGGATCGTTCAAGACGTTTTCGACGCGGGCTTGCTGCTGAAGCTGCTGGAAGACTTCGGCCGCCACGGTGCGCATCTTCCGCTCGCGAACCACTTCTTCCAATTGGGGCGCGACGCGCTCGATGGCCACCTGCGAGGCGGGCAGCTTGCACTCGCGCTTGAGGATCAGGTATTGATCGCCCACCTGCAACACCCGCGAAATATCCCCGTCGCGCAATTCGTCGAACGCCACGCGCTCGATCTCCGGAAAGCTCCCGTGGCGACGGATCGGCGGGATGACGCCCTTAACCGAGGCACTCGCGTCTTCCGAGTGCTGCTTGGCCAAATTGCCGAACTCGTCGGGCCGGGCGGCTGCTTCGGCGCGGATTTGTTCGGCGCGGGCCTTGTCGCGCACAGCGATCAGGCGGCAGCGGATCGATTCGCCGTAGTGCATTTCCCAAGCGTTTCGGATTTCCGACGGCTCAACGGTCAGCCGGTCGCCCGCCAAACGCCGCAGCGCCAACGTCGGCCAGATGATGTCAGAGGCGTACTGCACCGGGCTGATGCCGCGCTCTTGCTTGAGCAGCTTGAGCCATTGATCGACCGGCAGATTGAACCGCTGCGCCATCCGCTCGATTTCCGCATCGACCTCGGCACGGGTGATGACGATATTTCGCCGCTTGCATTCCTCGGCAATGAGGAACTTGTTGACCATGCCTTCCAACAGTTCCTTGCCGTGGCGGCGGAGGCATTCGTCGGCCAGCTCGTCGCGGGTGATCGACACTCCGTTGACTTGCGCGACGACTTTGGCGGCGGCGGGCTTCGCGGCCGCCGGCTGCTCGTTGGTCGGTGCCGAAGACGTTTTGCCAACGGGCGGAGCAGTGATCGGCGCGACCGGTTGCGCCCGAGCTGCCGGCCGTTGCGGGTTGCCGGCCTGCGGGGCCTGGGCCTCGGCCCGTTCGCCACCGCTGAACAGCCGAATCGCCACGGTCAATCCGATGACTGCCAACCCTACGCCGAGCATTCCCCATCGCAGGGTTTTGGTGCGGGTCGCGATGGGTTGGTTGATCTCTTGGTTCATGAGCGGCTCCCTCCTCTCATTGATTTTTCTGACGGACCGATCCGGCGCGGCTCGCCCCGGCATCCGGAACAGCTCGCCCGGTGATTAGGGCGGCCATTCGTACTCGCTCTGCCGTATTGCGAAAGCGACCGCGATCGCGGCGCAACGGCCCTCCAAACCAGACCGCGAAAGACGAAAAGCGTTTCAAACGGGAATTGCACGCAAGAAGGCCGCATCGTTGCAACAGCGGCCGCTTTCGCCATTGTGTCGAACTATTCTGCGTGTTGTGCCCGTTTCGACCGCCGACCGTTTTCGCGGGTTGACTTCGATGGCCGGCCGGCGGAAGCTCCTCTCTTCCGCACTGGTGGCGCAGGCCGACGGTCCACGACTCTTCGATCCTTCGATCAGGGCGCGGCAGTATAGAGAATCGGCGGAGCACGGGGCAAGATCGGTTTTTTCGGGACGTTGGAGCGTTGGAGCGGGCACGTCAGCTTTTGCGCGCCGGGGGAGGTGCCTAATTGCCTGCCTTCATTGCCCTAAAGAGCTCAATAACCTCCCGGAAGGGTACGGAGTAGTAGCCCCGATACTCTTGCCCGCGTTTGAGCGTCTCGTAGAAGCTTGCCTCGGGCTTATCGTGGGCGAGGTCTTGAGAGTTTGCCTGAAGAATCAGCAAGTCGCTGCTGAAACCGCTCAAGCGCCCTGTTTGAGCGGTCGCCATAATCTCGTCCACGGCCAGCCGGTTTCTTCCGGCGGGAAGCGGCATGTTCTTGGCGGCATCATCGTAGCCGGGATAGCCGCCGCGTTCAGTCGCCGAGTAGTCCCATGCCACGACTATGAGATTCCAGGCCACCGGGTCGCGCTGTTTGTTTCGCTCCGCCACCCACTTGCGCAATGTTTCGGCCCCAAAGCCCCGGTCGAGCCAATCCGCATTGGTCTTGCCATGGCAGAAGGCACTCCACGTGTCCTGCACGGCTGCACGAAACGGCGGCACGATCTGCTCCCCAGGCTGGATGCCGACCCGGATTAACCCTCCGGGGTACTGGTCGGCCAGAGTCCTCAGGGCCTCGCCGTGGTCCCGGTTGGCGTAAATGTCGTAGACCGCGCACTGCTCGGGATTGATCGAATTCCTGAAGAACTCGCACAGATGGCGAAGCTCTTCCTTTGTGAATACGGGAGTTTGGCTCTTGTCGTACATCCGCAACACCAGGGTCGGCACCAGTTGCGTCTCTTTGGGACAGTAGCGACTCCACCAGCAGAACACCCGCTCGGCCTCTGCCAGGGGCAACTCTTTGTGGTAGACAAGGTACAAGCGATTGGCCGCGTACCGGTTGGCGAGCAAGCCGGCGGCATTGCGGACCGCCGCTTCGGATGGGGCACTGGACGCCGGGTAGTCCGGCCCCCAGTACCCTTTCTGCGCCACGGAAGCCAGTGATGCGTGTAACCAGAAGGACCGCTCCAGCAGTTGTTTGTCGTGCTCTGCGCCCGCAGTCGCGCGGTGGACCCCAAGCAGCAGCATGAGGCACAGAACCGACCTCCGGTTCGCCATCGTGATTCCTCTTTCAGCTTCCTGTGCCCGAGGGCCTCGGCCCTTGCGGGGCGAGCCGGCACCGGGCTGGCGGAGCCGGGAATGTCCCGGGTTCCGATGAAATTCCTAGCGACCCGGGCGTCGCGAATTATAAATGCCACCTGCTTTCTGTTGTCAAGAGTTTCTTCATCCGCCGAGAAGGAGCGTTGAAGAGAAGAATCTTGCGGCCGTGTCGGTTCTTGCGCGTTAGGCCGGGGACGGAAAATGTTCAATAGGAGGATGAGAATTCTCGGTCGGGGCGACCTTTTTTGAGTTGGAGAACTGGGCGGGGCTAGCGGGGCGAAGGCCGATACGATACTTCAAGGGGGCATCTCATCAGCCGTCTGACGCCCTGAAGGGCCACGCTTTGTCGTAGCCGAAATCCCGCGAAACGGCCGCGACGGAGCCCCGGAGGGCAAACGCGACAGAGGGCGACCGCAACGAAGACCAAAAAGGTGGACGCGACGGAGCGCGTCCCTCCAACGACGACGCGACACGACCAGCGGGCAAAACGACTCGCGTCATCAAACCCTTTTCATCGCTTGCGCCAATCGCCCCGCCGAGCAGTTTTCCCTGCTACTCTTCCACTCTATTCGGCTGAAATGTTGGCAAGGGGGGTTTTGTTGACCGGGGCGTTTGGGCAGAGTACGATCGGCAAGCTGGGCCGAACGCCGATCGTTGACAGTGGGAGGAACGTTATGTCGCCTGCACGGGTTATTGTCGCCGCTCTGATCGCCTTGGCTGCTTCCCCCGTGTGGACCAACGCATCGGCGGCTGAACCGGCTGGATCGCGGGGGAGCGAGCCGGCCGTAAAGCGTCGGCCCAACGTGCTGTTCGTCCTTACCGACGATCAGCGTTGGGACACGATCAGCCTGCATCCTCAAAGCGCGGTAAAAACGCCGAACATCGATCGGCTCGGCCGCGAAGGCGTATATTTTCGCAACGCTTTCTGCACCACTTCGCTTTGCTCGCCCAGCCGCGCGAGCATCCTCAGCGGGCTCTATGCCCATGTGCATGGCGTGACGAACAACTTCACCGAGTATCCCGAGTCGCTTCAGAGTTTTCCTCGCATTCTGCAAGCGGCCGGCTACGAGACGGCCTACGTCGGCAAATGGCACATGGGCGAAGAAAACGACGAACCTCGGCCCGGCTTCGACTGGTTCGTCACGCACAAAGGGCAGGGAAAATACTTCGATACCGAGTTCAACTTCAATGGCCGTCGCCGCCAGGTGGTTCCGGGCTATTACACCACCGTGGTTACCGACATGGCCCTCGATTGGCTCAAGCAGCGGTCGGGCGATCGGCCTTGGCTGCTGATGGTAGGACATAAAGCGCCGCACAGCTTCTACTTTCCCGAAGAGAAGTATCAAAAGGCGTTTGACCATGTCGATGTTCGGTATCCCGAGTCGGCCTTCGATTTAGACACCAAGCCCGAATGGATCAAGCAGCGGCGCTACACCTGGCACGGCATCTACGGGCCGCTGTTCGAGTGGCGGAAGCAGTTTCCAGACGATCGCCCGGAGGCCGTCCGCGATTTTGCCGCGATGGTCCGCGCCTATTGGGGCACGCTGCTTTCGGTGGACGACAGCGTGGGCCGGCTCTACGAAGCATTGAAGCAATCGGGCCAGTTGGATCATACGATCATCATCTTCACCAGCGACAACGGCCTGCTCAACGGCGAACACGGCATGGTGGATAAGCGCACGATGCACGAGCCGAGCATTCGCCTTCCGCTGGTGGTTCGTTATCCCGGGCTGACTCCGGCCGATCGGCCGAAAACGATCGATGCCCAAGTGCTCACGCTCGATTTTGCGCCGAGCATCGTCGAGCTGTGCGGGGCCGGCCCGATGCGCAACGTCCAAGGGCGCTCGTGGGTCCGGTTGGTGCGCGAGGGCGATCCCCAATGGCGGACCGCGTGGTTCTACCACTACAACTACGAAAAGCAGTTTCCGTACACGCCGAACGTGCGCGGCGTGCGCACCGATCGCTGGAAGTACATTCATTATCCCCACGGCGACGGCAGTGCCGACCGGCACAAGGCCGAGCTGTACGACCTGAAGGCCGACCCCGACGAACGCCGCAATCTGATCGACGATCCGCAATTGGCCGAAACGGTGCAGTCGTTGCGCGGCCAGTTGCGCAGCTTGATGGCGGCCGCCGACGCTTTGCCCGACCGCATGCCGCTCGACGAGGGTGTGAAGACGGAACTGCCGGATCAGAAGATCCGCTGAGTATGCCGAGTTCGCCAACCGGCCGGCGCTGCCCAAGGGTGTCGACCCCGCCGGGCAATTTGATACCGCGGAGAACGGAAACCAATGGAAGCGGTTGGAGCAAACGACCGGCCGCGACGCTGCCCCAGCGGCGACCAAGCGAAGGAACTCACATGAGCAGATTCGATCCCGATCCCTCGGACGACTCGGCGGACGACCTTTCGGAACTCGATTGGGAAAGCGGCGAGCCGATTCTTGCGTTCTTGCTTTTAGAGGGCGAGAGCTTCCCGTTCGAGACTTTCATCGAGCAATTGGCCGAAACGCCGATGGGCGATGTTCGGGCCGAAGAAATCGACGGCCCGGACGACGGCATGTGCCGTTTCGTCTTGGGCGATGAATCGGTTACCGTGATGCTGCTGCCCAGTCAGTATCCGCTCGACGAATTGGAAGGGCCGATGCAAACTTCGTTGCTTTGGCCGCAAGACGACCCGATCGAGCGACTTCGCAAGCACCAGACACATCTGTTGATCGCTTTCACCGGCGGGCAGGGCGACCCGATCCGCCGACGAATGCTGCTGACGGCCGTTACCGGCCTGGCCGCCGGGCAGCAGGGCGTGATGGCCGTCTATTGGCCCGAGGCCACACATCTGGTCTTTCCCCCGTTGTTTGCCGAAATGGCCGCGGAAATCGCCGATTCCGAAGCGCCACCCCTTTGGCTCTGGCTCGATTTGCGCGTGTTTCTCAATGACGATGGCACCAGCGGGCTGTTCACCACCGGCATGCGACCGCTGGGCTTTATGGAAATCGAAATACCGAACATCGAAATGGAGCCGGGCGAACTGCGCGAATGGGTGTTCGATATCGTCTATTACCTGCTCGAAAACGGCCCGGTGCTCAACGACGGCGATACGATCGGCGCGAGCGAAGAACAACGCATTCTCATTCGGCATCGGCCGTCGCAGTTTGGGCATGAGGGCAACGTGATTTGCCTTTGCTGCGATGAGCACTAGGATCGGTTCGGCCCCGAGGCTGTGCCGTCCTCGTGCCGCGCATGCGGGGAACGAATCGGCATTCTCTTGGGGTTTCGAACGCCGGTGTGCAATTTGGTGATGGGCCGTCGCCGGGTGATAAGTAGTGAAAAACCGGCGAGCCGGAATTCGTCGAAACAATGCGGTCGATGTCGCGCAGTTTGTTCGATTGCGGTCTTTGATGAAAACGGTTGCCATCGGCCTCGGCCGCCGGTTAGAATCCGTTTCGTTCGACCCTGCAGTACATTGTCGGCAAAGTGGGCCGCCACGCCGCGATGAGCCTCGCTCGCAATGCGGCACGCCTTAGTCGGCCCAGCGCGGTCGATCCGGCCGCGTCCCTTCCCGTGCCTGCGTCCACCCGTTGGTCAAGTGCTTCTTTCCGGATGAGGAACCTCGCCATGCGTCGCCCTCCCTTTCAAATTGCTTGCTCCGCCCTGTTTTTTCTTGCAACCGCGATGCCTGTTCTTTTTCTTGCCTCCTCTGTCGCCCGGTCGGCCGAACCGGCGGCGGCCAGGCCCGTTGTGCGCGAGAAGATCGATCGCGGTCTGGCGGCCGTTCCGATGGGCGAAGGAAAGGTGTATCTCAGTTGGCGTCTGCTGGCCGACGATCCTTCAACCGCGGCCTTCAACGTCTATCGCAAGCGCGACGATGGCCCGACCGAAAAGATCAACCCGCAACCAATCACGCGAACAACCGACTACCTCGATCCGTCGGCGGGCACGCCCGAGCGGCTGACTTATACCGTTCGATTGGTCTCGCCCAACGGGCGCGAGTCGGCCGATTCCCCTCCGGCGCAGATCTCGGGCCGGGCCAGGCCGACCGGTTATGTGAGCATCAAACTCGACGGCGATCACACGTTCCAAAAGGCGGGGATCGCCGATCTCGACGGTGACGGGCGCTACGATTTCGTCATCAAGCAGCCCAACGCGAATGTCGATCCCTACGAAAAGTATTGGAAGCCCAGCCCCGGCAGCTACAAGCTCGAAGCCTACTCCGCCGACGGTAAGTTCCTGTGGCGATGCGATCTCGGTTGGGCCATCGAGCAGGGCATCTGGTATTCGCCCTATTTGGTGTACGACCTCGACGGCGACGGCATGGCCGAGGTGGCCGTCAAAACCGGCGACCTGGAATCGACGGCCGATCCGCGCGATCCGGATGGGCGCGTCACCAAAGGGCCGGAGTATGTAACGATCCTCGATGGCCGCACTGGCAAACCGGCGGCTCGGGCCGATTGGCCTTCGCGCGACGGCTTTCCCAACTACAACTATTACTGCCGCAATCAGATGGCCGTGGCCTATCTCGACGGCCGCACGCCCAGCCTGATCGTCAATCGCGGCACGTACAACCTGATCAAGATCGAAGCCTATCGCTACCGCGGCGGCAAGCTGGAACTTCAATGGCGCTGGGACAATACCCAGGCCGACCGCAAGCTCTACTGGGGCCAAGGCGCGCACAACATGCACTGCGCCGATATCAACGGCGATGGCCGAGACGAAATCATCCTCGGTTCCGCCGTGCTCGATGCCGAGGGCAAGCCTCTGTGGAGCACCGGCCTGGGACATCCCGACCACATGTACTTGGGCGATCTCGATCCGCTTCGCCCCGGCTTGGAAATCTATTACGGCATCGAGACGAAACAAAAGGCCAACGGCATGTGCCTAGTCGAGGCGGCCACCGGCAAGAACATCTGGGGCTTGGACAAGCCGACGCGCCATGTGCATAGCTACGGCATGTGCAGCGATATCGACCCGGAACATCCCGGCAGCGAGTGCTACAGCGCCGACACCGACGCGAACAAAGACTTCGCCTTCGGCCTGCTCCACAGCGCTCAAGGCAAACTGCTGGCGGAAACGAACCTCGAGAAGTTCGGCCCGCGTACCGTCTATTGGGATGCCGATCCGCAGCGCGAGTTGATTCTTGGACGGAAGATCGTCAAGTATCGCGGGGCCGAGCTGATGCGGCTGGAAGGAACGTACGTCGCCACGGTCGATCTTTGGGGCGATTGGCGCGAAGAGTTGATCTATTCGGTGCCTGGCGAAATGCGAATCTACACGACGACGGCCCCGGCCGCCGATCGCCGCGTGTGCCTGATGCAAGACCCGATCTATCGAAGCGATGTCGTCGTCGGCGCGATGGGCTACTACCATGTGCCGATGCTCAGCTACGACATGGCTTCGCAAGCGAAGGGTGCGGCGAAAAAGCCGGCCTCCCAATCGTCGCCGGCGAACAAGTGATCCGTGGCAACGAACCGCTCTGCTGACGTGCCGGTGTGCTTGATTGCGGCGTCGGGGGGCGTTCGGCCATTGCGTCGATCGAACCGCGAGTTGCGTTGGAATCGCTGCTGCGCAGTCCGCGGTGCGGCGGCGGATGCTGATCCGCGGCTCGAACAATTCGCTGCGCGAGGCGATTGGCAACACCCCGCCTGGCAGAGGAGCGTTGATTACGGAAACGGTTGGGTCAATCGGCAACGGCCTCGCGCACCATCGCCTGCAATTGTACGAGCAACCGCTCGTTGGCGGCGGCCAGCAGTCGGGGATCATCGAGCGAGAACGGCCCGCCGTCCACGGCCGCAACCTCGCCGCCGGCCTCGCGGATCATCAGCACGCCGGCCGCAACGTCCCATACCTTGGTCGAGAACGACCAGCAAACATCGAATCGTCCGGCCGCCAGATAACAAAGGTTCAACGAGGCCGATCCGGTTCGCCGAATCGACTGGCACCGGAATAGGGCCTTGAGCAAGACCTTCAAGTCGGGCGAATCGGGCGTCATTCCGGCGGGCAGCCCCATTGCGGCCAGAGCTTGGTCGAGCGACTCGATGCGGCTGACCCGAATCGGCTGATCGTTGAGAAAAGCTCCCTGCCCTTCGACGGCCGTGAAACATTCGCCGCTGACGGGGTTGAAGACCGCGCCGACCAACAATCGCCCGCGATGCGCCAAAGCCAACGACACGGCATAGTGCGGCACGGAATGGACGTAGTTGGTCGTCCCATCAAGCGGGTCCACGATCCAGCAGTATTCGTGGTCGCCCGGTTCGGCGGTCCCTTCTTCACCAAGGAATCCGTGCTTGGGAAACGCGCCCAGCACGCACCTCCGCACCACTTCCTGAGCGGCAAGGTCTGCCTGAGTTACCAGGTCGAAACGGCCCTTTTCGCGGACCTCGAATCGGCCCACCCACCGCTGAAGTTCGGCACCGGCAGCGTAAACTGCTTCACGGCATACATTAAGGTATTCTTGTCGTTCGTCCATCAACGCAACGCTCCCTATTGTGGCCTGCGGTGCCGACTTTCTCTCGCTCAATCGAATGATGTGTGTCGCATCGGCGGGTGATCAACCGGGGACGGTTCGGCGGTCGCCTCGGTTACCAGCCGGCCGCGGCCCACTCAGAGTACCGAGTTCCCGGGCGGTCGGCCAGGGTTGTTGCCGGGTTTATCCGGGCTCAGCGTTTGGCGAGCGCGGGCCTGGCCTGCGAGACAGGCATTTTTTCGTAAAACCTCTTTACAACGGTGGGAAAGATGGTAGTATCAATATTGCCTCTTCTCTGTTCCGGCCCCGCCGTTCGCTCGTGAGCGATCGGCGGGGTTTTTGTTGCGCTATCGCTTGCTTCGGCCTATTGCGCCGTGCAACACGGCGATCGACGCACCGGTTTGATGGTCGTGCCGCGAACTGCGCGCCTGGCCGGGCGATTGGCGCAAGCGATGAAAAGGGTTTGATGACGCGAGTCGTTTCGCCCGCTGGTCGCGTCGCGTTGTCGTTGGAGGGACGCGCTCCGTTGCGTCCACCTTTTTGGTCTTCGTTGCGGCCGCCCTCTGTCGCGTTTGCCCACCGGGGCTCCGTCGCCGCCGTTTCGCCGATTGCGGGCCACGACGGCGCATGGCCCTTCAGGGCCTCAGACGGCTGATGAGAGTCGCTTCGATCAGCTTGTTGCCGCTCGTCGTTCCGATGGGCCGGTTGAATCCCTGCTTGGGCGAGTGTTACGATGGTTCCCTGAGGCAGTTGCTGCGACTGACGGTTCGCCCGACGGTTTCGGCGGAAGCGCGCGGACTGTCGAGTCTCTTTTTCGTTTGAGCCATCAAAGCCAACGAATCGATCAGATCAACCGGGGAATCAGGCGTGACGGAGAGGCATTGTCACACCATCTGGAAACTTGACGGCTCCAATGCCCGTGCCGAAGGTGCGATCGAGGCTGATCTCGATCTACTTCGGCCATACGAGGGCGTGGCCGTGCGGCGGGTCGGCGGCGTCGCGTTGCCGGCTCGCTGGTGCTGCCTGCGATTTTTGGAAACCGAATGGCCTGTGCCGCAAACCGCCGCAGCGGGCCGTTGCGACGCCTTCATTCGCGGCAGCGGCTTGATGGCCGCGTATCCGCCCGATGCCGCCTTCCCGTTTCAAGTGGCCGTATTGCGCCGCTGGATCGAGGGTGCAGCCGATGTAAACGACGCGATTGGGCTGGAGATGATCGTTTCGATCAACACCCCTCTGCTCGACAGCCGTCCCACGCTCGAAATGACCAATCGTTGGCCTCAAGGCGATGTTCTACGACTCGCGTGGGCTGACGGTGTTCGGGCCGCCGAGCCGCCGTCGCCGGGCGCCGCGCCTGCACCGGTGGGCGCGAATCCGCGCTTGCTGGCGGGCAGAAACCCGATTGCTTGCACCGCGGCCGATGGGCCGGGGTGCTGGCTCATTCGGCCCGCCGGCGCCGCGATTAGTTTTGTGGAAATGCTTTACCCGTCCGATTTCGAACAGTCGCTGATCGACAGCTCGGGCGCGGACGGTCCGATACTGCGGCACCGGTTTTTTACGCGGCCCTTGGAAAAAGGCGTCCTCTTGCGTTGTCGCTGGCGGGTGGTTCGAGTGGGCCGATCGAACGATGCGGCGGCAGCCGCCTCGCTTTGGACCGCCTTCGCCGCGGAATCGCCTTTTCTCGACGCCTATTAGTGTTCACCGACGCAATCGAGAATTGAGTGAGCGGACGTGCTGAGTTCTCGCCGAAATCGTTTGTCCGACGGTCTTGTTGCGTCACCTTGATGCGTACGATAATCGCGCGTGGCGGCGGGCGATCGATGGCCCAATTGTCCGCGGCGCTCGGCAAGCCGTCACTCTTTGCTGGAAAGAGATCCATCTGATGACCGACATCTTCATCACCGACAATTTTCTGCTTCAATGCGACGAGGCCGTGCGCCTTTATCACGAGTTCGCACGCGACCTGCCGATCATCGACTACCATTGCCATCTGCCGCCGCGGCAAATCGCCGACGATCATCGCTTTGGCACGATGACCGAGATTTGGCTGGCAGGCGATCACTACAAATGGCGCGCGATGCGGGCCGCCGGGATCGACGAACGCTACATCACCGGCGAGGCCGACGATTGGGAGAAGTTCCTCAAGTGGAGCGAAACCGTGCCGCAAGCGCTCCGCAATCCTCTTTACCATTGGACGCATTTGGAACTGAAACGCCCGTTCGGCATCAGCGATCGGTTGCTTTCGCCGGCCACGGCCCGCGGCATCTACGACCATTGCAACGCCCTGCTGGCGAGCGAGGGTTTCTCGGCCCGCGGACTCATGCAGCGGATGAACGTCGTTCTGGTATGCACGACGGACGACCCGATCGATTCGTTGGAGCACCACATTCGCATTCGGCAAGACGCGAGTTTTTCGATTCGCGTGCTGCCCACCTTCCGGCCCGATCGAGCGATGAATTTCGCTTCTTCGGCGGCCTGGAACGAATACATCAACAAGCTGGGGCAAGCGGCCGACGTGGAGATCGGCGACCGATTCGATCGGTTCGTCGAGGCCATGCGACGACGGCATGATTTCTTCCACGAACACGGATGCCGGCTTTCCGATCACGGCTTAGACAACTTTTATGCCGACGATTACACGGGCACCGACGTGCAAACGGCGTTTGCCAAGCTCCGAGCGGGCGACATCCCGGGCGAGGGCGAAACCCGAAAGCTGCTTTCGGCGATGCTTTATGAATTTGCCGTGCTCGATCACGAGAAAGGTTGGACCCAGCAATTCCACGTTGGGCCGTTGCGGAACACCAATTCGCGGATGTTCGCCCGGCTCGGGCCCGACGCCGGGTTCGACTCGATCGGCGAGGCGCTGATCGCCCGGCCGATGGCCCGCTTCTTCGACCGCCTCGATCGCGAAGACCGACTCACCAAAACGATCGTGTACAACCTCAACCCGGTCCACAACGACGTGATGGCCACGATGATCGGCAACTTCCAAGACGGACGCATCCCGGGGAAGATGCAATTCGGCAGCGGCTGGTGGTTCCTCGACCAAAAGGACGGGATGGAACGGCAGCTCGACGCGTTGTCGAATCACGGACTGCTGAGCCGCTTCGTGGGCATGCTCACCGATAGCCGCTCGTTCCTTTCCTACACCCGGCACGAGTATTTCCGTCGGATTTTGTGCAATAAACTCGGTTGCGAGATGGCCCAAGGGCTGTTGCCGCACGACTTCGATTTAATCGGGCCGATGGTTGCCGACATCTGCTACCACAACGCCGCCCGATACTTCGGCTTCGATCTGCCGCCGCTGGAAACGGTGCGATGATTGTTGAGAACGCCGCGGACAATGCCGGCAATCGCTGCGGAAATGATTACCCGGCCGGCGGCCGTTTTCGTAATTGGGTGAACCAATTGCGGCGATCGACGACCGAGCGCGCCAACTTGTCGGCGGACGAATTCGAGGTATTTCGCCAAGCTTCGCTTGGTGCAATGTCTGTGCCCATCAAGAGGCCGCCACGATGTTCGATCGCATCTTTCATCTCCGCGAAAATGGAACCGATATCCGCACCGAGGTGCTGGCCGGTGCGACGACGTTCTTGACGATGGCCTACATCATCTTCGTCCAGCCGGCCGTGCTCAGCGGGTCGATGTTCGGGCAAGCCACGGGCATGGACTTCGGCGCGGTTACCACGGCCACCTGCCTGTCGGCCGCGCTGGCCTCGGCGATTATGGGTCTTTACGCGCGATATCCGATTGCGCAAGCGCCGGGCATGGGCGAGAACTTCTTCTTTGTGCTGACCATGCTCCCAGCCGCGGCCGCCGCCTTCGCCCCGCAAATCGCCGCCGGCGAAACGACCGCTTGGCAAATCGGGCTGGGCGTGGTCTTTGTTTCCGGCGTGCTGTTCCTCGGCCTGTCGCTGCTGGGAGTGCGCGAGGCCGTGCTCGACGCCATCAGCCCCGCCCTGCGCGACGGCATCGCCGTCGGCATCGGGCTGTTCATCGCCTTCATCGGGCTACAGAACGCCGGCGTAATCGTCAAAGATCCGGGCACGGCCGTGAAGCTCAACACGCACTTCGCCAGCCCGGATTTGCTGGTGTTCTTCTTTGGGCTGCTGCTGACCGGCGGGCTGCATGCGCGAAAGGTCCGCGGCGCGGTGCTATGGGGGATTCTGGCGGCGACCGTGTTCGCCCTGGTGCTGCGTTGGGGGCTTGTGCCCGCGCTGCCCGACACCTGGCGGCAATCCGATCTGATCTCGCACTCGCGGCTGCTTACGCAATTTCACCCGCCGACCGATGGGCAGCTCTTCGCCGCCCCGCCCGATGTCCGCCCCACGCTCGCCCAGCTCGATCTGCGCCACGCGCTTTCGCGCCCGATGATCCCCTTCATACTCATCTTCCTGTTCATGCTGATGTTCGACACAGTGGGCACGCTGGTCGGCGTGGCGCGTCATGCGGGCTTTATCAAAGAGAATCGGCTGCCGCGGGCACGGCAGGCGTTCGTCTCCGACGCCGTCGGCACCGTGGCCGGGGCGGTGCTCGGAACCAGCACCGTCACCAGCTACATCGAAAGCGCCGCCGGCGTGGAACAAGGAGGGCGCACGGGACTGACGGCGGTCGTGGTCGCCCTGCTCTTTTTGGCTGCGCTGTTTTTCGGACCGATCATCGCCATGGTGGGCAGCTACCCGCCGATCACGGCGCCGGCACTGGTGATTGTCGGCGCGATGATGATCAGCGGCGCGTCCCGCATCGCCTGGGACGACTATGCCGAATCGCTGCCGGCCTTCTTGATCATGATCGGCATTCCGTTGAGCTACTCGATTGCCGACGGGCTGGCGCTGGGCTTCATCGCGTATCCGATCATCAAGGTGGCCGCCGGCCAAGGCCGCGATGTCCGCCCGTTGATGTACCTCGTTGCGGCGGCCTTCATCGCCTACTTTGTGTGGTTGCGGGTGTAACGGGCGGGAAGCCGCCAGTCGTCTTCGATCAGGCCGGGGGCTTTTTCGGGCCGGATCGCGGCAAGCGACCGACGCTGGTTTGGAAGAACTTCCGCCGGCGCGTTTCGCTTCGTTCGGGCGATTCCGATTGCTGCCGCCGTAAGTCGTCGAGACTGGCGCGGCAGAAGGGGCAGCCGACCAATTGCAAATGCCAGTCGAGGTACTCGCGCCGGCTCGGATCGAGAGTTCCTAGCAGGTAGCTGCCCAGCTCGTCGCGCGAGGCGCAAGTCAATCGCTCGCGCCGCCAAACGCCGCCGATGCTCACCACGCCCGAATCGATCGACGCCGCCACTTGGGCCAACCGTCGAACCAGCGCGGCATCGTCGCGCAAGGCCTGCTCGATCTCGGCCATCCGTTCGGCGGGCAGAGCCTCGTGGAGAAACGCTTCGAGTTCCGCATCGTTCAGTTCCATCGGATATCTCTAACGAATGGGAGAGCGCTGTTTCGCACGATGCGCGTTCGGTTTCGGGTTCTTACGTTCGATCCAATGGTCAGCCATTGCGATCATAGAGTTCGGGAAACACGTCGGGCGAGAGCCGCTGGCGCCGCACGTGGCCGCGAAGCTTTTCAATCAACTCGAACTTGTTGTTGGCCACAGCCTGTTCCGAAAGCCCCAGGGCGGCCGCCACCTCTTTGTTCGCCCAGCCGCGCACCAGCAAGAGTTCGCAGCAGGCCACTTTGCGAGTCAATCCTTGCTCGAGCCATTGCCGGAGGATTTGCGCCAGGGCGTCGGCCAAGGCTTGATATTGCAGGTGCCGGCGTTCGCC
This sequence comes from uncultured Planctomycetaceae bacterium, assembly GCA_964631235.1. Taxonomy (GTDB): domain Bacteria; phylum Planctomycetota; class Planctomycetia; order Pirellulales; family Thermoguttaceae; genus JARKPK01. The sequence goes on along the minus strand of CAZVZX010000007.1, from coordinate 16,744 downwards.
ACTGCGCGCGATGCTGCTGGCGGGTCGGGCCGGCGAGGCCGGTTCGGCCGCTCCCTGATCGAGCATACTCGTCAACGGGAGCGACGGCCGGCGCTGCCGGCGGCGAAGCCAGTCGGCCAACTTGTGCGCCGCGATCGAGAAGAGGTAGCTTTCCAGAGGCCGTCGGCGATCGTAGTTGGGCAAGCTGGTAAGCAGCCCGCAAAACGTCTCTTGCACAATGTCTTCGGCCTCGGTCCGATCGCCGGTGCGCGAGGCGACAAAGGCCAACAGCCGGCCCTCGAAGCGCGCGATCAACTCGGCCCAAGCAAGCTGGTCGCCTTGGGCCACCTGCTCGAGCAGCACGTCCTCCGACCGAATCGCCGTCTTGTTCATTGTCGTTCTAAATAGCTCCACACCATTACGAAAATGGCCGCCAGCACAGCGAAGCGGCCGATTGCGTAGGGATGCGATTTGAGCCGCTTTCTGTTTTCCGCGGTTTTATTTAGATTGCTCTCACTTTCGATTGCTCTCGCTGCAACGAAGGGCGGCGCGCAAAACCGCGTCGCCCGAACCTAACCAGTATATCCTGCCCGCACACGAAAACGACCCCGTGATCGGCCGCGCGATTGCGAACAGGCGGTTTCTAACCGCGAATGAACGCTAACAAACGCGAATGAATGCGAACGAGTAGAAAGGCCGCGATTGACGCTAGGTGGTGCGATGGAAGAACGAAGGCAATAAGAAACGCTCATCAGCGCGCAGGAATAGAAAGTCGATGAATCGACGCAGACTCGCGCGAAGGGACGGTGCAAGCTGAATCGCTTCCCGTTATTTCGTACGGTCCCAACTGCCCTTTTTCTCACTGGTCATGGATTTGTTCTCCGGGCCAAATGCTGGCGACCAATGGGAGTGGGCTTTGGGCCGAGCGCGACCGCACCGATTCGTCGGCAGGCTTGCTGCCTCTTGCACGCTTTTCGCGTTCGTGCGCGGTAATTCACTGTTCATTCGCGTCCCTTAGCGTTTATGCGCGGTCTCCTCATTCCGTCGTGTTCATTCGTGTTCTTGGCGTTGACTCGTGGTTTCCCCATCCATTTGCGTCCCTTCGCGTTGATTCGCGGTTTCCCCATTCATTCGTACTGATTGGCGTTGATTCGCGGTTTCCCCATCCATTTGCGTCCCTTCGCGTTCATTCGCGGTTTCCCCATTCATTCGTGCTGATTGGCGTTGATTCGCGGTTGCAGCAATCGTTTTCTGTCGTTGGCGGCCTCGACAGCCGCCGGGCTGTTCGCGCGGCAGATCGCGTTTACAATACGAATCATCCCATTGGGAGTATGTTGCAGCATCACGATGAGCATTCAGCGCAACTTGTTCGACTTCGCCGCGCCGGCGCCGCAAGCCCCATCGAGTGAGCCGCGGCGGATAGCCACGGTGCAGGTCAGGCGGCAGCGCTTGCAGGAGTTGGACTATCTGGTTCCCGACGAGCTGCGCGAAATCGTTTCGCCCGGCTGTCGCGTTCGGGTGCCGTTGGGGCGCGGCAATCGGTTGGTCGAAGCGTACTGTGTGCGGGTGGAAGAACGCGCGGCCGACCGCCCGTTGAAATCCGTGGCCGACGTGCTTGATTCGCGAGGGCTGCTCGATCCGAAGATGCTGCGGCTTACCCGCTGGATTGCCGAGTACTATCTGTGCGAGCATCATGCGGTGTTGGAGACGGCCGTGCCCGCCGGGGTGCGGCAGCGGGCCGGCACGCGGCCGGCGGTATTGTTGCGCTTGGCGGACGATGCCACCCGGCAGGCCGCGGCCATGAAGTTGACCGCCAAACAGCAGGCCGTGCTGGCGGCCTTGGCCGAAGGACCGCTCGCGGCCGAGGCGCTGGCCCGGCGGGCGGGCTGCGGAACCGGGCCGATCCAAAAGCTGCGATCGCTCGGGCTGATCGTTACCGAGAAGACCCGCGTGCCGACGACCGTTCGACCGGCCGACGCCCCCCAGGTCCGACAATCGCACCTGCAACTCAACACGGCGCAGCGCGAGGCGCTCTCGGCGATCGAAGACGCCTTGGCCGGCAGACCGCCCTCGACGGTTCTGCTTCACGGCGTCACCGGCAGCGGTAAGACGGAGGTGTACATCCAAGCGATTGCCAAGGTGGTTTCGGCCGGCCGGCAGGCGATCGTGCTGGTGCCCGAGATCAGCCTCACGCCCCAAACGGTCGAACGGTTCCGCTCGCGATTTGGCGAGGTTGCCGTTCTGCACAGTCATTTGAGCGATGCCGAACGCCATCACCATTGGCAGCAGATCGCCCGGGGCGACGTGGCGGTCGTGGTCGGCGCGCGGAGTGCCGTATTCGCACCCACCCCGCGGCTGGGCCTAATCGTACTCGACGAGGAGCACGAGTCGTCGTTCAAGCAAGATTCCGCGCCGCGCTATCACGCCCGCGATGTCGCCCTGGCGCGAGCCGGGGCCGAGGGGATTCCGCTGGTGCTCGGCTCGGCCACGCCTTCGCTGGAGAGTTGGCGCAACGCCCAACTGGGGAAGTTCCGGTTGATCTCGATGCCGCATCGCGTCGCGGGCCGGCCCTTGCCGCATGTCGGCACGATCGACTTGCGGTTGGAGAAGTCGGCGGCGCGCGGGGCGCTGAGCCGCCGACTGATTCAAGCGATGAACGCGGCGCTGGACGACGGCGGGCAGGTGATCTTGTTGCTCAATCGCCGCGGCTTCGCCACACACATTCAATGCCCGGCGTGCGGCTTCGCCCTGCGTTGCCCCGATTGCGACATCGCGCTGACGCATCATCGCACCAATCACACGGCACTTTGCCATTATTGCGATTATCAGGTGCCTGCGCCCGCCTCGTGTCCGCAATGCGGTTTCGGCGGAATTCGGTACTCGGGCGTGGGCACGCAGAAGCTCGAGGCGGAGGTGCGGGCGCGCTTTCCGCGGGCCGCTGTGTTGCGCATGGACACCGATTCGATGCAGGCGCCCGGCGCGCACAGCAAGGCCTTGGCCGCCTTCCGCCGCGGCGAGGTGCAGATTCTGCTGGGCACGCAGATGATCGCCAAAGGCCTCGACTTTCCCAACGTCACGCTGGTTGGGGTGATCAATGCCGATACAGCGTTGCATCTGCCCGACTTCCGCGCTGCCGAGCGAACCTTTCAACTGGTTACGCAAGTGGCGGGGCGCACGGGCCGCGGGCCCAAAGGCGGGCGCGTGCTGGTGCAAACCTTCAGCCCCGATCATCCGGCCATTGCGGCCGCAACGCAACACGACTATGCCGCCTTCGCCGCGGGCGAACTGCCGGTGCGCGAGGCATTGGGCTATCCGCCCTTCGGCGCGATGGTGCGAATCATCGTCCGCGGCGAAAACGGGGCGGCCGCACTGGCCTGCGCCGAGGGAATCGGACAGCGTCTTCGCGCAGCCTTGTCGGGCGGCGACAAGGGCCATCGCGTGCTCGGCCCCGCGCCGGCCCCGTTTGCCCGGCTGCGTGGGATGTATCGCTTCCAGATTCATCTGCATGGGCCTCAGCCCGATGCCTTGCGCGAGGCCGTGGCCGACGCCCGGCGCTCGCTCGAACTGCCCGAGGGTGTGCAGTGGATCGCGGATGTTGATCCGATCGACATGCTGTAGATAAGTCGCGCGAGAAACGGAAAGAGGGAAAAGATAGGGAGAAGACGCAAGCGGGTTGCTTCGTCGCGTTCTCGGTCGCTTCCGAACTCGTGCAACGCTATTTGGGATGCCGTCGTCCGGGAATCCCTTTGCCGGGGCGTTCTTGGCGTCGGTGCCAGCCGAGAGACGGAATAAACCGTTTTCGTGCGAAATGGGACGACCGAAGTAGGGGAGTTTTCCTACTTTTTCCATTTTCGCCCATTATTCTCGGCCTCGGGTTTGATCGGTATTGCCTAGCGAGGACATGGGCCGGTACAATCCGGCCGAGAAGAAAAATTATTCTGGACGGCTGAACCAGAACGGGTGAATATCCGTATATCATTACAGAGGGCGCCGATCGGGTTGATCGGTGCGACAGTCGCGGCCGGCTTTGCCGACGCAACAGCCACAGTGGCTATTTCGCGTCAAAGCTTGCACAGCCGACGGGAAGTCGCGGTTCGTCACCACCGGAAACCGTTTTGCCCGTCGTAATGCCGCAGCGGCAGGGCAGCCGATGAAACGAGTGCCACACGGACGTGCCGGCTCGGAGCATCGTGCTTAGCCGCTTTGCGTTGCCCCAAAGGGCAACGTATATTTGATGGAGACAATCGGCTTCGTCCTTGTGGAGGTTGGGATGAACGTTTACGGTCCAGCTCATCTGCATGGTCCGCAACGGATTGCCGCACCGCACATCTCGCGCGGCGTTCAGCCGGCGCAGCGGTCGTCGTCGGCCCCGATTCAAGACGAGTTGCAAATCTCGGCCGCTGCCGAAGCGCAGTTAGCCGCCGAAGCGCAAGGTCCCAGCGAAATTCGCCATGATCGAGTGGCGGCCATTCGCGCCGAGATTGCTCGCGGCACGTACGAAACCCCCGAGAAGCTCGAGATCGCCCTCTCGCGGCTGCTCGATCAGATCGGGTAGTCGTCTGTGGCCGGGCGATTCCAACTTCGGCCCGTGGCGGTGGCGGCAACGCCCGCTCTTCGGTTCGCCGAGTTTCTCAATGCCGCCGGCAAGCGACTGACCGCGCAGCGGCAATTGATCGTCGAAGAGGTGTTCAGCCACCACGACCATTTCGATGTCGAGGAACTGCTCGATCACCTCCGCCCGCTGCTGGCGGCCCGAAAGGTCAGCCGGCCGACGGTCTATCGCACGCTCAACGAATTGGTCGATGCCGGGCTGCTGCGGCGGATGACGCTGGGTGCCCGCAGCGTCTACGAACACGACTACGGCTATCCCAGCCACGATCATCTCTATTGTCAACAATGCAATCGGTTGATCGAGTTCCACAGCGTCGAGCTGGAACGCATTCGCGACGCAGTGGCGAAGGAATATCACTTCGCCGTTTCCAGCCACCGCATGTTCATTACCGGCACATGCGATGAATGCCGTCGCCGGCAAGAAAATGCGCTCGGCACGAACGACGGCTGATGGCCGCCGGCCGTTTGCGGCTGGTTCTCCCGGAGTTGTTTTCCACATCTGCGCCGCCGATGGCCGCGTTCTTGCGTCAGGCGGCCGGCCGTGTCTTGCCGAACGGTCGATTGGTCGGCTACCCGTTGCCGAGCGGGCGATGGGCATCGAGCCGGGCGGTGGAAAAAACAGTTGCGTTCGGCGTAGGGATCGGGCGATAATCAAGGGATGCAACGGTCGAGCCGTTTGCTGCCGATCGGTGTCGCACAGATCGGCGGGCCTGCCTTCTTTTTCCCTCCCTGAAGCGGAGATCGCTGATGATTGGTCGGATTTCGCGGCGCGAGTTTTTGGCGGATACGGCCGCGTTGACCGCGGCGGTGGCGGCGATGCGCGGCCCGGCGGGTTTGGCGGGCGAAGCGAAGCCGCAGCTTCCGCGGATCAAGTTGGGCAACGTCGAGGTTTCGCGCCTGATCCTCGGGAGCAATCCCTTTTGGGGCTACGCTCATCAGCCGGGCGATTTGGGCACTCGAATGAAAGAATACTACACCGACGAGCGGATCATGGATCTGCTCGACGAAGCGGCCGAGTTGGGCGTAACGACTGTTGCCTCGCCGCCCGACCCGCGATGGATCACGCTCTACGACACCTACCGCAAACGCGGCGGCAAACTGAAGGTGTGGCTCGCCCAAGCCCACGGCAACCCGAAGAAGATGAAGGAAGAAATCGACCGGGCCGTCGATGCCGGAGCGGCGGCAGTATTCATCCAGGGCCATCGGGCCGAGGACTATTACGCCCAAGGCAAGTTCGACGAAGTCCGCTCGTGGATCGAGCATATCAAGTCGAAGAAGGTGCCCGCCGGCATGGCCGCCCATCGGGCCGATGTCCATCCGGCCGCGGAAAAAGAAGGCTTTCCGACAGACTTCTACTTCCAGTGCTTCTATCGGCCCGAAACCTACACCACCGAAGACCGCGACCTCGCCGTCGCCACGATCAAGCAGATCACCAACAAGCCGGTGATCGCGTACAAGATTCTCGCGGCCGGGCGGATCCCCGCGCCCGAGGGCTTCGCCTACGCGCTGAAGTGCCTCGCGCCGAAGGACGGGATTTGCGTGGGCGTGTTCCCCAAAGACAAGCCCGACATGCTGGCGCAGGATGTCTCGCTGGCCTGCCGCGTGTAACGGCGACCGCCATCGCAGCCAGCTTCAGACGGCCCGGCAGTTCTGCCGACTCAATCGTGTGTTACGCTCCCACTGCGGCCGACGATCGTCTCCACCGAGGGCTTCCATGACTAACGAAACTCGACCGATCCTTCATCGATTGTCTAATCAATCGGCTCACCAATGCGCCAATCGATTGCTGCGTCGATTGTCGCACGGGCTTCAGATGATGCGCGACAAAGGCTCGCTCTTCATCGGCGTTTTCCTGCTCTTCGCGCCGTTGATCGCGGCAGCGGTCGGGCAAGGCGCCGAGCAGCCGAAAGATGACGGGTATCGGGGCATCTGGTATTTCAATCAGCCCACGAAAGACGAGTATCGCTACAAATACAGCGGCGGCTTCGCCACCTATCCTCAGCAAATGCTGCCCTACGCCTATTACGCCAAGGCGGTCAACAAGACCTTTTTCTGCTACGGCGGCCGTCTGAAGGATAAGAACGAATTGCTGCACATGGTGAGCTACTACGATCATGCGACCGGGCGCGTGCCCCGTCCGACGATCCTGCTCAACAAGAAGACCGACGACGCCCACGACAACCCGACGATCATGCTCGACGACGACGGCCACATCTGGATCTTCTCGGCGGCGCACGGCACGGCAAGGCCCTCGTGGATTCACCGCAGCAAGAAACCGTATTCCGTGGACGAGTTCGAGCAGGTTCTAGAAACCAATTTTTCCTACCCGCATCCGTGGTGGATGCCGGGCAAGGGATTTCTCTTTTTGCACACGCGCTACAAGGCCGGCCGCGGGCTGTTTTCGATGACCAGTGCCAATGGATTGCAATGGAACGAACCGCAGAGTTTGGCGCATATCGAGTTGGGCAACTACCAAGTTACGTGGCGTTGCGGCAATCGTTTGGCAACCACGTTCGACTATCATCCCGCACCGCTCGGCCTCAATTCTCGTTCGAACATCTATTATTTGGAAACGGACGACATGGGCCGGTCGTGGCGGACCATCACCGGCGAAACGATCAAAACCCCGTTGACCGACGCGAAGAACCCGGCACTGGTGTACGACTCGCGTGCCGAGGGACTGTTGGTCTATCTGAAAGATCTGAATTTCGACGCCGACGGCCACCCCGTCATTCTCTATTTGACGACGAAAGGCTTCGAGCCGGGACCGAAGAACGGCCTGCGATCGTGGTTCACCCTGCGCTGGACCGGCAAAGAATGGGTGCGGCGGCCGTTCACCACCAGCGACCACAACTACGATCACGGCTCGCTGTACATCGAGCCGGACGGCACATGGCGGATCATCGCCCCGACCGAGCCTGGGCCGCAACCGTGGTCCACCGGCGGCGAGATGGTGCTTTGGACCAGCCGCGACCAGGGCGAAACCTGGACCAAGGTGAAACAACTGACGCACAACAGCGCAACCAACCATACCTACGCTCGGCGCCCGGTCGATGCCCATCCCGACTTCTACGCTTTTTGGGCGGATGGCAATCCGCTGGAGTTGTCGCAGTCGCGGCTTTACTTCACGAACAAGGACGGAACCCACGTTTGGCGGTTGCCCCCGGTGATGGAGGGCGATTTCGCCAAGCCGGAAGTGGCGTGGTGACGGGGCGGCAGTAGGCCGACCGAGAAAGCGCAACGGCCGATTCCGGCTGCGGTTCCGCCGTTTCAACCCAGTCTCCAGAATCACGGCTGCTCTCTGGAACCAAGAACGCGGCCGTAATCCGCCCAAACAAGGCGCCTTGGCGTGATCGTTCGATCGACCCAACCGATCGGCCGGGTCGCGCATTTGTCTTGACCGACCGGTTGAGTGAATCTACGATGAAACTGGGGTTGGGGAGCGATCGACCATCGCGGCCCAACTCATCGTCCAACATCTTTTCGATTGCCATTCTTGCGAGGCAGCGCATTTCCGCTTGATCCGCAGCATTGCCCTTGCCGGCGTGCAACGGGCGCGGTTCTTAGCGGCTCTTGGTCCGGCGTTCGGCTGCAAAGCGGCCGGTTTTCCGCGTCGGGCGATCTCTGACAGACCTTCGGGCAGCGCCACCGCCCAGATTGGTTTCCCAAGTTGTTCCGTTTCGGGCTGAAGCGTTTCGGCTCGCGGGATGGACGGCTTTCGGCGTGCGCTCGCAAGATCTGCTCGCTCGTTTCGGCATGGGGCACGGGGCAAGTCATACAGCCGCCGGCGCGCCGCGTCGGCGCAGTTCGCTTTCCCCTTTTTCGCGTTTCCTTTGATGATACTGCAACGGTTCCACCGATGATTCGCAAGACGTTAACGCTGTTGCTGGTCGTTTGGCTGACATCGCCCGGAACGCTTTGGGCGGTGGTCGTTTGGCAAACCGAGGCCGACGGCAACTCCATTACCTCGGGCATCCAATATGCGGCCGTCGAGTTCGGCGGCAACAGCTCGATGGCGGCCTACGGCACGACGTTCTACGCCTTGAGCTCGACAACCAACAGCTATTCCGGCCACGCCCACGGGGTGGCAATCTACTTGCTGGGGCAGTCGGGCAGTTATGTCGATGCGATCTATGCCGACACCTATCAGGGCCTCTACAACAAAGTGGTTTACGCCGGCACTGGGCCGGGCGGCTATTACTACACGTCGATCCCCGCGGCTACGCCCTATTCGATCAAGATCGTCAATAACAGTTGGATCAGTAGCAGCACCGGCGTGGCAGTGGCGGCCCAAGTGCGAACGCTCGATTACCTGATCGCCCGCGACGACCTGATCATGTGCAGCGGGGCCGTCAGCAGCGGCGGGATGGCCTGGGGAATGCGCAACGGGCTTTCCGTTCGCGGAACGCAGGGGTTCACGGCTACGCCGATCGAAAATATCAATCGTTTACGGCCCGATCTGTGGGGCGTTTCCACCAGCATCGCATCGAGCTATGCCACCCCTCAGGTGGCCGGCGTGGCGGCGCAGATCGTCGGCCGATCGCAAGACTACGGCTGGGCCGACAGCCAGCGGCATGAAGTCGTCAAAAGCATCTTGATGACCGGCACCAGCAAGACCCCTTCGGGATCGTTCATCGCCTGGAACCCGACGCTGCCGAACAACCTCGACACTGAAGACGGCGCCGGCCAATTGGTGCCCTCGATCGCCTACGATGTGTTCGAAGCCGGGCAAAAGGCGCTCACGTCGCTTTCGTCGACGGCCATGGGCACGCCGATCCTCTCGCCCTCGATCACCACGGCATCGCAAGGTTGGAGCTACATCTCGTCGCTCAGCGAATACAGCCAAGTGGCGTTGATTATGCACCGCGAGACCCCCTTCGAGGCGCTGACGGCCACACTTGCTTGGGATGTCGTACCGCCGACGGTAACGGGCATGGGCGGCCCGCGGCTCGACACCAGCACCGATCTGTTCCCGAATCTGAACCTGACGCTGTACACGGTCAGCGAAGTCGGCGGGAACTACTTTCTCGGTTCGCCGGTGGGGCTGGCCGGATTGACGAGCAATGCCGTGCTCGACAACGTGGAACACCTTTACTTTCCCGGCACGCTGCCGGCCGGTTACTACGCCTTCGTGATCGACTATGTCGATTCGCCGAGCGTGAACAATTACGCGACCGACGCAGGCTTCTCCTTCACGCTCACACCCGTGCCCGAGCCGTCAACATTCGCCCTGTTGGCCGTGCTGGCGGCGGCAGTTCTGATGGTGCGGCGGCGCACGGCGCGCGGCACTTCTTGACTATTGCGGAACCGAGCGATGCCTGCGTGCCCGAAAAATCGCCCGACGGCGATTTCATGATCGGGCTTCGCCAAACCAAGCGACGCATTACCCCCCAAAGATTCGGCCGACTTGCGTCAACGTGATTCGCGAGGATCAATCGATCGCCCGGCCGGGCTAATTCTTCAGCGATTGCAGCGGGGCGGGGATGCGGCCGCCGAAATGAACGAAGGCGTCGCTGGCCCCGGCGTTGCGAACGTCGATCACCGGCGAACTGCCGAACAGTCCGCCGAAATCGACCACGTCGCCCGCCTTGGCGCCCGGCACGGGAATGATCCGCACGGCAGTCGTTTTGTCGTTGACCACGCCGATCGCCATTTCGTCGGCGATAATCGCCGCGATCGTCTCGGCCGGGGTATCGCCGGGAACGAGCACCATATCGAGACCGACCGAGCAAACGCTGGTCATCGCTTCGAGTTTTTCCAGCACCAGATGGCCTTGGGCCACGGCATCGGCCAGCGCGGCATCTTCGCTGACGGGGATGAACGCACCGCTCAGCCCGCCGACGGAACTGGAGGCGAACAGCCCACCTTTTTTCACGGCGTCGTTGAGCATGGCGACTGCGGCCGTCGAGCCCGGGGCGCCGATCCGTCCGATGCCGAGCGTCTTGAGGATTTCGCCCACGCTGTCGCCGACGGTCGGCGTGGGCGCCAGCGATAGATCAACGATGCCGAACGCGACGCCCAACTCGCGGGCAACCTCGCGGCCGATCAGCTCGCCGACGCGGGTGACGCGGAAGCTGGTGATCTTGATCTCCTCGGCCAAATCGCCGAGGGTCAGTTTTTCGCCCAACGCGATCCGCCGTTTCAGCGCGCTACAGACCACGCCCGGCCCCGAGACGCCGATGTTGACCGTCGCCTCCGGTTCGCCCGCCCCCATGAACGCCCCGGCCATGAACGGGTTATCTTCCGGAATGTTGGAAAAGACGACCAGTTTGGCGCAGCCGAATCCGCGCTCGGAGGCCGTGGCGGCGGCGATCTTGAGGATGACATGGCCGATCTGATGAATCGCGTCCATGTTGATGCCTGCGCGCCGCGAAGCCACGTTGACCGAGGCGCACACGCGCCGGGTTTGTGAAAGCACTTCCGGCAGCGAGTTGATGACCACGTCGTCGCCGGCGGAAACGCCCTTTTGCACCAATGCCGAGAACCCGCCGACGAAATCCACTCGGCACTCGGCCGCGGCTTCGTCGAGCGTGCGGGCTAGGCTGACCGCCGCCGCCCGGCCGTGGCCGGCCAACAACGTGGCTGCCGGAGAGATCGCCAACCGTTTATTGATTACCGGAATGCCGTACTTGATGCCCACGCGATCGCAGGTTTCGACCAAACGGCTGGCGCGGGCGACGATCTTCTGCCGCACCTTCTTGCAGAGATGATCGACGTTCGGCGCAGCGCAGTCTTCGAGATTCAATGCCAAGGTAACCGAACGCACGTCGAGGTGCTCGGCGTGAAGCATTTGAATCGTCGAGAGGATTTCGTCCGTTCGCAACATGGCGAGTTCCGTTCCCGTAGCGTGATGAAGAAAGTGCCGGCGGCGCCGACTCGGCCCGGTCGAACGCGCGCCCGCCTCAGCAGCCTGCGGGCCAAGCAGCGACGACCGACAAACCGATCAGCGCCGGCCGAACGCCTGCAAGCGCAGTTGATTGGTGGCGACAAATACATTTTCGTGCTGGAGCTTGACGGTGAACCCCAATTCCGAGCCCATTTGCTCCAGGTCGGCCTGCAACATGCGAATATCCCAGTGGGCGGGCACTTCGAGTTGCCCGATCAATACGAACTCTTCGCCGCGCAAGTCGCCGTAGAGATCGACGATGTTGATGTCTTTGCCCGCCAGGTATTGGCTGAAGCGGCGCACGATGCCCGGCTGATCTTTGCCGAAGGCGGTAATCACGAATCGATCGGAGGTCTCCCGCATTGGAGCGGCCGACACCGTGCGGCGAACCATCACTTGATAGTCGCCGCCGTTGGCCGGGGCGGCACGCACTTGCGCCGTGAGCTTCTCCGGTTCGATCGGCTCGGGGAAGCTGACGATCATGATCAACGTAAAGTATCCGCCCAGCACCGTTTGGCTGCATGCGTCGATGTTGCCGCCCAACGATTCGACCGCCTCGGTCACCGCCGCGACGATCCCCGGATGATCATCCGACATCACGTTCAAAACGTAACCGTACTCGAATCGATGCATGAACTCGCCCTGTTGACGGTCGGAGCAACATCGCCCTTGGGCCGATCGACCGAAGGTCGGCCTTTCCGAAAACGCCTTGACCGAAGGCCTTCGAATCGGCACTGCGACACGGCCGGCCGAACAGTGCCGAAATCTTCGAGAGGCAATTCCGTATTCTTCATTCCGCCCTATGCGCGACCGAAAAACGCGATCGCCGCCGACGCTGCGCCGGTTTTCTGAAGATCAATTAGCCTACCACCTGCCCACCGAAGTGCAAGGCACCGAGGGGCGCGCGGCCCTCCGCGCCGGCCTGACGAAAGGCTATGCTTGAGTTATCCCGCAGAAGCGGACGAAGCAACCGGCAATCGTACGGCCCGGAAACGCCATTGGTTTCTCCACCGGCGACCGAGCGGCGCGGGAGCGTCGGAGGCGATGTTTCGGTCGCCGTATTCTAGCCCGTATGGGGGGCGGCGCCGCTGAAAATCGCCGGGAAATGTCGGGAAAGTGAGGGAGTGCATGGTTATGGCCTGCCGAGGTGTGCGCGGCGCAACCACTGTCGAGAACAATACGCCCGAGGAGATTCTCCGCGGGACGCGAGAGCTTCTGGCGCTGATGATTCGCCTAAACGACATTGATGAGGCCGATGTCGCCAGCGCGATTTTCACCACCACCGGCGACCTCGATGCCGAGTTCCCGGCCCTGGCCGCCCGCCAGTTGGGGTGGTTCGACACCGCCCTGATGTGCCAGCACGAGCTTGATGTGCCCGGTTCGCTGCGTAAATGTATTCGGATCCTCATTCACTGGAATACCGACAAGCCGCTCTCCGAAATCCAGCACGTTTACATCAAGGGAGCCGCCAACTTACGGCCCGATCGATCCCAGATTCCCCCGGTAGATTGGGATGAGTTGGAAGGCTGGATCAAAGAGCATCTCAACGAGTTAGCCAAGCCGATTCGTCGTTGAACGATATCGGCGATACCGCGGATGGGGCGGTGGTGTCGGCTTCGCGTTCGCGTTGTCGAATTACATTAGAGCGGCACCGCATTCTGCGAAAAACAGGAGGATTTTATCAATTGCGATGACTTTGTCGCCGATAAATCGGCGATATGAGGATTCTCCAAGTCTGTTCGGGTACCTTGGTGAATGGGGCAATTGTTCATGCCCTGTTGGTTACCCGTGCGCTGGCGCGGAGGGGGCACGACGTTACGATGCTCTGTCGGCCGGGGGCGTGGATCGGCGCGCAGTTGGCCGCCGACCCGGTCGAGGTGGTTCGCTCTGAATTGCGCCGTTGGCCGCCTGGAGATCTTCGCGCTGCGGTCGCGCTGGTCCGTCGCCGGGGATGCGACGTGATCCAAACTCACATGAGCAGCGCTCACTCGTTCGGCGTGTTGCTTCGGTGGATGACGGGCGTGCCGTGCGTGGCCAGCGCGCAAAGTCGGCATATCCAATTACACTGGGCTTGGAACGATTGCGTGGTGGCCGCCTCCGAGTCCACGCGCCGCTATCATTGCCGCTACAATTTTGTTCGATCGGCCCGGTCGGTCGTGATACCCAACTGCGTCGATCTGACGCGGTTCGATCATTGCGGTCCGGAAATGCGCGCCGCCGTGCGCCGCGGCTGGGGGCTCGATGAGAATCATTTGTGCATCCTTTGCGTGGCCGATCTTGTGCCGCGGAAAGGTCAGATCTATTTGATCGAGGCACTGGCGCCGCTGCGACAGCGATTTCCTCACATTCGTTTGGTTTTGGTGGGGCCGGCCAAAGATCCCGCCTATGCCGCCCGTGTTGCCCAACGAGCGGAACAACTCGGCGTGAGCAATGCGATCATTTGGGCCGGTCAACGGCACGACCTTCCGGAAGTCTATTCGGCGGCCGATCTGAGCGTGCTGCCCTCGCTCGAAGAAACGCTGCCGCTGGCCGTGCTCGAGGCGATGGCTGCCCGATTGCCGGTGGTGGCTACTGCGGCCGGTGGCACTCCCGAATGCATCGAGCATGGAGCCACGGGCTTGCTCGTTCCGCCCGCCGATCCTAAACGCCTTTCCGAGGAGTTGGCCCGACTCGTCGGCGATGAAACGCTGCGTCGTCGATTTGCCCAAGCCGGCCGTCGCTGCATCGAAGAACGCTTCTCGATCGAGCATCATGCTGCGGCACTCGAAGAGGTGTTCGATCGCCTGGTTCGACAGCGCCGCGCGGCATAGGCCGGCCGGCTCGATCAATTTCCGCGCTGCACCGCGCGGCTCGGCCGTCGATCGAGAGCCAATGAACGGCTCTTGATTCCCGCGATGTGCCCCCTGCATAATACTTGCCATATTAGGGGGGAATCGCCATCGGGATGGGCATGCAATCCGGCCGTCGTTCTTTGCAAATCGCGGCGACGTCGATCGTCATTCGCTCCGGTGTCTTTGCTCCCGCGTTCATGTCGAGCGTTCACAATCACACACTCTCTCGCGGAGCCATCGCATGAAACGGCATCGGGCCAACGGCACCGCAACACAAGGAGCGTTTATTGGCAAGATTTATCTCATCGGCACGAATGATCGAACGATTGCTTCAACGAAGGGCGTGCGGCCGGATCTCGCTGACCCGATCGCCGCGGGAGCCGGGGCCGATGGTTCGAGGGAGCTCGCCAGTCATCGTGAAACAAGAACGAACGTGCTAAAGCCGAGGGCTCCGCTCGCCGTCGCATTCCTCGGTGTCGGGGCGTTCGTTGCGATGGCGTTCGCGTTGGTTGTTCCGGCCGGGGCGGCGTTGGTTTGGGGCGGTGGCGGCGATGTTTGGGATCGTCACTCCGCTCATTTCAGCGGCAGCGTTTGGCAAGACGGTGCCGCGGCCGTCTTCGACGGTGCCGGCCCGATGACCGTGCGGATTGCGTCCGAGGCAGGCGCGTCGCCGCTGCTTGTCGGCTCGTTGGCGATCACCGCCCCGGGCTATGCACTTGTGCCGCACCAGTCGGGCGATCGGATTGAATTGGTTGGGCCGCGAACGATGGACATCCGCGCCGATGCCGCGATCAGCGCAGGCGTTCTTAGTAGCGGCGGGTTGGAAAAACTCGGGGCCGCGCGGCTGACCCTCGAATCGGCATGCGACATCGCCGGCACCGTGCGCATCGCGCAGGGCGAAATCAGCTTGCACGCGGATGGCCGTTTCGCTGGCTCCGCGGCGCAGATTGTCTTGGAGTCGGCCGGCTCGCTGCGGCTCGACAACGCGACGCCCACATCGGCCGATCGGCTTGGTGCGGCCGCGGTTGTCAGCCGGGGTGGAACGCTCGCCTCGATCCCGTCCGCGGCTCCCGGCGTCCACACCGTCGAGCATGTTCAATCGCTCGCGTTGCAACAAGGTCGGCTGGCGGTATCCCAGTCGCCTGCGGCCGCCGATGGCTCGGCCCTGCTGCGGTTCGAGTCGGTCAGTCGCTCGGCGGGCGGGGGAACGTTGTTGCTCAGCGGCGACCAGCTCGGGCAAGCGGCCAACCGCATCGAGCTTGCTGGTGTAACGGCCGTCAATAATCTGATCCCTTGGACGGTTGTTCAAAGCGGCACGGCTTACGATTTGGCCAAGCTCGAAAGCGACGGGCAGATCGTGCCGCTGCCCGCCGCCGGCTACCACACCGGCAGTGCCTCTGGTTGGACCGCCGCGACCAACGCCCGGCCCAATGCGTCTCTCGCGTTGACGAGCAACTATTCGCTCAACGCCTTGGTGCTCGATTCCGGCAAGCACCTGAACGGCCCGGGCGGCGACCGCGAAATCAATTTTTCCGCCGGGGCGGCCGTCATTCTGCAAACCGGCGGCGAAAGCCGAATTATCAACAACGGCGGGTATGAGTATCGCTTCAACTTCGGCTCGGCCGAAGGGCTTTTCCACGTCTTCGGCACCCTAACGCTGCAACGCGGCGATGGCACGAATATCCTCGGCACGGGCGGCATCACGAAGACGGGGCCGGGCACGTTGAACCTCGGCGACACGACCGGCACCAACGGCTTCGCCAGCAGCAACTCCGGCCCAACGACCCTTCACGAAGGAACGCTTGTCGTCAACAGCAAATCCAGTACCTCGGCATTGGGGACGGGCAGTCTGCGGCTGGCCGGCGGCAGACTCGTGTTGATCGACGGCTCGGCGGTGGCCTTCAATCGGCCCACCGCGATCATCGGCGACACAGAGATCATGGTGCAGCGATATACCAACGGCGCGGGCGTAAGCCACTCGTTGGGCACGCTTGCCTTGGGGCCAAATCGATTGGTCGTTTCGCGCGGCGATCGAATCACCTCCGGCCAATGCGGCCTGTCATTCGGCAGCGTCGCGCTCAACGGTGATGCCACCCTTCAGATCAACAACAACCACGCGACGGCTGCCACCGTGCTCGCGCTCGGTGCGATCAACGACAGCGGCACGGCCCGCACGCTGACCATCGCCGGAGACGGCACCGTGCGCCTTTCGGCCGCTCCGTCCAGCTTCGTCGGCACTTGGCGGCTTCAAGGCGGCACACTGTTGCCCGAACAACCGTTGGCAGTAAGTGGAAGACTCGTCGGCCAAGGCACGATTAACGGCGCGGTGGCCGTCAATGCCAGCGGCACGCTCGATGCCGGCGACGGCACCATCCCGGGCATCCTGACGATCAACAACACGTTGACGTTTGCCTCCACGGCCTCCGCGGTGTTCGAC